>JBAXXM010000012.1:0-86373 GCA_037127935.1 Synechococcaceae cyanobacterium ELA739
CGAGAATGAGACTAGGTTTTATGGATTAAGTCGTTTTGATCAGAGCTTCCCTAGGGACGGGTCAGCGGCTTGCTGGGACGGGCGCTGGCGGTTTCAACAGTTGGAAATGCCGGACTCTGCTGCCAGACGACCCGCAGCCGGTTAGGGGCGATCCACTGGCTCTGTTCCCGGATGAGCTGCTGTTCTCCGGAGACGGTGAAGAGCTCGTCAAAGCGCTCACGGGACTTGGCCAGCTTGGCCGTTTCCAGTTCCAGCACGGCGGAGATCTCCCCCTGGCGATCCATGCGCTGCTGGTAGGCCGTCGAAAGTCGGAACAGGCTGACGGCGGCGACGGCCACCAGGCCGAACTTGACGCTCAAGCCGATAACACTGCAAAGCAGCTCACGGCGTTCATTGGAGAGGGTGAGCAGCTCTCCGTCAGCCGCAAAGACTGCCATGGTGGCGTTGCGGGGCTTCGCTTCGGATGGTGCCCGTCCTGTGGTGGCCTCAGGCCGCTCCTGGCGAGCAGCCCGGCCGACAGGGCCACCCTTGCTGGCGCCTGGGCTGGTCTGCCGATGGCGGCCGGTGGAGCGTCGGGGCTGGCTGCTGGGGGAGGCGGGCACCGAGGGGAAGCGACAGTTGTACTGCTTGTAGCAGGCCCGTCAGGGCTTGCCAAGGGTGAGGCCGGGCAGGCTTCAGGCCTTGTAAAGGCTGAAGCAGAGGCGGACCGCCAGCACGCCGGCATGGGCGGCCACGACCAGAGCGATCAGCACTTCAGCCTGGTTGATCATGGTCATCGGGGGAAAAGCGATAGCCCCATTCTTCGGGTTCGACGGGCTACGGTCCAGCCTGCGGCTCTGCCCTGTCACAGCTCTTGATGGCCACTCCTTCCATCCCCTCGGCCAGCAGCCTGTCGATCAGTGCGGCGGCCATTCGCCAGCTGGATCTCACCCCTCTGGAGGGCCTGGCAACGCTGCCCCTTGGGGCCTTGCTGGAACGCAGTGACAGTCTCAGCCTGGCGTTCGAATGGCCGCGTTCGCCGGAGGATCCCCGGGAGCTCTCGGAGATCGCCGAAGTCAGGCTCTGGAGTCTGCGGGCCGATGCCCTCCATCCGTGGTTGCCCCTGCTGCTCGAGCGCAGCGGTGGCCAGCTCACCCGCCATGTGGCGATGTTGCTGCCCCATGGCTTCAGCCGCAGCGAGGGCATTCGCTTCGCCGCCGAGAGCCTGGAGCTGTGGATCACCCACCGGCTCTTCCTGCTGGACCATCTCGCCCGCCTGGAGGGGCTGAGCTGCCGGGGCAGCCTCGGCCAGATGGCGGCGGTGCTCGGTTTCGAGCTGGATGCGGGCTTCTGGCAGGCCCTGCCGGCCCCTTGATTGCCCCACCGCCCCCCTGGCCGCAGCCCACGCCCCAGGGGCCTGGGCAACCGCCGCTGCGCCTGATCCCCACCCTGGAGCTCGAGGGGAGTTGGCAGATGGCGATTGACGCCTGGTTGCTGGAGAACTCCCTGGAGCAGGGGCCAACGACGGCTCCCCTACTCCGTTTCTATCGCTGGTCCCGGCCCACCCTCTCCCTGGGGCGCCATCAACGGCTGATCGAGCCCCACTGGCAGCAGCTGGCGCTCGAGGGACAACTGCAGCTGGTCCGCCGTCCCAGTGGCGGGCGGGCCGTCCTCCACGGCGGGGATCTCACCTATGCCCTGATCTGGCCTGGCGCCCCCACGCAGCGCCGCCAGGCGTACCAATGGGCCTGCGAGTGGCTGCGGCAGGGTTTTGCGGCCATCGGCCTGCCGCTGGATTTCGGCAGCGAACCGGCGACCGGTCAGTCCGGCAATTGTTTTGCGAGCGGCACCGCCGCCGACCTGATCCACCCCTGCGGCGCCAAACGTATCGGCAGTGCCCAGCTCTGGCGGCGCGGCCATCTGCTGCAGCACGGCAGCATCCTGATCGATCCCCCAGCGGCGCTGTGGAGGCAGGTGTTCGCAGCGGCGCCACCGCCCCTGCCTCCCCTGCCGATCGGCACGCAGGACCTGGAGCGGACGTTGATGGAGGCAGCCCAGCTGCACCTGCCCATGGCGGGGGCCAGTCCCTGGCAGAGCCAGGAGCTGTCGCCCCAGGAGTGGCAGGCGATCACCGAGAGCGAGGAGCGATTTCGGCTCACGCCGGCCTGAGGCGATCTGGCGGACAACCCTGTCTCAGGCAACTCCGGCTTCTTGGCGAGAGCGCTCGACGGTTGAAGGCGGAGAGTTCATCGAGCTCTGGCTTGGAAGGACCAGCTCCCGTGGCTTCCTGAATCAACTGGCCTCCGATATCGCCCCGAACCGGAATCAGGTGTCGCGTCAGGCCAGAAGTGGAGGGGAACCAAAGCTTGCTCAGCGCCCAGAGGATTCAGGGGCTCCCCAGGCCCCTTTGCCGGAGGCGCTGACCACCTCACCGGTGGTGACCATGGCCCTGGCGATCTGCCCCAGGGCCAGTCCAAGCGGGTAGCCGCTCTGGCGGCGGGCACTGGCCAACAGGGGCGGGGGCAGGCGCAGACCCAGGCGCCGCAACACCGCCTCCCCCAGCTCGGTTTTTTCCACCGTGCCACAGGGCAGTCCGGCTGGACTGAGCACCAGCAGGCGCTGGTTGCTCTCCAACGCCAGGGCCGCCTGCCACAGCGGTGCCGATTCGGGGATGGACACCAGGCTGCTCAGGGGTAGCAGATGGTCAGCGACCCGTTCGCTGTCCCAACGCTGCACCGGCAGTTCCCGCAGCGGTGCATCGTCGATCACACCCCGCCAGCGACCGCGATCACAGACCAGGATCCAGTCGGGCAGCTCGCTGCCGGCTACCGGCAACACATCGCCGCCGGTTGGGTCAGCCCCCGGCCCGGCTGCTGACAGGCTGGCCTGGTTGCCCGGTGCGCTGTCGCTGGTCGGGCCATCCTCCAGGCGCAGGCGACTCAGTTGGCGCAGGCTGGTGGAGGCCTCCAGCACCCGGTAGCGCCGCTGGGCCACATCCTTGACCCGCAGATCCTTGAGGGCCTTCTGAACCTTGAGCAATTGCTGCTGGTTGCGGGCCGCGCCAAGGCCAAACCAGCCCAGCAGAATCAACCAGGCCCCGGCCAGGCCACTGCCCCGCAGCAGCATCAGGGTGCCCAGCACGATCGCCAGGCTGGCCAGCAGCCGGCCACTGGCGTTGGCCACCTCCAGGCCACGCCGTTGGCTGCCGGTGATCTGCCAGACCATCGCCTTGACGATCAGGC
This sequence comes from Synechococcaceae cyanobacterium ELA739, assembly GCA_037127935.1. Taxonomy (GTDB): domain Bacteria; phylum Cyanobacteriota; class Cyanobacteriia; order PCC-6307; family Cyanobiaceae; genus Cyanobium. The sequence continues at coordinate 3,222 of JBAXXM010000012.1, forward strand.
CACCGTCGAGCGGCAGACCCGGCAGAAGATTGAACAGGGCCAGCACCAGGTTGAGGGCACCCAGTTGATTGACCATCTCGCCCAGCACCGGTGAGAGGTGCGAGGCCGGATGGCCCAGGGCCAGCAGGGCGACCGCCAGCACCAGGCTGACCGCCGGCCCGGCCACAGCCACCAACAGAGCCCCCATGGCGGTGGAACATTCCCGCTCGACGCTGGCGACGCCGCCCAGCAGAAACAGGGTGATGCTGCGCACCTTCACCCCCTGGGCCAGGGCGACCAGGGAGTGGCCCAGCTCGTGCAGCAGCACCGAGACGAACAACATGACCGCGGTGACCAGCGCCACAACCCAGAGCAGACCCGGCGACACCTGGCCCATCAGGGTGAGGCGGTAGTGCTGCTCGAAGGCCACCGTGGCCACGAACAGGATCACGAACCAGGTGGGGTGGATCCGCAGGGGGATGCCGCGGATTTTCAACAGTTGCCAGCCTTCGCCCACGGCCACCGATGCGACGGGGCCCCAGCGATGCGCTGAAGCCGTGTGGAGCGATCCTAGAAAGGCAGCTCCGGCCCTGTTCCTTTGCTCCAGCCTGCTCTCAAGATCTGCGGTCTGCGCCATCCCGCCCAGGCGGCGGCCGTGGCCGCCCTTGGCGTCCAGGCGATCGGCGTGATTGGGGTTCCCGCCTCCCCCCGCTACCTGGAACCGGAACGGCGGATGGAGCTGTTCGATGCTGTCACCACCAGTGATGCCAGCTGCCGCGGGGTGCTGGTGGTGGCCGATCCCAGCGATCGGGAGCTCGACCAGCTCGCCGCCGGCCGGGGCCATCGGGTGCTGCAGCTGCACGGCGAGGAGAGCCCTAGCCGGTGCCAGCAGTTGCGCAGTCAACTGGGGGTAGAGATCTGGAAAGCCCTGCGCATTCGCTCTCCCCAGGATCTCCAGCGCGCCCAGGCCTATGGCGAGGTCGTGGATGCGCTGTTGCTGGATGCCTGGGTGGCCGACCAACTGGGGGGCACCGGCCACAGCCTGCCGCTGGAGTGGCTTAGCGGGTTTGCCTCGCCCGTGCCCTGGTGGCTGGCCGGCGGCATCCGGCCCGAAAGCGTCGGGGAACTGCTGGGCCAGCTGCGGCCCGACGGGCTCGATGTCTCCAGTGGCGTGGAGACCAGCCCCGGGGAGAAAAATCTCGAGCGGGTGAGCCATTTGCTGATGGCCATGGGGCGCCCTCCAGCCCCGGAACGAAACTGACCCGGATCCAGGCGCTTTCGCTTCCTCCAGCGCTGTGGGTTTACGAGGTGACTGGAGAACCAGCTGGGTGGTGATGCGATGCCCAGCTGGCCACACCCCCAGCCGGGCTACCGAAGCGTTTTTTTGAGCGAACGCCTAAGCATCTGCGGAACATCCACTGTCCTGTCCCGACCGGGCCTCCATGGCAGGGAAACCACTGCCATGGAGGCCTTTGGGTGCGAACTCCCACGCCGGCATCAGGCTGGCCGCGGCGGCCTTTCAGCAGGCTTCTGGATGTTCGACAACTCGCGCAGCGTTGAAACGCGTTGCCGATCACGGCTCGGCCGACCCTTGAGCTTCTGCGGCCAGCCAGGCAGGATCAGGGCTCATACCTCCGGGCGATCCGCTTTGGCTTCCCTCTCCGCCGTTCGCCGCGCCCTGTCCACCAGCGGCCGGACCATGATCCCGGGCCTCTCCTTGGCGGCCTTGCTCTCGCCCCTGCTGCCGGGTACCGGCCTGACGCCCTCTCGGGCTCAGGATCTGGTGGGCTGCCAGATCATCGAGGGCAGCCTGCAGTGCGTGCCGGGCATCACGGCCGATCCCCAGCAGCAGATCCGCATTCTCGAGGGCACGATCAGCGCGGATCAGAAGCTGGAGGGGGCCATCGAAACGGGTATTGCCGGGCTGCAACGCCTGGAGCTGCAGGGGCAGGCCAGCGAGGGGAATCTGCTGCGCGCCGTGATCACCGCCGACGCCCTCGCCTCCCTGCCCCCCAGTGCCTTTCACTGGTACCGGCGCACGCCGAAAGACAACCGCTGGTTGTTGATCACCGGGGCTGCTGGGCCCAGTTACCGGCTCCAGGCCGCCGATGCCAACGCCATGGTGATGGTGGTGGTGGCAGCGCCTGGGCCGGGCGGCAGCCAGCGCACATCCTCAGCGCCGGCGGGGCCGGTGCAGCCCAAGACGACCCCGTGAAGGCGGTCGGGTTGAAAGTCTTCGCCCCCCATCCACCAGCCCGAAGGGTTGGCGGATGGGGGGCGGTGCATGCAGCGAAGGGTTTTGACCTATCTCGGACAACCACGTGGTTGCCGAGGCCTAGGGCGATGGGCCTGCCAAAGGCTGGCCCGAGTTTCAAGGGATCAGCAGCGATTCCTGCTGTTTGACCAACTCAAAGAACTCCTGCTTGAGACTGGGATCATGGCGGAAATCACCGCGCACCACCGAGTTGACCATGCTGGTCTGGGGCTCTTTGACCCCCCGCCACTTCATGCAGTAGTGCTGGGCCTTGACCAGGATCGCCAAGCCCTGGGGGGCGCATAGGCGTTCAATCTCATCGGCCAGAATGATCACGGCCTCTTCCTGGATGTGGGGGCGGGAAAACACCCAGTCCGCGACCCGGGAGAACTTGGAGAGGCCGATCACCCGATCGCCGGGTTTGATGCCGATCCAGCAGGAACCCAGAATCGGCACCAGGTGGTGCGAGCAGGCGGAGCGGATCGAGATCGGACCAACCGTGTAGATTTCGTCAAGTTTTTTGACGTTGGGGAAACTGGCGATCTTGGGTTGGCTGTGATAACGACCTTTGAAGACCTCATGCAGGTACATGCGGGCCACCCGTTCTGCCGTTTCCTCGGTGTTGTGGTCGTTGTCAATATCGATGACCAGGCTGCGCAGCAGCTCGCGAATCTTACCAGCCACCTCAACTTCAAGTTGCTCGAGATCACCGTCGCGCAGCACATCCGAGATGTTGTCGTTGGCGAGGAAGGGGATGCCGCTCTCCTCAAGCCGCTGCCTCAGCCGAATGCTGATGGGCAATGTCAGGGACTCGGGGCTGGTTTTATTGCTGCTGAGATTGGAAGGAAGGGTTGATGTCATGGTGTGTTCAGAAGGCGCCGGCTGCCGGCATCAGGGTTAAGTCGTCCACAACCTGGCTTGCGGGTTGTTGCGCCAGTACCAGCAAGGCCTCTGCCGCCTGATCAACGGGCAGCATCGCACGGCGGTCGAAGCCACTGTGGACGGTTTCGCTGTCCCAGAGGGGTGTATTCACCGAACCCAGGGTGAGGGTGCTGAGGCGAATCCCGTGCACCCGTTCTTCGGCCGCCAGGCACCGGCTGAGGGATTGCAGGGCAGCCTTGCTGACGCAGTAGGCCCCCCACTCGGGGAAGGCGTTGCGGGCCGCATGGCTGCTGATGTTGATGATCAGGCCTCCGCCATGGAGCTGGCCGTCAACCTCCCGGGCCCGCATCAGCGGCAGCAGCGCCTGGCAGACCTGAAAGACGCTGGTGACGTTCAGTTGAAGCAGCCCTTGCCAGCGCTCCAGCGGCATCTCCGCCAGGGGGCCTGTCCAGGCCGCCCCGGCGTTGTTGATCAGCACCGTGGGCACCAGGCCCCGGCTGCAGAGTTCGGCAATGCCGGGGGCGATGGCGAGGGAATCGCTGAGATCCAGGGCCGCCGTTTCGACGCGGCAGGGGTGGGCGGATCGCAGCTCGGCTGCCAGCTCCTCAAGGGCGCCGTGGGTGCGGGCCAGCAGCAGCAGGTCGAAACCTGCAGCCGCGAAACGGCGCGCGGCGGCGGCGCCGATCCCCCTGGAAGCGCCGGTGATCAGGGCAACGGGCAAGGAATCACAACGTGGAAGAAAACCTTAAGCAGTCCTTGCCCCTTCTGGGGTGTTCGCATCGAGAAAGCGCCCCATGCGACGGAACTTGCCATACCGCTGATCCAAGAGGTCCCGTTCGCTCAGGGCAAGAAGTTGGGCCAGGTTCTCCTCGATGGCGCTGCGCAGGGTGGCGGCAGCCTCCAGGGGCGCCCAATGATTGCCGCCGGCAGGTTCCGGCAGCACGCTGTCGATCACTCCGAGCTGCAGCAGATCAGCTCCGGTGATCTTGAGGGCCTCGGCGGCGGTCGGCGCCTTGGCCGCATCACGCCAAAGGATCGAGGCGCACGCCTCGGGGCTGGCGACGGTATAGACGCTGTGCTCAAACATCAGAAGCCGATCAGCCACACCGATGCCGAGGGCGCCGCCGGAGCCGCCTTCACCGATCACCGTGGCGATGATCGGCACCCGCAGCCGGAACATCTCCCGCAGGTTGACGGCGATGGCTTCGCCCTGGCCCTGCTCCTCGGCCAGAACGCCGGCATAGGCGCCAGGGGTGTCGATGAAGCTGATGATCGGCAGCCGGAAGCGGTCGGCGTGCTCCATCAGCCGCATCGCCTTTCGATATCCGCCGGGGGAGGCCATGCCGAAGTTGCGGGCCATGTTCTCCTTGGTGTCGCGGCCCTTCTGCTGGCCGAGCATCACCACCGGCTGGTCGCCGATGCGGCCCACCCCGCCCACCATGGCCCGATCATCGGAACCGCGGCGATCGCCGTGCAACTCGATCCAGGCGTCGGAGATCAGCTGGATGTAGTCGAGCGTGCTGGGCCGCTGGGGATGGCGGGCCACCTGGATCTTCTGGGCCGGCGTCAGGGAACTGAAGATCTCCTCACGCCGCCGGCTGGCCAAGGTCTCCAGCTGGAGCAGCTGCTGGCTGACATCCACCTCCGAGTCGCGGGCGAGCTGGCGGATCTGTTCGATCTGCTCCTCCAGTTCCACCAGGGGCTTTTCAAATTCCAGCAGGGCGCGGCGGGCCATGGGGTTGCGGGGGGGGAGGTCAGGCTGTGGCGAGGCTGGGGGCCGCAGCGGCGGTGGTCTCCAGGCCTAGGGCCTCGAAACCGTGGCGCAGGGAGGCGGCGCCAATCTGCTCCATCTTCTCGAGCCTGATCTGGTTGCGACCCCAGCTGAAGTTGGTGTGCATCGCTTCAAAGTCCAGCAGCATCGCCTCGGCAAAACAGGCGAACATCTGGCGCTGCGGTTTGGCCATGTCGGCGGCCAGCGCCACCACCTGCCAATCGATGTCGCGGTGGAACTCGACGATGCCCCCCTTCAGCACGTGGATACCGGCGCCACTGGCCTTGCTGTCGAGATTCTTGGGATAGCCGCCGTCGATCATCAGGCAGGGCTGCTTGAGGCTGGTGGGGTCGATGCTCAGGCTTTCGGGCAGGCTTGCCACCCAGACCACCACATCGGCCTGTTGCAGAGCCTCCTCCAGGGCCAGAATCCTGCCGCCGCCAAGATCGCTCTGCAGCTGCAGCAGGGGCTGGGGCTTGCGGGCCACAAGAAGGAGTTCGCCGACTCCGGTGCGCTGGCTCAGCCAGCGGCAGACGGCGCTACCGATGTCGCCGGTGGCCCCGACCACAGCAACCGTGGCCTTGCTCAGGTCAATGCCGACCCGGGGGGCGTTGAGCTCCACCTGGCGGCAGATCACCCAGGCGGTGTGGGTGTTGCCGGTGGTGAAGCGCTGCCACTCAAGGGTGGTGGCACGGACCTGCTGCTCCTTGAGGAGGTTCATGTCCTCAAAGATGATCGAGGTGAAACCGCCCAGGGCACTGATGTCGATGCCGCTTTTCTGGGCCAGCTCCATGGCGTTGAGCACCTTGCGCTTGGCTGTCTTGAAGCGGCGCAGCATTTCGGGGACAAACACCGAATCGATGTAGGCGCCTTCGATCGTCTTACCGGTGGCGCTGGTGACACTGAACCGCTCCACCAACTGGGGTGGGGCGCTGCACCACATGTCGAGATCGCCCTGGGCATACTCCGGAAACCCCAGTCGCTCGGCCAGGTCGCAGGCGGCGGCAAGGCTGGTGGAGTGACCGATCAGGCCGAACATGCGGACGGGGAGGCAGGGAGAGCTGGCCGGCCAAAAATGTCGCCGGCGTCACATCTTGCCATGCCCCCTTGATGTCAGTCGGGCTGTTCAACCCACCAGTGCGGCGGCTGCCATGCGAGCGATCTCGCGGCTGTTGAAGCCGATTTCGGTGAGGGCCTCCTGGTAGGCGATCAGGAAGTCCTCGATCAAATCTTCCTTCTCCATCTGCAGCACGGCCGCATCGGCGGCCACTCCCTCCAGCATGCGGCGCACGTGGGGCAGGTTGTCCCGGTTGGCCTGCTCCAGCTCGGCGCGGCTGGCTTCGAAGTTGGCCTTCAGCCATTCCTGGCCGTAGTTGAGGTGGGTGTACTCGTCCTTGACCACGGCTTCGGTGATCTTGCGGGCAAAGGGATCGGCGACAGGGATATAAATGTGATAAGCGGCGATCGCGAAGGCCTCGATCAACAACGCCTGGATCAACAGGCAGGTGACCACATTGCCTTCGGCAAGGGCCGCCTGGAAGTTGTCGCGCAGCGGCGTGAAAAAGACCTTGGCGAACGGCATGTCGGCGTCGACGCCGAGGTTGGCGGCGCAGGCCGTGAAGCCCTTCATGTGCTTGAGCTCCATGCGGGCCAGGCGGGCCAGCTCGTCGGCCTGTTCCGGAATCAGAGTGCCCAGGGCGATGTAGTTGTCGTGAGCTTCCTGCTCACCTTCAATCACGATCGCATTGATGCGGCTGTAAGCGTCCTTGTAGACGGCGCTGGTGAAGTCAGGCAGCCCTTCAGCGTTGCCGTCGCGATTGGCCTGGGCTTCGGCTTCAGCCAGGGTTGCGGAATCGGCGGGGGATTCGATGGTCGGCATGACAACCGCGATCAACGTATGAGGCGACTGTAGTCACCCTGCGCTGGAGGTCGGTGGCCAGTCACTGCGCAGCAACGTTTCCAGCCGACGGGTCCAGCCCTCAACCAGCCGATCGTGGAGCTGCTCCCCCAGCCCGGCGCTGGCACCCTCGGCACTGCCGATCACCCCACTGACGCTGAACTCACGGGTGATCCAACAGCAGGGGGCTTCCCCCTCCAGGCTCCAGCCCTGGGGCGGCGGGCTGGCGATCCGTCGGGTGGCGGCGGCCGTGGTGTCCGGCGTGGTGGGTGCTGGGTCGTTGCCAGGCCAGGTCCTGCCCGGTCCGTCACTGGGCCGCAACGGGCCGGTGAGCTCCGGCGCCAGATGCAGCATCAGGCTGGTTTCAGCCAGACCGGCATGGAGCCCCTGGCTGCGTTCCGGTTCCGGGATCAGCTCAGCGATTCCCTCCGGGCCGCGCCAGAGGAAGCAGGGCAGCACCGCCAGGTTGGGATGTTGGGCGCGCAGGCTGCGGCCCGCCACCTCCAGCAGGCCGATCTGGCCGCCGTGGCCGTTAAGCAGAACCAGGCGCTGGAAGCCGGCCTGCTCCAGCTGGCGGCCCACCTGCACCACCAGGGCGATCAGCAGCTCGGCGCTGAGGCTGAGGGTGCCGGCAAAACCCTGGTGTTCCGGGGAAAAACCCAGGCTCTGCACCGGCAGGCGCCAGATTGGCAACTCGGGATCCAGCCGCGCAAGAACGGCGTCGGTGATGCGATCGGCGAACAGGGCATCGGTGTTCAGCGGCAGCTGGGGGCCGTGCTGCTCGCAGGCTCCGAACGGCCAGATGACCGTGCTGCCGGGCCGGGCAGCCTGGAGCTGCAGCTCCGGCCAGGTCATGGTCTCAAGACGGCGCTGGTGCTCGGGCATGGCGGCAGATCGGCGATGGCGAGCAGGCGGACCGGCTTCGCTTCGTACAGTGTGGGGCCGCAGCACTTCAGAGGTCATGGCCGGATCCGGCAACCCCGCATCGCGTCAGCCCCTGAACCCAGGCCAGAGCCAGGCCCCCCAGGCGCCCCGCAAGCCCCCCCAGGTGCTGATGCTCAAAAAAGAGGACGTGGTGGCTGTCCGCTCACCGGAGATGGCCGCTGCTGCCGCCCCGGTTGAAGCCCCCAGACCCCAGGCTGCCCCTGTCGCGCCAGCCACCGCCACTTCGCCCCGGGGTGGCTCGACACCCAGCGTCCCTGCCCCGGCGGCCAGCCCCCCTGCCCGTCAGGTCTCCGACGACGACCTCTTCGACATGGGGGCGCTGGAGGGGATGACCATGGCCGACCTGCTCGGCCCGGAGAACCGCCGGGGCAAGGGCGGGGGATCGGCCCGCCAGGCCGGTAGCGCCACCGCTGCCACCGCCGCAGCCGCCAGCACGGCACCGGCCCGCACGGTCGACGAGTTCGACTTTGACGAAGAGGCCTTCCTGGCGGCCCTCGATGAGAACGAACCGGTCGGCACCACCGGCGAAGTGGTGAGCGGCAGCGTGATCGGTGTCGAGAGCGATGGCATCTATGTGGATATCGGCGGCAAGGCACCAGGCTTCATGCCTAAGAGCGAATGCGGCCTGGGGGTGATCACCAACCTCAAGGAACGCTTCCCCCGCGGCCTGCAGGTGGAGGTACTCGTCACCCGCGAGCAGAACGCCGATGGCATGGTCACCATCAGCGCCCGCGCCCTGGCCCTGCGCCAGAGCTGGGAGAAGGTACGCCAGCTGGAAAAAGAGGGCAAGGTGGTCCAGGTCAAGGTCAACGGCTTCAACCGCGGCGGAGTCACCTGTGACCTGGAGGGCCTGCGGGGCTTCATCCCCCGCTCCCAGCTGAACGAGGGCGAGAACCATGAGGCCCTTGTCGGCAAGACCCTGGCGGTCGCCTTCCTGGAGGTGAACACCGAGACCCGCAAGCTGGTGCTCTCCGAGAAGCGGGCAGCGACGGCCGCCCGGTACTCGGAACTGGAGGTAGGCCAACTGGTGGAAGGCCAGGTGGTGTCGCTCAAGCCCTATGGCTTCTTCGTCGACCTCGGCGGCGTCAGCGGCCTGCTGCACCACTCGTCGGTCACCGGCGGTGCCCTGCGTGATCTGCGCGAGGCCTTCCAACCGGGCGAACGCATCAAGGCCCTGATCACCGACCTTGACCCCGGCCGGGGCCGCATCGCCCTCAACACCGCCCTGCTGGAAAACCAGCCCGGGGAACTGCTGATCGCCAAGGAGCAGCTGATGGCCGAGGCGGCCGATCGCGCCAACCGGGCCCGTTCCGTGCTGCGCCAGCAGGAGCAGGCGGCGGGATGAGTCCCTTGCGAACGGATATCCCCCCAGGGGGCGAGGGACCGCTGGCGGCGGATGGTCCGGCCGGTCTGACCGATGCCACCGATTCGCCGGAGTCCAACCGATCCCCCGACCGATCCGCTTCCGTGGAGCGTTCGTCCGTCGACCCAGCGGCGAGGGTGACGGAGCCCGTTTCCGCCGCTGTCGGTGGGGACTGGGAGCTCGATTACTACTCGCGGCCGATCCTCGAAGCCGATGGCAAGAAGCGCTGGGAGCTGCTGATCTGTGCGACTCAGGATCCCCTGGCCCCTGCCGGCGCTCCCAGCGAACCCTTCCGCTGGTCCCGCATCTGCCCAGCGGCCCATGTCAACTCGATCTGGTTGAAGGAAGCAATCGAAGCGGCCCTGGCTGAGGCCGGCAGCCGGGGTTATGGCCCGCCGCGTCGCATTCGCTGCTGGCGGGCCTCCATGCGCACCATGGTGCAGCGGGCTGCCGAAGGACTGGGCCTGGAACTGGTGCCCAGCCGCCGCTGCTACAGCCTGGTCGAATGGCTGCAACAGCGGCAGCGGGAGGTCTATCCCCAGGAAGCCGGCTACCTGGTGGGTCCGCTGGCGCCACCGCCCCAGGCGATCCGGCCGGTCTCGGTGCCCCTGCCGGAAGCGGTGCGGGGAGATCGCTGGAGCTGGGCCTCCTTGCCGTGCGCTGCCCTGGCTGAGGCCGCGGACTGGGACATTGGCTTTGCCGGTCTGGTGACGCTACCCCAGGCGCTGGACCCCGCCACGCCGATTCCCGGCATCCGCCTGTTCAGCCGCACCCGTGCCCTGGCGATTGCCGGTTGGTTAGCCGGTCTGGAGCCCGTGCGCCTGGAACTCGATGGTGACCAACTGGTGCTCGAGGCCGGCCTGGAAGACCGCTGGCTGCTGGCGAGTCTGCCGGCCGAGGAAGCCAAAGCGGCGGCGGCGGCCTTTGCGGCCTCCCGCGACCAGGCTGCTGGACTGCAGTTCATCGCCGTCCAGAGCGACGATCAGGCCGAGCGCCTCGACGGCTTCTGGCTATTGCGGGATCTTCCCGATGGCTGAGGCCTTGGAGGCCCCTTTCGACCGGCCGGATGCCGGCTTCAATCACCTGCCCGGTTGGACCTGGGTGGGGACCTATGGGGGTCACTATCTTCAGGCGGATCGGCTGGCGGCGTTTGAACACGGCTTTTTCACCCGCCAGTGGCAGGGCCGCGGCCCGGCTGAACTGGCCGGATATCTGAGTGCCGGCATCAGCGTTCACCGGCCCCAGCAGATCCACAGTGCCGTGGTGCTCGAGGCGTCCCAAGCCGTTGGCGAACCCTGGCCCGAAGCCGATGGGCTGGTCAGTGATGGGGGTGGCCAGAGCCTGTGGGTCTGCGGCGCTGACTGCACGCCGGTGTTGATCGCCGATCCCCGTAGCGGCCAGGTGGCGGCCGCCCATGCTGGCTGGCGTGGCGTTGCGGGCCGGATTCTGCCGGCGGCGATCGCCCGCCTGACGGCTGCCGGTTCCAATCCCCACGACCTGTTGGTGGCCCTCGGTCCGAGCGTCAGCGGTGCCAACTACCAGGTGGAGCGACCCGTCAGCCTGGAGGTGGCAGCGGCACTGCGCAGCGACGGCGCCCAGAACGCTGAGGCCCTGCAGGAGCTGATTGTCTGTGGCGCGCTGCTCGCCGATCCCGATCCCGGGAAGGATCGCCTGGATCTGCGCAGCGTCATCGTGCGCCAACTGGAGCATGAGGGGATTCCAGCCATGTCGATCGCCGTCTGTCCGCTCTGCACGGTGGCGGAACCGGCGCTGTTCCATTCCTGGCGACGGGATCAGGTCAAAGCGGTGCAGTGGAGCGGCATCGTCTCCCAGGGCTGAGACCTACTGCCAGGCCTGGATACGGTTGACTTCGGGGCGCTGAGGCCGCTGGCGAAGATGGTTTCGCCATAGCGCATGCCAGCCCAGATGGAGAGCATGGGAATGGTCCCTGCCGGCGCACATGCCGGCGCGCGACTCTGTTGCGGCTTGCAAAGGGTGCGACGGGATGGGATGATGCGTAAGTTGCATAAATGAGCACATGCTTACCGGCGCCGACCTTCTCGCCAAGGTCAAAGAACTGGGCGATGTCAGTAAGTCCGATCTCGTCAGGGCCTGCGGCTATGTCTCCGCCAAGCGCGATGGGACCGAACGGTTGAACTTCACCGCCTTCTATGAAGCCCTGCTCAATGCCAAGGGCGTGGACTTCGGCACGGCCCCCAAGGCCGGAAAAGCCGGTCGCAAGCTGAGTTTCAACACCAAAGTTCAGTTCAACGGCAACCTGATGGTCGGCAAGGCTTACACCGCCATGCTCGACCTCAAGCCCGGCGACGAGTTCGAGATCAAGCTGGGTCGCAAGCAGATCCGCCTGGTGCCCCTGGGTGCTGAAGACGAAGAAGCTTGATCGCGATCGCCTCCGCCAGTCGGATACCATCAATAGCCGCCGAGAGAATTCCGCCGGCATAGCCTGCACCTTCACCCCCTGGAAAGAGCCCGGGGGTGTTGGTGCTTTCTTTTGTGGTTCCCTCGCGACTCAACCGCAGCGGTGAGGAGGTACGGGTTTCGACGCCCGTGATCAGAATTCCGTCTCCGCTATAGCCGGGGATGCGCCGCTCAAAAGCGGGAAGGGCCTGTTTCAGGGCATCGATCACAAAATCCGGCAAGCACCCCTCCAGCTGACCGAAGCGAACTCCCGGTCGATAGGAGGGCGTCAAGCCATCTTGATCACCTTCACTGCCACGGCCCGCCAGGAAGTCGCCAACCCACTGGGCTGGGGCGCGGTAATCGCCACCGCCGGCCTCGAAGGCCCGCCGTTCCCAGTGGCGCTGAAAGGCCACTCCCGCCAACGGATCGGCGGGGAAGCGGCCCCAGGGCTCCAGATCCTGCAGGGTGACGTTGACCACCAGGGCGCTGTTGGCATTTCGCTCGTTGCGGGAGTGCTGGCTCATGCCGTTGGTGACGACACAGCCCGGCTCCGAGGTGGCTCCCACCACCAGCCCCCCTGGGCACATGCAGAAGCTGTAGACGTCCCGGCCGCCGGGGATGTGATGCACGAGCTTGTACTCCGCCGCCCCCAGGCGCGGATGGCCGGCTGCCGCTCCCCAACGGGCCCGGTCGATCAGCTGTTGGGGATGCTCGATCCGTACGCCGATCGCAAAGGGCTTCGGTTCCATCGCCACCCCTTGCCGATGCAAAGCCGTGAAGCTGTCGCGGGCGCTGTGCCCCGGAGCCAAGGCCACATGCTCGCTGGCGATGATCTCGCCGCTGGCCAGCCTGACCCCGCGCACCTGGCGTGATGGTCCCAGCTCCAGCACCAGCTCCTGCACGAGGCAGCCAAAGCGCACCTCCCCGCCCAGGGCTTCGATGCGCGCCCGCAGGCCGCGCACCACCGTGGCCAGCTTGAAGGTGCCGATGTGGGGTCGGTGCAGGGTGAGGATCTCGGCATTGGCCCCGGCGGCCACCAGCTCCTCGAGCACCTTGCGCACCAGGCGCGGATCCTCGCTGACCTGGCTGTAGAGCTTGCCATCGGAAAAGGTGCCGGCGCCGCCTTCGCCGAATTGGGCATTGGATTCCGGGTCGAAGGGCTGGTGGCCGCGCCAGAAGCCGAAGGTGTCGGCGCTGCGCTGCTTGACCGGTTTGCCCCGCTCCAGCAACAGGGGGCACAGGCCCATCTGGGCCAGCAGCAGGGCGGCGAAATAGCCGCAGGGGCCCGCCCCCACCACCACCGGTCGCGTGATCGGGTCCCGGTCGAGAGTTGATCCCGGTTCCCCGGCTCGGACGACGTAGTGGTAACGGGTGTCGGGTGCCGGTCGCAGGTGGGGGTCGCCGGCAAAGCGTTTCAGCAGCCGCCGCTGTTCGGCGGCGCTCAGGGCCAGATCCAGGTCCAGGCTGTAGACGAGGGCAATCGCCCCATGGCGGCGGGCATCGACGCTGCACTTCACCAGCTGATGGCCCCGCAAGGCCTGGGGCGGCAGCAGCAACCGGCGACAGATCGCGGCGCCCAGCTCGGCATCCGTGTGATCCAGGGGCAGCTTCAGCTCACTCAGTCGCAGCAAGGGTTCACTCCGCAGATCGGGACAAAGTTCCCGGGGACGGCCATCCCAGGAGGCGGCCGATCAGGGGCAGATCGCCCAGTCGCTGCCGGCCGATCACTGCAAGGACAAGCGACGGCGAACATCAGCACGCTCGATGCCTTGGCACCGAGGGTGCTGATCAGACATTTCAGCTCGGGCGAGCCCCAGCCGCAGGCCTTCGGGCGCACTCTGGGCGGGCAACAGGCTCAACACGATGGCGACTCGGGACAGAAGCTGCTGATGGGTCGTGTTCAAGCATCGGTCATGGCTCCCGCCCTTGGCCAGGGATGGCCGGCCGGATCCTGAGGCCCCCGCTTGGCCAACGGAAGCCGTGTGGCGAATCTGCTGGATTTGCCTGCCAGGGGCAGCGGCATCCGGCGGGAGGTGCCATGGTGGAACCAATCTTCCACGCGCCAACCGAACCGCGCTCCGCCAATGGGCCTTGCCCACTGCCCCCTCTGCGTCGGACTGGCGATTTTCTCAGTGCTGCGCTGCGGCGCCAGTGGCCTGCTGCTCTGCCAGTTGATCCGGCCGCAGCCGGACGCTGCCGCCGGCCCAGCTCGCCACTCCCTGCGCTGGCGCCCGGCGATCTGAACCATCCCAGCCAGACAACGGCCAGCTGAGGAGGCGCGGGCCCAGCTCCCCCAACGGATTCAGCCGCTCAGTTGCCGTTCCAGGTCCGCCACCAGCAGGCGGGTGCGCACGACCGCATCAGGATTGAGGCTGATGGAATCGATGCCCTGCTCCACCAGAAAGCGGGCGAACTCGGGATAGTCACTCGGGGCCTGGCCGCAGATGCCGATCTTGCGGCGGCAGCGCTTGGCACTCTGGATCGCCAGCTGGACCATCGCCTTGACCGTGGCGTGGCGCTCATCGAACAGCTCGGCCACCAGGGCGGAGTCGCGGTCGAGGCCCAGGGTCAGCTGGGTGAGGTCGTTGGAGCCGATCGAGAAGCCATCGAAGCGCTCGGCGAAGGCCTCGGCGCCGATCACATTGCTGGGCAGCTCGCACATCACATACACCTCCAGGCCGTTCTGGCCGCGCACCAGGCCGGCCTTGGCCATCTCCGCCAGCACCCGGTCCCCCTCCTCGGGGGTGCGGCAGAAGGGCACCATCGGGATGGCGTTGGTCAGCCCCATCGTCTCGCGCACCCGCCGCAGCGCCTGGCATTCGAGCGCAAAGGCCTCGCGGAATCCTTCGGCGTAATAGCGCGAAGCCCCGCGCCAGCCGATCATCGGGTTTTCCTCGTCCGGCTCAAAGGCGGCGCCCCCGAGCAGGCGGGCGTATTCGTTGCTTTTGAAGTCCGAAAAGCGCAGGATCACCGGCCTGGGGAAGAACGCCGCCGCGATCCGCCCCATGCCCTGGCTGAGCAGATCGACGTAGTAGTCGGCTGGCTGCTCGTAGTGGCGGGTGAGTTCGGCGATGGCGGAGCGCTCCGCCGCATCGGCCACCTGCTCGGGCTGGAGCAGGGCCATCGGATGGACGCGAATGTGGTTGGCGATGATGAACTCCAACCGGGCCAGCCCGACGCCGTCGCAGGGGATCGCCGCCAGGTTGAAGGCCTCCTCAGGATTGCCCACATTCATCAGGATCCGGGTGCGCGTGGTCGGCAGATCGTCGAGGCGCTGCTCCTGCACCCGAAAGGGCAGGGCGCCGCGGTAGACGTGACCCACATCGCCTTCGCAGCAGCTGATCGTGATCGTGTCGCCGTCCTGGATGCGGCGGCTGCCATCGCCGGTACCGACGATCGCCGTGATCCCCATTTCGCGGGCAATGATTGCCGCATGGCAGGTGCGCCCCCCCTGGTCGGTGACGACGCCGCTGGCTTTCTTGAGGATCGGCTCCCAGTCTGGATCGGTGCGCACCGTCACCAGCAGGTCACCCTCCTCAAAGCGGTTGATCTGGGTGGGATCGTCGATCACCCGCGCCCGCCCCTGGCTGATCGAGGCCCCGATCGCCCGGCCGCTGGTGATCAGCGGAGCCTGGTGGGGCTCCAGATGCCAGCTGCGCAACACGGCTCCGGACTGGCGGGAACGGACCGTTTCCGGCCGCGCCTGGAGGATGAACAGCTCGCCGCTTTCGCCATCCTTGGCCCATTCGATGTCCATCGGCGTCGGCGTGCCCCGTTGCTCGCTGTAGTGGCGCTCAATGCGGCAGGCCCAGCGGGCCAGGGTGAGCACGTCGTCGTCGCTGAGGGCGAAGCGCTGGCGCTCGGCTTCGGGCACCTCCAGGTTGCGCACCGGCCGGGGATCCTCCGCGCTCGGTTCGCCATACACCATGCGGATCGCCTTGCTTCCGAGGCTGCGGCTGACGATCGGGCGGAATCCCTGCTCGATCGTGGGCTTGAAGACCAACCATTCATCCGGATTGACGGCCCCCTGCACCACGTTCTCGCCCAAGCCGTAGGCGGCGGTGAGCAACACGGTGTCGCGGAAGCCGGTCTCGGTGTCGATGCTGAACATCACCCCGGCACTGGCCAGGTCGGAGCGCACCATGCGCTGCACGCCGATCGAGAGCGCCACCTCGAGATGGTCGAAGCCATTGAGCTGGCGGTAGGAGATCGCCCGATCGGTGAACAGGGAGGCGTAGCAGCGCCGGCAGGCCTCCAGCAGGGCCGCCTCACCCTCAATGTGCAGGAACGTCTCCTGCTGGCCGGCGAAGCTGGCGTCGGGCAGATCCTCGGCGGTGGCACTGGAGCGCACCGCCACGGCCGGCGAACCGAGCTGACGGTAGGACGCCAGGATCGCGGCCTCCAGGGGCTCGGGCAGGGTCGCCTGTAGCAGCAGGTGCCGGCAGGCCCGGCCCGCCTGTTGCAGGGCGGCCAGATCGTTCGTGTCCAGCCCCGCCAGAAGGACGCGGAGGCGCTCGCCCAGGTTGTTGGCGGCGATGAAGCGGCGATAGGCCGAGGCGGTGGTAGCAAAACCGCCGGGCACCTGCACCCCTTCGGCCGCCAGCTCGCGGATCATCTCGCCCAGGGAGGCATTCTTGCCCCCGACGTCAGCGATCGCCTCGATGCCCACCTGCTCAAAGGGCACCACCAGGATCTCAGGACTCAGCATGATGTTGCCCTGACCACTGGCTGAACTCTGGGCCCTTTGGGGCTGGCTGGCTCAGGCTTGTGACCCTCCGGCATGGAACAGGTGCAGGGCCTCAGCCGTCCGGGGGAGCAGGGTCTGCATTTTCAGACTCCGGCAGCGGCTCCGGCAACAGCTGGGCCAGCAGACCCGAGCCCATCAGGATCGCTCCGAGAGTGATCGCCAGGTTGCGATTGCTGTCCCCGGGGCCGTCGCCCCAGACGGCGGCAGCCAGAAAGGCACCGCCGAGCAACAGGGTGGGCACCAGCACGATGCCCTTGGCGGTGCGGTTGAGGCCCATCAGCTCAGCTCCGCCGGCTGGCAGGCCGCCGGGCTGGCGTTCGGGTGGGCCAGACCGGCGGCGATCAGGCCAGCGCCCAGGTCCTGCTGCCCGTCAAGCCGGCTCACCTTGGCCAGCAACAGCCCCTGCCGTTCGCCGTAGGGCCGCAGATTGACCCGGGTGTGTCGCGGCAGCTCCTGGCGCAGCCAGGCCATGGCGGCACTTTCGTCAGTGGCATCAATGCCGATGCAGGCCAGCTCAACCGCATAGTTGCGATTGCGATCGCCGATCTGCAGCAGGGTGGCTGTCCGCACCTGCAGCACCTCGGCCGCCAGGGCGGCACCAGGCCAGGCCAGCAACACCGTCAGCAACAGGGTCCAGAACGCGGCAGTCGGTCGGTTCAGAGCTTGGATCCGCAACTGGGGCAATAGAGATGGGCGCTGGCGGTGGTGGCGCCACAGGCGCCGCAATGGCGCACGGTGTCAATCGCCAGCTCCGGATGGCTGGGCAGGCCCACCATCTGGGCGTTGCTGGCGCCGGGGGGCACCATCGGGTAGCAGTTCTCGTTGCGCCGCACCCGCACATCGATGAAGGCCGGGCCGGGGTGCTCCAAGGCCTCCTTCAGCAGCGGCAGCAGGTCGTGCCGTTCGGTGATGCGAACGCCGCGCACGCCGAACGATTCCGCCAGGGCAGGGAAGTCGGGCATGCCACCGGTCATTTCGGAATTGGAGTAGCGCTCCTCGTAGAAGCTCTCCTGCCACTGGCGCACCATGCCCTGCCAGCCATTGTTGAGCACCACCACCTTCACGGGCAACTGGTACTGGGCCAGGGTGCCCAGCTCCTGGATGTTCATCAGGATGCTGGCGTCGCCGGCGACGCAGATCACCGTTTCATTGGGGAAAGCCATCTGCACGCCCATGGCCGCGGGCATGCCGAAGCCCATGGTGCCAAGTCCGGCACTGCTGATCCAGCGACGGGGGCCGGTGTTCAGGAACTGAGCCGCCCACATCTGGTGCTGGCCGACATCCGTGGTGTAGAAGGCCTCGGGAGCCAGCTGGCGCAGGGCGACCACCACCTCCTGCGGTGCAATTTCGCCCTCGGGGGCGGGCACCACCAATGGGTAATGCTGTTTCCAGCCCTCGATGCGCTTGAGCCAGGACTCGGTGCGGCCAGCGGAATCCTCAGAGCTGGACAGCCGCAGCAGGGCTTCAAGGGCCGTCCGCACATCGGCGACCACCGGCACCTCAGGCAGGCGGTTCTTACCCACCTCGGCGGCGTCGATATCGATGTGAATGACCTGGGCCCGGGGCGCAAAGCTGTCCAGTCGGCCGGTGACCCGATCGTCAAAGCGGGCACCGGCGGCGATCAGCAGATCGCACTCGGTGACAGCAAAGTTGGCGTAGGCCGTACCGTGCATTCCAAGCATGCCCAGGGCCAGGGGGTGACGCTCGTCGAATGCTCCCTTGCCCATCAAGGTGGTGGTGACCGGAATCCGGAAGCGCTCGGCCAGGATCTGGATGGCTTCGTGGGCCGCTGAGCTGATGCTGCCGCCACCCACGTAGAGCAGGGGGCGGTGGGCGTGGCGGATCAGTCCCAGGGCCTTCTCGATCGCCTCGGGATGGGGCAAGGGGGAAGAGCGGAAGCCGGTTGGCACCGCGGTACCGGGCTCCACCGGGACGTAGTTGAACTCTTCTGTGCCCACATCCTTGGGCACATCGATCAACACCGGACCCGGGCGACCGCTGGCGGCGATCAGGAAGGCCTCGGCGACGATGCGGCCGATGTCGGCGGGGTTTCGCACCACCCAGGAGTGCTTCACGATCGGCAGGGTGATACCGAAAATGTCGGTCTCCTGGAAGGCGTCAGTGCCGATCGCCGCCCGCGGCACCTGACCCGTGATCACCACCATCGGCACCGAATCCATCTGGGCCGTGGCGATGCCCGTCACCAGGTTGGTGGCGCCGGGACCGGAGGTGCCGAAACAGACCCCCACCTGACCGGTGGCGCGGGCGTAGGCATCGGCGGCGTGGGTTCCCCCCTGCTCGTGGCGCACCAGGATGTGCTTCAACCAGCCCCGCTCCTCAGCCTTGTAGAGCTCGTCGTAGATCGGCAGGATCGCGCCGCCCGGGTAGCCGAAGATGTGCTTGACGCCATGGCGATGCAGGGCGTCCATCAGGGCATAGGCCCCACTGACCCGCTGGGGGGCCGCCAGGGACGGGGAGCCGGAGCCGTTGGCGGACTGGATGCGCCCGGCTTGGGCAGGAGTGAGGGGCGTGAGCGTCACGGCTGCGGAGGGAGAAGGTGAAACCAACGGGCGGAGGGGAGCTTCAGCCCACCCTCAGCGGATTGCGTCAACATTAGGGGCGGCTGGCACTGGCGAGGGGTTGACGGCGGCGGCTGTCGGCCATGGCCCGCAGAATCCTGGCCGGATCAAGCCACTGACCGCGAAAGCGCATGCCCCAGTGCAGATGGGGCCCGGTGGTGCTGCCCGTGAGACCGACGTGGGCAATGACCTGGCCGCTGCGCACCGGTTGCCCCACCACCAGGCTGATCGGGCCGCTGCGATAGCTGCCGGCTTCGACGCTGCCGGCCAGATGGCAATAGATGTGTTCGTAGTCGCCGGAGCGGATCACCAGCCCATTGCCGCAGCCGCCGTCGCGGATCAGCTCACTGACCTGTCCCGACCACCAGCTGCGCACCTCCGAGCCCAAGGGGGCGGCAATGTCGACGCCGTAATGGGGGCGGCTGTCGCCGCTAAGGGGGTGGGTGCGCATGCCGAAGCCGCTGGTGAAGCCGGCGAAGCTGACCACCGGAAAGGTGCCGCTGAGCCAGGTGCCGCGGTTGAAGGCGCTGGCGGGTAACCAGGGGATGGCCAGCCACAGGCCCGTACCCAGGGCCAGCACGGGGCGGCGCCAGCGCCACCACCCCAGGGCCGTTTCAGAGAAGTCCCAGGGCATGGAGGGGGCCTCGACCGCTGAGCAGTTCCAGCAGAAAAGCGGAAAAACCGATCATTGCCAAGCGGCCGTTCCAGACCTCGGAACTGTTATTCCAGCCCCAGGCCCACTTGTCCTGGGGGTACAGCTTCACCTTGGTGGGCAGTTCGGCCGCCTGGTCGAGATTCACCTCGGGACCCGCCATCGCCTGCTGCACCAGGTCGGCCAGGCCGGCGATGAAGGTGGGATCGGTGTCGAGGGCAGGGACCCGGCGGAAGTGGCGCACGCCGGCCTCGGTGGCGATCTCCCGATATTCGATGTCGATTTCCTCGAGCGTTTCGATGTGCTCGCTCACGAAGGAGATCGGCACCACCACCAGGTCGTTGACGCCGGCAGCCCCCAGTTCCTCGAGGGCGTCTTCGGTGTAGGGGCGCAGCCACTCAACCGGACCCACCCTGCTTTGGTAGGCGAGGGTGTAGGGATTGGCATAGCCCAGCCTCTGCTGCAGCCTCAGCATGATCAGCTCGCTGCAGGTCTCGATGTGCTGTTGGTAGGGGTCGCCCGCCTCCTCGACGTAGCTCTTGGGCACGCCGTGGGCGCTGAAGAAGACGTGGGCCTGTTCGGGAATCTCGGAGGCCTCGATCTGGCGGGCAATCAGGCCGGCCATGGCGTCGATGTAGCCGGGGTGATCGAACCAGCTGCGGATGCAGCGGATCGGCAGGCCACTGAAATCGGGATCGGCCTGGCGCAGCCGCTGCAGCTCACGGAAGCTGGAGCCACTGGTGCTGATCGAGAAGTGGGGGTAAAGGGGCAGCACCACCACCTCCTCGATGCCGTCGGCCTTGATGTCGGCCACCGCCGATTCGGTGAACGGATGCCAGTAGCGCATCGCCACGTAGCTGGTGGCCTCCACCCCCCGTTGGCGCAGGGTGCTCTGCAGCTCACGCGCCTGCTGCTCGGTGATGCGGCGCAGCGGTGAACCACCGCCGATCGAGCGGTAGGCCGCCTGGGATTTGCCGCTGCGCAGGGTGCTGATCAGCCAGGCCAGCGGCTTCTGCAGGGCCGGGATCGGCAACCGGATGATCTCCGGATCGGCGAACAGGTTGTAGAGGAACGGCCCCACATCCTGGATCCGCTCGGGACCGCCGAGGTTCAGCAGCAGCACGCCGACCCTGGCCATGCCCGAGCGCCTTGGGAAACGCTGAGCGTAACGCCACCTTCCACCCGACGTTGCCCCTGGCCGCACGGGCCAGGGCTCGATAGGGTCCGCGCCAGTGCCTGCGCAACGTTTCTGAACCCGGATCCCGCCCTGGCCAGCACCGCGGACATCGACCTGTTGTTGCGTTCCCGCAACGGGGGTCTGGTGGCGGCGGGGGTCCGACTGCGGCTGGAGCGACGGGGGCGCTGGCTGGGGGTGCGGGGCCCCTTGCCCTGCCGCAGCGGTGGGGGGGAGTTCAAGGTGCAGCGGCTTTCCCTGGGGCTGCCGGCCAGCGCCGCCGGGCTGATCGAGGCCGAGGCGCAGCTGCTGCAACTGCAGCGCCAACTGGCCGAGGGGTGCTTCATCTGGCCGCAGGAGCACACCAGGCGGGCGGCGATCCCTGGGCCCGACCGCTCTGCGGCTGTGGAGGCCAAGGCCGGCCAAGCCTGGGCCGCCCCCACCCAGCTCCCGGTCGCCGACGCCACCGCCGACCTGCAGGCGGCGCTGGAGGCCTTTGAGAAGGCCTTCTTCGCCGACCCGCGCCGTCGCCGCCAGAGCGCCGGCAGCCGCTCCACCTGGCGGGCTGCCTACCGTCCCTACCTGCGGCGCCTGCAGCAGATGGCGCCAGGGCCCTCTGGCCTTTCTGCCCTATCCACCGATCTGCTGGTGCAGGTGCTGGAGAGCTACGAGCTGGCCAGCCGCAGCCGCCAGCAATGCGGCATTGCCCTGGCGGCCCTGGCGGAACATCGGGCCATCGCCCTGCCTGAAGACTGGCGGGAGCGCAGTGGCGGCTACGGCCTGCATGTGGCCCGGTTCCGCCAGCTGCCCCATGACGACGCGATCGTCGAGATGGTGCAGCGCATCCCCAATGCCAGCTGGCGACTGGCCTACGGCCTGATGGCCACCTACGGCCTGCGCAATCACGAGGTCTTTTTCTGCGATCTCTCGGCCCTGGCCCCAGGCGGAGATCGGGTGTTGCGGGTGCTGCCCACCAGCAAGACGGGCGAACACCAGGTCTGGCCGTTTCAGCCCAGCTGGGTGGAGCGGTTCGAGCTGGAGCGCCTGGGCCGCGAGCCCGGGGCCCTGCCGATGGTCTGCACCGACCTGCGCCAGACCACCCTTAAACAGGTTGGGCAGCGGGTGGCGGAGCAGTTCCGCCGTTATGACCTGCCGATCTCCGCCTATGACCTGCGTCATGCCTGGGCGGTGCGCACGATTCACATCGGCCTGCCCGACACGGTGGCGGCGCGGATGATGGGTCACTCGGTGGCGATTCACACCCGCACGTATCACCACTGGATCACCCGCCGCGATCAGCAGCAGGCGGTTGATGCCGCCCTGGCCCGAATGAAGGCGGCCTGAGGGCTCGCTCGGGCCCGCCGGCGAAGCCCCAGGTCTGGCCACGCAGGAAGGGTGATCAAGACCCACACCCCGGCCCGCCAAAGCCCCGAGTGCCACCGCAGCCGCCAGAGTGGGTCCTCGCAGAGCTTGACCCCGTGTCCTTGTCCCCCCGCTCCGGCCCCGCTCAGCCGCCGTTGGCCCCGGAGGCAGCCCAGACCTCAGCCACCCCGGCCGTCGATGGGGATCTGGACCAGGCCGCCCGGGAGCTGGGCATGGGCGGCGATCTGGCGCCGGAAAGGGATCATCAGGGGTACCAGCGCCGCATGGAGCGCCGCCGCGAGGTGCAGCGCCAGCGGGTGGCCGAACGGGATCTGGAAAAGGGACTAGTCCTGGTGTTCACCGGCGACGGCAAGGGCAAGACCACGGCGGCCCTGGGCCTGGTGCTGCGCACCCTCGGCCATGGCGAACGGGTGGCGGTGGTGCAGTTCATCAAAGGGGGCTGGCAACCGGGCGAGGCCAAGGCGCTGCAACTGTTCGGCGACGCCCTCGACTGGCAAGCCCTGGGAGAGGGCTTCACCTGGGAGACCCAGGACCGGGATCGCGACCGGGCGCTGGTGCAGCAGGCCTGGCAGCGTTCCCTGATCCACCTGGCGGACGCCGATCGCAAGCTGGTGGTGCTGGATGAGGTGAACGTGGCCCTCAAGCTCGGCTATCTCGAGGCGGATCAGGTGCTGGAGGGGCTCCAGCTGAGGCCGCCCCTCACCCATGTGGCCCTCACCGGGCGTGGGGCACCCGCCGCCCTGCTGGAGCGGGCCGATCTGGTCACCGAGATGAAGATGGTGCGCCACCCCTTCCGCGAACAGGGGGTCAAGGCCCAGGCCGGCATCGAATACTGAACTGCTGCGAAGGGATTGGACCTCCGGGCCGCTCCAGCAGCCGCTGGAGGAGACGGCTGAACCGGTGCTTCCCTTCCGTGCGAGCCCCCGCCGGCCAGCCGCCACCCCTGAGGGGAATCAAGGGCGCAGGTGGGTCGCATTGCGGACTGGGGACGAAGCCATGGACACTGCTGGCCCATTCAGCAGTTCGCTCAGGGCTGCCGGGGTCAGGAGGTCGCTGATCGGGCCTGAGCGGGCCAGGACCGGGTGGATGGGGAGGCAGCGGCCTGGGACAGGGGCGGGAAGGCTTGCTACTGTTCGCCGGATCGAAGGTATCGATGGCCTACAAACGCGTCCTACTCAAGCTCAGCGGAGAGGCGTTGATGGGAGATCAGGGGTACGGCATCGACCCCGCCATCGTTCAGTCCATCGCCACCGATGTGGCCGAGGTGGTGGCCAGTGGCACCCAGCTGGCCATCGTGGTCGGCGGTGGCAACATCTTCCGCGGCCTCAAGGGCTCGGCCGCCGGCATGGACCGGGCCACCGCCGATTACGTCGGCATGCTCGCCACCGTGATGAATGCCATCACCCTGCAGGACGGCCTGGAGCGGGCCGGCATCCCCACCCGGGTGCAGAGCGCGATCTCGATGCAGGAGGTGGCCGAGCCCTACATCCGCCGCAAGGCCATCCGCCACCTCGAGAAGGGCCGGGTGGTGATCTTCGGCGCCGGCTGCGGCAATCCCTTTTTCACCACCGACACCACGGCGGCCCTGCGGGCGGCTGAGATCGGTGCCGACGTGGTCTTCAAGGCCACCAAGGTGGATGGGGTCTACGACAAGGATCCCGCCAAACACAACGACGCTGTCCGCTACGAGAGCCTCACCTTCCTGGAGGTGCTCAGCGGTGAACTGGAGGTGATGGACGGCACCGCCATTGCCCTGTGCAAGGACAACGCCATCCCGATCGTGGTGTTCAACCTCTTCGGCAAGGGCAACATCGGCCGGGCCGTCTCTGGCGAGGCGATCGGCACCAGCATCGTGCCGGCCCGCTGAACTGCGGTCCTTAACTCTTCTCCCCCCTTCAAACCGCCCCGCCCCCCGGAACCGCCATGGACATCGAAGCCAGCATGCGCAAGTCGGTGGAAGCCACCCAGCGCACCTTCAACACGATCCGCACCGGCCGGGCCAATCCCTCCCTGCTCGACAAGATCAATGTCGAGTACTACGGCGCCGAAACCCAGCTCAAATCCCTGGCCACCCTCTCGGCGCCCGATGCCCAGACGATCCAGATCCAGCCCTTCGACGGCGGTTCCATCGGCCTGATCGAAAAGGCGATTTCGATGAGCGATCTAGGTCTGACCCCCAACAATGACGGCAGGGTGATCCGCATCAACATCCCGCCCCTGACGGAAGAGCGGCGCAAGGACTTCTGCAAACTGGCGGCCAAGTACGCCGAAGAGGGCAAGGTGGCCCTGCGCAACATCCGCCGTGACGGCATCGACCGCATCAAGAAGCAGGAAAAGGACGGTGAACTCTCCGAGGATCAGAGCCGCGACGAACAGGACAAGATCCAGAAACTCACCGACCGCTTCATCGCCGAGTTGGAGAAGCATCTCGCCGACAAGGAAGCTGACATCCTCAAGGTCTGAGCGGTGCTGAACGAGCGGGCCGATGGCTGAATACGACGTCGTCGTTGTCGGCGCCGGGGCGGCCGGATCGGCGGCCGCCTTCCATCTGGCCCGGCGGGGCCGCAAGGTGCTGCTGCTCGAACGGCAGGGCCCTGGCCGGGGCAAGCCCTGCGGCGGCGGCATGGCGGCCTCGGTGCAGCGCTGGTTCCCTTTTGATCTCACCCCCGCCGTCGATCAGGTGATCCGGCGGGTGCGTTTCACCTGGTGCCTGGACGATCCCGTCGTGGCGGAGCTGCCGGGCGACGCCCCGTTCTGGATCGTGCGGCGGGCGGTGCTCGACAAGTTCCTGGCGGATCGGGCGATCGAAGCCGGCGCCGAGGTGCGCCATGGGGCTGAGGTCGATGGCCTGGAACGGCGGGATGGCCTCTGGCGGGTGGGCCTGCCCGACGGCCAGACCCTCTCAGCGCCAGCCGTGCTGGTCGCCGATGGTTCCGGCTCGACCCTGGCCGGGCTCCACGGCGTCGGCTCGCCGCGCCCCCGTTACGCCGCCACGGTGTCGGTGGAGGTGGAGGCGCCCCTGGCCGAACCGGACACGGCCCGATTTGAATTTGGCCTGGTGCACCATGGCTTCTGCTGGGCCTTCCCGCGCCAGGGGGGCTGGAGCATTGGCGTTGGCACGTTCATCGGTCAGCAGGAGGCCGATTCAGAGGCGGTGCTGGCGGCCCAGTTGCCCAGCCTTGGCTTAGCCCCCGATGCCGGGCGCCGCCAGCACGGACGGCTGCGCATCTGGGACGGTCACCATCCCCTCCATGGCCGCGGCCCGGCCGCCGAGGGTCTGTTGGTGGCCGGGGATGCGGCCTCGCTTTGTGATCCCTTTCTGGCGGAGGGCCTCCGGCCGGCCTTGATGAGCGGCTGCCGGGCGGCCGAAGCCCTCGATGGCTGGCTGGCGGGTGACCTGGAGGCTCCGGCGCTGTACAGCCAGCGCCTGCGCGCCGATTGGGGCGATTCGATGGCCTGGGGCAAACGCATCGCCCAGGTGTTCTATCGCCTGCCCAAGGTGGGCTATCAGCTGGGGATCAAGCGTCCCACCGCCCCCCAACGCATCGCCCAGATCCTGTCCGGTGAGATGGGCTACGGCGACATCGCCCAGCGGGTGATCCGCCGGCTGATGTTCCAGCGCGGCTGAGCCCAGGCTGGGCAAGTCCAGATCAGGCCCTGGCCCGCCGCCGCACTGGCCAACGACAGCCATGGTCCGGGCAGAGAAAGCCCGCTGGTGGGGGCAAGCGCTCAGTTGCGAATACAGTCCTTGAGATCGCGCAGCCGTTCGTCGATCGAACCCAGCAGCTCGATCGCAAACATCGGCGATTCCTGGACGGCGAACAGGAACTTCTCCCGGTTCATCACCAGCAGCCGGCAATCGGTCAGGGCCCGGGCGTTGCCGTAGCGACGATGGTCGTGGGTGACCAGGGCGCCCGCCCCGAAGACATCGCCCGCCTGGATCGTTTCATGGCCGGCGTCCCCGTTCCAGCTGAGCTCGACCGTGCCCTCCAGGAGACCGAACATGCAATCACCCGGTTCGCCGGAACGGAAGATGACATCCCCCGCCGCAATCGACAGAACTTCGCCCTTGCTGGCAAGGGCTCGCATGGTGTCGAGAGCATTCACGGCGGATCGGCTACTGGACGAATGTCCAGTGTGGCCGATCGGGGCCGGCCGCTGATGATCGAGTGGTTAAGGCTCAGCGGCTGATGGCCAGGGCGGCCCCCAGGCCACCGCGCACATCTTCCGGTGCCAGGCGGCCGTCCTTGTCGGTATCGAGCGCATCGAAGACCGCATCGCTGCCCAGCCATTCCTCGCGGGTGATGCAGCCGTCGCCATCGAGGTCATTGAGCAGGAATATCTCATGCACCGCATGGCCGAAGGCGGCACCGCCCTCCAGCTCGGCCAGCCGGTGGGCCAGCTGGGCCTCCAGGGTTTCGATCGCCTTGCAGAAGCCGCGGATGCCCTCGTCGAGCTTCTCAGTGGCCATGGCGTCGCTGGCCATCATCGTGCGGAAGGCCGGTTCGTCGAGATGGATCTGCTCCTGGCTGGCGCCGGGGTCAAAGGCCTTGAGCTTGCGCGCCAGTTCGCCGTTGCTCGAGCGCAGCTGATCCATCAGGGCCGGGGAGATCGTCAGCAGGTCGCAACCGGCCAATTCGATGATCTCGTCGATGTTGCGGAAACTGGCGCCCATCACCTCGGTCTTGTAGCCGTAGGTCTTGAAGTAGTTGAAGATCTGGGTGACCGAGATCACACCGGGATCTTCCGCTCCGGGATAACTGTCACGGCCTGTGGATTTCTTGAACCAGTCCAGGATGCGCCCGACGAACGGCGAGATCAGGGTGACGCCGGCCTCGGCGCAGGCCACGGCCTGGGCAAAGCCGAACAGCAGGGTCAGATTGCAGTGGATCCCCTCCTGTTCCAGCTGCTGGGCGGCCTGGATCCCTTCCCAGGTGGACGCAATCTTGATCAGCACCCGCTCGTTGCCGATGCCGGCGGCGTTATAGAGGCCGATCAGCTTGCGGGCCTTGGCGATCGTGGCGGCGGTGTCATAGCTGAGACGGGCATCCACCTCGGTCGAGACCCGACCGGGCACGATCTTGAGGATCTCCTTGCCGAAGGTGACACTGATTTCATCGAGCGCCTCACTCACCACCGCGTCAGCACCGGCCGCATCGCCGATCGCCTGACGGGACTCCCGCAGCGAGCGGTCGATCAGTTCCTGGTAGGTGGGGATCTGGGCTGCGGCCAGGATCAGTGAAGGGTTGGTGGTGGCATCCCGTGGGGTGAATTGCCGGATGGCATCGATGTCGCCGGTGTCGGCCACCACCACGGTCATGGCGGCGAGTTGATCGAGCAGGTTGGCCATCAGGCGGAGGCTCGTTTCAGAACGGTGATGAACATCACGCTAGCCAGAGCTTTCTGCGGCGCCGACAGCGGGGCGGGGCTGGTTGTGGGAATACGCACAGCCGATCAGGCAGCCGCCTTAGGCAGCTTATTGGCCACCGGCTGGCTGGGGGGAACTTTTTCGATCACCAGCAGGGCTTCGACGATCTGCTTGGCCACCGGCACGGCCACGGTCGAGCCGTAGGCGTTGCCGCCCTGGGGTTCGTCGACCACCACCAACACCACATAGCGGGGGTTTTCCACCGGCAACACCGCCACGAAGCTGCAGATCCGCGCCCCAGGGATGTAGACGCCGTTGAGGGCCTTCTGGGCCGTGCCCGTCTTGCCGCCGATGCGATAGCCCGGTATCTGCAGGCCCTTGCCGCTGCCTTTCTGCACCACGGTCTCCATCCAGTTGATCACGATGCGCGTGACCTTGGGATCGAGCAGCTGGACGCCGCGGACGTCGCGCTCGCCGGTGAGGGCATCGCCGGAGCGCAGGCCGCTGGTGATGTGGGGACTGACCAACTTGCCGCCATTGGCGAGCATGGCGTGCAACTGCAGCAGCTTCAGCGGCGTCAGCGAGAAGCCCTGGCCAAAGGCGGCGGTGGCCGGTTCGATCGGGCTGCCGACGAATTCGCTCTTGCTCTTGAGCTGACCGGCCACGGCTCCCGGCAGATCCGTGTCGGGGACGTCATCAATGCCGATCGTGTGCAGCCAATGCCAGAAACGCTCGTGCTTGACGCGGCTCATGGCCTGAACCATGCCGACGTTGCTGGAGACCTGAAGGACGGTGGGGAAATCGATCACCCCGTGGGCGCTGTGGTCGTTGTTGAAGATCGGCCAGCCGCCGATGCTGAGCTGGCCGACGTCGTTGACGGTGCCGTGGGGATCGATCGCCTTCTCCTGCAGAGCCATCGCCAGGTTGATCGGCTTGAAGGTGGAGCCCGGTTCGTAGAGGTCCTGCACCGACCATTCCCGGAACAGCCCCGGGTTGTAACTCCAGAAGCGGTTCGGGTCGTAGCTGGGGGTTGAGGCCAGGGCCAGCATCTCGCCGGTGCGGGCATCCATCACCAGGGCGGCACCACGTTTGGCGTGCCATTGCTTGACCTGGCGGCTCAGGGCCTGCTGGGCCACCTGCTGCAGGCGGGCGTCGAGGGTGAGCTGCAGGCGCAGGTCATCGCCGAACAGGGAGCCGGCCTGGATGCCATCGGGCAGGGGGGTGCCATCGGCGCCGCGACGCATGGTGAAGGTGGTTTCCTGCCGCAGCAGATCGCGGTTGCGGCTCTGTTCCAGTCCCGCCTGGGGCACCCGCTCAAGATTGAGAAAACCGACGACGTTGGCGAACAGCTGGCCCTGGGGATAGAGCCTCTGGGGATAGCCCTCCAGGTCCAGACCGCTGATGCCCAGGTCCCGGACCCGCTGGGCCGTATCAGGGTCCAGGCCGGTGGCGAGTTTGACACCGCTTTTTCGATTGCCGATGATCTTCAGCAGCTCGTCCTTGGGGCGCGCCAGCACCACACCCAGGCGCTCGGCCACGTCCGCGGCGGGACGCACGGCCTGGGGGTCATCGCCGGGAAGATTGAAATAGCGGGGGTGGGCCCAGAGCGTGAACCGCTCTTCATCCAGGGCCACCAGTTGCCCCTCCCTATCGACAATGGTGCGCCGCAGGCCGAGGGGCGTGACCGAGTGGGTCTGGATCGCCCGAGCCCGGGCCTGAAGGCGCTGACCGTCAACCACCTGCAGCCAGGCCAACCTCAAACCCAGTCCTGCCAGGGCTGCCGTCAACACGAGATAGACCACCAGCATCCGCCGGCTGGACAGGGGTTTGATCTCGATGACCTGATGGCGGCGACCAGCTGGGGGATGGCCACTGGTGACGGGGGTGCTCCCTTGGCGGGAGCCGCCGGGGGGATGCCGTCGGGTTGAGGCACGGGCCATTCAGTACCCCGCTGGAATCTGCTGCTGCTGGATGACGGCGAACACGGGCGAGGTGGTGGCGGTGCTCAGGGCCTGGGGCTGGGGCAGATGGATGAGCTTGGTGCTGCTGGTCGGCACCAGTTCCCCGGGTTTTCTCATCACGCCGAGATGGTGCTGCTCGAGCAGGGCAGAGGATTCCTGCAACCGATGCTCAAGGGCCTTGGCCGCCTCCAGTTCGGAATAGCTGTGCGCCCACTCGTTCTGCCAGTGCAGCGTCAGGGCGCTGAGCGCGATCACCGAAAGCCCGAGTCCGGCCAGGGCCCCACTGCTGATGCGATGCAGGCCGGCCAGCCAGGGGGACTGACGCTCGATCCGGCTGGCGGAGAGGGACCCCTCGATCAACCGCAGGGAACGGGATTCCTGCCTGGACCCAGGGGACTGGCGGGTGGGACTGGCGACGGAGGCGACCAAGGCTGCCGGGGACAACACTGCGCAAGTGAACCACCCCAGTCCAGCCCCGGCAAGCGCCGGTTCAACCTCAGCCAGCCAGGACCAGCAGATTGAGAAAGGTGAGGCTGTTCCAGAGCGCATGCATCAGGACCGATGCCCCCAGTCGCCCACTGCGCCAGCGCAGCCAACCGAGCCCGATGCCCAGCACGAACAGGGGCACCAACTCGCTGAGGCTGAGATGGGCAAGCGCAAACACAGCCGCACTGATCAGCACCGCGGCGCCACCTCCCCAGCGGTTGCCGAGGACGGGTAGCAACACGCCCCGGAACAGCGTCTCCTCAAACAACGGGGCCAGCACGATCGCCGTCACGGCGAAGCAGGCGAGCGCCCGCGGATCCGGGCTGGTCAGGACCAGCTCGAGCATCGGATTGCTGCCGCCAGGATCCTTCCAGAAATGATCGATCAGCCAGCCGCAGAGGGACACAGCCGGCAGAACCATCAAGACCAGTCCGGCCGCCGGCCCGAGGCTGGAGCGCCAAGGTTGCCATCGCCATTGCAGCCAACCCTGGCTCGGTCGATCGCCCCGCCCCTGCAGCATCCAGACCAGGATCAACAGCGGAGCCACCATCAGCGCCAGGTAGAGCCCCAGCACCTGCAGCCCCTGGGCCAGGCCGGCATCGACGGGCAACCGGGCCACCCAGGCGGTCAAGGGCTGCTGGAGCAACTGGGGCAGGACCACCTCCCCCAGCAGCACGAAGCCTCCGGCCACGAGCAGGGTGACATCGACCAGGCTCAGCGGTGGGCCGATCAGGGGGGGAGCCTGGGGCAGGCGCTGGCGCCAGCCCAGCCAGGCCAGGCGCAGCAACAGGCCACTGCCCAGGATCAACAGCAGCAGGGGCAGCACACTCACCCCGACCAACTGGATCAACAGCCGCTGCCGCCAGCGAAGGGCCGGACAGGCACTCTCGGGAAGCCCGAGTTGCTCGCAACTCAGCTGGGCCACCAGGGTCGGGGCTCCCCAGGGCTGGAGCCAACGCTCCAGTTCGGCGGCGTCGGCTTGCCTGCCTTCACTGAGGGCCTGCAGCAGCGGCCGCCGCGGGGCATCCACCATCTCGATGAGCTGGCCCAGTTCGCCGGCGACCACCAGCGGCTGGCTGCCCCGTTGCAACAGGGCCAATTCCAGCCGTTGCAGCGCCGGGGCCGGCAGGGCTGACGCGTCGATCTGACGCTTCATTTCGCGAGCCAGTTCGGCCCGCGGATCCTTGCCCACCAGGGGCTCCTGCAGGGCGGGGGGCAGCAGGTCGCCGGCAAGGGCGGCCAGCTCCAGCTGCCGCAGATTCAGGGCATCGCCAACCGACGGACGGCTGAGGCTCTCCACCAGGCCCTGATACCAGAGCAACAGGCTGAGCGAGAGGCTGAGCAACGCCAGCAGCACCTTCCAGCCGGGGTCCGCACCACGGGCTGGGGCTGGGGGAGGACTGGCAGGCAAGCGGGACCTTCATCGGGATGGAGCGCCCCCGATTCTCTCTGGCGGCCCCTCGGCCCATCCCGTCGCGGCTTCAGGGGGCGACAAAGGCCGCTCCCATACGATGGTTTCCCTGCGGCGCAAGACCTGTGCCCCTTCGCATCGTGCTGGTCCGCCATGGGCTGAGCAGCTTCAACCTGGAACAGCGTTTTCAGGGTCGGGACGATCTGTCCTCGCTGATCGAGGAGGGGGCCCGCCAGGCGCGAGCCACCGGCAGTGCCCTTGCGGATCTGCCCCTGACCGCCGCCTACAGCTCACCGCTGAGCCGCGCCCGGGACACCATGGCGCTGGTGCTGGAGCGCCAGCCAGTGCCGCTGCAGCCCCACATCGATGACGACCTGCTGGAGATCGACCTGGCCCCCTGGAGTGGGCTGCGGCGCAGCGAGATTCGGCAGAACCATCCGGAGCAGGAACGCATCTGGCGGCAGGCGCCTGAAACCCTGGAATTGCGGCGGCAGGATGGCGCGCCCTACCGGCCCCTGCCCGAGCTGATGCAGCAGGCCCAGCGCTTCCTGGACAGGCTGCTGGACCTCCATGGCGCCGCGCTCGAGCCGAGCAGCCAGGCCACCCTGCTGGTGGTGGCCCATAACGCCATCCTGCGCTGCCTGATGCTGGCGGCCCTGGGCTTGCCCGCCAGCGGTTTCCGCCGGCTGCGCCTCGACAACGCCTCCATCTCGGTGCTCAACCTTGAACGGGATGGCCATGGCCGCTGCCAGGTCCAGATCGAATCACTGAACGGCACCTCCCACCTGGGTGAGCCCCTGCCCCCTTCCGGCCCCGGTCCGCGGCTGCTGTTGGTACGCCATGGCGAGACGGACTGGAACCGGGAGGGCCGCTTCCAGGGGCAGATCGACATTCCGCTCAATGCCAACGGCCAGGCCCAGGCGGAGGCGGCCCGTGCCTTCCTGGCATCGGTGCCGATTCAGCGGGCCTACACCAGTTCGATGGCCCGCCCCCGCCAGACAGCCGAACGGATCCTGCTGGACCATCCCGGCGTCCCCCTGACCAGCACCACCGGCCTGCTGGAGATCGGCCATGGCCTGTGGGAGGGCCGACTCGAACGGGAGATCGCCGAGACCTGGCCCGAGTTGCTCGGCGACTGGAAGCGGGAGCCCCACACGGTGCAGATGCCCCAGGGGGAGACCGTCCAGAACGTCTGGGACCGCTCCCTCGAGACCTGGCAGCGGATCGCCCGCAGCCTCGATCCGACCGAGACAGCGCTGGTGGTGGCCCATGACGCCGTCAACAAGACGATTCTCTGCGCCCTGCTGGGTCTGGGGCCGGAGGCCATCTGGTCGATCAAGCAGGGCAATGGCGGGGTCACGGTCGTCGACTACCCGAACGGGGCCGAGGCGATGCCGGTGGTCACCTGCATGAACCTGACGACCCACCTCGGGGGCGTGCTCGATCGCACCGCCGCCGGAGCGCTGTGAGCGGGGCCACGCCCTGGCGCCTGCTGCGGGGGGTCAACCTGCTGGAGGCGCCTGGACAACCGTCGCGGCGGGCCGATGTGGCCTTCAGGGGAGCCGTCCTGGAGTGGATAGCGCCATGCCCGACGGAAGGACCATCCGCTGATTCAAGCCGGGAGGAATGGCACGTTCCGCCCGATACAGCCACCGGCGCTCAAGCTGGGGGACGAGGTGTTTCGGGGCTGGGCAGCGGCCCGGACGAAACCGCTGGGGACGGTCGGAGCCTTGGCGATCCTGCGGCGGCTGGGGCATCCCCAGCGCTCCAGGCACTTGCTTCCGCTGAGGAGGTGGATGGTTCGGCCCTCTGGCTGGGTCCACCCCTGGTGGATCCCCACAGCTGCCTGGTGGATCCTGTGCTGGGTCGGGCGGAAACCCTGGCCAGCCTTGCGGCCGCGGCCAGCGCCGGGGGGTACGGCACGGTGGCCCTGCTGCCCTGGGATTCCGATTGGCGTGATCGGCCGGAACGGCTGGAGCTGCGTTGGCCTGATCCCCTGGAGCTGATGCTGTGGGGGAGCTTCAGCCAGGACGGCGGCGAGCAGGAACTGGCCCGCCACGGCGACCAGATTGCAGCTGGAGCCATCGGTCTGGCCGGCAGTGACCAGATGCCCCCCCTGTCGCTGCTGGAGCGGGGCCTGCGGCTGGCGGAGATGGGCGATCGCCCCGTGCTGCTCGCGCCCCGGGATGGTTCGCTGTGTCAGCAGGGCTTTGTACGGGAGCGGGTGGAGGCCCTGCGGGCCGGCTGGCCGGTGGATCCAGCCGCCAGCGAGACCCTGCCGCTGGAGCTGCTCCTGGGGCTGGCTGAGCTGCTGCCGGCAGCGTCCCTGCGGCTGATGAACATCTCCACCCACGAAGCGGTAGCGCGGCTGACCCGCCACCCCGCACCGCCGCCGGCCAGTGTCCACTGGTGGCATCTGGTCGCCGACAGCGCCCGCCTTAATCCGGCCGATGGCGGCTGGCGCACCATTCCCTCCCTGGGCGGCCCCCAGGACCGCCAGGCCCTGATCCAGGGCTTGGCGGATGGCCTGATCCAGGCGGTGGCGGTTCATCACCAGGCCCTCGACGCCGAAGAGCAACTGCTGCCCCAGGACCAACGTCGCGCCGGCCTGGCGGGCCACGGTCAGGTGCTGCCCCTGCTCTGGCAAGCGCTGGTGGTGGAGAACGGCTGGCGACCCGAGCAGCTCTGGCAGGCCCTCTGCTGGGGTCCAGCCGAGTTTCTGAGGATCCGGCCCGCCAACCTGCAGGCCCCCGGCCGGCGCTGGATCCTGTTTGATCCCACGGCCCCGAACGCGGCAGGAGATCGGCGCACCGGATCCCTGGCGGCCAATCCCCCCTCTGCCCCAGGCAGCGGCCAGGGGGCCCTGGTGGCCTCAGGTCTCAGGGGGCCTGAGGGCTGGTGGGCGCCAGGCTTCCCCAGGTCTTGAACGGGAAGAACCGCCAGAAGGCCCGGCCGATGATCTCGCGCTGGGGCAGGAAGTGCCCCCCGGGCCAGAAACGACCATCCCAGCTGTTGCCGCGGTTATCGCCGAGCACCAACACGTAGCCAGGGGGCACCACCGCGTCCAGGGTGCGGCAGGGCCCGAGGCCGCGGTTGTCGACGGGGCAATAGTTCTTGACGTAGGGCTCCTGGATGGCGCGGCCATCGATCTGGACCCGGCCCCGGGGATCGACGACGACATGGTCCCCCGGCACGCCGATCACCCGCTTGATGAAGGCATCGCAGGCCGGTTGCTGCACGTCGGGCAGGGCACCGATCAGGGGCAGATTCACCAGCAGGCACTGCAGCGGACCAGTACCACCGCCCTGGCTGATCAGCACCGGGTCAAAGTGATGGGGGGCGTGGAACACCACGATCTCGCCCCGCCTCGGTGCCCGGCTGCGATAGGAGAGCTTCTCGACCAGCAGCCGGTCCTGGATCTGCAGGCCGGGCAGCATCGAGCCGGAGGGGATATAGCGGGCTTCCAGCAGAAACTGGCGGATGCCGAGGGCCACCACCAGGGTGATCACCACACTGCGCCAAAAGACCCAGGGGCTCTCCTCGCTGCGGTTGTGGCCGGTTGCGCCCGGCTTCGTGGTGCCGTCCTCGCTGTGGGGTTCCGTGGGACTCAAGGCACTCGTGCGGCAGGGACCGTGATCGGCAGGCAGATTAGGCACGCATCCGCCGGTCGCGTTCCCGATGGCACGCCCTCGCTGGCATCAGGCCCTGCCCCGGCCCGGAAACCGCCTGGGGCGCAACTGGGACCGGTTCGTGGCGATCTGGGCCACGGTCAATCTGGTCTGGGTCGGCTTTGATCTCACCTACGTGCCGCTGCGGACCTTCTGGCTGCAGCGCAACCTCTATCCAATCCCGTCGGTGCCCCTGGTGCTGCCGCTGCAGGTCATTCCCGACCTCACCCCCTGGGTCGATCCGATCAAGGGCATCGAGCCCCACCGGGAGACCGAGGCCTACCAGCGGGCCTTCGAGCAGCTGGATGCCGGCCTGCAGCAGCATCCCGCCGGCCAGCCCCTGTCCCCTGCCCTCAAAGCCCAGCTGCTCCATCAGGTCCAGCTGACCGCCCAGCTGATCGACAGCAATCCCTTCGAGGCGACAGGCGCCTCCGGCACCCTCGAGAAGATCAAGAACCGCCTGCGCCAAAGGGCCAACCGCGATTCCGCCCGCCAGGCCGCTGCCGTTCTGCTCGATCCCGAGTACCTGAGCACGGGGTCCTGGGCCCGGGATCGCCGCTTCTGGCGGGACCAGGTGCTGCCGCTGGTGGCCACCAACTACTGGCGATCCATCGATGACAACGGCCGGCCCACCGACCATTTCTGGCGCTACGACCTGCTGCTGTTCCAGAGCGTCTTCGCGCTCGACATCCTGCTGCGGGTGATCCGCCTGCGGCGCCGCCTGCCCGGTCTGAGCTGGGGCCAGGCCCTGCTGCGGCGTTGGATCGATCTGCCGCTACTGCTGCCCTTCTGGCGCTGGCTGCGGCTGGCGCCGGTGGTGCAGCGGCTCCAGTCCAGCGGCCTGATCAACCTGGAGCCGCTGCGGGCCGTGATCAGCCGGGCCGTGGTGGCCCTACTGGCAGTGGAGTTGTTTGAGGTGCTGGCCCTGCAGCTGATCGATGGCATCCAGGGGGTGATTCGCTCCCGGCGCTGGCCCAACCGGATCCGGGCCCTGCGCAGCCACCAGACGGTCATCAACCATGACGAGCGCGAGCTGGTGGAGCTGGTGCGCATCTGGGCGCCCCTGCTCCTGGTGCAGGTGGCGCCGCGCCTGGCGCCGGAACTGCAGGGGGTGCTGGGTCACGCCCTGCAACAGAGCCTGCAGAACGCGATGGTGCCACCGCCCCTGCGCCAGCTGCAGCCGCTGTTGCAGGTGGAGAAGGGCTTCAGTCGCCAGCTGGCGGCCGGTGTGGTCGACAGCCTGATCGATCTCACCCGCACCACCGGCGAGCGACTGGGACGGCGCGACGATCAGCAGTTGGAGCTACTGCAGCGATTCATCGATCGCTTCTGGGAGGAGCTGGCCGCGGCCCTGGAGAACGGCCCGGCCCTGGAGCGCTCCCAGCAGTTGCTCTGTGCCTTCCTGGAGGAGTTCAAAGGCACCTACGTCAGCCAGATCAACCGCTCGGGCATTGAGGGACTGATCGCCGAGCTGGATCAGCTGATGGTCAAGGCTCCCGGCCCAGAAGGGGAGCCCACTCCTCGGGATTGAAGCCGGTGCTGATACGGCCCTCAGCCGTGATCAGGAACGGGCGCTTGATCAACTTGCCGTCGGCGGCCAGGGCCTGGAGAGCCTCGCCATCGCTGAGGGATTTGACCGCAGCGGCCCCCAGGGCCCGGTAACTCTGGCCGCTGGTGTTGAACAGCCTGGAGCGGCCGATCTGCTCAAGGGCCGCTTCCAGCTCCTGCGGGCTGGGAGGCTGCACCGTGATATCGATCACCTCGACGGCGATCTCCTGCTGCTTCAGCCAGGCCAGG
The DNA here is from genome assembly GCA_037127935.1 of Synechococcaceae cyanobacterium ELA739. GTDB lineage: Bacteria > Cyanobacteriota > Cyanobacteriia > PCC-6307 > Cyanobiaceae > Cyanobium. The sequence continues at coordinate 39,960 of JBAXXM010000012.1, forward strand.
GCCTTGCGGCAGGTGCTGCAGGCGCCGTAGCTGTAAAGGCGAGGCTGGCCCTGGGGCTGGGACACGCGAAGGTCGGCGACAGGAGCTGGAGCAGAGAGGCTCGTCCGGCTGGGCGGGCCAGCCGGAGGGTCTGATCCTGGGAGGACTACTTTTTACCGACCAGAGCCTTGAGGGCACCCACCAGGCTGTTGGAGCCCTTGCCGACGGCGTTGGCTGGGCGGGTGCGGACGGTCACGTCACCGTTGACCGTGGTGCGGCAGCTGAGGCGGAAGCTGGCGGGGCGATCAGCCAGGTACACCTCCTCCACATCGCTGCGGGGGGAGAGATTGCGGGCGCCTTCCAGCACCTCCACCACACAGGTGCCGCACTGGCCGATGCCACCGCAGTTGTTGAAGTTGTTGAGCCCCGTGTAGGGGTTGATCCCGGCGTCCAGAGCGGCCTTGCGCAGGTTCGCGCCCTCGATGCATCCGACCTGCTGGCCTTCACGTTCGAAGCGAATGGTGGGCACGGTCGATTCGGGGGAGAGAGGGCGCCGCCCAACTTACGCCACCTGCGGCCCCCACCCACCAGGCCCGCCTCCGGGTGCAACGCCGTGTCGGCCATGAAAGCAGCCATGCTCTTTGCCCCCAGGGGGAAAGGCTCTGCGCAGGGGTGCCTAGCATCGCCGTTGAGCGTCGCGATCGCCTTGAACCACTCCAGCTACGACCTCGTCGTTCAGCAATTGATTCCGGGCTACGCCAGCCTGGCGCGGCTAGCTGTGGCCCTGCTGTCGGCGTCGCCGGCGGCGGCCGGAAGTGGTTCCCAGGTGCTGGTGGCCGGCTGCGGCACCGGAGCCGAGCTGCTGGAGGCCCGATCTCAACGGCCTGACTGGCAACTGACTGCCATCGATCCAGCCGCCGAGATGCTGGTGGTGGCCCGCCAACGGCTGGGTGAGGCCGGACTCGATGCCCCCCAGACAGCGGTGGGGGGGATCACCTGGTGCCAGTCCACCGTCGAGGAGTTCGATGCCCAGGCAGCCTTTGATGGCGCTCTCTCGGTGCTGGTGCTGCAGTCACTGGCCGATGACGGCGCCAAACTCGCCTTCCTCTCGGCCCTGGCCCGCAGCCTCCGGCCCGGCGGCCAACTGGTGCTGGTGGACCTGATGCGCTCGGAACGATCCCCCCTGCAGGCCCAGGTGGAGCAGGCCTGGCTCGGATTTCAAAGGGCCAGTGGACTGTCGGCCGCCGATGAGGATCTCGATGCCCTCAGCCAGGGATTGCACCCGATCGGCCTGGCCCGGCTCACTGCCCTGGTTAACGCCGCCGGTTTCAGTGATCCGGCGCTCGTGTTCAAGGCTCTGGACGTGGAGGGATTCCTGCTGCAGCGCCAGGCCTAGGACGCTCTCCGCAACCCGATTGGCGCCTTCCGCTGGACTCGGCCAACGGGGGGCAGGGCGATCCATGCTGCGATGACCCAGGCTTAGACAGGATCCGGCGCCTCCACCGGAACTCCGAACGCAGGCGCTTGCCCTCGCCAGAACCTCAGGCCTGCCTTGGGTCGGGTGGGGATCAGGCGGCCGGGATTCAGGACGGAGCAACTCGGTCGCGGGCCGTCATCGCCCGCAGCCGTTCAGGGCTGGCGGCTGGAATGGAAGTGGGTCTCGACCTCGGAGAGGGCCGGAATGGCCTGGCGATCGTTGACCACACTCAACAGGGGCACCACCAGTGTCAGCAGGCCGATGGCCATGCCAGCGAGCAGTCCCAGGCCTTCGCCGAGCGGATCGTTGCTGCCGGCGAGCAGGGCATGGGGCTCGGCGATGGTCCGCTCGCGGGATGCAATCGACCGGGAGCTGACTTCAGCCGCGCTGGCGGGATGCGTCGTTGTCCGCCGGGGACTTCGGCCCGGCGTTTCGTCTCCCGGATCCCCATCGTCATGGCCCTGGACCACGGAACCATCGGATCCACTGGAGCCCGACCCAGAATCAGTGAAAGCGCAGCCATCGGCCTGCATTTCACCTGCAGGGCGGGCGCAGGGTGTGTTGGGCGCCGGCAGGTACGCGACCGACGGACCGGCGCTGTTGGTGGGATGGTCTACAGCCTGGAGGGGCGTCCGGTTGACAACGGGAACCGGATGGGGGCGGCTGGATTGGGTTAAGGCTTGCTCCATGTGTTGGTGGAGCCAACCATGGGCTCCACCTCATTGAACGAACAGAGGTGCAAACCATAGTGGCACCATTTCGAGCAGCAGCACAGCTCGCAAGATCCGAACCTTCCCATCGCCGGACCGGATGGACTGGACTCAGGCGGCAGGGCGAGCCTGATTGTGCTGTTGGCGATGGATGTTGATGCTGGTGGGGGCCCCTTCCATGCCATCGAGCCGCTGGCGGATGGCGCGCAATTCCTCCAGGATCGAACCCAGCAGTTCCTGGGTGGCGGTTGAGGGGGAATTGAGCACCTCGACGGTGACCTCCTTGATGCGAAGGACATCGCGGGCGAAGCGGGCCACCTCGTTGGGGTGGAACAGCAGCGGTTCTTTCTGGTCGCTGCGGTATTCGGGGTTCAGCTTGCGGGGATTGAACGGGGGATTGAGATTGCGGGGATCGGTGTTGGTGTAGCGGTACACCGAGGCGCGCGACCGGTTCAGGGATTTCTGCACATCATCAATGCCGACCAAGGCATCACCGATTTCGGCACCCTCGCCCTGGATCAGCCCCGCCAACAGTTGGGCCGAGCTTGCGGAGTCCCCTACCTCTGCCTGGCCGACCGGCGTGGAGAAGGTCGGAGCAGCGGGAGGAAGCATGAGACGGTGGTGGGACGGGTTGGATCAGGCTGGGACGCTAGCAGAGGTTTTCGAGCCGGATTGTTGGTCGGGGACACCTGCCAGGCCTGCTCCTGACGTCGGTGATAGCGTCCGATCCTGTGTTTGTCGTTGCCTCCATGCGCGTCTCCCGCCTGCTGCTGGTGACGCTTCGCGATGACCCCGCGGAGGCGGAGATCACCTCCCACAAGCTGCTGCTCAGGGCCGGCTACATCCGCCGCATCTCCTCGGGCATCTACGCCTATCTGCCCCTGCTCTGGCGGGTGCTGCAAAAGATCTCCACGATCGTGCGCCAGGAGATGGACGCCACCGGCGCCCTCGAAACGCTCCTGCCCCAGCTCCAGCCCGCCGATCTGTGGCAGCGCAGCGGCCGCTGGGCTGGCTACACCGATGGGGAGGGGATCATGTTCCACCTCACCGACCGCCAGGGCCGGGAGCTCGGTCTCGGCCCGACCCACGAGGAGGTGATCACCACCCTGGCCGCCGAACTGCTGCGCTCCTACCGCCAGCTGCCGGTGAACCTGTATCAGATCCAGACCAAGTTCCGCGACGAGATCCGGCCGCGTTTCGGCCTGATGCGGGGCCGGGAATTCATCATGAAAGATGCCTATTCCTTCCACGCCGACGAGGCGTCGCTCCGCCAGACCTACGCCGCGATGGATCGGGCCTACCGGCGCATCTTTCAGCGTTGCGGTCTGCGGGCTGTCGCGGTGGAAGCCGACAGCGGCGCCATCGGCGGCTCCGCCAGCCAGGAATTCATGGTCACCGCTGAAGCCGGCGAGGATCTGATCCTGACCAGTGCCGATGGCCGCTATGCCGCCAACCAGGAGCGGGCGGTCTCCCTGCCCGCGGCAGCCGTGCCCCTCCCGGGTGGCTCCAGGGCCGCTGGCGCCGGAGAACTCCTGAGCACCCCGAACCAGAGCACGATCGAGCAGCTGTGCTCGGCCCATGGCTTCGACGCCAGCCAGCTGGTCAAGGTGCTGTTGCTGCTGGCCCGGTTCGCAGATGGCCTGCGCCAGCCCCTGCTAGTCAGCCTGCGGGGGGATCAACAGCTCAATGAGGTGAAGCTGAGCAATGCCGTCAGCGCCCAGTTGGCGGCGGAGCACGGCGCTCTGTTGTCCATCGATCCGTTGACGGCCGATCTGGTGCGCAGCGAGAAGCTGCCCCTGGATCTGGGGGCGATCAGTTTTGGCTATCTCGGCCCCGATCTGGCGGATGGGGTCCTCGCCCACGACCCGACCATTCAGGTCGGTGCAGCCGGTGGCGCGGCCGCGGCCGGCACCCCACCCACCCGCCTGGCCCGCTGCTTTTTGCGGCTGACCGACCGCACCGCCGTCGAGCTCAAGGCCTTTGTCTGCGGCGGCAATGCTTCCGACAGTCACCGCGTCGGCGCCAGCTGGGAGGGTCTGGCCCTACGGCCGGAGCCCCTGGATCTGCGCGCCGCCCAGAGCGGTGATCGCTGCCTGCACGATCCAGACCAGTGCCTGGAGGCAGCCCGGGGCATTGAAGTGGGGCACATCTTCCAGCTCGGCCGCAAGTATTCCGAAGCCCTGGAGGCGCGCTTCACCAACGAGAGCGGAGTGGACGAGGCCCTGTGGATGGGCTGCTACGGCATCGGCGTCTCGCGCCTGGCCCAGGCCGCCGTGGAGCAGCATCACGACCGCGACGGCATCTGCTGGCCGGTGGCGATCGCCCCCTTTGAGGTGATCGTGGTCATCGCCAACACCCAGGAGACGGTCCAGGTGGAACTGGCCGAATCGTTGTATGACGCGTTGAACGCCGCCGGCCTGGACGTGTTGCTCGATGACCGCTCCGAGCGGGCCGGGGTCAAGTTCAAGGACGCCGATCTGATCGGCATCCCCTGGCGTGTGGTGGTCGGTCGCGGTGCGGCGACCGGCCAGGTGGAACTGGTCTGCCGTGCCGGCGGCGAAAAGCGCGAGCTCGCCGCCAGTGCCGTGCGGGATGTCCTGGAGCTGGAGATCGGCCGCGGCCGCATGGGGGACGGGGTCGGGGCCTGAGCACAGCCGCGACAGCGCTCCTGGGGGAGGGCGCAAGCCCCCCAGTCGATGACGGCGTTGGCTGGCCCTCCGGCGGCCACCCCTAGGATCCAGGCCACTCCCTTGGATCCGCCATGGTTGCTTTTCTGCGCCGAAGCCTTGTCCGTCCGCTGTTCGCGGCTTGCATGGCACTGGTCCTGTGCATCAGCCTGACCGCCTGCAGTGGCGCCAGCGCCCTCAGCGGCAACTATGTCGACGACACCGTCAACGTCGCCACCAGCCTGCTGAGCACCATCGCCATCGCCCAGGATGATCCCGGCCGCCAAGAGGCGGAAAACCAGGCCAGCAACCTGATCAAGGACTACGTCGCCCGCTACCGGCCGCGCCGGGATGTGAACGGTCTGGGTTCGTTCACCACCATGCAGACCGCCCTCAACTCCCTGGCGGCCTACTACACCGCCTACGCCAACCGCCCCCTGCCCGACGCCCTGCGGGCACGGCTGGAGAAGGAGCTCAAGATGGCCGAGAGCGGAGCTGTCCGCGGGGCCTGATGGCCTGATCGATCACGATCTTTTGACGAAACGGCCCTTGATCTGAGAGGCTCTCACGTTGTGCTCTGAAGCGGCTACGGGCCGCTGTGTCCTTGGCCAACGTTGTCGTCATCGGTGCTCAATGGGGTGACGAAGGGAAGGGCAAGATCACCGATCTGCTGAGCCGTTCCGCCGACGTCGTCGTCCGCTATCAGGGCGGCGTCAACGCCGGCCACACGATCGTGGTGGACGATCGGGTGCTCAAGCTCCACCTCATCCCCTCCGGCATCCTCTACGCCGACACCACCTGCCTGATCGGTTCCGGCACCGTGGTCGATCCCAAGGTGATGCTCGGCGAGCTGGACATGCTCCTGGGCTACGGCATCGACGTGGAGGGCCTGAAGCTGGCCTCCACGGCCCACGTGACCATGCCCTACCACCGCCTGCTGGATCAGGCGATGGAGCAGCGCCGCGGCGATCGCCGCATCGGCACCACCGGCCGCGGCATCGGTCCCACCTACGCCGACAAGTCCGAGCGCAATGGCATCCGGGTGCTGGATCTGCTGGATGCCACCCGGCTGCGGGATCGCCTCAGCGGCCCCCTGGCCGAGAAGAACGAGTTGCTGCAGAAGGTCTATGGCCTTGAGCCCCTCGATGCCGATGCGGTGATCGAGGAGTACGCCGGCTACGGCCAGCGCCTGGCACCCCACGTGGTCGACTGCACCCGCACGATTCACGAGGCCGCCCGGGCCCGCAAGAACATCCTGTTCGAAGGCGCCCAGGGCACCCTGTTGGATCTCGACCACGGCACCTACCCGTTCGTCACCTCCTCCAATCCGGTCTCCGGTGGCGCCTGCATCGGTGCCGGGGTTGGGCCCACCCTGATCGACCGGGTGATCGGCGTCGCCAAGGCCTACACCACCCGGGTGGGCGAAGGTCCGTTCCCCACCGAACTGGAGGGCAGCCTCAACGACCACCTCTGCGACCGGGGCGGCGAGTTCGGCACCACCACCGGCCGCCGTCGTCGCTGCGGCTGGTTCGACGGTGTGATCGGCCGCTACGCGGTGCAGGTGAACGGCCTCGACTGCCTGGCGATCACCAAGCTCGATGTGCTCGATGAACTGGACCAGATCCAGGTCTGCGTGGCCTATGACCTCGACGGCGAGCGCATCGATTACTTCCCCAGCAGCGCTGAGGATTTCGCCCGCTGCCGTCCCATCTTCGAGACCCTCCCAGGCTGGCAGTGCTCCACCGCCGATTGCCGCAGCCTCGACGATCTGCCGGCCACGGCCCGCTCCTATCTGCGCTTCCTGGCCGAGCTGATGGAGGTACCGATCGCGATCGTCTCCCTGGGCGCCCAGCGGGTTCAGACGATAGTCGTCGAGGATCCGATCCATGGTCCCAAGCGGGCCCTGCTGAGCGCCTGAGCGGGCCCAGCCCCGGGACTCCCGATCCCATGGCTGGGCAGACGCGTCTGAAGCTTTTGCTGTCAAGCTCCCGCCTAAGGCTCCGCTGAAACGCACCGCTCCAACGCGACGCGGCCAAGGCCATCGTCGATCGGCGTCTGCTCCTGCCGCCTGGCCCTGGCCAGGTACCCGATGGCGAGGACTCAGGTCCCTAAGCCGCCAGAGTGGTTCCCACCTCCCTGATCCTGCGTCTCCCGTCGCTGTGAAGCGCCAGCGGTGGCCGCCAGGATCCATCCTTTCCAGTTCTCCCCCACCCTGATGACCAGCTCCACCTCCGCCTCCAAGAGCCTCGATGTCGTCGGCATCGGTAACGCCATCGTCGATGTGCTGGTGCAGGCCGATGAGGCCTTCCTCGAGGCGCACGACCTGACCAAGGGCACCATGGCCCTGATCGATGAGCAGCAGGCGGAGCGCCTCTACGCCAGCGTCGGCCCCGGCCTGGAGACCTCGGGTGGATCGGCCGCCAACACCCTGGCCGGCATCGCCCAGCTGGGGGGCCGGGCGGGCTTCATCGGCCGGGTCCGCGATGACCAGCTGGGGGCAATCTTCAGCCACGACATCCGCGCCGTCGGCGCCCGATTTGAGACACCGCCGGCCAGCACGGGGCCCTCCACGGCCCGCTGCCTGATCCTGGTCACCGCCGATGCCCAGCGCACGATGTGCACCTATCTCGGCGCCTCGGTGGGGCTCGATCCGGCCGATCTCGATCTGGAGCTGGTGCGGCAGGCCGAGGTGCTCTATCTGGAGGGCTATCTCTGGGACAGCGACGAGGCCAAGCGCGCCTTCATCGCTGCGGCCGAGGCGGCCCGCTCCAGTGGCGGCCAGGTGGCTCTCTCCCTGTCGGATGCCTTCTGCGTCGATCGCCATCGCCAGAGCTTCCAGGAGCTGGTCGATGGCCATGTCGATGTGCTCTTCGCCAACGAGATGGAAATCACCTCGCTCTACAAAGCCGCCAGTTTCGAGGAGGCCGCCGACCAGGTGCGCGGTCGCTGCAAGGTGGCGGCCCTGACCCGCAGTGAGCAGGGTTCATGGGTGCTCAGCGGCGACCAAACGATCGTGGTGCCGCCCGTTCACCTGGGTGAACTGGTGGACACCACCGGTGCCGGCGATCTCTATGCCGCCGGCTTCCTGTTCGGTTACACCCGCGGCGAGAGCCTGGAACGCTGCGGCCTGCTCGGATCCCTCTGTGCCGGCCAGGTGGTCACCCAGCTGGGGCCCCGTCCCCAGGGCTCCCTGGCGGAGCTGGTGGCCCGTCACCTGGGCTGAGCTGTTCGGCCAACCACTGGCCATAGCCGCCGCCACTGCCGGCCTCCCAGTGAATCCATTCCGGCGTTTCGTAGCTGTGGAGCTCCATCAGGACGGCGTGCAGCTCGGCCAGATGGTCGGGGCTGGTCTTGAGCAGCAGTTTCACTTCGTCGCTGCTCTCCAGCGTTCCCTGCCAGCGGTAGTGGGAGCGCACCGGCCAGAGGCTGGCGCAGGCCACCAGCCGCCGCTGCACCAACTCCCGGGCCAGGGACTCAGCCCGTTCGGCACTGCCCTCGCTGGTCAGCACCAGGCTGAGGCGGCAAGGTGGATCTTCAGGGGGGACCATGGCTGAGGGGCTTCCAGCCCCCCATTCCAGCCAGCAACGGCCGTGGCGGCCAGGGACACCCGTGCGAACGGCTCCCCCCTCCTTGCTGTTCCAAGGCGCGGGCGACAAGGGCAGGAGTGTCGTGATGAGAAGACCGGGTGGCCGTTGAGACTCAGGGGTGCCCCCAGCCGTTGCCGCCGCCGCAATGCGAGTCAGGGGCCGCTCCCACCCGCTCCAGCAAGAGCTCCAGCGGCAGGCTGAGCAAGGTATTGGGCTCTTCGGGCCGCTCCAGCAACAGCAGCCGCAATCCCAGCTCCTGGCCAATGGCGCGCCAGTGGGCCTCCCCAGGCCCGCCAGAGCGCCGGCAGAGCACCGTCTCGATCCGCCACTGGCGGCAGAGGGCCTCCTCCACGGCAGCCCACGCGCTGGCGCTGGCCAGGGGCTGCAGACAGGCCACCCGTTCAGCCGGAAGTCCGGCCGCCATCGCCTGCTGCAGCGCCAGGGGGCGGGGCAGGATCCGGGCATGGTGGAGGGCACCGGGCGTGCGGCCCACCGCCTCCCCCAGGCGCCTGGCGCCAATCGCCAGCAAACAGCGCTCACCGGGGCAGACCCGGCCCTCGAGATCGGCCAGATCGGCCAGGAACTCCACGCCGGTCCCGGGAAGCTCGGGACGCCGGAGCCGCAACAGCGGCACCCCGGCTTCGCCGCAGGCCTGGGCCAGGGCCGCCGTGATTCGGCTGGCGAAGGGATGGCTCGCATCGATCACCCAGCGGTAGGGCTGATGACGGGCCCGGGCCCGCTCCAGCTCCTGCCGGACGCCGGCCAGGGGGGTCGGCTGCGGGCTGAGCGATCCAATGGCTCCCGCGGCAAGCTGCAGGCCTGGATGGGGGGCATAGGCCCTGGCGGCGGCCCGGCTCACCACGCTGACGCGCACCAGCCAGCCCGCTTGCAACAGGGCTGCCGCCAGCCTGGGACCTTCGCCGGTGCCGGCGAGCAGCCACAGCCAGGGGGCCTGCCCGGGGCCGGGGGCTGCACTCTGGTGAAACGAGGGCACGTGCATCAGGATGGGACGTGCCGTCGGCTGGTTGGGGCTTGAATCACTGTCTGCTTGAAGTGGAGGTGCTGGAGGCACCTCAGGTTCGCTACACCCAGGAGAACCAGACGCCGGTGGCGGAGATGACCGTGCGTTTCGATGGGCTGCGCCCCGATGATCCTCCGGGCCAGCTAAAGGTGGTGGGCTGGGGCAATCTGGCCCAGGACCTGCAGAACCGGGTTCGGGTGGGGCAACGCCTGGTGCTGGAGGGGCGAATGCGCATGAACACGGTCAGCCGCCAGGACGGCATCAAGGAAAAACGAGCTGAGTTCACCCTGGCGCGACTGCATCCGCTCGGGGCCGTCGAGGCCCAGGCCGCAGCCGGTTCCGGTGGCTATGGGGCTGGTCCCGCTTCGGCCGAGCCCACTGCCCGCGGGGGCGCTTCGGGATACCCGTCCGCTCGCCCAGCGCCTGCCAGCCCCCAGCGCCGCCCGGCGCCCCCCAGTCCCGCTGCCGCGGGCGGGGCCCCGAGCGGATCGCCGACGCCAGCACCCGAGCCGGCCGTCTGGAACAGCGCTCCTCTGGTGCCCCCGGAGGAGTTCGCCGATGACGACGACATCCCCTTCTGATCGCCAGAGGCTCGATTCAGCTGCCGATCAACCGCTCGTTGGCCTGCTCCAGCAGCTGCCCCAGTTCCCGTTCCAGGGCGGCCAGATCGAGCCGCCATTCGCCCCACTGACCGCTGTCGATCTGGCGTAGCAGCCAAAGACGGTCCTGACGCAGCTGTTCAATCAAGGCGGCGGTGTCCGGGACCTCCTCGGCAGCCGCTGGGTTCGCAGCGGCGCTCCGATCGCTTGAATCGTCGTGATCGGTGGGCTCGGCGACCGGTTGGGCTGGCTCGGAATGCATCGTTGGGGGAAGGTCGGAACGGCGCAGGGTGGGGCGGCAGAAGCGCAGGACTGGGGTCTCAGGCCGCTGACCCTGGGGGGCCGGCGGCGTGTTGGGGAGCGCCGGGCGGAGAACCGGGGTTCGAGATGCTGCGCGTCCGTCTCCCCAGTCTGGCCGCTGATGGCCTGACCCACCAGCACGGCTTGACGTTGTGCCTCGGGATCTGCAGGGCGTCGATCTGGCCTCTCGGCCCGGATCAACCCTTGGCGGAGGGGCCGGTTCACCGCCCTTGCACCACTGGCCGGATACCCGGCGAGGGCGGGCTGCCGGCCTGGCAGGCCACACCCTGGAGCGGGCGGCGGCCGCCGAATCGGCCCAGCGGGGCCCGCCTCGGTCCCCTGTTGCTGGAAGATGGACCGATGCAAGCCCTGACTTCTCCCGGCAGTCTCGTCACGATCGCCGGAGCCGTGCTGACCGTGATCGGCTCGATCGCCTACCTCGGCGACAACGCCAACCTCAGCCTTCCAACCATCTTTTACGGGATTCCGATCCTGCTGGGGGGGCTGGCCCTGAAATCCTCCGAGTTGCCGCCGGCCACCCGGATCAGCCCTCCCCAGACGTTCAAAGCGCTGCGGGAGCTGCCGGAGAGCGAGCCCCTGCGCAAGCTGCTGGCGGATGTGACCCGCTGGCGCTACGGCCAGAAGGCCCATCTGGAATCTTCCCTGGAAGCCCTCAAGCTCTGGGACGAGGACGAGCCACCCCAGTTGGAGTCGGTGGAAGAGCTGGATTGCCACGGCGCCTATGGCCTGCGGTTGGCCTTTGCCTGCCGTGGGGTCCCCCTGGCCCGCTGGCAGGAGCGCCAGGATCGCCTTGGGCGCTTCTTCGGCCCTGGACTGAAGGCCGAACTGATCCCGGGCTCCGGCGGCCGCCTCAGCCTGTCCCTGCTCCCCGACGTCCCCTACCCTGCCGCCTGACCCCTTGAGCTCCGATCCCCACGTCAGTCCCGAAGACAGCCTCAGGGTTTCCGTTCTCAGCGAGGCCCTGCCCTACATCCAGCGCTTCAACGGTCGCACGATCGTCGTCAAGTACGGCGGAGCGGCCATGGTGCGGGAGGACCTCCGCGATGCCGTGTTCCGCGACCTGGCCCTGCTGGCCTGCGTAGGCGTCCAGCCGGTGGTGGTCCACGGCGGCGGCCCCGAAATCAACCAATGGCTCTCCCGGGTCGGCATTGAGGCCCGCTTCCGCGATGGCCTGCGGATCACGGATGAGGCCACGATGGAAGTGGTCGAAATGGTGCTGGTCGGCAAGGTCAACAAGCAGATCGTCAATGGCCTCAACCAGGTCGGCGGCCGCGCCGTGGGCGTGTGCGGCAGTGACGGCAACCTGCTGCAGGCCCGCACCCACGGCGACGGCAGCCTCGGTCTGGTGGGAGATGTGGCGTCGGTCAACTCCAGCGTGATCCGATCCCTGCTGGACGGTGGCTACATCCCGGTGATCTCCAGCGTTGCCCCGGACCTCCACGGCAGGGCCCACAACATCAATGCCGACACCGTGGCCGGTGAACTGGCGGCCGCCCTTGAGGCCGAGAAGCTGATCCTGCTCACCGACACCTGCGGCATCCTGCGGGACCGGGAGGATCCCGATTCGCTGTTGGCCCAGCTCACCCTGGCCGAAGCCCGGGATCTGATCCGGAGCGGTGTCGTCAACGGCGGCATGATTCCCAAGACCGAATGCTGCATCCGGGCCCTGGCCCAGGGCGTCACCGCCGCCCACATCGTTGATGGCCGCATTCCCCATGCCCTGCTGCTGGAGGTGTTCACCAGGGCCGGCATCGGCACGATGGTGGTGGGCAGCCCGACGCACCTGGAGGACTGATGGCAGCTCGGGAATCCGGTCGTGGCTGAACGGGCTCTGGATCCGGCGGTCAGCCTTGCCCTCAGCTCGGCCCGCCAGGCGATCGATCGCGGCGAGTACGGCCAGAGCCTGCGGCTGCTGGAGCCCCTGGCGGAGGCCCATCGGGCGGCGACGCCTGTGGGAGCGGGGGTACGCCTGCTGATGGCCACGGCCTTGATGGGACAGGGACAGACCGAGCGGGCCGCCGATTGCTGTCGCAGCCTGCAGATCTGCATCGACCCCACCCTGCGCGCCAGGGGCCGGGAGCTGCTGATGGTGCTGGAGGCTCCGGCCCTGCAGCGTCCGCGCAACTGGTCGTTGACCCTGCCCGATCTCGGCCAGCAGGGAGCCATGCTTGAGGGCAGCGGCTCCGGCCTGGCGGCCCGCCGGCGCCGCAACAGGCCCGCACCGGAACCACCGCCGCCGGTCGGCCCCACACCAGCCCCTGTGGGTTTTGCCGCCGTGGTGGCCGTGCTATTGGCGTTGCTGCTGCTGGTGCCCTTGCTGGGCGGCTGCATGGAAGTGAGCAGTGAAATGCGTTTTGAGGGGCCCGGGCGGTTGCAGCTGAGCCATCGGCTCCGCAGTGACTCCGGCCAGCTGACCCCCTGGCAGCGCCGTTTCGCCGCGGTTCTGCGAACCGGGCCTGCCGCCTTTTCATCTGAGCAGCAGGGCGGCCTCCAGGTGCTATCCACAGCCGTGCTGCCCGCCGATCAGGCGCTGGCGGCCCTCTCGCGCAGTCTCTCCGCCGCGGCCGAGCTGGCCAGTGTCAGCCCGCCGCTGACCGATCTGACCTGGCAGGAGCGCAACTGGCTGGTGGGCGTTCGCCAGCGGGTCTCGCTGGTGGTCGATCTCACGGGGTTGCCGCCCCTGTCTGGCGTTGATCTCAGCCTGCGGCTTGTGCCGATGAGGCCGGCGGCGGTGCGTTCCGCTGCCCCGCTCCCAGTCCGCTCCCTGCCTCGGCAGCGGGGCACGGAGCCCCAGCTCGACTGGCCCCTGAGCAGCGGCCAGCGCAATGTGCTGGAGGTGCGGTGCTGGCGCTGGAGTCGCCTCGGCCTGGGCTCCGTTGTCATCGCCCTCGGCCTGGTGCTGGTGTCGCTGTTGCAGCGCATCAGGCTGCGTCTCGGTTTCGGCCTGCCGGAACTGCCTGCCTGAAGCCTGCCGGCGGCACCCCTTCACAGCTGCAAGGGATCGGGATCGATCGCCAGGCTGACGCTCTGGGGCAGGCTGCGTCTCAGCTCGAGCTCCGGCGGCAGTGGGATGGGCGCCGCCGGCGGGCCATGCAGCAGCACCTGCCAGCGGCTGCGCCCCGCCACCCGGGCCACCGGGGCCGGGGCCGGGCCGATCACCACCCAGCCCTGGCTCTCCACGCCGGCCCGCACCAGCTCCACCAGGCTGGTGGCCGCCGTGGCCGTGGCACTGGCCGAAGGGCCCGCCAACCGCAGCAGGCAAGCGCGGCTGAAGGGCACCAGGCCGGCCTGGCGCCGCAGCTGCAATTCCTCCTCTAGGAAGCGCTCATAGCGGCCATCGACCAGATGGCGGATCACCGGATGGTCGGGGCTGTAGGTCTGCACCAGCACCTCCCCCGGCAGTTCACCCCGGCCGGCCCGCCCAGCCAGCTGCAGCAACAGTTGCAGGCAGTGCTCCGAGGAGCGCAGATCCGGGCGGTGCAGCAGGCCGTCGGCGGCCAGCACGGCGGCCAGGGTCACCCGCGGCAGATCCATGCCCTTGGCCAGCATCTGGGTGCCGACCAACACATCGGCCTCACCGGCGGCGAACCGCTCCAGCAGGCGCCGGTGTCCATCGCGGCCGCGGGTGGTGTCCTGGTCGAAGCGCAGCAGACGCAGCCCTTCCAGTTCCTCCGCCAGCTGCTCCATCACCCGCTGGGTACCGGCGCCAAAGGGTTTGAAGGCGGTGGAGCCGCACGTGCCACAGCGCTGGTCGATCGCCTGGCGGTGATCGCACCAGTGGCAGCGCAGCCATTCGCTGGCCACGCCGCCGCGGCTGCTGCGATGCACCGTCAGGGACACATCGCAATGGGGGCATTGCACCGCTGCGCCACAGCTGCGGCAACTCAAAAAGGAGCGATAGCCCCGCCGCGGCACCAACACCACCGCCTGCTCACCACGGGCCTGCAGCTGCTCCAGCCGTCCCATCAGTGACCGGCTGATCAGGCGTCGGTGCCCCTCGGCCAGCTCCAGGCGCATGTCCACCAACCGCACCGGCGGCAGGGGACGCTGGCCGATCCGCTCGGGCAGGCGCAGCAGCTGGATGCCCCCTTGGGCCAGGGGCCGACGGCAACGGTTCCAGGTTTCCAGCGAAGGGGTGGCACTGCCCAGCAGCAGGCGCGCCCCATCGAGGCCGGCCCGGAGCTGGGCCACGTCGCGGGCGTGGTAGCAGGGCATCGGACTCTCCTGCTTGTAAGAGCTGTCGTGTTCCTCATCCAGCACGATCAGGCCCAGGGATCCCAGGGGCAGAAAGATCGCCGAGCGGGTACCGATCGCCACCATCGGTTCACCCGCTGCAGCCGCCTCCAGGCAACGGCGCCAGGCCGCCACGCGCTCCGCGTCCCCCATGCCGCTGTGGTACTCCAGCACCTGGGGGCCGAGCCGGGCCCGGCAGCGATCCAGCAACTGGGGAATCAGGCCGATCTCTGGGGCCAGCAGCAGCACGCTGTGCCCCCGTTGCAGCTGGCGGGCCGCCGCCTGCAGATACACCTCCGTTTTCCCCGCCCCGGTTACCCCCCAGAGCAGCAGGCTGGTGCCCGGGGGCGCCGTGTCGATCGCCTCCACCGCCGCCGCCTGGGCGGCATTGGCGATCCGAGCGGTCTCGAGCGCTGGTGGCTGGCCGGCTCGCGCGCCCCCACCGGCAGCCATACCGGTCGTCGACGCCCTCCCAGGGGAGGATTCGCCGCGCAGGGTCGTGCGCTGCACCAGGCCCTTGCTCTCCAGAGCCGTGATCAGACCCCGGCCGAAGCCGTCAGCCCCCAGCAGATCGCGCAGCAGACGACGGCCACCATGGCGCTCGAGATGGCTCAGCAGGTCCTGCTGGCGGGCGCTCAACGGCGTCGGGGAGGGCCCAGGCCCTGCAGGCGGCTCCATCCGCTCGATCTCGATCAGCAGACGACCGCCTCCACCCCGGGGGCGCTGCCCCAGCCACCCCGTGGGCAAGGCACTTTTGAGGGTGCGAAAGCTGCTGGTGTGGCAGGCCTCAGCCACCGCCTGCACCAGGTGCTGCCAGGCACCCCCCACGGCCGCCCGCTGCAGCACCACCTCCATGGCCCGGATGCGCTTGCCCTCCAGGCCTGGAGGCAGGACGTCATGGCAAGCCAACACCAGGCCGGCGTGCCGACGTCCCTGCAGCGGCACCTGCACCAGATCGCCGACCGCCACGGTCAGGCCGTGGGGATTGGCGTAGGTGAACGCCTGGCCCTCCCGGCCGGCTTCCACCCAGATGTCCAGCCAGGGGGGCGGAGCGGAAGGGACGGGACTGCGGGTTGCTGGGGCCAGTCTTGCAAAGGTCACAGCAAATTCCTAGAATGTTGAAGTTGGGCATGCCGTTCTGGCTGCCGTCGGAACCCGGCAGAGTTCCGTCCAGTGGGAAGACCTTTTGAGTGCCCGGGAGTCCAGCTCCCATTCCGGCATCAGGTCTGCGACCACCCCTGACAGCGCTGCTCCGGCTCCGATGGCTTCCAACCAAAAACTCCCGCATCCGGCATCTCGGCCGGATGTCCTGACGGTCCACTCTCCTGGCTGCATCTCACCCCAACTCCTGGACTGATCGCTCTAATCGGTTCCGGTTTCAGGTGTCCGACCACCTTGGCTCATCCGCCAGGGTTCAACAGTCACGGCTGACCAAGCACCGTTCAAGGCCCTGTGGCCATCGTCTTCCGGTCGGCAGCGGCTCGCGTTGCCACCGGCTACTGGGTTTCGTTGCGACGATGTCCCGCCCCGTTTCGCTCCCTGTTTTCACCGCGCATTCGCTATGAGTTCCGTCGCCGCCAAGGTCAAGGCTGCCAGTGCTTCCGCCCCTGTGGGTGCCGCGAGCAAGAGCGGCCAGGCAGCCAAGACGCCCCCTGCGGCCAAGACGGTGGTGCCTGAAATCCTGATGACCGTCACCGCCGACGGCGAGGTGGTGTCGGCTCCCAAACCCAAGGCCCGCAAGAGCCCCACGGCCGAGGCCGCCGTCAAGGCACCCAAAGCCGCCAAGACCAGCAAGGCCCGCAAGCCTCCTGCCGCCAAAGCGGCCGCCGCTGGCCCAGCAGCGGAGCCCAACGTCGCCGACGAAGCGTTGCTGGCCGTTGCTCCGGGCGCCGAGGCCGATGGGGATAGCGATGAGCTGGAACTGGGCGGTAGCGACGGGGCTGAGAAGAA
The DNA here is from genome assembly GCA_037127935.1 of Synechococcaceae cyanobacterium ELA739. GTDB lineage: Bacteria > Cyanobacteriota > Cyanobacteriia > PCC-6307 > Cyanobiaceae > Cyanobium. The sequence continues at coordinate 56,503 of JBAXXM010000012.1, forward strand.
GGACGCCAAGTCGGCCAAGGCCCTGGCCAGCATCAAGGTGGGCCCCAAGGGGGTGTACACCGAGGATTCAATCCGGGTCTACCTGCAGGAAATCGGTCGGATCCGTCTGCTGCGACCGGATGAGGAAATTGAGCTGGCCCGCAAGATCGCCGATCTGCTGGAGCTCGAGGAGAAGGCGGCCGAATTTGAAGCGGATAAGGGCCATTTCCCCGACAGCAAGGAATGGGCGGCCATTTTTGACATGCCGCTGATCAAGTTCCGGCGGCGTCTGATGCTGGGCCGACGCGCCAAGGAAAAAATGGTGCAATCCAACCTGCGCCTGGTGGTGTCAATCGCCAAGAAATACATGAACCGGGGTCTCTCCTTCCAGGACCTGATTCAGGAGGGCAGTCTCGGCCTGATCCGGGCGGCTGAAAAGTTCGACCACGAGAAGGGCTACAAGTTCTCGACCTATGCCACCTGGTGGATCCGCCAGGCGATCACCCGCGCGATCGCGGACCAGAGCCGCACGATTCGGCTGCCGGTTCACCTCTACGAAACCATCTCCCGCATCAAGAAAACCACCAAGACCCTGTCCCAGGAGTTTGGCCGTAAACCGACGGAGGAGGAGATCGCCGAGAGCATGGAGATGACGATTGAGAAACTTCGCTTCATCGCCAAATCAGCCCAGCTGCCAATTTCCCTGGAAACCCCGATCGGCAAGGAAGAAGATTCCCGCCTCGGCGACTTCATTGAGGCCGACATTGAGAATCCTGAACAGGACGTGGCAAAGAATCTGCTTCGCGAGGATCTCGAGGGTGTCCTCGCCACCCTCAGCCCTCGCGAACGGGACGTGTTGCGACTGCGCTACGGCCTTGACGACGGCCGGATGAAGACCCTTGAAGAGATCGGCCAGATCTTTGACGTCACCCGGGAGCGGATCCGCCAGATCGAGGCCAAGGCCCTGCGCAAGCTGCGCCACCCCAACCGTAACGGCGTCCTCAAGGAGTACATTAAGTAAGGTCCGATTCTTACGGCTGCTGGGGCGTGAATCCTCTACCCGTTCCTCAGGCTCCGCTCCTGCGACTGTCGGTGGTGCTGCCCACCTACAACGAACGCCAGAACATCGAGACGATCGTCAACGAACTCCTTTCGCTTGGCGATTATTTCGATCTCGAAATTCTCTTCGTCGATGATGATTCCGCCGACGGCACGGCCGAGGAAGTGCGCCGCCTGGCCCACCTTCACCCCGCGATCCGCCTGATCCGGCGCGTCGGGCGGGCCGGACTCTCCAGTGCCATCAAGGAGGGCATCCTGGATGCCACCGGTGATCTGGTGGTGGTCATGGACTGTGATGGCCAGCACGAACCTGCCACCGTGGGCAGGGCGGTGAATTGCCTGCTCGACAACGACGTCGATCTGGTCATTGGCAGCCGCTTCCATCCCGAAGCTGAGATCCTCGGCCTCAGCGACCAACGCGAGCGCAACTCCACCTGGGCCAATGCCATTGCCCGCTTCAGCCTGCCGCGCTATCGCCGACTGACCGATTACATGAGCGGCTTCTTTGCGGTGCGTCCCGAGAACGTGCTGCCCCTGGTGCGCCGTGTTGACGTGAATGGCTTCAAATTCCTCTATGAACTGCTGGCAATCAGTGGTGGGCGACTGAAGGTGGCCGAAGTGCCGCTCAGCTTTCAGGCCCGGATTGCCGGCGATTCGAAACTGGACCTGGCCATTGTCTGGGATCTGGGGGTTTCCATTCTCCACACCTTTCTGTTGCGCAGTGTGCCGCGGCGGGCGATCAGTTTTGCCCTGGTCGGCGCCAGCGGCGTGGTCGTGCAGTTGGCCGTCAACAGTCTGCTGATGACCGTGGGACTCCGTTTCGACCAGGCCCTGCCGCCGGCGGTGGTGGTGGCGGCCACCTCCAACTATCTGATCAACAACGCCCTCACCTTTCGCTTCCAACGCCAACAGGGCCTGGCCCTGGTGCGCGGCCTGCTGAAGTTCCTGGTGGTGGCCTCCCTGCCCGTGCTGGCCAATGTGGGGATCGCCTCCGCCTTCTACAGCCTCGTTTCCCGTGACACCTTCCTGGCCCAGCTGGCCGGGATCGTCGTGGTGTTCGTCTGGAATTACGCCGCTTCCTCCAAGTTTGTGTGGAACAGCCCCTGACCGGGGCTCCTGTCCTGTTCCAAGGGCTGGGCCGGCTTCGCCATTCCCCCTCCTGGCCCTTGTTCCAGTCCCTGGTCCCATAGGGATCCGAGCTCTGGCCGTCGCGGCAGCCTCTTCGGCATTGGATCGCCAGGCCCTGCCGCTGGTCGGGAGAATCGACACCGCGGGGAGAGGGGGGGCAGACGCCTCCCGGCCATGGGGAGAGGCTCCGTTCAGGCTGGCTCCTAAGTTGCCCGTTCGTACGGTGGGCGGCATCCCATGGTGACTGACCCCATGGCCACTGACCCCACCGCTTCAGCCCCCTTGGCGGGGTTCTGGCAGCGCCATCCCCGCCGAGCTGCCTGGCTGGTGGGCCTGGCCCTGGGTCTGATCTGCTGGCTGGCGTTCTTCCAGGGACTCGGCAGCCTCGGCCTGACCGACAAGACCGAAGCCCTGTTTGTGGAAGTCGGCCATCAGATGCTGCTGCGTGACGACTGGGTGACCCCCTGGTGGAACGGAGGGCACTTCTTCGACTACCCGGTCTGGGGGTACTGGATGGTCGCACTCTCGTTCAAGGTCTTCGGGGTGTCCGAGTGGGCCGCCCGACTGCCCGTGGCCCTGGCGGCCTCGGTGGTGGTGGTGGCCACGTTTGCCCTGATCCACAGCTGGGCGCCCCCGGGGGAACAACCGGCGCTGCGCTGGGGGCGTGGCCTGCTGGCTGCCGCCGTGCTGGCCACCACCCCCGGCTGGGTTGGCTGGGGCCGTACCTCCACCACGGACATGTTTCTCTCCAGTGCCATCACCCTGGCGCTGTATGGCTTTCTGCTGGCCCACCGCCACCGGCACCATCCTGTTCTGGCCCCCTTGGGCAGGGTGGCCTTCGCCCTGTTCTGTGGGGTGGCGGTGCTGGCCAAAGGACCGGTGGGGCTCTTGCTGCCCGGGCTGGTGATCGTGGTGTTCCTGACCCTGACGGCCCAGTGGTGCATCTGGCTGAGGCCCCGGCAGCTGCTGGCGATGCTGGCCCTGTTCGTTGGGGTGGCCATGCCCTGGTACGCGGCGGCGGCCCAGGCCAATGGGGTGGCGTTCCTGGGGGCCTTTCTGGGCTTCAGCAACATCCAGCGCTTCACCAACGTTCTGTATCACCATCCCGGTCCACCCTGGTATTACCTGCCCTGCCTGCTGCTGCTGCTGCTGCCCTGGTCGTTGTTTCTGCCGGCGGCCATCGCGCCGCTGCGGTTCTGGCGGCTGGGCAGCTGGCAAGGCGCTGCAGCGGATCCGGCCCTGGAACTTCCCCTGTTCCTGCTCCTATGGCTGGCCTTGATCGTGGCCTTTTTCTCCGCCGCCGCCACCAAACTTCCCGGTTACATCCTGCCGGTGGTGCCCGCCGGCAGTCTCCTGGTGGCCTTGGCCTGGTGCCCCCTGTCCGCTGACAGGCCGCTGGCTTCCGGCTGGCTGGGGCGGACCGGGTGGGTGAACGGGGCCCTGTTGGCCCTGCTTGCCATGGCGGCGGCGATCGCCCCGCACTGGGCCGCCACCGATCCAGCCCATCCCGAGCTGGCCACGGCGCTGAATCGTTCTGGCCTGCCCTTGCTGCTGGCCGCGGTACTCGCCGTCACCACAGGGGCCGTGGTGGTCCTGCTGCGGCGAACGGACGGTGAGCGTTGGCTGTGGGTGCCAAATCTGCTGGGTTTCCTGGCGATCCTGGCCCTGGTGGTACCTCCCCTGGCGCCACTGCTGGACCGGGAGCGTCAGGCGCCGCTGCGGGAGCTGGCGCGCCAGGCACGGCTCCGGGCCCTGGCGGATGAGCCGCTCTGGGTGGTGGGTGCCAAGCGCTACAGCTTCCTGTTCTATGGCGGCGAAACGGCGGTGTTTCTTTCCGGCAAGGGCAGCTTGCACGACCATCTCAAGGACGATCCCGGCGGCCTCGGGCTCAGGCCCGACACCCGATCGGTGCGGCTGCTTGGGGACACTGACGATCTGGAAGGTCTCGGCCTGGCCGAGCGGGCCGTGCAGCGCCTGGATCGGCGGGGCCAACAACAACTCTGGCGGGTCAGGCGCGAGGATCTGCAACCGTGATCCGTTTCAGCTTCCACCGCCGCGACTGGTTCGTGCTCGGCCTGTGCGCCGTTCTGCTGGCCATCCTGGCCGCCTTGATCGACCCGCGCCGTCCTCCCCTCTTTGATGAGGCGGTGCTGCATTGGCTCGGCGACCATCTGAAGGGGCCCATCGGGGATGGCCTGCTGATGGTCTACCGGCTCAGCGGAGTGCACTTCACCGCCTTCCTGGTGCTGGCCGCCTTGATTTACGTGGTGATGCGCCGCTGGTGGCAGGATCTGCGCCTGTTGGTGATGGCCACGGCTGGCATCCTGCTGATCGTGGACCTGATCCTCAAACCCCTGTTCGACCGAGCCAGGCCGCCAGAGAAGCTGCTCCAGGTGGACGGCCGCAGTTTCCCCAGTGGCCATGCGGCCGGCGCCGTGGCGTTCTACGGCGCCATGGTGGTGATCCTGGCGGCCCACCATCCGCACCTGCGCCGGCCCCTGGTCCTCGGTGCGGCGCTGTGGGTGTTGCTGGTCTGGCTGAGCACGCTCTATGCCAGGGCCCACTGGCCCACCGACCTGCTGGCTGGTGGCGGCGTCGGCCTGGCCTGGTTGGTGGTCTGCATTGCATCCTGGCGCCAGCCCCATTCCCTTCCCCCCTCCCCATGAGCGACGCATTCCCCACCCTCACCAGCCTGCGGGGCCTGCGCACCGCTCCGTCGCTTTCGCTTGTGGAGCGATCGATGCTGCGCCAGGAGCTGCAGCTGGCCATGGGGCGTTGTGCCTGGTTCACCCTCGGCGTGATGGCCCCCAGTGCGGAGGCGGCCGTGACCGCGCTGCGCCAGTGTGAGGTCGCCTGCGGCTGGCCGGCGCTGGAACTTCAGAATCCTGAGAGCTTGGAGCAGCAGCCTGGAGGCGGCGTCTTCCTCAAGGCCAACCAGAGCAATGGCCGCTTTCTGATCCGCGCCGAAGAGGGGCTGGGCGAGGGGCTGCTGATCACCGGCCACCAGCCGGCCGACTCCCAGCAGGAGGACACCTGGGGGCCCCTGCCCCTGGATCTGTTCGTGGCCCCCTGAGCGACGGTTCCCCCCTGGAGCGATCGCGCCTCGATCGGAGGGTCCGGCGGCCCTGGGGGAGCTGCCCAGCGATGGCGGCCTAGGCTGGCCCGCTGAAGCTCGGCGGCCCCGTGTGTTGGGGCCGTTCGCCGTTCCTCCTGCCGAAAATCAGCCGATGTCCAGCCCAGCCTCCGGTTCTGCGAACGCGACCACCCTGCGCATCGCCTCCCGCCGCAGCCAGCTGGCCATGGTTCAGACCCACTGGGTGCGCGATGAGCTGGCCAAGGCCCATCCGGGCCTGGAGATCAGCATTGAGGCGATGGCCACCCAGGGGGACAAGATCCTTGACGTGGCCCTGGCCAAGATCGGCGACAAGGGCCTGTTCACCAAAGAGCTGGAGGCCCAGATGCTGGTGGATCAGGCCGACATCGCCGTCCATAGCCTCAAGGACCTGCCCACCAACCTGCCCGAGGGGCTGATGCTGGGCTGCATCACCGAGCGGGAAGACCCCGCCGACGCCCTGGTGGTGCATGAAAAACACCAGGACAAGACCCTGGCCAGCCTGGCCGAGGGCAGCGTGGTCGGCACCAGCTCCCTGCGGCGCCTGGCCCAGCTGCGCCACCACTACCCCCATCTGATCTTCAAGGATGTGCGCGGCAACGTGATCACGCGACTGGAAAAACTCGATGCCGGCGACTATGACTGCCTGATCTTGGCGGCAGCTGGCCTGGGCCGGCTCGGTCTGGGCGCCCGCATCCATGAGTTGATCGACCCCTCCATCTCACTTCATGCCGTCGGCCAAGGGGCCCTGGGCATCGAATGCCGCCAGGGGGATCAGGCGGTGCTGGAACAGATCAAGGTGCTGGAGCACCGGCCCACCGCCCTGCGTTGCCTGGCCGAACGGGCCTTCCTGCGCAAACTTGAAGGTGGCTGCCAGGTGCCGATCGGTGTCAACACCCACTTCGAGGGCGATGAGCTGGTGCTCACTGGCATGGTGGCCAGCCTCGACGGTCTGCGGCTGATCCGTGACCAGGCCCGGGGGCCCCAGGCGGATCCGGAGGCGATCGGTCTGGCCCTGGCCCAGTCCCTGAGGGCCCAGGGGGCCGGAGAGATCCTGGAGGAGATTTTTGCAACCGTCCGGCCCGAAGCCTGAAGCGGCCGGCCCCGAGGTCCGCTCCCTCCCCTTCCAGTGGAATCTGCTGGCCTGGGCAGCCTTGGTGGGCCTGCTCACCGGTCTGGCGGTGGTTGGTTTTCACGAACTGCTGGGCTTCATCAATAACTTCCTCTACGGCCCCTTCGTGGAATGGTTGCTGGACGTCGGCCGGGCGTCCTCCCAGGCCAGCCCGGCCGAACTGGCGCCCATCGAGCTGCCACCGGTGGCCCCCGCGGCGGGCACACCGCTCAAGGCGCTGCTGCAACTGGGTCTCGGTGGCATCGGTCTGCTGAACACCCCAGCCCCGGCGCCGCCGGAACCGGCAACCATTGCCCTGCCGGCCAGCTTCGACTGGCTGGAGCTCTGGCCGGTGGTAGTCGTGCCGACGCTGGGGGGCCTGGCGGTGGGACTGTTGCGCTGGCTCGGCGGCACGATCGGCCCAGGCCTCGCCAGCCTGATGGCGATGGCCGACGGTGCCCAGGCCGCTGCCCCGAAGTTGCCGCTGCTGAGGCTGGTGGCCGCTTCCCTGAGCCTGGGCAGTGGCGCCTCGCTCGGTCCTGAGGGGCCGAGTGTGGAAAGTGGCGCCAATCTCGGCCTGTGGGTGGGCTGGAAGGCGAGGCTCTCGCCCCAGTCCCAGAAGGCCCTGGTGGCGGCCGGGGTGGCGGCCGGCCTGGCGGCGGGTTTCAAGGCGCCGATTGCCGGGGTGTTCTTTGCCTTCGAAGGCAGTTTCAGCGCCATCCCCGGCCGGCCCAGCCTGCGGGCCGTGCTGGTGGCGGCGGTCACCTCCTCGCTGGTGACCCAGTTGTGCCTGGGGGATGATCCGATCCTGCGGCTGCCGGCCTACGAGGTGCGGTCGCTGCTGGAGTTGCCGCTCTATCTGGGCCTGGGGGTTCTGGCCAGCCTGATGTCGTGGTTGCTGGTCAGCCTGATGGCGGCGGGCCGGGGTCCCCGCATGCAGGCCCTGGTGGAAGGCCTGCCGCCCGGGCTGGCGCCGGCCCTGGGTGGGGCCGCTGTCGGCGGCATGGCCCTGGCCTTTCCGCAAGTCCTGGGGGTCGGCTACGACACAATTGAAGCCTTGCTCGGCAGTGACGGGGGCATCCCCCTGCTGACGTTGCTCGCCCTGCTCGGCGTCAAACTGCTGGCCACCACCGTCAGCAATGCCAGCGGCTTTGTCGGCGGCGGCTTCGCCCCCTCCCTGGTGCTGGGGGCAGTCCTGGGCAGCTGTTACGGCCAACTCCTGGGGGAGGGTTGGCTGAACCTGCCCGTGGCCGAACCGCCGGCCTACGCCATGGTCGGCATGGCGGCGGTGCTGGCGGGCAGTGCCCGAGCACCCCTGACCGCCCTGTTGCTCCTGTTCGAGCTGACCCGCGACATCCGCATCGTGCTTCCCCTGATGGCGGCGGCGGGCCTGAGTGCGGCCCTGGTGGAGCGCTGGCAGGGATTCCGTGATCCAGGTCTGCTCGGTCCTGATCCGCTGGAAGAACAACGGCGTGAGCAGTTGGCCCGGTTATCCGTCGCCGAGGCCTTCGAGCCCCTCAATCCGTTGGTGTTGCTGGCCGAGGTGCCGGCAGCTGAGGCTCTGGCCCTGTTGATCGAGGCCCATGGCCATTGCCTGATCGTGGAAGATGGCGGCGCTGCAGTTGGACTGGTGACCCTGGCGGATCTGCAACGCGGACTGTCCAGCACCAACGCCGCCGAGGCTGGGACGATTCAGCTGATCGATTGCCGCCGCGCCGACCTGGTCTGGCTGCCCCTCAGCTCCCACCTGGATCAGCTGGAAGATCAACTCACCCCCGATGGCCTGCGCCAGATCCCCATCTTCGATGTGCCAGGCCATCTGGCTGGCTATCTGCCCCAGGGCCTGCCGGCAAACGGGCTGCCGATCACAAGCTTGCGCGGGATGGCCAGCCGCGATGGCATGGCCAGGGCGCTGGCGGCCAAGTTCCGGCTTCAGCCGTCGAAGCGGGAGCTGACCAACGCCTCGGCGACCGGATCAGCCTGAGAAAGCAGGTTCAGGATGCGCTGCAGATCGAGGTCGGAGAGTTCTCCGTCCCGGCCCCATTTCAGGGCGGTGCTGTTGAGCTGATCGGTGGTGTGATTGAGGGGCTGGGACATGGAAGTGACGGCGTTGAAGCCTCGCCGCCTGCTGCAATCGAATGACCTTAGGTGTTTGTACCCAGACAACACCAGGGGTAGGGGACTGATCTGCAGAATCTCTTCGGGAGTCGCTCCGACGGACCAGCTTTCGATGCGGCAGTGCGCATCTCAGGCCTGTCCCATCGAACTTCAGTTCTTCACCACCACCGGGGTTCCCACCTCCACCTGGTCGAACAGGGCGTGCACATGGGGGTTGAGCATGCGCACGCAGCCATGGGACACCGCCGCCCTGGTGTTCACAGCCCAGGCCCATGCCGGAGGGGTGCCGTGAATGCCGAACTGATCGGTGGCGGTGGTATGGAAGCCCATCCAGCGATCGCCCAGGGGGCCGTTGGGGCCGATGGTGGGATTGTTCTTGCCGCTCTTGGTGCTCTGGTACTGGGGATTGACCACCTTGTTCCGGATCTTGAAGCTGCCGGTGGGGGTGGGGGTGGCAGGGTCGCCGATGGCCACAGGCCAACTGCCGAGCACCTTGTCGCCGTCATAAAGGCTGATGGTGCGGCGACCAAGTTCCAGCAGGATGCGCCGCGTGTTGCTGACGGCGGCGGTGCTGGGGGCGGGCAGGCTCAGGGGCGTGGGTGTGGCGCTGGGCGTGAGGCCGCTGGAGGCGGTGCTCGGCCGGGCGACCGGCAGCCCGGGGGTGCCACCTGGGGCCTGAGCGGCCGGCAGGGGCGGGAGCGCCGGCGGGGCCTCCATGGCGAAGGCCGGTGCCCCTGCCAGGCCTAGGAGAGCGCCACAGCCCAGGCCAAGGACAGCGGCCCGGGCCCCATGGCTCAGGCTGCTGGGCGAGGCAGGGAGGGAGGCGGACATGGTGGGAAAGGCAGGGGGACGGTGCAGCGGTTGTAAGCGGTACAGCCTCAGTTGACCAGTTTGGCGTCGATCGTGTCGAGGTAGCGCTGCTCGCACTCCTTGACGATGCGCACCGCTTCCAGGCTGTCAAAGAAGCCATTCACCTTGCAGGTTCCGGGCTTCTTGAGATCCTTGTAGTGCTCCCAGTAGTACTGGGTTTCCTTCAGCCAGTGGGCTCCGAGTTGCTCGTAGCTCGTGATGTGATCCATGCGCTTATCATCAGCGATCACGGCAATCACCTTGTCGTCGACCTCACCTCCATCATCGAATTTCATGATGCCGATGATGCGAGCTTCCACCAGTGATCCAGGCACCAGCGGCTCGGTGACGCCGACAATCTCAATGTCGAGGGGGTCGCCGTCCTCGTCCCAGGTGCGGGGAATGCAGCCGTAGGCAAACGGGTAGGCCAGGGAGGAATAGCCGACCCGATCGAGCTTGAGATGGCCGGTTTCGGTGATCAGCTCGTATTTGTTGATGGTGTTGGAGTTGAGCTCCACGATGGCGTTCAGCCGTCCTTCGCTCTCATCGGCGAAGGCGGGCAGCACGTGCAACAGATTGAGCATCGTGCGGCTCGGTGCGTGGTCGATGTTCGCCATGGGCTCAGGAATCGCTGCGGCATCCTAAGGAGTGCCCCCCAAACACCCGCTCCGGCCGTGCCAGCCAGGGCCCTGCCACGGCGGTGCTGCCTCCGCTCGGCACCGAGGCGGAGGACTGGGTCCCCTGGGTGCGCCGTGCAGGGCGAGGCCCAGGAGGCAGCCCGCCCCAGCTCAACCGGCGAGCCTGGCCAGCTTGTGCTGGAGGTAGGTCAGGAAGGCCTGGGAGTCCAGGGGCCGGCCCGTGACCTGCTCCACCAGCTGTTCGCCGTTGACGCTGCGTCCCAGCGGCCAGACGTTCCGTCCCAGCCAGGCCAGGATCGACGCCTCGTGGCCGGCGCTGATCTGCTCCTCGATCGGCCCCAGCTCCGCCGCCATCGCCTCACTCAACTGGGCACTGATCAGGTGACCCAGGGCATACGAGGGGAAATAACCAAACAGCCCTTCGCTCCAGTGCACGTCCTGCAGGCAGCCTTCAGCGTCGTGGCGGGGGCGCAGCCCCAGGATTCGCTCCATGCCGCTGTTCCAGCGTTCCGGCAGCTCCTCCACCGGCAGTCCCCCTTCCAGCAGCTCCAGCTCCAGTTCGAAGCGCAGCACGATGTGCAGGCAGTAGCTCAGTTCGTCCGCCTCGACCCGCGTCAGCCCGGCCCGCATCGGGTTGATGTCCCGCCAGAAGCGGCGTCCATCGCCCCAGGGATCGCGGCCCAGGGCGGCGCCGAATCGGGGGTACCAGCGTTCCGCGAAGGCCGCACTCCTGGCGAGGCGACATTCAAAAAAGAGGCTCTGGCTCTCATGGACCCCCATGGAGGTGGCCTCACCCAGGGGCCAGGGGAAGACGTGATCGCCACTGCGGGGCAGCCCCTGCTCGTAGAGGGAATGGCCCCACTCGTGGGCCGTGGCCAGGAAAGCCGAGAAGGGCATGCCCGGCACGATGCGGGTGGTGATGCGGAAATCGGCCGGGCCGATCGTGCTGGAGAAAGGATGGGGGGAGCGGGCCCGCTGGCAGCGGCTGGCGTCATAGCCCCACTCCTGAAGCAGGGTCTGGCAGAGCCGCTCCTGCTCCGCCTCACCCAGATCCCAGTCCTGGGGAGGGAGCGGGGGCAGGGCAGCGGCCTGCTCCAACAGCCGCGGCAGCTGCTCACGCAGGGGCTGGAACAGCTGCTGCAGCCGCTCTTTGCTGACGTCCGGTTCAAAGCTCTGGGCCAGGGTCTCCCAGCAGCTGCGGGGTTCCGCCAACTGCCGGGCCTGCTCCTGGCGCAGGCTCACCAGTTCGGCCAGGGCCGGAGCGAACAGGGCAAAGTTCCGCTCGGCCTTGGCCTGTTGCCAGAGGGCGTAGCCCCGGGCCTGGGCCTCGGCGATCTGGCCGACCAGCACCGGATCGAGCCGCCGTTGGCGTTCCAGCTCCCGGCGCAGCAAGACCAGATTGCGCCGGGCTGCCGGGTCCGCCCCATCCGTCAGTTCCGCCTCAGCTGCCGCCACCAGATCGCCGTACTCCTGAGCGCTCTGGCGCCAATGCATCTGCCGGGCCAGCAGGGCCAGCTGCTCCCCCCGCCACGGCGCCCCAGCCGGAGGCATGACGGTGTTCTGGTCGTAATACAGCGTGCTGTGGATGGATCCCAGCAGCTGGCTGGTGTGCAGATAGGACCGCAGGCGCCCGTGGGCGGAGGTGGGGTCCGGGGAGGCCATGGTCAGGCGATGCAGGGATGCGGTGAGCCTGCCGCAGCTGAGGCAGGCCCGGGGTTCGCGGCGATGGCTGGCTTACCAGGTCCCCGAGCTTGACGGTCGAATGGCGCTGTGGTCAGCCTTACCCACGTCTGCCATGGCTGGCCCTCGGCTGATCACAGCGGCTGGTGTTCTTTGTGACAGCAGCGTCACTGGCCCAGGCTCCAGGCTGTAATCACCTGCGGTTCGATTGATGGCACCCCTGACCCGCCGCGAGGCTGGCGTTGCCTGTCTGACGCCTCGGGCCTATCGGCTCATCGATGGGCTTCACCAGCCCCATCCCCACCTGGACGCTCCCTACGACTCGATCGAGGAGGCCCTCCGCGATGCGATCGCCTGGTTGGAGGGCCTGGGTCCCGAGGCCGGTCAGGCCCCGATCGGCTGTGATGTGAGCACCGCCAGCGGCGAATGGCGAACCATCCGCCAACCGGCCCAACTGCTCTGCCCCCTGCCGCTGCCGGCCTGAGGCCCCAAACGAGTCATTCCAGCGGGTGCTTTTGGGCTGTGGCCGTGCCGGCTAACTCTGGCCAGTCTGGAGATGGTTGCCACGGCCGAGATGGGCAGATCGATGCGGCGTGTCGGGAGCAGCGTGCTGGCTGGATGGCTGGCAGCGCTGACCTGGCTGGGACCAGGGGCTCGCGCCACCAGCCTGGAGGACATCCGCAAACTGGAGAATCTGATCAACGCCAGCGGCAGTGAAACCGTGGTTTCAGTTCATTGCCCGCCAGACCATGCCGGCTATTACGAAAACGATGGCAAGGGCATTGACCGGTTGGTGATCTGCAAACGCAACGTCGACCTCGGCGATCTTGAGGCCGTGTGGGAGGTGATGGCCCACGAATCGACCCACATCATGCAGTCCTGCACCGGCTCAACCGCCATCGCCGATGAACGGATGCCGCGCACTTACCGGGAACTGCAGACCATGGCGCCCCACTACGCCAAGTTGGTCGGCAGCCGCTATCCCAGCTCCGACCAGCGACTGGAGGCCGAGGCCTTCTGGATGGAACTGCAAACCCCGGAATTGGTGCTGGCCCTGTTCCGCAAGAACTGTGCGGCCTTCCTTAATCGCCACGGCCGCACCCCTTAGGAGCAGGCTGAAGGCGCAAGAACACGGCGCGTTTCGCTACGCCGAAGGGCTGGCCGGGATGGAGTGGAGATCCTGGCCATTGGCTGCGCTCAGGCCCCAGCTCCTGGCCCGGGTTGGATTGTGCCCTTGGCCGCACCCAGGCCGCCTGATGCACCGCAATCTCCAAACAAGAAGCGAAACCTGTTGGCTGCCTTGGCGATTCAAGCCGTAGCCCTATCGAGGCAGCAATAACGGGATTCCTACCTGCTGACTTGCTCGAATCGACTTCGCCTCAGTTGATGGCCAAACTCAGCCATCTTCTGAGCGGCATTGGGGGCTCAAGCCGCCCTGAGGTGATGGTGATGCTGGCCTTGAGCATGGGCGGATCGTTGATCAGTAGGGGCTGCGTGCATCCGACTCCCAGTCCCAGCCCTGAGCTGGCGCCCCTCTCAGGAGCTTGCCAGGCAAGTTCTGTCGAGGGGAGCATTCCGGGCCATCAGCCCGGCCTGATCCATCACACCAGCGTTGTGGAGGCACGACCAGCACTCCACCCAGGGAAGCGTTCCGTCCTGGGTGCCAACAGCGCCCTGGGCCCTGCTACGCCTCACTCACTCCCAGTGCAGGGTCATCGGCACGGTCCCCTCCAGGCTGCGTTTGACCGGGCAGCCCTCGCCGGCCCGCACCAGCAACTGGCGCTGGGCGTCCCCCAAACCAGGCGGCAGGCTGATCCACACCTCCAGCAGTGCAATCTGGCGCACCCCTTCGCTGGTCATCGTCTTCTCCACCCGGGCGCTGCAGGGCTCTAGGCCGATGCCATGGCGCTCGGCCACGATCCCCAGGATCGTCAGGATGCAGCTGGCCAGGGCTGTGGCGACCAGATCAGTCGGCGAAAAGGACTCGCCCTTGCCCTGGTTATCGAGAGGGGCATCGGTGATCAGTTGCTTGCCGGAACTCTCATGCACGGACAGGCAGCGCAGGCCGCCCTCGTAGCGGCAGTGCATCAACGTCATGGCGGGAGCTGGCCGGGTCGTCTCCATGTTGCCCCCGCATCCGTTCCTTCGGCAGGGGCACGATCCAGGCTCGTTAGGGTGAAGAAGCTGGGGGATGGTGCGATCCCGATGCTCGTGCTGTTGCCAATCGCCGCCGGCCTGCCCGCGATCTTTTGGGGACCCGCCCTGGTGAATTCCACTGTTGTCGGGCCCGCGGTTTTTTCTCTGCTGCCCGCCGTTTCGATGCCGCCAGGGCTGTCGCTGCTCCCTGCTCCTGGCCTGGTCGTCTCGACCTGGCTGGCCACGGCACTGGTTCCCCAGGGGGGACATTCACCGGTGGAGGGCTTGGCGCGCGCGATTCAACTGGCGGTTACGCCGGTGTTTCTGCTCGGGGCGATCAGCGGCCTACTGGGGGTTCTGACCAGCCGGATGGCCCGCATCGTCGATCGCGTCATCGAGCTCAAACAGCTGGAAACCGATCACGACCCGCTCGAGCGCCAGCGACTGGGTCAACAACTCAAATGGCAACGCCGCCGCATGGATCAGTCCTCCCGGGCGGTCGGGCTGGCCACCCTGTCGTTTCTGCTGGTGGCGGCCGTGGTGGCGGCGCTGTTTCTGGGGACCCTGATGCCGTTCAACCTCACCCCCGTGGTGGCCACCCTTTTCGTGATGGCGATGCTGGCGTTGATGGGGACCGTGACCTTGCTTCTGCTCGAGGTGCGGCTGGGTCGTCGCGTGCTCGAGTTTTATTGAGCGGCGATCGCAGAGCGACCGCCCTTCCCTGAGGGCATGGCTCAGGCGGGGCAGCGCCCGCCACTGCAGCGCTCAGCGCGGGCACGGCAGAGCTCTTCCAGGTCGGGGCGGCCGGTGAGCCGCAGGCGCGCCCCGGCCCAGAGGCCGTAGAGCCCGTTGATCAGGGGGGCCAGCAGGGGCCAGCGGCTGGGGGCATAGAGCCAGCCCAGGCCCACCAGGTCGTAGGCCCGCGCGAAGACGGCCACGTCCCGCAGCACTTGACCGTCGGCGGTGATCCCGTGGATGCGGGCCATGGCCGCGCGGTAGTCGATGCCGCCATGGTCCTGAGGCTCGTAATCGCTGGCATCAATGTCGACAAAGCCGAGCTGATCGCCCTGGGGATCGCGGCCCCGCAGAAAGCGCACTTCCCGCAGACAGAGGGGACAGCCGCCGTCATAGAGGATGGTGAGCTGGGGCATCAGGAGCGGCCGCTGGCTTGGACGCCGCCATCCTGCCGCCAGATCCCGGCCCCTGCCCCGCTCCAAACCGCCGGATTGTTCGACCATGCTGCGCCAGTCCCTGAGCCGGTTGACGCTCCAGAGCGAGGCCGAGGGCTTCACGGACCTGACCGCTCGCCTGAACCGGGAGATCGCCGGCAGCGGCCTGGACACCGGCGTCGCGACGCTGGTTTGCTTACACACCAGCTGCTCTCTGACCATCAATGAAAACGCCGATCCGCGGGTTCTGCACGATCTGGCGACCTATCTACGGGCCCTGGTGCCACAGGAGGGGATCAAGCCGATCAGCGGTCGCGGCGCGTTGCGCACCTACAGCCACGACGATGAGGGCCCGGACGACATGCCGGCCCACATCCGCACCGCCCTCACCTGCACGAGCCTGAGTTTGTCGTTTCAGAGGGGACGGCTACTGCTCGGCACCTGGCAGGCCGTTTATCTTTGGGAGCATCGCAGCAGCGGTTCCACCAGGGAGCTGTCCCTGCATCTGATCGGTGAATCGTGAATCGTGCCTTAGCCATGCCGGCCCGATCGAGCCCAGCGCCGCGGCTCGGGTCGAGCCTTTCTGAGCCACGATCCTTGCCGGAGCCGCGATGGCTTTCAGAGCAGCGATAGTGACCACCTGAGCCATGGCGCTGCTCAATCCCGACATCGACCTGCTGTTGCAGCAGGTGGCCACGGAACTGGCCTTTGTGCAACTGGATCCGGCCAGCATCGAGGCCCTGAGGCTGGCCTTGGGGGCGATGCAGCAGCAACCAGTGGGTTGCCTTGGCGCTGCCGCCCGATCAGAACTGGAGAGTCTGCAGAGTTGGCTCGATCAACAGCCAATCGGCCCCAGCGGCTTTGACGACCGGCAGGGTCAATTGCTGCTGGAGCGTTATACGCGCCTGGAGAAGGCCCTCTACGAGGGCGAGATCCAAACAAAAGCGGCGGGGGAAACGCCCACCCAACTGGAGCGTGGCCCCCAAGCCCAACGCCCACTTGAGCCCCAGACCCCACCAGATTCCGTATCCATCCAGGGTCCGGAAGGCGAGGACGGCGAAGCATCGCTGACGATTTCGGCCGGCGATGACCTGGAACTGCTCAACGAATTCTGCAACGAAGGCCGGGATCTGCTCTCCCAGATTGAGCAGGGCCTGCTGATCCTGGAGGAGAACCCCGACCATCGGGAGACCCTGAATCAGGTGTTCCGCGCCTTTCACACCTTCAAAGGGGGTGCGGGTTTTCTCGGGCTGGTCCCGATCAAGGATCTGGCCCACATTCTCGAATCCCTGCTCGATGCGGCCCGCAGGGGCGAACTGGCGATCGAGCGGGGCGTGATCGAACTGATCCTGGCCGGTGGTGACACGCTGCGCCAATTCGTCGATGCGATCGAGCAGGACATCCGTTCCGGTTTCCTCGGCGAGCCGATCGCGGTACCGACCCGCCAACTGATCGCCAGGGTCCAGGCCTGTCTGGCGGCTGAACCGGATCCGTTTCCGGCCTACGCACCAGCAACCCCGACCCCCTTCCCCGCCGACCTGCCAGCCAGCCAGGTGCCCCTGCCGCTCACACCGGCCCCCACGGCTGTTGCCGACAGGCCTGCCCCCGAAAAGGCTGGCCAAGCGGTGCCGGGCATGACGGCCAAGCCCGCCGCTGCCCGCCATGGCGGCGAAGCCCTGCCCCACTTCGTCAAGATCGACACCCGCAAACTCGATGACCTGGTCGAACTGGTGGGGGAGCTTGTGATTGCCCAGTCGATGGTGGTGGAACACCCCGGCCTGGAATCGCTCAAGCGGGATCAATTGGCCCGGCCCCTGCGTCAACTGAGCCGCATCACGTCCGATCTGCAGCGCAATGCCATGTCGCTGCGCATGGTGCCGATCCGCTCCACCTTTCAGAAAATGAATCGCCTGGTCCGGGATCTGGCGACCAGCCAGGGCAAGCAGATCATGCTGCTGCCCTCCGGCGAGGAGACCGAGCTCGATCGCAACATCGTCGAGGCCCTGGCGGAGCCCCTGATTCACCTGCTGCGCAATGCCGCCGACCACGGCATCGGCACGGCGGAGCAGCGGCTGGCCGTGGGCAAGCCCCCCCAGGGCACCATCCATCTGCAGGCGGGCTACCAGGGGGGAGGCATCTGCATCAGCATTCAAGATGACGGCCAGGGCATCGATCCCCAGCGAATCCTCAAACGGGCAATCGAGCGGGAATTGGTGCCGGCTGATTTCAATGGCTCCAGCCAGGATCTGCTCTCCCTGATCTTTCTGCCGGGTTTTTCGACGGCCGAAGTCCTCACCGACATTTCCGGCCGCGGTGTGGGGCTCGATGCGGTCCGGGGCAGCATTGCCCGGCTGCGGGGCCGGGTTGAGATCGTCTCGAAGGTCGGTCAGGGGACCACATTCACAATTCTGTTGCCCCTCACCCTGGCCATCATCGATGGCATGCTTGTTTCCGTCGATGGTCAGCGGTTCGTGCTGCCGACCTTGGCCATCCACGAGTCATTCCGCCCGCGGCCCCAGATGCTGTCAACGGTCAGGGGCAAGGGTCAGCTGGTCAATGTGCGCGGCCGGCTGATTCCCCTGCTGCAGCTGTCGCGGCGCCTGGGCCTGTGCCAGGAACCCCTGGATCCCTGTGAGGGCATCGTTGTCGTCATTGATTCCGGCGGCCAGTTGCTGGGCCTGCTGGTCAATGGTCTGATCGGCAAACAGGAAGTGGTGATCAAAGGGATGGGGGAAACCGTTGAAGAGCAGACATTGTTCTCGGGAGCCGCCATCCTGGGGGACGGACAAGTCGCCTTGATTCTCGATCCCGATGCGCTCGGCCGGGCCGACGGACGCCCCGGACTGGCAGCCAGCCTGGCCCAGCTCACCATCTGAATGTGCGCCCCATTCCCTGACCGATGCAGACTGTGAACGCGAAGGAAATCCTGCCGGCGAACGGCAAATACCTCAACTTTCTGCTGGGCCAGGAGCACTACAGCCTGCCGCTCACCAAGGTGCGCGAAATCATCCGCATCTGTCCGATCACACCGGTGCCCCGCATGCCAGCCCATTGGCTCGGGGTGATCAACCTCAGGGGCAAGATCGTGCCGGTGATGGATCTGCGACAGCGCCTGCAATTGCCGCCGGCTTCGGAGTTGGAACGCGCCTGCATCGTGGTCATCCAGGCCTCGAGCGAATCCGGCCTGATTGGATTGCTGGTGGATGTGGTGCTGGAAGTGGCGAGCATCGCTGCCGACGCGGTTGAACCGGCACCGGATTTTGGCAGCGATCTGGATGGTCGTTTCATTCTTGGCCTGGCGAAGGGGAAGGAGTCGGTGATCACGGTTCTCGATATTGATGCCCTGCTATCCGGAGATGGAGCCGATGCCCTGGTCAGCAGCCTGTCCCCAATCGGGGCTGAACCTGGCGGACCCTGAGGCCCCACGGGCCCAATCCTGATCCAGTCCCCTTCCCTCCAGCATCATGAAACTCAACATCAAACTGCTGATTCGCGCCAACGCCATCCTGTTCACCGGTGCACTGCTTGGCGAAGCTTTCCTGATCCTGGCGCTAACGAAAGGGGTATGGATCAATAGCCAACTCTACAAAAAGATTGCCACCGACAACGAACTGATCACCGATGCTGCCCCACCGCCGCTGTTTCTCGTCGAGATCAGTCGACTGGTGGCCCGAGCCATGGTTGAGGTTGCCGCGGCTAAAGATGGCGGCAACATTCAGAATGGACCAGCCGTACAGGAACTGAGGCAACAGCTGCCCGTCTTCAATAACCGCTACAACGAACGGCGTCAGCACTGGCTAAGCAATCCCCTGATCGAAACCCAGGCCAAGCAGATCATTCAGAATGAAATGCACGAGCCCGCTTCCCGGTGGCTTGAGCTGGTCGATTCCTCCTTGATGCCAGCGATCAACGCCGGCAACCGCAGCCAGGCCCTGGAAACCTACAAACAGCTGGGCCCGATCTTTGCCATGCACCGCCAGGAAAACCTGCGGCTTGTCGATCTTCTCAATAAGCAAATCATTGCCAACCAAGAGCTGGCCAATACCAATGTCAGCAGGGCCATCGTCTTGCTCACCATGGTCACGCTGCTGCTGCTGCTGGTCTCCTATGCGGTGCTGTATCTGATGCAGCGCTACTCCGTACGCCCACTTGGAGCCATCGCCAACGATCTCGGAGCCGGGGCCGAACAGTTTCTGGCGGCCTCCGATCAGGTGGCCTCCTCCAGTCAGAAACTCTCTGTCGCCTCGGATCAGGTGGCCTCCTCCAGTCAGCAGTTGGCCGAAGGGGCCAGCGAGCAGGCGGCAGCCATTGAGGAAACCAGTGCCTCACTCGAACAGATGTCGAGCATGATTCACTCCACGGCCCGCAATGCCGACCTGGCCAAATCGTTGGCGGGCGAAGCCCAGACCTCAGCCCAGATGGGCCTGAGCAGCATGGATCAGATGACCAGTGCGATGGCGGCGATTGAGCACTCCAGCAATCAGGTGGTCAAGATTGTCAAGAGCATCGATGAGATTGCTTTTCAAACCAATATTCTTGCCCTCAATGCCGCCGTCGAGGCGGCCAGAGCCGGCGAAGCCGGAGCTGGCTTTGCCGTTGTAGCCGAGGAGGTCAGGTCGTTGGCCCAGCGCAGTGCGGCGGCGGCCAATGAGTCAGCAACCAAAATTGAGGCTTCGATTCTGAATAGCAAACAGGGCTCGGAATGTCTGAAAAGTGTCGGTGAAAGCTTCAACCTGATCGAGGCCAAGATCAAGCAAACCGACAACCTTGTCGCCGAAATCGCCCTGGCAGCCAAGGAGCAAGCCCAGGGAATCGAGCACATCACGCTGGCAATTCAGGAGATGAGCAAAGTTGCCCAAGGTAGTGCGATCTCGATTGAGCAAATGAGCAAAGTCGCCCAGGCCAGTGCTGCCAACACCGAACACATAGCCAGTGCTGCCGAAGAGATGCGTGCCCAGGCCGGACGTCAGCGCCAGATCACGGCTGACCTGCGCCATGTGGTGGACGGCAGCCCGGTGCTGGAGGGAACCAGGATCCCGTCCCATCCCTATCTCCTGGCCGAAGCCCAGGAGCATGAAGTCAACCTGAGCAAGTCCAATCGCAAGGTTCGCCCGCAAGATGTTGACGCCCACTTCCGTGACTTCTGACCCGGGTCAGAAGTCATGAGAATCGATACAACGCCAGCAACGATTCATACCAGGACATACCAGCAGATCTGCCAGTTGATCTTTGACCATAGTCGTATTCACCTAGGGTCTGCGCGCCAAGGATTGCTCACCAGTCGCCTCGGATCGCGCCTGCGCCAGTTGGGTCTGACGTCCTGGGAAGAGTATGCTCAACTGCTCAAGGATGGAGATCAGGGCGATGAGATCGAGGCGATGCTTGATCTCATCGCCACCAATCACACCCAGTTCTTTCGGGAACCCACTCATTTCCAGCGCCTTGCGGATGAACTGCTCGATCCACTGTTGCTGGATTGCCCTGATGCCAGACGGGATCTGCGCTGCTGGTCGGCGGCCACATCTTCGGGGGAAGAAGCCTATTCCCTGGCCATGGTATTGGGTGAGTTCGCCATCCGTCACGGCGGCATTCCTGAGTGGTCGATCGAGGCCAGTGATCTGTCCCGCAAGGCCTTGCAACGGGCCCGTTCGGCCATTTACAACCGCGAGGCCCTGCACCTGCCCGACTCCGATTGGCTGGCCCGTTATTTCCAGCGGGGCACGGGTCCCTACGAGGGGCAGTGCAAGGTCAAAGCAACCATCAGGGACAAGGTCCGACTGAGACGGGTCAACCTGTTCCAGGACAACTACCCTTTTTCTGGCTTATTTCATCTAATTTTTTGCCGCAATGTCCTGATCTATTTCGATCTAGACTCCCAGAGCCAGCTGATTGAACGCCTTCACTCCATGCTGGTACCTGGCGGACTGTTGGTTATCGGCCATTCGGACAGCCTGGTGCATTTGCGGCATGATTTCACTTCCCTCGGCGGAGGTATCTACCGCCGCAGCCGCTCGTAGTGCCCTAAACTTAGTCAGTCAGGATACAACCTTTCTTCCCCACCAGCATTTCCTCTGCAGTCATGGAGACTAAAATCATCAGGGTGCTGGTCATCGATGATTCGGCACTGGTACGGAAAACGATCAGCGACACCCTGGAACTTGACCCCGAGATCGAGGTGGTTGGTGTCGCCAATGACCCCTTGATTGCCTTTGACAAGATCCCCAGGCTCAATCCCGATGTGTTGACCCTGGATATGGAGATGCCGCGCATGGACGGCCTCACCTTCCTGCGCAAGCTCCGCAGCGAGAACTCGTCATTACCCGTGGTCGTGATCAGTTCGCTGACCCAGGCGGGCTCCCAGCTGGCGCTGGACGCCCTGGAGGCGGGCGCCCAGGAGGTGCTGGCCAAGCCCGATGGCCACAGTTCCATCGGTGCCCTGGCCAGCAAGCTGGCGTTTCACATCAAGGCGGCCTACCGGGCCCGTCGTGGCCCCAGGTTCGCCCGGCCCGCTCCGCAGAACACGCCGGTCAGCGCCCCGCCCCTGAGCTCCAGCCAGGACGAGAAGCGGCTGATTGCAATCGGGGCATCCACAGGTGGCGTCGAGGCGTTGCGCTATCTGCTGCCGGCATTACCGGACCACCTACCCCCAATCGTGGTCGTGCAGCACATCCCCGCCTATTTCTCCAAGGCGGTGGCCGATCGCATCAACACGCTGACGCCCTACGAGGTGAGGGAAGCGGTCGATGGCGAGCCGTTACGGCCGGGTCTCTGCCTGATCGCGCCCGGCGACTATCACCTGATGGTGGTCAAAACCAGCGGCTACCGCACCCGGCTGTTGCAGTCGCCGCCGGTTCACCACTGCCGCCCTTCGGTTGATGTCCTGTTCCGATCCGCGGCCACGGCCGCCGGTCCCCACGCTCTGGCCATTCTGCTCACCGGAATGGGCAGCGATGGGGCCGTGGGCATGCAGGCGATCCAGCGCGCTGGCGGATACACCCTGGCCGAATCCGAGGAGAGCTGCGTGATCTACGGCATGCCCAGGGCCGCGGTAGAATTGCAGGCTGTGGATCGCAGCGTACCGCTGGATCAGATGCCGCAGGCGATCATGGACGGGCTCAGGCATCTGCGTGCCTGACCACTCTGCTGCTGTGTTCTTTGTCCGTTGATCGTGCAGCCCCCCTCGCCTTTCGCGTCAGACGCCTCGATGGTTCCGTTGCCGACCCCGGCCCAGGAATTGTTGGGCCGTGCCCGGATTCTGGTGGTCGACGACAGCCGCATGTTGCGCATGGGCATCAGTCGCTCCCTGCGCAAACTCGGCGTGCAGCACATCGAGGAGGCCGCCGATGGCATGGCTGCCTTGGAGCGACTGGAACGGGAGCCCTTTGACCTGATGCTGCTGGACATGGAGATGCCCTTGATGGATGGTCTCGATGTGCTGTCAAAGATGCAGACCAGTTCCCAATTAAGGGGGTTACCTGTGATCGTGATCTCCGGTGCCGAGAGTATTGATGGCGTGGTGGCCTGCATCGAAATGGGCGCTGAAGATTATCTTCCCAAGCCCTTCAGCCAGGTCCTGTTGCGAGCCCGGCTGACCTCATCGCTGGAGAAAAAACAACTGCGTGATCTGGAACGGACCCAGCGGCTCCAGCTCCAGGCCCAGCATGATCTGTTGAAGCTGGAGCAGGAAAAGACGGAAAACCTGCTGCTCAATATTTTGCCCCGATCAATTGCCCATCGCCTCAAGGCTGGGGAAGAACGTTGCGCAGACAGCCATGCAAACGTGACCGTCATGTTCTCCGATCTGGTTGGCTTCACCAGAATGTCCCAGGGCATGAATCCCACCCAGCTGGTGGAAATGTTGCATGAACTCTTTTCCAGTTTTGACCAATTGGTTGATGAGGCCGGTCTTGAAAAAATCAAAACAATCGGCGACTGCTACATGTTAGTGGGCGGTTTACCAGACCCACGACCAGACCACGCTGAGGCGGTGACCGATGTCGCCATCAAGATGGTTTCGACCCTGGAAAGACTTGACCGTATTTACAACTGTGATCTCCAGATTCGGCTGGGTATTCACACTGGGCCTGTGGTGGCCGGTGTGATCGGAACCCACAAGTTCACCTATGACATCTGGGGCAGCACGGTCAATGAGGCCAGCCGAATGGAGTCGTCGGGCCAGCCTGGGCGCATCCATGTCTCGGAGGCCACCGCTGGTTTGCTGGCCGACAACTTTGACCTTGAGCATCGGGGCATGGTGGAAACCAAAAGCCTGGGCCTGTTGTCCACCTATTTCGTCAATGGCAGGCGGGCCTGCTGAGGTCTCCTAGCCCCCTCATACCCAGCTCAAGCCTGGCTGGGGCAGGACGCAACCACTCAGGAGCCAAAGACTGCCAATCGCCAGGAACAGCCAGGGAGTGAATCCCACCAGCGCTCCCAGGGCCACGCCGGGCCCGATCAGCACCCAGGGGCAGCAGCGAGGCCCGGGGCAGAAGCAGCTGTTCGGCGTGGCGCTCGGGGAGAGACCTTGGGCCAGCGGCTGGGAACTGGGCTAGCTGCTATGGCTCATGGCCAAGCTGCAGATTCCTGATCTCATCCCTTGTAGCGCGCGCAGCAGCCAGCGGTCGGTTTTGGTTCCACGGGAGAGAACGACGCCCCACGGTCCAAACCGGGCAGCCGTGGGGCCGTGGTGGGCCGTGGCTTCCATCAGCGGCCGGCTGCTGCGTCCAGGGCGCTGGGGCCTGAACCACCCATCCTTGATGATGGCCACAGGGCTCTGCTGCTGGCGCCATCCTCGCGATGCCTGCCTGCCCAGAGCCGGCAACCTCGCTGTTTATTGCCCATGGCGCCCCGCTCCAGTCCGGCCCAGCCAGGCCTGCCGGAGATCTGGCAGGAGTTGCGGGCCCTGCGGCTGGAGCTGGCCCAGCTGCGCCAGGCTCTTGAGCGGCGCGACAGCGTTGCGCCAGCCGGGGTTGGCCAGACGCCCCTGGAGCCTGCGAAGCGAGAACTTGACCGCCTGGCCCAGCCCCCATCGACCCTCACCCTGCTGGCGCAGCGCAACGGGGAGCGGCTGCAGCAGGAGGTGCGGCGCCGGCTCGAGGACAGGGCCAGCACCATCGACGAGGAGACCGTTCCCGGCGATGACACCGAGGTGGACCTGTTGATCGATCGCCTCCATGATCTGGCGGATGCCTCCTGCCCCGGCCCCTGATGCAGATCGCCGTGATCTCCCCTTGCCCTGAAGCCACCATCGCCGAACTGGGCATCACCAGCTGGCCGATCTGGAGCTGCGGCGTCAGCCGTTTTCCCTGGAGTTACGACGAGAGCGAAACCTGCCTGCTACTGGAAGGTGAGGTCACCGTCACGCCCGAGGGTGGCGATCCGGTGCGCTTCGCTGCCGGCGATCTGGTCAGCTTCCCGGCGGGCCTGGCCTGTGTCTGGGAGGTCCATGCTCCTGTGCGCAAGCACTATCGCTTCGGTTGAGGCCGGCACGTCTGGCGGGGCCTGCCGCAGGCACTGAGGCGCAATCCCAATGGCCCAAGGCCTTGGCCTCAGTGTCGTGGCCCAGGCCTTGAGCCATTGGGATTGCCAAAGGCCAACACCAAGCTGGTCGATCGAGGCTGATCCCTGGAGCGTCTCAGGGCCCGACTAACGTCGAATCCATCCAGTCCCCTGGTCCTACCAGCCCGGCACCATGGCGGCCCAACCCCTGACGACGGCCCAGATTGACCAGCTCGCCCAGGATCTGCCCCTCTGGAGCCTGGTCAGCGGCAAGTTGCACCGGGAGTTTCGCTTCGCCGATTTCTCCGAAGCCTTCGGCTTCATGAGCCGCGTTGCCCTGGCGGCCGAAGTGCTCGGCCATCACCCGGAATGGAGCAATGTCTGGAACCGGGTGGTGATTGAGCTCACCACCCATGACACCGGTGGCCTGTCGGACCTGGACGTGGCCCTGGCCCGCCGCATTGATCAACTGGCGGCCTGAGCGGGCCTGGTGACGGCTGGCTAGTTTGGATCGCACTTTCAGAGATCCATGGGCTTTCGCTATCTCGATCGCATCACCACGAAGGAGAACATCCACTCCTTTCTTGAGCTGGCTGATCTGGCTGCCGGTGCCAGTGCATCCGCCAACAATGTGTTTCTGCTCTCCCATCGGTTGCGCCAATCCAACCCGATGAAGGTGTGTCTTGCTCTGCTGGAGCGCGATGCGGCAAGTCGTGACCTGATCGAGACGCGTCGTCTCTGTGGCCCTTACGACCTTGAGGCTCTCAAGGCCTTGCCGAAGGGAAGCCTGGGGCACACCTATGCCACGGTGCTGGAAACCATGGGCTATGACATCAACTTTTTCCCCAATCCTGATTTTTTCGCCAACCTGGAGAGCGACGCAGATTACATCAACTACCGTGTTTATGCCACCCACGATATTCACCATATCGTCACAGGATTCAGCCTCGACAATTTCGGTGAACTCGGTGTCATCAGCCTCAGCGTCGCCCAGTTCCGCCACCCCGGGCTGGCCTTCACCGATCTGATGGCCCTGCTGCTCAACTGGCTCCGCAATGACACCCCAGTCGACGAACTGGAAACGACAGCGGAGCAGGCCCGCACCGCCGCCTATGCCTTAGGCCGCATCAGTCATGGCCTGGAGATGGGCCTCGCCGCCAGGCCTTTGTTCCCGGTGATCTGGGAGGAGCGCTTCGCGGAGAATCTGGAGTCCCTGCGCATCGAGCTTGGCATTGAGCCGGTGCGGGAAGGCCCCTGGAGCTGGCACTCCAACCCCACGATCACAGCCGCCCTGGCGGCCTGAGGTTCCGCAGTTGGTCATCGGAGGCCAGTGGGGAGCGAGAGGCCGGCATTGGACCCCTCGCTCCTGCTTGGTTCAGCCCACCAGCACCGGTAGCCGTGCCGGCTCCGCTTGCTGGAAGCGCAGCCGCTCGGCATGCACATCCACGCCGATGGTGTTGCCGCTGATGAAGGTGCCCGCCAGGATCGCCTTGGCGATCGGAGTTTCCAGCTCGCGCTGGATGGCGCGCTTGAGCGGCCGGGCGCCATAGACCGGGTCGTAGCCCACGGCCGCCAACCAATCGAGGGCTTCGGCGTTGAGCTGCAGCCCCAGCTTCTTCTCCTCCAGCCGCTTGGCAAGACGCTTGACCTGCAGCTCGACGATCTGACGCAGTTCCTCCTGCTTGAGGCTGTGGAAGATGATCGATTCATCGAGCCGGTTGAGGAACTCGGGCCGGAAGTGGCCGCGCAGGGCCTCATTGACCCGCTTCTCCATCTCTCCATGGCGAGCAGGATCGCCGGCCAGATCGAGGATCGCCGTGCTGCCGATGTTGCTGGTCAGGATCAGCACCGTGTTGGTGAAGTCGACCGTGCGCCCCTGACCATCGGTGACGCGGCCGTCATCGAGGATCTGCAGCATCACATTGAACACATCGGGGTGGGCCTTTTCGACCTCGTCGAACAGGATCACCGCGTAGGGCCGGCGCCGCACCGCCTCGGTCAACTGGCCGCCCTCCTCGTAGCCCACGTAGCCCGGAGGCGCTCCGATCAGGCGGCTGACGGCGTGCTTCTCCATGTATTCGCTCATGTCGATGCGCACCATCGCCTCGTCGGAATCGAACAGCTGGGAGGCCAGGGCCTTGGAGAGCTCGGTCTTGCCGACGCCGGTGGGGCCGAGGAACAGGAAACTGGCGATCGGCCGGTTCGGATCACTGAGGCCGGCGCGGGAGCGCTGAATCGCGTCCGCCACGGCGGTGACAGCCTGGGCCTGGCCGATGACGCGGCTGTGCAGCTGGGATTCGAGCTGCAGCAGTTTCTCCATCTCGCCCTGCACCAGCTTGGCCACCGGGATGCCGGTCCACTTGGCGATCACCTCAGCGATGTCCTCCTCGGTGACCTCTTCGCGCAGCAGGGTCTTGTCGCCATGGGCGCCGGTGAGTTCGGCCTCCTTGGCCGCCAGCTTCTTGTTCAGTTCGGCCAGGGTGCCGTACTCCAGCTCGGCGGCCTTGTTGAGGTCGTAGCTGCGCTTGGCCTGCTCCACCTGCAGCTGTACCTGCTCGATTTCCTCCTTGATGGCGCTGAGTTCATCAATGGCACCCTTCTCCTGCTGCCACTGAGCGTTGAGGCCGCTCTGCTGTTCGGACAGATCGGCCAGTTCCTTCTCCAGTTTCTCGAGGCGATCACGGCTGGCCGTATCCGATTCGCGGCCGAGGGAGAGTTTCTCCATCTCCAGCTGCAGGATGCGGCGATCAAGTTCATCGATCTGCTCCGGCTTGGAGGTGATCTCCATCTTCAGCCGCGCCGCCGATTCGTCCATCAGGTCGATCGCCTTGTCCGGCAGGAAGCGATCGGCGATGTAACGGCTGCTGAGCACAGCGGCTGCCACCAAGGCGTTGTCGGCGATGCGCACGCCGTGGTGCACCTCGTAGCGCTCCTTGAGGCCGCGCAGGATCGAGATCGTGTCCTCGACCGTCGGCTGGTCGACGAACACCTGCTGGAAGCGGCGCTCCAGGGCCGGGTCCTTCTCGATGTGCTGGCGGTGCTCATCGAGGGTGGTGGCGCCGATGCAGCGCAGTTCGCCGCGGGCCAGCATCGGCTTGAGCAGGTTGCTGGCATCCATGGCACCGCCACTGGCACCGGCGCCGACCACGGTGTGGATCTCGTCGATGAACAGCACGATCTGCCCCTCGGAGGCGGTCACCTCCTTGAGCACGGCCTTGAGCCGCTCTTCAAACTCGCCGCGGTACTTGGCACCGGCGATCAGGGAGCCCATGTCCAGGGCGATCAGCTGGCGGTTCTGCAGGGCCTGGGGCACATCGCCGTTGACGATGCGCTGGGCCAGTCCCTCGACGATCGCCGTCTTGCCGACGCCGGGCTCACCGATCAGCACCGGATTGTTCTTGGTGCGGCGCGAGAGGATCTGAATCGTGCGGCGGATTTCCTCGTCCCGGCCGATCACCGGATCGAGCTTGCCGTCGCGGGCCGCCTTGGTGAGATCGCGCCCGTATTTTTCGAGCGATTCATAGGTGCCCTCAGGATTCTGATCGGTGACCCGCTGACTGCCGCGCACGGCCTGCACCGCTTCTTTGAGTTTCTCGGGGTTGGTGCCGGCCTGGGAGAACAGCTGCTTGGCGCAGCGGTCATCAATCGCCAGGGCCAGCACCAGGTGCTCAATGGCGATGTAGCTGTCGTCGTAGGTCTTGCGCAGGGCATCGGCCTGGTTCAGCACCTGATCGAGTCCCTTGCCCAGATAGACGTTGTCCGGTGGTGCGCTGAGCGAGGGCTGGGTGGCGATGTAGGCCTCCACCTTCTGATTCAGGGTGCCCACATCGACACCGGCCTTTTCCAGAATCCGGCCCGCCAGGCCCTGCTGGGCGAGCAGGGCCGCCAGCAGATGCTCGCTCTCCATCTGCTGCTGGCGCTTCTGCTGGGCCAGTTGCTGGGCCGCGACGATCGCCGCCCAGGCCTTTTCGGTGAACAGTTCGGCGGTGGGATGCATGCGGATGCCTCCAAGGGGATGTCGATGCAGGAACCGTATGGCCGCTGGCCGATCCGGCTGAGGTGGAGCGCCGTACCGCCCGGTTCGGGCCTCACCCTTCAGGTTGGGACGGCCGGCCGGATTTGGTGTGCAAACCGCTCCTTTGCTTCACGGAGGCGGCGCCTGCAGGCCTCGGGCCAGCAGCCACGGCTGTCGTGGGAGCGCAACCTCAGCGATTGGGCAGGGGCACGGTGCCCTGGGGCAACTTGCAGAGTTTCACCGGACAACCGTCGGGGCCGTAGAGGGAGGCATCGGCAGGCGAAAGGCACCCCATGCTGTTCTTCATGGCCACCTGGTTGGGGGCGATGCGCAGGGGCTGCAGGGCGGCATCCTTGGGGGGCACCAGCAGCGGGCAAGGGACCGGCGGAATGCCACGCCGAACCCCGATCGCCTCCGGCTGATTGGGGTAGACGGGCTGGGCCAGGACCGGATGGCGGCAGACCGTGCCCAGGGCCAGCAGAACGAGCCCGAACAACCCCAGGCCGCTGGCAGCGCGCTCAGCCAACCTGGGGCCGTGGCCCGCAGCGGCCTCGGTCGCTGACAGCGGAATCGCTCGGGCCGCGTGGGGCAAGGAGCGGGGAAGATCGGGCCCGGCCATGATGCTCGGATCAGCGAATTGGATGCGCTGGCAGTCTGTCCCCTCCCCATGAGCTTTGCCGCCACCGACCCCCAGTTGCTGCAGCAGCTGGTCGAGGCCTCGCGGGCCTTTGATGCCACCGGCAACGACGCCGAGCGCAACTGCTGGCTGGCCGTTCACCAGCATGTGCACGGGGTGCTGCCTTCGGAGTACGACATCCGGGAAGTGCCAGAGGATCTCTATTTGGCGGTGCTGGCCTGTCGTAGAGCGGGGAATGGCTGAACTGCGGGCGATGGTGGCTCCTTCAGATACGATTGCCATGCGATAAAAATCCTTACGAAACGCTTCTGACGCCGTGGATCATGCACGGGTCCATACACCGGATCTGCCAGCTCCGTAGGTCAGATCGAAAGTCCGACAGCAATTCACTTGTCAGGGCGCGGGATCTCGCGAACTTTGCTTTCGGCCGACAAGATGCACCAAACCAGGCGTTAGGGATTGAACTCAGGCGGCCTCCCATGGAATGCAGCTTCCGCTCTCCGTTCCTGCAGGTTGATGGAGCGGTGTCATTTGCATCTTCCCCGACATCCACGCCAGCACCCACCTGGTGGGCCTGGTGCTGGTGTAGCAGAAGGAACAGTGGCAGCTGTAAGGTCGCCGCATGCTCTCGGCTGGGAGCATGGACGCGATTCCGGATCTGGAGAACATCCTGCCTTGTAGATCACAGCTAGGGAAGCTCTGGGCAATCGGGGTCTGAGCGGCCGCAGAGAAAAGCAATGCT
>JBAXXM010000013.1:0-79411 GCA_037127935.1 Synechococcaceae cyanobacterium ELA739
TCCTTGGTCTTTGGCCGCACTCGAGGAGGCGCAGTTTTCTTTTTCAGGAGTCCCTAATTAGAGCGTAATCTGTTTGCTGATGTCTTTGAGGCTTATGGCAGCAATCTTTTTTTCCAAGAGGAATCTCCAGCAGGCCAATCCTTCTGTAGAGGCACTCGTACCCAAGAAAGGACTCCCTGCGTTGCCCCCACTGACTTTTTTTTGGGGAGGTAGCTGGTTCTTTGCAACCAAGGCTGCTTACGCTGATCCTTTCGTCAACGCAACCCTCTCAGCTCTCCGGGCGGCCTTGGGTCCAGGCCAGGATGTCATCAAATCAACTCCGGATGCTGCGGATCCCCCTTGAAGGGCCCCTCCAGTTCCGAAGTGATCCAGCCGCCATAGAAGCCGCCGGGCTGGGGGATCACCCGCTCACCATCCAGCCAGCAGCTGTCCATCAAGCCCGGATAGAGCCCGTACCAACCGGCCAGGGCAGCAAAGGCCGGGGCCGGTTCGGGGTACTGCCACACCGCCCGATTCAGGCGCCGCGGCAGGCCATCGGCGCCGGGGGCGACCACATCGAAATAGCGGGCCACCCCCTTCCATTCGCAGAAGCTGTGGCCCGGCGCCAGCTGCAGCAAGGCCAGATCCACCCCCTCGGGCGGCAGGTAGAAGCTGGGTGGATGGAAGGTCTCAAGCACCCGCAGCGAGCGGTGCGTGTCGACCAGCACCCGGCCGAGGGCCTCGACCCGCACATGGCGGGCGCAGATCTCCAGCACCGGTGGGCGCGGATAGGCGGCCACCCGCTCACGGCCGTCGGGCAACTGCCAGGGATGAAGCGGTGGCTCCGTCATCGTCTCCATCGGGGCTGCTCCGCCGATCAACCGGGGATGAAATGGCGCAACCGGCGCGCCTCCTCTCCGGCCCGACGCTGCAGCTCTTCATCGCTGAGGCTCTGCTCCGCCCGCTGCTGCGCGGCGATCACATCGTTTTCGTCAACGTCAAAGCCGGCGCCGCGGGCCAGGGCCAGAAAATCGGCCAGTTCCTTGGGTTCATGCAGTTGTTGATCCAGCGCCGGATCCCCGTGGGCATGGGCCAGGAAGGCATCGAGTTGATCGAGGCTCATGGGGGGGGGATGGTGCGGCTGTGACTCCTGTTTAATCGCTGAGCGTCCCCGCCGAAGCCCTGGACGCGCCGCAGGTCGCTGGCAACCGCAGGCCCGCAGCCTCGCCGCCGAGCACCGTTCAGCCGAGCAGATTGAGCTGCTGGGGGCCAGGGCCGCCCTCGGTAGGCCTTCCGAACCCTGAGCCGCCAGCTGCAGGCCCCTCCGCAGCGGAGCCATCAGCGCCCGCAGCAACCTCCAGCTTCACCGCTTCCCAGGCGGCCGGCTCCCAGGGCGCCATCAGCGGTTCCAGGGCCCTCAGGCCAGGCCCATCCGCCGGCTCCAGCCAGGCCTGCTCCAACCCATCGGGGATCACCACTGGCATGCGGTCATGCACCCGCCGCAGCAGGTCATTCGGGGCGGTGGTGAGCACGCAGCAGCTCTCCAGTTCGCCGCCATCGGGGCCGATCCAGCGCTCCCACAGTCCGCCGAGCCAGAAGGGGGCGCGATCGCGGCGGCGAAACAGCCAGGGCTGCTTGTAGGGGCGTCCGGTGCCGGCGTCGATGCGGCTCTGCCATTCAAAGAAGCCGTCGGCGGGCAGCAGGGCGCGGCGATGGCGCCAGGCGGCGCGGAAGAAGGGTTTCTCGGCCACGGTCTCGCTGCGGGCGTTGATCGGACGCCGCATCCCCAGCGGATCCTTGCTCCACTCCGGCAGAAAGCCCCACAGCGCCAGGCCCACCTGCAGGCGGCCGTGCTCCTGGCGTTGCAGCAGCACCGGTTCGCCCGGGCGTACCTGCTGTCGCGGCGCGTAGTGCTCCAGCAACCCCGGCGGCAGGGGGCCCTGGAGCCGGGGCAGCAGCTGATCGATCGCGGTGGTGAGGCTGTAGCGACCGCACATGGGACCAGGGGCTGGTGGGACAGGCCCGGGGACAGGACCCCTGGCTGGCATTCGGTTCTCCCCACCGGCGGGCGATCCGGAGGGTGGCACACACGCCTAGCCTGACGCCACGACCGCCCGATGCAGCATGGCCATCCGCCAGGACGACAATCGCCCGAATCGGCGCTTCGGGGTGATCAACCTGTTGCTGATCGGTTTTGGCGTGCTGCTGTTGTTCAGCAACTTCCTGCCCAATCCGGCCAACCAGGTGCCGCGGGTGCCCTATTCCCTGTTCATCGGCCAGGTGGATGCGGACAACGTCAAGCGCGTCTACATCACCTCCGACCAGATCCGCTACGAACTCAAGGAGGCCCCTGCCGAAGACGCCCCCACGGTGCTGGCCACCACGCCGATCTTTGATATGGAGTTGCCCCAGCGGCTCGAAAAGCATGGGGTGGAGTTCGCCGCCGCACCGCCGCGCAAACCCAGCTTCATCACCACGGCCCTCAGCTGGATTGTGCCGCCCTTGATCTTCATTGTGGTGCTGCAATTCTTCGCCCGCCGCAGTGGCATGGGTGGCGCCCAGGGGGCCCTCAGCTTCACCAAGAGCAAGGCCAAGGTCTATGTGCCCGATGAGGAATCCAGGGTCACCTTCGCCGATGTGGCCGGCGTCGATGAGGCCAAGACCGAACTGACCGAGATCGTCGATTTCCTCAAGACCCCCGAGCGCTACGCCGCCATCGGCGCCCGCATCCCCAAGGGGGTGCTGCTGGTGGGCCCTCCCGGCACCGGCAAGACCCTGCTCTCCAAGGCGGTGGCCGGCGAAGCGGGTGTGCCCTTCTTCATCATCAGCGGCTCCGAGTTTGTGGAGCTGTTCGTGGGAGCCGGCGCCGCCCGGGTGCGCGATCTGTTCGAGGAGGCCAAGAAGAAGGCGCCCTGCATCATCTTCATCGATGAACTCGATGCCATCGGCAAGAGCCGGGCCGGCTCGATGGGGATGATGGGCGGCAATGACGAACGGGAGCAGACCCTCAACCAGCTGCTCACCGAAATGGATGGCTTCGCCGCCCAGGACAAGCCGGTGATCGTGCTGGCGGCCACCAACCAGCCGGAAGTTCTGGATGCGGCCCTGCTGCGTCCCGGTCGTTTCGACCGCCAGGTGCTGGTCGATCGGCCCGATCTTTCCGGTCGCAAGATGATTCTTGGCATCTATGCCAAGAAGGTGAAGCTGGCCGATGGCGTTGATCTCGACAAGATCGCCCAGGCCACCAGTGGTTTTGCCGGTGCCGATCTGGCCAACCTGGTCAATGAGGCGGCCCTGCTGGCGGCCCGGGCGATGCGCACCACGGTGGCCCAGGGGGACCTCAACGAGGCGATCGAGCGGGTGGTGGCGGGCCTGGAGAAAAAGAGCCGCGTGCTCCAACCCGATGAGAAAAAAGTGGTGGCCTACCACGAGGTCGGCCACGCCATCGTCGGCCACCTGATGCCCGGCGGCAGCAAGGTGGCCAAGATCTCGATCGTGCCCCGTGGCATGGCGGCCCTCGGTTACACCCTGCAGCTGCCGACCGAGGAGCGCTTCCTCAACTCCAAGGAGGATCTCGAAGGCCAGATCGCCACCCTGCTGGGCGGCCGCAGCGCCGAGGAGATCATCTTCGGTGAGGTGACCACCGGCGCCGCCAACGACCTGCAGCGCGCCACCGACATCGCCGAGCAGATGGTTGGCACCTACGGCATGAGCGACACCCTCGGGCCGCTCGCCTACGACAAGCAGGGCGGCGGCCGCTTCCTGGGCGGCACCAACAATCCCCGCCGGGTCGTCAGTGATGCCACCGCCCAAGCGATCGATCGCGAGGTGCGTGCCCTGGTGGACCGGGCCCACGACCGGGCCCTTACGATCCTGCGCCACAACGGCGAGCTGCTCGAATCGATCTCCCAGAAGATCCTCGAGAAGGAAGTGATCGAGGGCGATGAGCTGCGGGATCTGTTGGCCTCCAGCGTGCTGCCCGAGGACGCGGCCCTGGCCGAACCCGTGCCGGCCTGATCTCACTGCCCAGCCACGGCGTTCATCAGCGCTGCCCCCCCTTGGCTGCTCAGGCTGGCCATAGCGCCTCGGTGGCCGTGGCAACAACCCTGAGCCAACAAAGCGTCGGGCCAGCCGCTTCCGAGCCAGACATCCGCCGAAGGCCGAACAGTCGGCAACGTCGTTGGTTCTCGGTGAATTCGTTGCTGCTGAGCCCGTTCTGACACCGGGCTCGCCGGCGCCGTTGCTGTCGCTTCTGTTGGCTTCTCTTCGCGCCGGCAGGGCTGCCTTTGGGGGCAGCGGCAGTGCCCCGGCTCGGCGGCTGATCGGACCGGCCCCTTGACGCAGGGGCCTGTGATCCCGGATAAGGGTTCTTTGTAGCGGCTCCATGGAGTCCCCGTCCGCCCCCAGCCGATCCGCTGCTCTGCGGGGCCGCGATCTGCTGTCCTCCGCCGATCTGAGTGCGTCGGAAACCCGGGAGCTCCTGGTTCTGGCGGCTGAGCTCAAGGCCGGACGCCGCCAGATCGACCTCGGCGGCAAGGTGCTGGGCCTGATCTTCCGTAAGGCCTCCACGCGCACCCGGGTCAGTTTCACGGTGGCGATGGCCCGGCTCGGCGGCCAGACCGTCGATCTCAACCCCAGCGTCACCCAGGTGGGCCGCGGTGAACCGGTGGCGGACACGGCTCGAGTGCTCAGCCGCTACGTGGATGCCCTCGCCATCCGCACCTTCGCCCAGGAGGAGCTGGCCGACTACGCCCACTGGGCCTCGATCCCGGTGATCAATGCCCTCACTGATCTGGAGCACCCCTGCCAGGCCCTGGCCGATTACCTGACCCTGGCGGAGCGTTTCGCCACGGCTGCCGATGGTCGCCTGGAGCTGGATCGCCTCCAGGGGTTGACCCTGGCCTACGTGGGTGACGGCAACAACGTGGCCCACTCGCTGATGCTCTGCGGGGCGCTGCTGGGGGTGAACGTGCGCATCGGCTGTCCACGGGGCTATGAGCCCAGTGCGGCGGTGCTGGAGCAATCCCGCCGACTCGCGGCCGCCCAGGGCTGCACCGTTGAGGTGCTGCATGAGCCGGTGGCGTCCGTGCGCGGCGCCCATGCCCTCTACACCGACGTCTGGGCCTCCATGGGGCAGGAGGAGGAAAAGGCGGCCCGGCAGCAGGCCTTTGACGGCTGGTGCCTCAATGAGGAGCTGGTGGCGGAGGCGGACCCCCGGGCGATCGTGCTGCACTGCCTGCCGGCCTACCGGGGCCTGGAGATCAGCAGCGGTGCCATGGAGGGATCAGCCAGCCGCATCTTCGACCAGGCCGAGAACCGCCTGCATGCCCAGCAGGCCCTGCTCGCGGCCCTGTTGGGGGACGTCTGAGCCCCTGCTGAGGGGGCTCGCACCGCGGTCTCCCAGCGGCGCTTTGCAGTCGCGCCCCATCCTCCTGCGTCCACCGGCCCATAGCCTTGCCAGGGACGTGTTGCCATGGCCCTGAACAGGGGCTTGGTGAGGCGATTCCAGTCCCTGGAGGTTCGCCATTCCATCGATCAGGACCTGGCCTGTGCCCTCCCTGTGCGGTGGCAGGTTCGGGTCGGTGGCTTTTGCGGATCGCCCCTGGACAAAACCACGCCGACACGGCAAAACTGGGGTGGTTCATGCGTACTGCTTGTGCTTCCCCCGTCTTCCGGTCCCGGATCTGCGCCCCTCACCAGTGCCCAGCAGGAGCTCTATGACTGGCTGGAGGCCTACATCGGCAGCCAGCGCCACAGTCCCTCCATCCGCCAGATGATGGAGGCCATGGGCCTGCGGTCGCCAGCGCCGATTCAGAGCCGGCTGCGCCATCTGCAGCAGAAGGGCTGGATCACCTGGCAGGAGGGGCAGGCCCGCACCATGCAGCTGCTGGGTCACTCCCAGGCTGCCGGGATTCCGTTGCTGGGGGCGGTGGCCGCCGGCGGCCTGGTCGAAACCTTCGACGACATCCAGGAGCGCGTCGATCTGGCGCCGGTGCTCGACACCCGCGGCCTGTTCGCGCTGACGGTGAACGGCGATTCAATGGTCGACGCCCACATCGCCGATGGCGACCTGGTGCTGCTGGAGCCCGTCAGCGATCCGAGCCGGCTGCGCAACGGCACCATCGTCAGTGCCCTGGTGGCGGGCAGCGGCACCACCCTCAAACACTTCCAGCGCCAGGGGAACACGGTCACCCTGGAGGCTGCTAACCCGGCCTATGCCCCGATTGTGCTGCCCGCCGACCAGGTCACGGTGCAGGGGCGCCTGGTGGCGGTGTGGCGCCAGGTCTGAGGGCCGGCCCCCGGCGTTGTAAGCTGGCTCAGCGCCAGACGAGGCCTACGGGCCCTGCGGCTTCCCAGCCGCAGTTTCGGGAACCTTCCAGCGGTCATCCTGTACAGCGCACCCATGGGGCCATAGCTCAGCTGGTAGAGCACCTGCATGGCATGCAGGGGGTCAGCGGTTCGAGTCCGCTTGGCTCCATTTCGACAGACTCCTTGCGCTGCAAGGGGTCTTTTTTGTTTTTAGGATCCCTTGTCCATGGCGAGATTTGCCATGCGGTCGTAAAAGCGGTCGTAAACAGCTTGTGCTCCTCTCTCGGAACTTCGCGGCCGGCAAGACAACCCCTCTCACCCCAGCCGCTCTGGTGCAGTATCTACGCAGTGCTGTGGGCCAGACTCTCTTCAACAATGCTGGACAGGGAACAGCTGTGGCTTTTGTGCCGATGGGCGAGGTGAAGGGTTTGCCCATCGTGATTCCCACCGCAGCAGAGCTGCAGCGGGCCCAGGCCCTGGAGCGGAAGAGTGTTGAGATGAGCCAGGAAGTGGAGGAACTCAGCCTCAGGCTGCAGCGTCTCTGCCAGCAAGGGTGGCTGGACGACATTCCTCCAGCCCTGCTGGACGGCGACCAGGGCGAGGGAGCCTGAATCATGGCGATCCGTAAATCCGAGCTCTACACCAGTCTCTGGGCCAGTTGCGATGAACTGCGCGGCGGCATGGATGCCAGCCAGTACAAGGACTATGTGCTGGTGCTGCTATTCATCAAATACATCAGCGACAAGTACGCAGGCCAGCCCTATGCGCCGCTGGTCATCCCCGAGGGATCGAGTTTCGCTGACATGGTGGCCCTCAAGGGCCAGGTGGAGATCGGCGATCGCATCAACAAGGAGATCATTGCCCCGCTGGTGGCGGCCAACCAGCAGCTCAGCCAGAGCGACTTCCCCGACTTCAACGACCAGGCCAAGCTCGGCAGCGGCAAGGAACTGGTGGAGCGGCTCACCAATCTGATCGCGATCTTCGAGGATCCGAAGCTCAACTTCTCACGCAACCGCGCCGACGACGATGACATCTTGGGTGATGCCTACGAATACCTGATGCGCCACTTCGCCAGCGAAAGCGGCAAGAGCAAAGGGCAGTTCTACACACCATCTGAGGTGAGCCGGATCAAGGCCCAGGTGCTGGAGATCGACAAGGAAGACACCTCAGCCAACACCACGGTCTGCGATCCCACGTGCGGTTCGGGATCGCTGCTGCTGAAAGTAGCCTCATCCGCCCGCACCCCGGTGACGCTCTACGGACAGGAGAAGGATGCGGCCACCAGTGGCCTGGCGCGGATGAACATGATCCTGCATGGCAATCCCACGGCGATCATCTGGCAGGGCAACACGATCGCAGATCCCAAGCTGACGGAAGGGGATCAACTCAAGCAGTTCGATTTTGTTGTTGCCAATCCGCCATTTTCCGACAAACGCTGGAGCACGGGTCTTGAGCCCAGCAAGCACTACGGCAGGTTTGACGGGTTTGGCATGCCGCCGGATAAGCAGGGCGATTATGCCTATCTCCTGCACATCGTTCGCACCCTCAAGAGCACGGGCCGGGGCAGCTGCATCCTTCCCCACGGGGTGCTGTTCCGCGGCAACGCCGAGGCCGAGATCCGCAAGAACCTGATCCAGCGTGGGCTGATCAAGGGGATCATCGGCCTGCCGGCCAACCTCTTCTATGGCACCGGCATTCCCGCCTGCATCGTGGTGATCGACAAGCGCGAGGCCGGCAGCCGCCAGGGGATCTTCCTGGTGGATGCCAGCAAGGGCTTCATCAAGGACGGCCCCAAGAACCGCCTGCGCGAGCGCGACATCCACAAGATCGTGGATGTGTTCACCCGCCAGCTGGAGCTGCCGGGCTATTCCCGCTTCGTACCCAACGAAGAGATCGCCGGGCACGACTACAACCTCAACCTGCCCCGCTACATCGACAGCTCAGAAGCGGAAGACCTGCAGGACATCGAGGCCCACCTGCGCGGCGGCATCCCCGAACGCGACATCGACGCCCTGGAGGCCACCTGGCAGGTGTGCCCGGAGCTGCGCGAGGCGTTGTTCCGGCCGCTGCGGCCTGGCTATCTGGAGCTGGCGGTGGCACCGGCTGAGCTGAAAGCCACGATCACGGCCCATCCCCAGTTCGCCGGCTTCCTGGCGGGGATGGCGCAGCATTTCCAGGCCTGGAAACAGGGGGCGGCAAAGCAGCTGCTGGCTCTGGAGCCGGGCTGCCATCCCAAGGAGGTGATCCGCGAGCTGAGCGAGGGCCTGCTGGCCCACTACCAGGGCCAACCGCTGATCGATGCCTACGGCGTGTACCAGCTGCTGCTGGACCAGTGGGCCGAATCGATGCAGGACGACGTGTATGCGATCAGCGCCGATGGCTGGCGCGCCGAACCCTACCGGGTGCTGGAGACCGACAAGAAGGGCAAGGCCAAGGACAAGGGCTGGGCCTGCGACCTGGTGCCCAAAGAGCTGCTGGTGCGCCAGCTGTTTGCTGGCGACCTGGAGATGATCGAAGCCCTGCGCGCCCAGCTGGAGGAGGCGAGCAGCCGCCTAGCGGACCTGGAGGAGGAGCACGGCGGAGAGGAGGGCTCCTTCAGCGAGCTGGAGAAAGTGAACAAGGCCGCCGCGAATGCCCGCATCAAGGAGATTCGGAAAGATCCGGAAGCCGCTGAGGAGTTGGCCGTGCTGCGGGAATGGCTGGAGCTGAGCGACGAGGAGGCCGCCACCAAGAAGGCCCTCAAGGCAGCCGAGGCCGAGCTCGACGACCAGGCCTACGGCCGCTACGACAGCCTCACTGACACCGAGGTGCGCGAGCTGGTGGTGCAGGGCAAGTGGCTGGCCAGCCTGGAGCAAGCGGTGGCTGCCGAGGTGGAACGGGTGAGCCAGGCCCTCACCGGCCGTCTCAAACAGCTGGGGGAGCGCTACGGCGAGGCTTTACCGGAGATCAGCGAAAGAGTGGAGGAATTAGAGGCTCGGGTGGCCGGGCATCTGGAGCGGATGGGGTTCTCATGGAACTGAAGCCCGGCTACAAGCAGACGGAGGTGGGGGTGATCCCAGAGGATTGGGATGTTTCTCCTCTGAACGGGAAAGTCACGATCACACACGGCTTCGCATTTTCAAGTCGGCACTTTTCAGCTCACGGCCCATTTCGGCTGACAACACCGGGGCATTTTTTTGAGCGGGGTGGATTCCGGGATATTGGCGAAAAGCAAAAGTATTTCACTGGGGCAGTGCCTACTGACTACATTCTCGGAAGTGGTGACATGATCGTTGCGATGACCGAGCAGTCTGATGGACTACTCGGGAGCGCCGCCTTCATTCCAGGCACTGACAACTATCTGCACAACCAGAGGCTTGGACGCGTTAGGACGCTCTCACCTGAAGTCGACCCTGGGTATCTGTACTACATCTTTAACTCTACTAGATATAGAACAAAAGTCCGAGAGACTGCGGCAGGCACAAAGGTAAAGCATACGTCCCCCGGGAAGTTACTGGAAATTCCAGTCCAAATAGCCCCTTTCGCCGAACAGCGGGCAATTGCGCAGGCTCTTAAGGACTTGGAAGCATTGCTAGATTCACTCGAAGATCTCATCGCCAAAAAGCAAAATATCAAACAGGCCGCCATGCAGGAGCTGCTCACCGGCAAGCGGCGTCTGCCGGGGTTTGAGGGGGAGTGGGAGGTGAAGAGGCTGGGAGAGATTGCAACTATTTCAATGGGCCGCACACCCTCGCGCGCCAAACAGGAATTCTGGGGGTCTGGGCATACCTGGCTGTCCATAGCCGACATGAAATCCAAGATCGTCACGGACTCCAAAGAGGCGATTACGGACTCCGCCGCTTCAACCATGAGTATTATCCCAAAGGGGACATTGCTGATGAGTTTTAAGCTGTCGATTGGAAGACTCTGCTTTGCAGGCCGGGATCTCTTCACCAATGAGGCCATCTGCAGTTTTAACGCTCTTGACGCCAGTGGCGAGTTCCTTTATTACGTACTCGGTCGCACTGATTTTTCCCTATACGGCAAACAAGCCGTCAAAGGATACACCTTGAACAAAGAGTCACTGCAGTCAGTCGAGGTCCGCCTTCCTCTCCGAGAAGAGCAGGATGCCATTGCTTCAGTGCTCTCATCGATCGACGATGAGATTTTAATCCTGGAAGAGCGCAGAGAAAAGGCTCTGTCTATCAAGCAAGGAATGATGCAACAGCTCCTCACCGGCAAGATCCGACTGACATGAAGGAATCCACCATTTCCACAGTGATCTTCTCTGCCGCGTGTGTCAGCCCACGGCACATCTGGATGCCTCCCACTCATTCA
The DNA here is from genome assembly GCA_037127935.1 of Synechococcaceae cyanobacterium ELA739. Lineage (GTDB taxonomy): Bacteria > Cyanobacteriota > Cyanobacteriia > PCC-6307 > Cyanobiaceae > Cyanobium. The sequence continues at coordinate 10,606 of JBAXXM010000013.1, forward strand.
CTGGCTAACCTGCCAGCACAAACCCTCCCCATACACCACTACACCCCCGAAGCCAGATCATGCTGATCCGCAAGCTTCACATCCAGAACTTTCGGCGGTTCGACCACCTGAACCTGTCGTTCGAGGACGATCTGACGGTGCTCGTTGCACGCAATGGCCACGGCAAAACCAGCATTCTCGATGCGATCACGGTGCTGCTAGGGCCATTTGTCGGGGCGTTTGATCTGGGCCGCTCCAGGGGCTTTGCCGCAGCTGATGCACGACAAGAGCTGAACCAAGATACCAAAACATTCAGGCTGAGTTCCCACTGGCCGATTCGCGTCGAGGGGACGGTGGCTTTCCCACTCACAAATTCAAACGAGCTCAGCCAAGATCTCCAGGATCATCAGATCGCTAGGCAACTCGCGGGCTATAAAGGATCAACAACCGTTGGCGAAGTCGTAACCCTTAGACGCTATGGCCAGATCCTGCGGGACAACATCAACAGCTCGGTCGACAACATTTTGCCTGTTCTTGCCTACTACGGCAACGGCAGGCTCTGGAAAACCAGCAAGAATTTGAGCCGCAAAAAGGTTCTCACCGAGAATCGTTCGATCGGCTATGAAGATTGCTTCTCGTCAAGCTCGAATTATCTGCAAGTGCAGCAATGGATGGCCAAAGCCACCCTGTTGAAGCTGCAGCAGAACGATCCATTGCTTATGCCCCACGTTGTCATGATGACATCACGCCTGGAGGCGATCCAGCAGGCTGTTGATGAAGTGCTGCGAGAGGAAGGATGGTCCGCTTTTGGCTATTACCTGGGCTTTGAAGAACTGGCCATGCAACACAACGAGCTCGGCCTGCTCCCCGTCAGCCAATTAAGCGACGGCATCCGCAGCGTGGTGGCTTTGGTCGCGGACTTGGCCTTTCGCTGTGTGCGCTTGAATAGCTTCTATGGAAACTATGCACCAGAAGAAACCAACGGCATTGTTCTGATTGATGAGATTGAACAACACCTCCACCCAGGCTGGCAGCAGCGCATCCTGCAGGCCATCCGCAGGGCCTTCCCGAAGATCCAGTTCATTGTCACCACCCATAGCCCAGAGGTGCTGAGCACGGTGAATTCACAGCAGATTCGGATTCTTCAGGATGGGAAATGCTTTGCAGCACCACCTGGTGCGTTAGGTGCCGAGAGTCACCGTCTACTGCATGACGTTTTGGGCCTAAAGGATCCGCGACCACCCATCCCAGCAGTAGATGAATTGAAAGAATATCTCGCGCTGGTTGATCAAGAACAGTGGGACAGCAATCGTGCCAAAGAACTCAGGACTATCCTCGATACACGCTACCAAGGCTATGAACCTAGTCTGCTTGAAGCTGACCTTCATATTGAGAATCGGATGTGGGAGAGAGAGATGCCATGAAGCGAGTTGCCAAGTCGAATGAGCCCCACGAGTTACTTTCCTATCGCCAAGCCCAACCGTTGAGCAACTGGGAAGGGATGCGGAACGACGTCTTGAACGATGGCATGCAGGCCTATGACGCGATCGTGGCTGCGCTGGAAGCTGATCAAGGCGGGATATGCGCCTACTGTGAAATCAAGATCAGCCGGTCTGCCAAAACCACTCGTGTTGAGCATTTTGTTCCCAAGGCGCTGCCTGACCCCAGCATCAACTGGGCCCTTAACTGGGATAATCTGCTGGCTACTTGCATGGGCGGCAGCCAAAGAAGAAGCGATCCTCGCCATTTCCTTGAGCCCCCCATCGAAAATCTGAGTTGCGATGCTCACAAGGAACGAGCACTAGGCACCATCAATTGCCATGGCTTGCTTCTGAATCCCCTCTTTCTTCCTGCAATGCCGTTGCCAATGCGGCTTGAGCACAGCACCGGACATTGGCATGTACATGAAGCGAATGCGAACGCCATCAGCATCCCTGGAAATACGTATGGAACCGTGGAAAAACTGGTAAATGAAAGCATTCGAATCCTCAATTTGAACTGCACACGGCTTGCGCGTAATCGCCTGGCGATTCTTCGCCAGCTAGAGCGAGAGATCCAACAAGCTAGCAAAGCTAGATTAGACAAATCTGTTTTTATGCTCAACCTTTGCAGGCGCTATCTTGGGCCCCGTTATCGCGAGTTTTTCTCGGTGTACCGATTTCGTCTTGGTGATTTTGCGGAAGAATATCTACAGAGCATCGGTTACAACGGCTGAGCCATGAAGCCCTCCATCATCCTCGACCCCATCAACAGACGACACATGGCCCTGCCCGAGTTCCAGCGGGGCTACGTGTGGAATCGCGATCAGGTGCGTGGTCTGTTCGATTCCCTCTACAAGTGCCATCCTGTCGGCTCTCTGTTGGAGCTGGCCTTCCGCACCTACATGGAGCGGGAAATCCTTGCGGTGCCGGCATGACTTCCGCGCATGCACCCATCTGCCGCATCATTGCCGGCCCCAACGGAGCCGGTAAAACCACCTTCGCCCTCACCTACCTGCGCCAATTCCCCGAGGCCCAGTCCTTCGTCAACGCCGATCTGATCGCGGCAGGCCTCTCCCCCCTGGCGCCGCAGCAGCAATTGGTGGCCGCCAGTCGTCTTCTGCTGAAAGAGGTCGAATCCCACATCAAGGCACGGCGGAGCTTCGCCTTCGAGACCACCCTCTCCGGTCGCGGCTACCTGCGCCTGATTCAACGCCTGCGCGCCGCCGGCTGGCAAGTAGAGCTGATCTTCCTGGCGTTGCCGTCGGTTGAGCTCTCGATCCTGCGCGTGGCAGAACGCGTAGCCCATGGAGGCCACAACGTGCCCCTGCCGGTCCTGGAGCGGCGCTTTCCCCGTAGCATTCGACTCCTGCTCGATGCCTATGCCCCGGCCGTGGATCATGCGCTCTGCAACATGAATTCTGGAGCGATCCCTGCGCCCGTCTTCGTTCAAACGGGTGCAGAGCGCACCATCGTCGATCCAGTGCTCTATTCCCAACTTCTGGACCTGGCCTGATGAAGCCGACCCTCTCCCCCACTGATCAGCAGGTCCTTGAGGCCCTGCAGCAGGCTGTCACCGCAGAACTGGAGCGCAAGCGGCGCCTCGGCCACTACGTGGTCACCTGGGAGGACGGCCGGGCTGTTGTTGAGGGACCGGATGCTCCGCAGCCTGAAGAATGAGCGGCCTCGGCTTTGAACGCGCCACCCAGGATCGGGTGCTCGGGCTCTTCCAGGAGAAGCTGAGCTATCGCTATCTGGGCGACTGGAAAGACCGCAGCAGCAACAGCAACATCGAGGTTGACATCCTCACCGCCGTCCTCCAACGCCGCGGCTACAGCGCAGCCGAGATCAGCGGTGCCCTCTATCAGCTCAGGATTGCCGCCGACGTCACGCAGGCTGGCCTCTATGAAGCCAATCGACGGGTTTACTCCTTGCTGCGCTACGGGGTGCAGGTCAAGGCTGCCGCTGATCAGCCCACCAGCACCGTGATTCTGATCGACTGGCACACGCCAGAAGCTAACGACTTCGCCATTGCCGAGGAGGTCACCCTCAAGGGGCACCAGGAGCGCCGCCCTGATCTGGTGCTCTATGTGAACGGCATCGCTATCGGTGTGATCGAGCTCAAGCGCAGCCGCGTCAGCATCGGCGATGGCATCCGCCAGAACCTCTCCAATCAACAGCCGGAATTCAATGCCTGGTTCTTTGCCACCAACCAGCTGGTGTTCGCCGGCAACGACTCAGAAGGGCTTCGCTATGGCGCCATCCTCACGCCTGAGAAGTATTTCCTCACCTGGAAAGAAGACGAAACCGACAACAGCCACCTCAAGCTTGACAAGTACCTGCTCAGGATCTGCCGCAAGGACAGACTGATCGAACTGCTGCGAGACTTCGTGCTCTTTGATGCGGGGATCAAGAAGCTACCCCGCGTCCATCAGTATTTCGGGATCAAGGCAGCTCAGCAGCATGTCCATCAACGTCGCGGCGGCATCATCTGGCACACCCAGGGCAGCGGTAAGAGCATTGTCATGGTGCTGCTGGCCCGGTGGATCCTGGCCAACAATCCCAATGCCCGCGTCGTGATCATCACGGATCGTGATGAGCTGGACAAGCAGATTGAGGGTGTGTTCGGTGGAGCGGGCGAAACCATCCAGCGCAGCAGCAGTGGCAGGGAGCTGATGCAGGCCCTGAGCCAACCGACACCCCGTTTGCTCTGCTCCTTGGTGCACAAGTTCGGTGTTCGCGGCGTCGATGACTTCGAGACCTATCTCGAGCAGCTTCAGTCTCTGCCCAGCCAGGCGGTTGGTGAGCTCTTCATCTTTGTCGACGAGTGCCATCGCACCCAGAGCGGCAAGCTTCATCGCGTGATGAAGGCCTTGCTGCCCACTGCCGTCTTCATCGGCTTCACGGGTACACCCCTGCTCAAGAAGGACAAGGCCACCAGTCTGGAAGTCTTCGGCGGCTACATCCACACCTACAAGTTCAGCGAAGGCGTCGAAGATCAAGTGGTCCTCGATCTGGTATATGAAGCCCGGGACATTGATCAGCGCCTCAGCTCCCAGGAACGGGTGGATCAGTGGTTTGATGCCAAGACGGCCAAGCTCAATCCCTGGCAACAACGCGAGCTGAAACGGCAGTGGGGCACCTTGCAGACGGTGCTCAGTTCCAAGTCACGGATGAACCGGATTGTGGCCGATATTCTCTTTGACTTTTCCGTGCAGCCACGCCTGGCCAGCCAGCGAGGCAACGCGATTCTGGTTGCCTCCAGCATCTACGAAGCCTGCCGTTACTTCGAGCTGTTCAATCAGAGCGAACTCAAAGGCAAGTGTGCCGTGATCACTTCCTATGACCCCAAGGCAGCGGATGTGACCAAGGAGGAGGTGGGCGCCAACACAGAAACGGACAAGCAGTTCATCTACAACACCTACACCAGACTGCTTGATGGTGTTGCTCCCCAGCCAGGGATGACCCGCACCGAAGCCTTTGAAGAGCAGGCCAAGCAGCTCTTCATCCATCAGCCGGCTCAGATGAAACTGCTGATCGTAGTGGACAAACTTCTGACCGGGTTTGACGCTCCATCCTGCAGCGTTCTCTATATCGACAAGTCAATGCAGGATCACGGCTTATTCCAGGCGATCTGCCGCACCAACCGTCTCGATGGTGAAGACAAGCACTATGGCAGCATCGTGGACTACAAGGATCTCTTCCAAAAGGTGGAGAACGCCATTGCGGTGTACTCCAGCGATGCCCTCGATCAATCCGCCGGCGGCGTTGATCCCCAGGTGATCCTCCAGGACCGCCTCACCAAGGCGAAGGAACGGTTAGAGGAGACATTGGAGCAGGAGGCCTTACTGGCCGAATCCGTTGCGCCGCCGATGGATGAGCTGGCCATCCTGCATCATTTCTGCGGCAACACGGAGCGTCCTGACGACCTGCAAGAGCGCGAACCTCTCCGCATGGCGTACTACAAGGCCGTCGCCGAGCTGGCCCGGGCCTATGCAGCACTGGCCAATGAGCTTTCTGACGCTGGCTATTCCGCCTCCGATGCCAATCGCATCACCCAGCAGCGGGATAAGGCCCTGGAGTGGAGGCAGGTGATCCGGCTGGGGGCAGGCGAGAACCTCGATCTCAAGGCCTATGAGGCCGACATGCGTTTCCTGATTGACTCCTATATTGAGGCTGATCAGCCGAGGAAGATTTCCGCCTTCGACGACATCGGACTGCTGGAGCTGATTGTCAAAACGGGAGTCGCTGACGCCATTCGGCAGCAGTTTGGTAAGGGTGTCAGCAACCGCAAAGCCGTGCAGGAAACGATTGAAAACAACACTCGGCGCACCATCATCAGCGAGCGTGCTAACGATCCTGCCTTCTATGACCGCATGTCGCAGGTGCTGGATGAGATCATTCGCTTCCGCAAGCAAAATGCAGAAGCCTATGAAGAGTACCTACGCCGCATCGCCGACCTGGCGCGTCAGCTCCACCAACAAACCGCCGACAGCACCCCCCCAGAGCTGGATACCCCAGGCAAACGAGCCCTGTGGAGCAACCTGAATGGTGATCTTGAACTGGCCATCCGCATCGACAGCACCGTTTGCCAGGTTCGGCCCGATGGCTGGCGAGGGGTGCAGGCCAAGGAGCAGCTGATCAAGGCGGCTCTCTTTGGTGTCCTGCAAGACGCAGCAGAGGTGGAACGCCTGTTCCCGATCCTTGTGGCGCAGACTGAATACTGATGAATCGGGCCTATCCCAGCCAGCAGCTTGTCATCGGCTCCCTGTCGATGGAGGTCACCGTCAAGCCGATCAAGCACCTGCATCTTTCGGTGTTGCCTCCCCATGGATCCGTTCGAATTTCGGCACCGGAGGGGATGAGCCCAGACCATGTCAGGGCCTATGCCATTGGCAAACTGGGCTGGATTCGCAGGCAGCAGTCGAAGCTTGCAGGGCAGCAAAGGGAGAGTCCCAGGCTGGTCATCGAGCGTGAAACCCATCATTTATGGGGTCGCCGCTTTCTGTTGCAGATTCAGGAAGTGAATGCGGCTCCAAGAGTCGAAGTTCATCCAAAGCGATTGGTTCTTTGGGTTCGCCCAGGTTCCTCCCTGGAGAAACGCCAGAGTGTTCTGGCTACCTGGTACCGCAATGAGCTAAGAGGGGAGGCCGCAATCCTGATCGAGAAGTGGCAGCAACGACTGAGTGTGCAAGCCAATAAACTCTTCATTCAGGCGATGACCCGCCAGTGGGGGAGCTGTAATCCCCTCACCAGGAATATTCGGCTGAATACCCAGCTGGCTCAGAAACCCAAGATCTGTGTTGACTACATCGTTCTGCATGAGCTCGCCCATCTACGGGTGCCGACCCATGGCGAAGAGTTCATTGCTCTTCTGAACTCGTACCTGCCTGACTGGGAAGAACGTCGCAGGCTGCTGAACAACCTCCCGCTTCTGTCCAGCTGACTCAAGGCGATCATCATGTCATTGCATCAGCCGACACCCGCCAATCTGCATGGCAACCAGCCCTGGCATGGTGCCTGTGGTGATCGGCAACTCCACAACTGTCGCGGCCAGCAACTGGTTAGTGGCCATCCATTCCGGCTGCAATCAGATCGCGGGCACCACCCTCAACATAGGAAAAGGCGTTCATGGCCGCGCAATGTAGACACCGAAGCTGCACCATTTACCGAGCAACGCCATGCCTCTGATGGCTGCGGAGTATTGCTCCGCAGCCATCGCCTTCTCTACGATCACTTCGACGATGGCGATTTTTTCTGCAAGGACATGTGGGCGCTCCCTGCTGACGGCCTCCACGATTAGCTGAGTGGCCTGCTTGTGCACCTTGTCAAACGAATCCACCCTCACCCCCCACTCCTCCCGGGCTTTTCGTATCAGGGTCGGTCGGGAGTCGCCGGCTGCAATCCACTCGCTGCACTGCTGAGCCCGAAGCTCCATCACCGCCTTCGTCGCCCGATTCCCCACTACATCCTTATGCAGCGGTCCGGGAGCCGGCGAGTCGGGCGGCATGAGGTGGTCTGGCTTTCCTGGACAGCCCCCATCGTTAACCTCTGAGGCGGGGTACCGCCCCTGAAAAGGGGCTCCCACCGATGAGCAAGCGCCGCACTCACAGTCCCGAGTTCAAGGCCAAGGTCGCCATGGAGGCGATCAGTGGCCGCAAGACGATCCAGGAGATCGCCGCCGATCACGCGATTCACCCGATTCAGGTGAGCCAGTGGAAGCGCCAGCTGCTCGATGGCGCCAGCGAGCTGTTCACCAGGGGCCAGAAGACCAAAGACAAGGTGGGATTACCCCGATTCGGTGGACAGGCGTCAGGGCTCCACGGGTGTGAGTGTACGGGTGTTGATGGACTCCTGCTCGTAGTTGATCGGGCTGAGGTAGCCAATCGTTGAGTGACGACGCTCGCGGTTGTAGTAACCATCGATCCAGTAGGCCAAGTGCCTGATCAGCTGCTGGGGGCTGTTCAGGGTCACAGCATCGTCATCGAGGCTCATCTCGTGTTTGAGGGTGGAGAAAAAGCTCTCCACCACTGCGTTGTCCCAGCAGCAGCCCTTAGCCGACATGCTGCAGCTGATCTTGTGGTCTTCCAGCAGCTGCCGGTAGGCCGTCGCCCGGTATTGGCTCCCTTGGTCCGTGTGGATCAGGAGTTGATCGGGTTCGATCTGGCATGGCCCCACCAGAGGGTTGCCGCTGAGCTCCTCGCCCGCAGCGGCGGCCGGTCTGTCCATCGGCTGTTCCATGGCGGAGCCCGTGGCGCCGATGCAGCCATCGCCCGTGCCGCCCATCAGCTGGGCTGGCCGACCCTCACGCTCCCAAAGAGTCCGGCCAGGGATCACCCGAGCCAGTGCGCACAGCTGAGGTGCGCTAACGATGCGACACACAACAGGTGAACTTGATGGCGCGTCTCTTGCTCGTCATCAAGGTCAAGATCAAGGATCAGCATGATGAAGTACACAAACCCCCGGACCAGACGGAACCTGGCAAGATACGGGCGCGGGCCAGATGTTGTCGTGCAGGGATTTAAGTAGGGTCTGCATAAGCTCGCGCTCACGGGGCGAGGCCTGCTTCCCGCCCATCAGTTGTGATCAGGGCTTCACAGGTGGGGACCAACCCAGCATTGACAACCGTGGAGCAAGCATCCAGTCCATGGAAACCATCAGTGAACGTGTTGCTGGTGACAGTTGCTGGCCGATATGGACGCATCCATCCAGGTCGAACAATCCAGATCAACGGCGTGAACTGGAGCGCTAACTCCGCCATTGACCTGGATATGGAGACGAGCGCTAAAGCGATCAAGCAGAAATTTTCAAAAGCCCCGCAGCGTTCTGCCAGCAGACCTTGGTGCGCGTGGCTTCGTCTAATGGAGCTGCTTCAATCCACTTGCAGGCTATGTCACTGAGTTCATAGGGATAATCGGTGGAGAACATCACCCGATCATCTCCAAGTTCACCAAGAGAGCACAACAAGGCTGCGTCGCTGCATACGCCAGACGTTGTGATCCAAACATTTTCGCGAATCACCTCGGAAGGGGGGCGGGCTGGACGGCGGTTGAAGGGAAGGATGCCAACGCGGCTGTCGAGACGCCAGAGATGAAATGGCAGCGTTTCTCCCATATGGCCCAGGATAAGTTTTGCCGTTGGATGACGCTCGAAGACTCCGCCAACAACCAATCGCAGAGCATGGCTGGAGGTTTCACAGGTCCAGCTCCAAACCGCTCCATCGAGGGCGGGTTGACCCTCAAAAACATGGGGAAGAATATAGGGCTCCACGGGATGAAGATAGAGCGGCACTTGCAGTCGCTCAAGCATCGCCCAAAGTGGAGAGAACTCAGGGGCATCGAGATAATGGCCACCGGTATGACCGTTGACGAGGGCTCCTACGAAACCAAACTCTTTGACACAACGCTCCAATTCCAGAACGGAGGCCTGGGGATCCTGCAGAGGCAGACAGGCAAAACCACGGTAACGACTGGGATGGAGGCTGATCTGTCTGGCGAGAAAATCGTTGCTGGACTGGGCTGCCTCGACCGCTTCCTGCGGATCGCTCAGGCGCTGAACCCCAGGGGCGGTTTGGGAAAGAACGCTTATTTCAATGCCAGCAGCATCCATCGACTGCAAGCGTTGTTCATTGAACTCGGGCAGCCGCTCTTCGATGGCCCTCAGGACCTCCGGGGAAAAGAGATCGGGTAGTTTACCGAATAAGGCCGGCGCGTTGAAGTGTTCTTCGAGGGCGATCTTTCGCAAAACATTTAAGCAGTTGATCTTTTTTACCATGAACCCAAATCCCGTTCCCAGGCGCGTCAGGGAATGCTGGTGAAGCAGGCTTGCCGGTAGAACCATCGCCAAGCAATGCAGGCCTTGCTGCTGCGAGTCCTAGCTGTGATTTCCCACCAGGTCATTCAGCGAGCAGCCCGGCGGGACGCTGCTGGCTGAGGCCACGAAGGGCCATGTGGCATCTGCGGCTGGTATGGATCGCCAGATAGCAAGGAAGTCAGCAGTTCCGCTCTTCTGAGGTCTGGAAGGCCATGGCATACGCTCATTCTCTCAGGAGCGTCTTGATAAACCGCTCCGCTTTGCCGTTCGTCCTGGGTGTGTAGGGCCTGGTGCGGATCGGCTTGAGATCCAAGGACCTGCAGGGATCTCGCCAGCAGGGACACCCAGGACGTCGCGATCGGCCAATAGGTCCATGCCGAGCTCGGACTTGAACGATCGTTCCAGGACCCAGGCCAGCTGGTGGTGCTGACAGAGCAGACAGGGGACTTGTTGGCAGCGGGCCGGGTGCTTCATGGGCCCATTGGGTCAGGCGATTGAGAATGCACTGGGCCTGGCTTGCGGTTGTATCCAGCGCCCCGATCGCAGGCTTCAGGCGTTCTCCAGTGGCATGGGCACCTGGACCGCCAGCAGGACGTCGTTCCAGCGCGATTGATCCGGTGCCAGATCCAGTCGGTGCAGGCTGGCCATAGGGGGGGGGGCTTGGAGCCGTTGGCGATGGATGACGTTGTGCTCCAGCCAGCTTGAATCGTCGTCATCGGGCAGGGCCTGAGCGACCTGGCCTGGCGAAGTTTGCTTCGGGAGCCAATAGGGAAGGCGGATCAAGAATCCTTGACCTGACAGATAGCTTGGCAGAAGCTTGAGCGATCAACGATTGCATGACTGCAAAACTTGATTCCCCATAGGCCGGGCCGTGGGCTGCATCGGTTCACGCACGGTCAAGTGCCTGCTAAAGGGTTTGGCCCCTTCGTGGGTCCGCAGGTCGAGAACCGGTCCGCAGGGCCAGAACCGGTTCGCCGGCCAGGTGCAATCAACCATGCCAGCGCCCTGGCTTGATCTCTAAAATGCATCTGACCAGTCTTTTGCTCAATGACGTGTTTGATTCTGGGCCGGATATGGTCAAGTTGTTGCCAGTCGGGGCGCCTAATTGGCTCTGTTTCGATCGCCTGAATAGCTTCATCGGGCGATCGAAAAGCCAACTGGGTCGGGCCGTCATGATTTGATGGCCCCAGCGTCCATGGGTCGAGTTTGACGGGGCTGCTAAGGAGTTGGGCCGTCTCCGCAATGCCAGAGTTTTCCGGTCCAGCAAGACTGGGGTTTGTTATTGGCTAGAATCCGGCGACTCACCGTTTTTTCACCTCTCTTGGGCTTTCCTTTATCCCCTTGTTCCGGCTTCCATCACCCGGCGGCGGCCTGGTCGGCCGCGGGCTTCCGGTTGGAGCGGGGCTGATGAACGGCTCGGATGCTCCCAGTCTGGAGGCCTTGCGCCAGGGCGATCGCCCCTTTGTCCTGGCCGACCACAACGGTTGCGTGTTGGCGATCAATGACGCCTTTCAGCAGGCCTACGGCTGGAGCGAGGAACAGCTCCGGGGCCAGCCCCTGAGCGTGATCTTGCCGGAGGCCTTTCGGATGTCCCACCAGCTGGGTTTCTCCCGCTTCCAGTCCACGGAGGTGTCTTCGATCTTGGCCCACCCGTTGCGGCTGAAAACCATCTGTCAGGACGGCTCGGAAATCGTGTCCGAGCACTTCATCGTCGCCGAGAAGAAGGACGACGGCTGGCTGTTCGGTGCCACCCTCACGCCGCTGCCGGAAGGGACTCCGGCGGAGGCATGAGTCCCCTCCCTGCGGATGGCTCAGAGGGGCCGATGGTGCTCGAGCTGAGGCGCATCCTCGGTCGGATGGAAGCCGCTCTGAGTGCCATCAGCGACGCCCTCGTGATCACCGATGACCATGGCCAGGTGCTGTGGTGCAATCGTCCGTTTGATCACTTCATCAGCCAATCGCGGCTGTTGGTCCTCGGTCATCCGATCCTCTCCCTGCTGCCCCTGGATGATCAGGGCCAACCGCTGTTGTCGGAAGCGCAACTCGCCAGTGCCTCGCAGGTCCCCGGATCAATCACCGTGTTGCTGCAGCGGCAGCCGCTCAAGGCCTACGAGATTGAATGGCGTCCGGTGGAAACGGAGCGGCCGACGCCGGTGATTTTCTGCATCCGTGATATCAGCACCCGCGTTTCCCATCAGGAACTGCAGGCGACGGCTGAGCGGATTGAACAGCAGCGCCAGCATAGTGATCGTCTCAACCAGGAACTGCAACAACAACAGCTGGCACTGGCCACGCTGGTGCGGGAGTGCCCGGTCACCGGGCTTCCCAATCGTCGCGGCCTGCGGGAGCGGCTTGACCTGGCCCTGGGTCACCTGCGGGAGCAGGGTGGTCAGATCGGCGTTCTGTTCTGCGATCTAGACCACTTCAAGGATGTCAATGACATGCATGGCCATCAGGTTGGCGATGAACTGTTGATCGAAGTCAGCAGGCGCCTGCAGGAGGCCCTGCCCGCTGAGGCCACGGTGTCACGTCTCGGAGGTGATGAGTTTGTGGTGCTGACCGGTTCGATCGCCGACGGCAACGAAGCCATCGCCATCGCCAGCGGGCTGCAACAGCGCATTGCCGCCCCCTGGCTGCGGAATGGCCACCGCTTTGAGATCTGCATGAGTGTGGGGATCACGGTGACCGGCGATCCTGGCGCCGACGGTGACGAGTTATTGCGTCAGGCGGATGTTGCCATGTATCACGCTAAACGAAGCGCTGGTGATTTGATTGCCCTGCACGACGCCACGATTGAAGCTCGTTTTCGCAGCAGCTGCAGGGTGCATCAGGAAATGCGGCTGGCGATCCACAATCACAATCTCAGCCTCGCCTATCAGCCGATTGTCTCGCTTAGGGATAACGCCCAACAGCTCAATTCCAACTCTGGAGGTGGGCGAATCCTGGGCCATGAAGCGCTGGTTCGCTTACAGCCGCAGCAGGGTCCGCCGATCGATTCCGAGCAGTTGATCCTGGAAGCTGAACGCACCGGCATGGTGCTGGAGTTGGGCAGCTGGGTGATCGACGAGGCCCTGCGTCAGCTGCAGCACCATCCCCAGCGGCCGGATCACTGGAGCCTGGCCATCAACATCAGCCCTCTCCAGCTGGAGCAGAGTGGATTCGTCGCCGACCTGTTGCAGCGGATCGAAGCGCAGGCGGTTGATCCGCGCCGACTGATCCTCGAACTGACCGAGACCCGGATTCTCAAGGATGCCAGCCGTGGCGCCCAGGCCTTGACCACCCTGCGTAACCACGGCGTGCGCGTTCACCTTGATGATTTCGGCACGGGCTACGCCAGTTTCGCCTGGTTGGCCCGCTTGCCGATCGATGGCATCAAGATTGACCGTGCCTTCACGGCCGCGCTGGGTTGCGACAGCCGCCTTGAGCGCATGATCGCCTCGATGATCAGCCTCGGTCACGATCTGGGCCTGGAGGTGGTGGCGGAAGGGATCGAGACTGACAGCCAACGCCTTGCCCTGCAGGCCATGGATTGTCGCTGGGGCCAGGGGCACCTGTTCGGTCGCCCGGGTTCGCTGCCCTGATCAGCGTCGCTGTCCCCAGAGGTTGCTCCGGTTCAGGGGGAGACTTGGCTCGGGCTGGCCAGGCGCTCCTGGGGATGGAGCAGGGATCGGGCGGTGTCGACGTCACAGGGCCGTCCGAACAGATAACCCTGCACGTAATCGCAGCCCAGATCCACGAGCATCTCCAGTTGCCGCTCGGTCTCCACACCTTCGGCCACCAGGTCGATGTCCAGGGCCCGGGCCACGCCGATCACCGCCTTGACGATCACTTCATCTTCCCGGTCCACCCCCAGACCGTCGATGAAGGAGCGATCGATCTTGAGAATGCCAACGGGGAGTCGCTTGAGATAGAGCAGCGAGGAGTAGCCGGTGCCGAAATCGTCGATCGCCAGCCGCACGCCGAGCTGTTTGAGACGTTCCACCACCTGGGTGGTCGATTCGATGTCCTCCACCAGCATCGTCTCGGTGATTTCGAGATAGAGATTGTCGGCCTCCAGGCCGGAGGACAACAGCGCCGCGGCCACGTGATCCGGCAGGGAGGGATCGACGAAGGTGCGCCCGGAGATATTCACCGATAACCGCAGCGGCAGCTCGGGATGGGCATGGCGCCAGCTGCCGACGACGGCGCAGGCTTCCTTGAGGATCAGGGTGTCGATCTCAACGATCAGGCCGGTGTCTTCCGCCACGTTGATGAACTCACTCGGGGCCAGCAGCCCGTGCCGCGGATGCTGCCAGCGCGCCAGGGCCTCAAAGCCGATCAGCCGTCGATCCGGCAGGGTCACGATCGGCTGGAGGTAGGGCCGGATTTCACCCTGGTGGACGCCGCGGCGCAGGTCGGTCTCGATCGCCGCACGGTGCTGGGCGTCCAGCCGCATGCTCCGGTCGTAGGTGGCGTAGCAACCGCGGCCCCGATCCTTGGCGCGATACATCGCCATGTCGGCGTTCTCGATCAGGCTTTCGGCGCTGTCCTCCGCGATCGCAAAGGCAATGCCGATCGAGGGGGAATGGCTCACCAACTTGCCGGCCAGCAGCAGCGGCCGGCTGACCCGCTCGATGATGCGGGCCGCCAGCGATTCCGCGTCCCTGGGGCTTGCGGTGAGGGTGATGACGACGAACTCATCACCCGAGAGCCGGCCGACCAGATCGTCACTGCGCACAACGCTGCGCAGGACCTCGGCCACGGCGATCAGGAACTGGTCCCCGGAGGCGTGGCCGTGGACATCGTTGATCTGTTTGAAGCGGTCGATGTCGACGAACAGCACGGTCGCCACCCGCTCTGGGTTGGCCTGGGCGGCGAGCATCGCTCCCAGGCGCTCAAGTACCAGCGCGCGGCTGGGCAGGCCGGTCATGGCATCGTGCGTGGCCTGGCGCAGGGCCGCGTCCTTGGCCTCCCGCTCCGCTGTCAAGGCCTGCAGCACCTGGGCGCTGAGCTGAATGCTGCGGCCCATGGCCCGCAGCAGTGACCGTTCCTCGAGATTGAAGGCCTCCGTCAGGCGACCGATCACCAGCAGCGCCCCCTCCCCCATCGGCGCCCAGTAGGTGTGCAGATGGCCGGAGGCCAGCTCAAGGCTGCTGGGATGTTCGCTGGCGTGGGTGGTCAATTGGGGCTGCTCGGCGGCACTCAGGCCGATGCAATGGCTGATCGAGCCCTGCCGCAGGATCGCCACCACCTCCGCATCCACCGCTTCCGCCACGCGGTTGATCACATTGCGCAGGGCGTACGGGTCCTCGACCGAGAAGGCGGCCAGCACTTCCGACAACAGATGCAGCGACCAGGGAATCTCGTTCATGCCAAGGCCAGGGCCACCAGCGTCTGGTTGTGAAAGCCGCCGGCCCCCTTGGTGCGGGCGATCTCGCCGTAGGTGTAGAAGCCGCCGACCGGCAGATCGCCGCGCACGGCGTTGATGCGCTGGATCTCCTCCTGGATGCGTTCCTCCTGGAGCACGGAGCGACGGGCGACGCAGTCGAACAGCAACATGCCTCGCAGGGGTGCCCCATGCAGGCCTTCACAGGCCATCTGGCAGGCCATGTGGGTGGCCTCCAGCACCGAATGGGAATCGCCCTCCATCAAAAAGGCCAGTCCCCCCTGGGGCACTTCGGCGATCGTTAGCAGCCTGCGGCCGACAAAGTCGCCACCGGAGACGTAGCGGATCTCGATGCGATCCCGGCGCCGGATCCCCAGGGGGCGGGTGGTGGCCCAGCTGGCAAACAGCTCGGGATCCTGGCGCACGTCTTCGGGGGCATCAAAGGCGTCGAGGTAGACATCCAGCGCCGGGCGATCTTCGAGCGTGGCCACCGAGGTGCCGTCGCTGCTGGTCACGAGCATCGGCTCCCCCAGGGTCTCCCAGCAGTGGGAGACCCCGATTCCCAGGGGGGCATCGGAGCTGATCGCCGCCGCCACCACGGCGTTGCCCAGCACCTGGCGACCGAAGATCTGCTGGGTGGCGTGCATCGCCATGTCGTCGCCGGCACAGCCCCCCACCAGCGGCACATCGACCCCGGCCACGTCGTAGGCCCCCCGCACCACTTCCATCTGATCGCCGCAGAGCCCGTCGGCCAGCAGCACCAGCACGGTGTGGGCTTTCCGCTCCAGGCCATCGAGGCAATGGGCGGCGTCGCTGGCGGCCTGGCGCAGCCCGCCGCTGCTGCCCTGGCCCAGACCGGTGGAGACGTTGAAGCCCGTGCCGCCCAGCGCCCAGATCGAGATTCCCCCGTTACTGGAGCGATCCGGAGCCAGTTCGCCCGCGGTGGAGCAGCCGATCAGCGCGGCCTCACCGACGCGATCGGCCACCAGGTCTGCCACCCGGCTCAGATCGTGGACGGGGGAGCAGAAGACCAGCACCAGCCTCGGTGTTCCAGCGGCAAGGATCGGGGCCAGGGCCTCGTTGACCGCCTGCTCGCTCGCGGCGGCGATCGAGCTGCCCACCTCAATCCAGCGCTCGCTGTCTCCATCGGCGGGGTTGCCGCTGCCTTGCAGCTGGGGCTCAGATCGGGAATCGACGATGGAATCAGCAGGCATCGTTGGGAGGGCGAAGTCTCGGCAAGGCCTGCTGTTTTCGTCGGCCCTTGGGTTCATGGTAGGCAGCACCTGGCTCACCAACCCAAGGTGAGCGGTGCCACGGGTTCGATCTCCGGATGCTCGCCGCCCAACTGGTTGGCGCGCAGCACCAGGGCCGAGGCGCCATGGCGCAGGAACACCTTCATCACCGTGTCGCAGGCCATCCGGGGCAGCAGGGCCCGCCAGCTGCCCAGCCCCCGCAGCAGGTTGTCCAGCGGTCGATCCTCCAGGCTGATCCCCAGGTCCTCCCGTTGCTGCTGCCAGTCCGGCCGCAGACCCGCGAAGGGCAGCAGCGTGCGCCGCAGCTCCCGTTCCAGTCGCAGCAGCTGTCGCAAGCGCTGTGCCTGGGCCGGATCCTGCTGCTGCCAGGCCCGCAAGGCCCGCCCATCCAGCTGCCGCAGCTCCTGTTGCAAGCCCTGGATCGCGGCAAACAGGGCCTGGTTGGAATCCTGGGAACAGTTGTTGGCCGGTCCGACAAAGGTGGCTCCGGTGCCGTCGCCGAGCCGGTAGCGGGCCGTCATCACCGCCAGCTGGCGCTCCAGGTCCCGCAGCAGCGATCGTTCCTGGCCCTGCACCTCGTAGCTGGCCGTCAGCGGCGGGAAGCGCACCAGGATGTCGGCCACCGGGCGTGTGCCCAGCCAGCCCCACTGGCGATCGCCCAGGTAGCGCCAGCGGTCCTGGGCTCCGGAAATGATGCCGTCGGGGTTGTGGGCGTAGACCTGCCGGTAGGTCAGCGCCAGGCCCAGCTCGCCCGAGAGCGGCTCGCTCTCCAGGGTGGCGACGCCATAAGCGAAGTGGCCCGTGCAGATGCCGCCGGCCAGGGCCGCTTCGCGCTGTTGGCCGCCGATGCCCCCGAAGACATGCAGCACCAGCAGGCGATCTCCGGCTTGCCATTCCGCCAGGGCCTCCTGCTCCCCCATCGGCCGGCCCGTCACCAGCACCGCGCTGGCGCTGCCTGAGCGGGGCTGTTGCCAGGCCTGGCGTTTGAGGTACTCCCAGGCGCGGCGCCGGCCGCAGATCACCCGCTCGGGCGCGAAGCGCTGCAGTTGGCGCGGCAGCATCGACTGCACGACAAAGCCGCCGTCGCCATCGGGCACGCCACTGACGTACCAGCCGCCGTGGTTGGTCGGGGCATTGGCCAGGCCCCGGCTGGTGGCGGGCACGATCCCCTCGCCGTTCGCCACCGGTGCCGGCAGCCGCAGCCGCAGGCGCGGGCCATCAAAACGGCCCGTGGTCCGATCAAAGCTCACCCCGCTCCAGGGCCACTCCGGCAGCTCTTTGCCCATTGCCGCTGATGGCTCCGGGCTGCTCCCAGGTGCCTCAAAGCGCACCAAGGCCAGGGCCGTGCCGGTGGTCTGGAGCGGTTCATCGAGAATCAGCAGCCGGGGCCCCTCGCCGGCTGCGCAGGCCGAGCTTGGGCTGGGCCGCAGCACCCGCACCGGATTGGGCAGCCGCACCAGCTGGTCGTCCTGGGGACGGGCGCCGGCCAGGGACTCGAGCGGGCTCACCTGGCGCCAGTGGTTGAGCCGCAGGGGATGGACCCCGCCATCGGCGACGCTCTGCAGGGCCTCGTCGCTGAAATGCACGTCCATCCTCAGATGGGCCAGCAGGGGATCGTGCCAATCGAGCCGTAGCCTCCGGCCCCGCAGCTGGCTCCAGGATGCGGGCGCGTGGATCACCTCAAACCAGACGCCTCCCCAGCGATCTTCCGGCAGCGGCAGGATCAGGCGGCCGATCCAGTCGTCCAGGGGCCGCATCGCCGGCGACGGCAGCGGGCCGCCATCGCGCAGCGGCGCCAGCCGATGCCAGGTGTTGGCCTGGTAGCGCAGGTAGTTGTTGGCCTCCCGGGGGCCCCGCAGCTCCGCCGGTTTCACCTCGGTGAGGATGGCGCTCACCAGGTCCAGGGTCTGTTGCAGATGGCTGCGGCCATCGGCCAGCAGGGCCTTGGCATCAAAGATGCCCCCCGGCAGCTCATGGCCCACGGGCCCGAGCGAGATCAGGCTCACCTTGCCCCGCCGCCGGGCCCGGTTCCAGTACGAGAGCGGCTGCAGGCGCCAGCGGCCCGGAAAGGCCACCGGGCCGATGCTCTCCACCCGGTCCCGCTCGCCCACCAGGTGGAAGATGTGCTCGGCGGCCAGGAACTGGTTGCTGCCGGCGAAGACCCCACCGAGCGAGATCACCTCCACCGGTGCCTGCAGCACCCGGCGCAGATGGGGCAGGGCCCCGACCGAGATCTGGCCGCCGCCGCTGAAGCCCAGCAGGGTCACCGGTGTACCGCTGGCGGGCACGTAGCCATTGGCCAGCAGGCTGTCGGTGATCACCTGGGCCATGCCCTGGTTGTAGATCGGGCCGTAGCGCTGGTCGGCTGACACCGCCACCACCAGGATGTTGCGCAGGTTGATCACCGCCCCGAGCAGGGCCTGGGGATGGCGGATGCGCAGCCGATCCACCCAGCGCCAGAACTGCCCCAGCCAGCGACTTTCGGTCAGGGGCTGGTTCACAACCGAGTACGGCATGATCCCGCGCACGATCGCGAAGTCCGCAGGCAGCCGCTCGGCCAGTTGGCGCAGGAAGTCTTCCCCCTCCGGCAGGGCCTGGATCGAGGCCTGGCCGATGCCGTCGAGATAGACGACCCAGCGACGGATCGGCTGGTCCTCGCGGACGGGAGTCGCCAGCGCTCCGACGCTCACCGGCGGCCGCAGTTCCTCGCCGAACCAGCCGGCCCACCAACCCAGGGCTTCCAGGGGAGCGAAGAAGGCACTCACCAGGAACAGCACCAGACCCACCGAGATCAGGTCGACCGCCAGCCCGAAGCTGTGGTGCAGGGCGCCATAGGCCAGTTGCAGCAACAGCCCGGCCCCCGGCAGCAGGGCCAGCAGCACCAGGACCAGGAGCAGCGGCAGCAGGTGACGGCGATGGGGCATCGGTTCAGGGACGCTGGGAGCGATCCAGGGGCTGGGGGGGGACCCGGTCGGGGCCGATCTCGCCGTTGCGCAGCATCTGCTCCAGGCGCCGGCCGTCCTGGATCAGGGGGGCCCCGGCGGCCCGCTCCAGCAGCGAGCGTCCCAGGGCCATCACCGGCTGGCCGGCGCTGCGCTGCAGGCCATTGGTGAACCACCAGCCCAGCACCAGGCTGCCCAGGGCCGCCCACAGCGACAGGTCGCTGATGGCAACGATGCCGACCACAAAGCCGATGGCGGTCCACAGCGACAGCAGGGTCAGGATCGGCACCCCCAGGTAGGGAAGGGCGCCGAGGAAGGCAAACAGCTGGGGCGCGTGGGCGACGCCGAGGGCCCGGATCAGTTGCTCCAGGGGCAGCCTGGCGCCGAACAGCAGCCAGGCCACCAGCCAGGTGGTGGTGGCCCAGACCAGGAAGCCGCTCAGGAACAGCAAGGCTTCGACCCCCAGGCTGATGACAAACCGCAGGGGTCGGACCTGGTTGACGAACAGGATGAAGGCCTGGCCGATCGCCTGGGACAGGCCCGCCAGCAGCGCGATCCAGAGGCCGATGGGGTTGGCCGCACCGAGGGATGCGGCGTTGAGGTACGGGTCGGCCCCAAGCTGCAGGGCACCACGGATCACGTCCAGCGCTTCTGTCATCCCGCCCCCGCCCAGCCGTACGGGCGTTCTAGCGGCAGTCGGCCTTCCCGTCTGTGCTGAGCAGCGGTGGGCTACGCCAAGGGCGGCCCCAAAGGCCCCGGCCCGGTCCGGGTGGCTTCGCTGCCCTCAGGGTTGGTGGACCTTCCCTGGGGCTGGCGGCGCTCGAACGGGCGCAGCACCAGTGCCGTCAATAGCAGCAGGACCAGCAGCGGCCATTCACCCCAGCGGGTGTAGGGCGTCAGGGCCGAGAGCCGCCGCGGGCTCATCAGGCCCTGGCGCCGGAGTCCCGGCGGCAGCTGCTCGATCAGGCGGCCGCGGGCATCGACGAGCAGACTCGGGCCCGTGTTGGCGGCACTGACCAGCCAGCGGCCGGTTTCGATCGCCCGCAGCTGGGCCAGGGCCTTGAACTGGTCCTGCAACAGCAGCGGATAGGGATCGAGGTTGGCGCTGGCCAGCAACCAGGCGGCCCCCTCGCGACTGGCGCTCGCCAGGGCCGCCCCATCCGAGAGCTCGTAGCAGATCGCCACCGCCACCGAACCGTTCGGGCGCTGCAGCAGACGGGAGGCCGGCCCCGGCTCCAGGCCGCCCACCGCCGAGAGCCCACTCCAGCGCCAGAGGCCGGCCAGGGGGACCCATTCCCCCAGGGGCACGAGCCGATGCTTGTCCACCCAGCCGCTGGCCAGCTGCTCGCCGGGCTCAAAGCGCAACAGGCTGCTGCGCTGATCGAGGCCCTCCTGACGGAAGCCGCCGCTGAGCACCTCGACGCCGGCGGGCAGGGGCAGGGGCTGGCCCAGGGCCAGGGAGCCCTCCGGCAGCACCAGGCTGGTGGCCCGCTGAACCGGTGCCCCGTCGTCCCGGCCCGTGCCGTCCTCGGTCGGCGCGTTGGGTTCGCCCCTCTGGTCAGCGGAGCCGATCCTTGCTGATGCCGCCTTCGCTTCCTCCCCGCTGCCCCACGGCGGACTGTCGCCTTGGCCTGGGCGGCCCTGGAGATCTGGGTGGTCAGCGCTGGCGTTCTGGTCCGGTCCCCGAGCTGCTGCGGCAGCCTGGTCACGGCCGTTTTGCCCGTTGACGATCGGATCGCTGCCGTTTCGGGTCGCGGAGTTGCGCTCTGCGTTGCTCTGACTGTTGCTGCCCTGCTCCTTGACGTTCTGAACAGTTGCGCCGGGCCGGCTGTCCCAGCCGCTGCCCTCGGGCCCGGTCAGGCGCTGGGCCGCCGCCAGAAAGCCCAGCAGCAGTTGTTGCTGGCGCGCCTCGAACTTGTGGCGTGTGGGAATCGCCGTCTGCAGCACCAGCAGCCGCTCGGCTGGGCCCGCCTGGGGCTCGATCGCCGCCAGGGCGGCGGCGCCGGCCAGATGCCCGCTTACCACCAGGACCAACCCCGCCTGCAGCCAGCGGCGCCGCCCGGGGATCGGTGCCAGGGCCCGCCACAGGCACCAGCCGATCAGCAGTTGCAGGGCCGCCACGGCCCCCGCCCCCGCCAGGGCCGCCACGCCCGCCAGGGGG
The DNA here is from genome assembly GCA_037127935.1 of Synechococcaceae cyanobacterium ELA739. Classification (GTDB taxonomy): domain Bacteria; phylum Cyanobacteriota; class Cyanobacteriia; order PCC-6307; family Cyanobiaceae; genus Cyanobium. Next base: position 32,097 of record JBAXXM010000013.1, read on the forward strand.
CGATCCCCCGGCAGCGCCGAGGAGCCCAGGCCGAACCAGAACAGGGGCCCCCGGGCCAGCTGCACTTCCACCAGCCCCCAGAGCAGCGAGCCGATCAGGGCTGTGCTGAACCGCCTGGCCTCCAATCGGCGCACCAGGGCCAGCCACAGGGCGACGAGGGCGCCGCCGAGCAGGCCGCAAGCCAGCCAGAGGGCCAGGCAGAGCGGCAGGCTCAGGGGCCCGGGCACCCCGATCCAATCGAGGGGATGGAGCCACAGCAGCCAGCGATGGCTGACCAGCACCGCCGCCAGTCCCCAGAGTCCCGCGGCCAGCAGCGGCCCGCGGCGGCGCCCCAGGGCCGCAGGCGGAGAACCGGCCAGGGCCCAGAGCAGGGCCAGGGCTGGCCACAGCAACGGGGGCAGGCCCACCGGCGCCAGGGCCAGGCCCGCCAGCAGTCCGGCGGCTGCCGCGGTGAGACCCCAGAGGCGACGGTCATTGCCCATGGTCGGCGAGCCTAGGAAGCGCCAACCTCAAGGAAGCCCTGCGGGGCCCCACTCCACCAGCTTCCCGGAGGACCTCACGTCATGGATCAGGGCAATCTGCTGCAGATGCTGTTGCTGCGAGGGTTAGGCACCACCTCCCTGGTGGCCGACCGGTTGCGGTACGTGAGCCAGGAATGGGTCAGCAGCGGCAAGGTCGATCCGAGCCATGCGGCGGTTCTCGTCGATGACGTGCTCAAGGCCCTGCGCGGCGACAGCCCGGAGCTGGAGCAGCAGGCGGAACGGCAGCTGGAGCGCAACCGCGATGACCTGCTGCAGGATCTGGGTCTGGCCCGCCAGCGGGAAGTCGATGAGCTGCGCGGACGGCTGGACCGGCTGGAGCGGCTGATGCGACAGCGCGGTGGCCAAGGTCTGTTCGACGGGGGCTCCCCCGGGGTCTCCGATGAAGACCTGCCGCCGGATTGAGCCAAAGACGGGGCCCGACTTGATGACGCAGCAAGCGCCACTTCGACCGCTGAAGCCCCGTGGCATCGGCCCAGGGCTGCCCTGACACGGCAGGTCATGCCCGGCAGCTCCAAGCCAGATCAGGCGAGGTCGGGAACGCCCATCGGGCTCTGGCAGCCTGCAAGGCACCTGCGGGGCCCCAGCCCGGGAGCTGCCAGAATCGGCGCCAGCAGTTCTGCGGTCATGCGCGACATCCTGATCAGTTCGGCGGTCTGTGTGGCCTGCCTTCTTGTGGCGTTCGTCAGCCAGCTGGTGGCTCCCACCGGGCTGATCGCTCCGGCCGAGGCCTCGGCTGACGCGGCCGCTGCCCCGGCGATCTCCCGCCCCAGCGGACAAGCCGAGGCGGTACGGCCGGGAGGCCTGTCCGTGAGCGCCACCACCGCCGCTGCGGTCGTGGTGGCACCCCTGGAACTCGATCCCGACGACCCCAACCCCAGCCTGTTCACCATGGCCTCCAACGACACCAGCAACGGCGATCTGATGGCTCAGGGAGGGGCCGCCGCCCTCGGCGGAGCCATCGACGCTCCCAAGGAAACGGTCACGCCAAGCGGCCTGCGCATCACCGATCTGGAGCTGGGCAGCGGCGCCGAGGCGGTCAGCGGCCAGACGGTGTCGGTGAACTACCGGGGCACGCTCACCAACGGCAAGGAATTCGACAGCAGCTACGGCCGCGGTCCCTTCAGCTTCCCCCTCGGCGCCGGTCGGGTGATCCGCGGTTGGGATGAGGGTGTGGCCGGCATGAAGGTGGGCGGCAAGCGCAAGCTGGTGATCCCCCCCGATCTCGGCTACGGCGAGCGCGGCGCCGGCGGCGTCATCCCCCCCAATGCCACCTTGATTTTTGAGGTGGAACTGCTGGGCGTCGGCGGCTGAAACTCCGCCCGCAGTCCTGGGCCGGCGCCGACGCTGTGATCGTTAGGATCACCTAGCCGGGAACGGCCTTTGGCCGAAGCTTCCCCCGGGCCATGCCCACGCAGGTGTGACTTCAATCACCCATGCGCTCTCTGTGACAGGTTCCCTGCCACAGGCCCCCATCTCAGGCCGACCTTGCCCAGGTCCATCCCTGGATCAGGGCCCCGTCGTCCCCGGCCCAGCTGCTAGGGATCCGGTTAGGCCCGAGTTGGTTGTGCCACCGATTACGAGATGCCTGCGCCAACCGGGTGTCCCTTCTCTTTTCCATACGCCGCTCCCCTTTCCCCATGGCTCACCAGCTGCCCGCGCTGCCCTACGACCTCGACGCGCTCGAGCCCCACATCTCCCGCTCCACCCTCGAGTTTCACCACGGCAAGCACCACGCCGCCTACGTGACCAACCTCAACAACCTGGTGGCTGGCACCGATCTGGAGGGCAAGAGCCTCGAAGAGACGATCACCGCCGTGGCCGGTGACACCGCCAAGGCCGGTGTCTTCAACAACGCCGCCCAGGTCTGGAACCACAGCTTCTACTGGCAGTGCATCAAGCCCGCCGGTGGGGGCGCCCCCACCGGCGATCTGGCCGCCAAGATCGACGCTGACTTCGGCAGCTTCGACGCCTTCAAGGAGCAGTTCAAGACCGCCGGCGCCACCCAGTTCGGCAGCGGCTGGGCCTGGCTGGTGCTCGACGGCGGCACCCTCAAGGTCACCAAGACCGCCAATGCGGATCTGCCCCTGGCCCACGGCCAGAAGGCTCTCCTCACCATGGACGTCTGGGAGCACGCCTACTACCTCGACTACCAGAACCGCCGTCCCGACTACATGACCACCTACCTCGACAAGCTCGTCAATTGGGACTTCGTCGCCGCCAACCTGGCTGCCGCCTGAGCTTCAACGGCAGTCCCTGGTTCTGAGCCCGCCTGATCGGATCGCTCCCCTTGGCAGGAACTGGTCAGCGTTCAGCGCCTACAAGCCCCCACCAGCTGGGGGCTTTTTGCTGGTCGACATCGGCTTAGTCTGACCAAGCAGACCAGACCAGCTGATCGCTGATGACTCGGCTTTCCCCCGCATCCGGCCAGGGCGTTCCACGCACGGTCAACGTCCAGGAGGCCAAGACCCATCTGTCCGCCCTGTTGGCGCGGGTGGCTGCCGGCGAACGCATCGTGCTGGCCCGCAACGGCAAGCCCTGTGCCCAGCTGGTTTCGCTGGATCCCGCACCACGCCGCCAGCTCGGTTTTCTGCAGGGCAGCGTCGATGAGGCCTTCTTCGAGCCCCTGAGCGACGACGATTTGGAGCGCTGGGGAGCATGAGGCTGCTCCTCGACACCCACGTGCTGCTCTGGGCCGTTCTCGAACCGCACAAGCTCACACCCGAACTGGCTGATGCCCTGGAGGACAGTGGCAACGCGCTGTTCGTCAGTGCTGCGACTGCCTGGGAGATCGCCACCAAGTGGCGGATCGGCAAACTGCAGCAGGCGGCTGTGGTGGTGCACAACTACGCCATGGCCCTCGATCGTCTGGCCGCCATCGAGATCCCGATCAGCGCTGATGTGGCGCGGCGCGCCGGCCTCTGGCCGGTGGAGCACCGTGACCCGTTCGATCGACTCCTGGCCGCCCAGGCCGTGGCCGATGGGCTGATCCTGGCCAGTGGAGATCCGGCCTTCCGCCTGTTCGAAGGGGTGGAGCGGTTGGGGTGATGCCACAGTCGCTTCATGCCTCCCCCAACGCGCGATGCGGCACAAGCTCGCTGAGGACCCATCCAGCTCGGCGTGCCGTGGAACCTTGCGGAGCCTGGTCCGCCCCGTTCGATCGGGGCCAGGCATGGAGTTGGGATTGGCCCGACGCCTTCCGCGGCCAAGCCCTTGAGCGATCGCGTTGCCGCTACCTCGCCCCTGCAGCCCCAGCCCTGGCCGTTGGGGGATGGGGATCCGGAGCTGTCCCCGTTCCCCCAGCCCGCGCCGGCGGCAGACCGCCCCCTGGTGCTGCTGGTGGATCGACGCGGGGCCGCCTCCAGCCCGGCCTGGCGCCAACGGTTGCTGCAGAGCCTCTCCACCCCTGAGCTGGAGCGGCTGCAACGGTTCCGGTTGCCCCGGGACGCCGAGAGCTTCCTGCTGGGGCGCGGCCTGATGCGGGCCTGGCTGGCCCAGTTGCTGGGCTGCGGCGCCGCTGATCTGCCGTTCACCGCCCTGGCCCACGGCAAACCGGTGGTGGTCGGCGCCCCACACTTCAACGTCTCCCATTCGGGCGATCTGATCCTGCTGGGTCTCCATCCCGATCGGGCCGTGGGCGTTGATCTGGAGCGGTACCGGACCCAGCTCGACTGGCCGGCGATCGCCCGGCGCTATCTCGGTGAGGCGGCCTTGCTGCAACTGCGGCGCCAGCATCCCGATGAGCCCACGCAGCGCCGCGCCTTCCTGTTGGAGTGGTGCCGCCTGGAGGCCCGCCTCAAGGCCGATGGCCGCGGCCTCAGCGGCGCTTCCAGCGGCGCCTGGGCTGGCGTTTGCTGGCCGCTGCAAATGCCGGAGGGCTACCAGGGGGCCGCCGCGCTGCAGCCGGCTGCCTTGCCTGCCCCTGCCCTGCCCGCCCCTGGACCCCAGTCCCATGGCCTGGAGTCCAGGGCTGGCGCTTTGGATCAGGGCAGCGGTGGCCTGGCTGAGGCGAGCACCGCCTCGGGGGCGATCCACATCGCATCGCCGTAGGAGAAGAAGCGGTAGCCGCGCTCAATGGCGTCCTGGTACAGACCCAGCAGCCGCCGGCGACCGATCAGGGCGCTGACCAGTAGCAAGAGGGAACTCTTGGGTAGGTGGAAGTTGGTGAGCAGCCCCTGCACCACGGCGAAGCGGAAGCCCGGCTGGATCACCAGGTTCACCGGACCCCGGTGGGGCCGGAGCTCGCCGCCATGCAGGGCCGCCACCCCCTCCAGGCTGCGCACGCTGGTGGTGCCCACGGCGATCACCCGGCCGCCCCGGGTCCGGCAGGCGGCCACGGCCGCCACCAGCTCGTCGCTCACCTCCACCCATTCGCTGTGCAGCTGCAGCTGGCTGAGATCGTCATGTTCCAGGGGGCGGAAGGTGCCCAGACCCACGTGCAGGGTGACCCGGGCCAGGTCGATGCCGCGCTGCTCCAAGGCTGCCAGCAGCTCATCGGACAGATGCAGGCCCGCCGTCGGCGCCGCCACCGCCCCTGGCCTGGCGGCGAAGCGGGTCTGGTAGCGGTCGTTGTCGCTGGCGTCGTGGGTCTGGATGTACGGCGGTAGCGGCATCGTGCCGTAGCGCTGCAGCAGCGGCTCGATCGCTTCGGCACTGGTGCAGGACGGTGGAAAGCGAATCACCCGTCCGCCGCTGGCCCGATCGACGGCCACCACCTCCAGGGCGATCGGCGGCAGATCCCCCTGCTCCAGCTGCAGCACCTCGCCAGGTCGCAGCCGCTTGGCCGGGCGGGCCAGGCTCAGCCAGTCACTGGGGCCAGGGGCGATGCCACGGGCCGCAGGGGTGGCCAGGCCGGCGGGTTCCAGCAGCAGCAGCTCGACGGCGCCGCCCGTCGCGCGCCGGGCCTGCAGGCGGGCCCGCAGCACCCGGGTGTCGTTGACCACCAGCAGATCGCCGGGGCGCAGTTCCTGCTGCAGATCCCACACCGTGCGATGCCGTGCCGATGCCGCCGATGCCTCACGGTCGCTGCTGTCGCTTTCGACCGGCCCCACGATCAGCAGGCGGGCACTGTGGCGGGGTTCGCTGGGCCGCTGGGCGATGCAGTGCTCAGGAAGGTCGAAGTGATAGCTGGAGAGATGCTGATCGTCAGGATCGATCATGCCGGCGGGTAATAGCGGACGATCGTGAAAATGCGGTTGTGGCTGGCATCAAGGGCCAGGCGCAGATTGAGGGCTTTCTGGTTGAGCAGCATGCCATCGAGCAGGCGACGCGTGATCGCCATCGGCATCACGATGGTCAGGCTCTCTTCGCCCACTCCCTGCTCAAACGTGTTCACAAACTCCACGAACGGATCGATCAGGGAGGCATAGGGGCTCTCCAGGATCTGCAGCTGCAGATTGGGATGTTCCTCGACGCATTGGCGCCAGCCCGCCTGGATCAGCTCCGGATCGTCCTCTTCGGAGCGCACCCAGATCGCAATCACCCGGTCGGACACCCGGGCGGCATAGCGCAGGGCCTCCCGCATCGGCTCCCGCCAGGCCGGCAGCCAGACGATGCTGGTGTTGCCGATCGGATCGCGGCGGGTCGGCATGGTGATCAGGGGCTGGGGCCCACTCCTGAGGGCAATAGCGTCGTAGACGCGGCGATAGCGACGCCGAATCGCGGCCAGCACCATCACCAGCACCGGAATGGCGATGACGATGGTCCAGGCGCCCTCGTTGAACTTGCTTACGACGATCACCAGCCACACCACCAGGGTGCTGAAGGCGCCGATGCCATTGGTCAGCAGGCTGCCGAGCCAGCCGGCGCCGCGCATGCGCCACCAGTGCACCACCATGCCCGTCTGGGAGAGGGTGAAGGCCATGAATACGCCCAGGGCATAGAGATTGACAGCCAAGAGGGTGTTGCCCTGGCAGATCAGAATCAGCAGTGCCGAGAATCCCACCAGCAGGCCAATCCCGTTCTGAAACACCAGTCGATCGCCGATCCAGGCCAGCTGAATCGGCAGGAAGCGATCCTTGGCCAGGATGCCTGCCAGGCGCGGAAAATCGGCGAAGGCGGTGTTGGCCGCAAACACCAGAATCAGCAGGGTGCTGATCTGCAGGGCCCAGTACAGGGGGCTGCCGGCACCGAAGACATGGATGCCGATCTGGGCCATCACCGTCTGGCGGGCATTGGGTGCGATTCCGTAGACATAGCCCAGTCCGCTCACCACAACGAACATTGCCGCCAGCAGCAGCCCCATCACCAACATCGTCTGGCGGGCCCGTTGGACGGCCGGCTCACGGAACACCTTGACGCCATTGGCGATTGCCTCGATGCCGGTCATCGCCGAACAGCCGGAGCTGAAGGCCCGCAGAATCAGGAACAGGCCCAGGGGTTCCACCGCCTGGATCAGGGGCGCTGGATCGGGTTGGAAGCCGTGGCTGGTGACCAGATTCTGGAAGCCGAACAGGGCCAGCAACGCCACCATCAACACAAAGGTGTAGGTGGGCAGCGCAAAAATGCGCCCGGCGTCCTTGACGCCCCGCAGGTTGATCCAGCCCACCAGCAGTAGCAGCGCCAGCGAGATCGGCACCTGGAACTTGAGCAGATCCGGCAGCAACGAGGTGAGCGCCTGGGTGCCCGCCATCAGGCTGACGGCGGCGGTGAGCACGTAGTCCACCAGCAGCGAGGCGGCCGCCACCAGGCTGGGTCCCACCCCCAGGTTTTCGCGGGCTACCACGTAGGAGCCGCCACCGTTGGGATAGGCCTTGATCGTCTGGCGGTAGGAGAACACCACGATCACGATCAGGGCGATGATCGCCAGGGTGATCGGCAGCGATAACCGCAGGGCACCACTGCCCGCCAGGATCAGCACCCCCAGGGTGGCCTCGGTGGCGTAGGCGACCGAGGACAGGGCGTCGGAGGAGAGGATCGGCAGCGCGTCAAAGCTGCTGAGCCGTTCAGAGGCGGCCTGGCTGCGGGGCAGGGGCTTGCCGAAGAGACCCGGAGTCAAGGCTGGAGTATGGGTGAAGAGCTGGGTCCCAGTATCGATGGCTGCCCTGATGGATTCAGGTCCTGAGTCAGGAGAACGGCGGCGGCCGGGGGATCTAGAGAGCCCCCGCAGCCAGCCTTGGCCTTGGCCTTCCCCTCAGAGCACCAGGCTGTCGGCCCGGTTCTCGATCAGTTCCGCCAGATCCTTGAGGAAGGCGGCGGCGTGGGCGCCGTAGACCGTGCGGTGATCGCAGGTGAGGTTGACCTGCATCTGGTTGGCCACCCGGAACGAGCCGTCCTTGCCGGCCACCACCGTGGGGCGGGAGGCGGCCACCGCCAGGATCGCGCCGGTGCCGGGGGGCAGGATCGCATCGAAGCGATCGACGCCGAACATGCCCAGGTTGGAGAGGGTGAAGGTGCCGGTGCTGTATTCCTCCGGCTTGAGCTGCTTGCTGCGGGCGCGGTTCACCAGGTCGGCCCAGCTGCGGGCCAGGCTGTAGATGTCGGTGCGGTCGGCATCGGCCAGCACCGGCGTGATCAGGCCGCCGTCCTCCATGGCCACGGCCACGGCCACGTTCACCGCAGCCGGGTAGGCCATGGCGCTGCCATCGGCGCTGGTGGCGGCGTTCACCTGGGGATGGCGGGCCAGGGTGACGGCCACGGCCTTGGCCAGCAGGGCCGTCATCGTGACGCCCTTGCCCTTGACCTGCTGATACAGCGCATCCAGTTTGGTGGTGGTGATCGTGTAGCCCACCCGGAAGCAGGGCACCGCCAGGCTGGCGACCATGTTGCGGTTGACAGCGTTCTGCAGGGTGTTGAAGGGCACGGCCTCGCCGGCCCGGCCGAAGGCCTGACCGGCGGGAGCCGCCGCTGGGGCCGCGGCGCCATGGCCGTTAGTAGCCAGCACCGCCGGGCCGTTGCCCTCGGCGACGCGGGGCAGGCTGACGGGCTGGCCCACGGCCATCTCGACGTCTTCGGCCTGGATGCGGCCATGGGGGCCGCTGCCGCGCAGGGCGGCCAGATCGACGCCCAGCTGGCTGGCGAGCTTCTTGGCGCGGGGAGAGGCGACCACCCGGCCACTGGCGCTGGAGGCCGGAGCGGCCACGGCCACCGGGGTCGGGGCGGCCACAGGCGCGGGAGCGGGTTGGACTGGCGCGGCGGCGACGGGGGCCGGCGCAGCAACAGCGACGGCCGGGGCCGGTGCAGGGGTGACGGGGGCCGCTGCGGCCACAGGCGCGGCGGGGGCCTTGGCGGCGGCCGCGGCGATTTCCGCCTCGGTTTCGACGATCAGGCCGATCGTCTCGCCGACGGGGGCGGTGCCGCCCGCCGGCATCAGCACGGCGGCCAGGTAGCCCTCGTTGAAGGACTCCACATCCATGTCGGCCTTGTCGGACTCGACCACGAGCACCGACTCGCCCCGCTCCACCTTGTCACCGGGCTTTTTCAGCCACTCCACGATCTTGCCCTCGGTCATCGTCGAGCTGAGGGCGGGCATGAAGATTTCGTGGGTGGCCAACGTCGCATTCCCGCTTGATTGGGAGGGATTTTACGTGGCACAAGGCCAGCCCCCAGGTTCGACCCGAGCCGCCTGGCGCCTCTGGCGCTGTTCAGTGCTGGGACAGCAGCCGTCCCCAGCCGCCCAGGCGATCGTCGATGCCGTGCTGGCGCAGGGCCGCCCAGGCGGTGGCGGTGTTCACCGCCAGCACCGGTTTGCCGAGCTGGGCCTCCAGCTCCTGCACCAGGGTGGAGCAGATCAGGTTGGTGCCCACTTGCACCAGCGCTTCGACTCCGGGGCCATCCACCGCCAGAAAGGCGTCGCGGATCTCGCTGGCGCTGATGCGGGCGGTGTACACCTTGCCCTTCTGGGCGCTGGCCAGGCCCACCATCCGCTCGACTGCGAACCCCTGGTCGGTGAACCAGCTCCGCACCCGCCCATCGACCGCCTCCGGAAACGGCGTGACGACTCCGAGGCGCGTGGCGCCGAGGCTACGCAGGGCCTCCGGCACCGCCTCAAAGGCCAGGGTGAACGGCAGGCCGGTGCGTTCCGCCACCAGCTGCCGCAGGCGGGCCGTCACGGCGGCCGGCTCGGCCATGTACTCCGGCGAATAGCCCAGCACCAGCCGATCCGGCTCACACGCCCGGCACAGCTCCAGGGTGGGCCCCATCAGCTCCGCCAGGGTCTCCACCTCAGCCGGCAGGGCCGGGAAGGGAAAACGGAAGGTCTGAAAGGACACCCCCGGCGGCCGCAGGCTGGCCAGATCCGGTTCCACCATCGTGTTGGTGGCCGGCAGCAGCACGGCGAACACCGCCCGGGTGCCCAGGGCGTCGGTCATGGCGGTGGGGAACGGCTGGGCTCAGTCAAGTCCAGCGGCGGCCGTTCCCCTGGCACGACAGTTGACCGGGATGGCTGGCAACCCTTTTTGCCTGGGACGCCCTTGCAGAGCGAGCTGAACAACCCGCAGCAGACCCGTCTGGAATTTCGTCGGCGGGGTGAAACGCCGCTGCGCAGACGGGCGCCGCCTGGGCTCACTCCGCCCCTTCGATCGCCTCGATCACGCCGTCGCGCACCAGCACGGCCGCCTGCAGCTTCTGCACCAGGTTGTCGCCGACGCGCACGTCGGTGAAGCTCTCGATCTGGCCCTGCTCGACAATCGCCTCCATCTCCAGTTCCCGCACCTGGCGCTGCTGCTCCAGCACCTGGCGCTTCTGCTCCTCCAGTTCGGCCCGCTTGGCGGCCACCTGCTGCTGCACCGAACCCACCTGTTCCTGTACGCGGGGATCGAGGGGGTTGGCGCTCTGGCGGCGGATCTGATCGATCACCTGCTGGCCTTCCTGCTCCAGCTGGGCCAGCTGGGCGTCGAAGTTGCTGAGGGCGTTGCTGAGTTCGCGCTCGGCTTCCTCCTTCCAGCGGGGAGTCACCACGGCCCTCACCGTGATCGTGCGTTTGATCGAGAGGGTGGTGCCGTCGGCCATGGGGGAGCGAAATCAGATCACAGGCTGTCAGGCGACGGCACGGCGGTCAACCGGAGTGTCCATACAGGCACCTCAGGCCGGGGCCCCGTCGCCGTAGAGGGCGGCGATCGCACCGGCATCGCGGGCGCTGATGCGATCGCGGCGCTGCTTGAGGGTCTGGGTGAGCAGGCCGTTGTCGATGCTGAACGGCTCCACCAGCACCACGCCCCCCAGCCGCTCGTCGGGACGGGCGCCGGGGCGGGCCGCCAGCAGGCCATTGAGCTGGCGGGTCAGCAGGCGCAACAGGGCTGGATCGGCTGCCGTGCCTTGCGGCAGCGGCAGTGACTCCTGCTGTGCCAGGGCCTCGAGGGCCTCCCGTTTCGGTACCAGCAGGGCGCCGAGCTGCTTGCGGTCCTGTCCCACCAGCATCACCTGTTCCACCAGGGGGCTCTCGACCAGCGCCTCCTCCAGCGGGCCCGGTTCGATGTTTTCGCCGCTGCTCAGCACGATCGTGTCCTTGGCCCGGCCGGTGAGCACCAGGGTGCCGTCGGCCAGCAGCTGGCCCAGGTCGCCGGTGTCGAACCAGCCGTCGCCATCGATCGCCTTGGCGGTGGCCTCGGGCTTGCCGAAGTAGCCGCCCATCACCTGGGGCCCCTTGGCCAGCACCAGCCCCCGCTGGCCGATCGCCAGGGGCTGGCGGCGCTCGGGATCGACAATGCGGATCGCGGTGCCTTCCAGGGGTTGGCCGGAGCTGCCGCGGCGGTTGTTCCAGGGGCGGCGGCAGGTGAGCACCGGGCTGGTTTCGGTCAGGCCGTAGCCCACCAGCAGCTCGATGCCGATCGCCTCAAAGAAAGCGTCGACGTGGCTGGCCAGGGCGCCGCCGCCACTGATCGCCGTGCGCAGCGAGCCCCCCACCAGCTGCTGGCGCACCTTGGGCCACAGCAGCGCGGCCGCCAGGCGCTGCAGGGGCCAGCGGCCCGCCGCCTCGGCCGCGGCCGCCAGGCGCCGCAGGGGCGGCTCCGGCTGGAGGCTGAGATCCTGGGCGATGCGCCGCGCCAGGGCGTAGGCGCGGCCGTTGGCCAGGGCGGAGCGCAGCAGCTGTTGGCGGGAGGCGGGCATCGCCGCCAGGGCATCCTCAAAGCCCGACAGCAGCGCCTCCCACAGCCGCGGCACGCTGATCAGGTACTGGGGTTTGAGCTTCTGCAGATCGGGCCGCAGCTGTTTAAGGTTGGTGTAGCTTTGGCGGCAACCGCAGGAGAGCAGGAAGTATTCGGCGCTGCGCTCGTAGGCGTGCCAGATCGGCAGCACGCTCAATACCCGATCGCCCGGGTGGGGCTGCACCGCCACCCCCAGGTTGCGCAGCTGGTGCAGCAGGTTGGCCTGGCTGAGCGGCACGCCCTTGGGTTCGCCGGTGGTGCCGGAGGTGTACAGCAGGGTGGCCACCCGGGCTGAACCGCCCGTGGGCAGGGGGGGCAGCGGCGCCTGCAGGCCCCGCTCCAGCAGCTCGGGCCAGCCCAGGCAGGGCACCCCGGCGGCGTAGGTCGCGGCCGCCGCCGCCTGGTCGGCGCTGCCCTCCAGCAGCACCACGACAAATCGCAGCCGCGCCAGGGCCGCGGCCGGCAGGGCCAGGCGCTGCAGCAGGGTCGCCGATTCGACCACCAGGCCGATGGCGCCGCAGTCGGACAGGATGTAGCGCAGCTCCTCCGGCGGGGCGCCGCTGCCGCGTACCGCATCGGCGGCGCCGGCCCGCATCAGCCCCTGATCCGCCAGCAGCCAGCGGGGGCCGTTCTCGGCGAACAGGGCCACCACATCCCCCTCGGCCACGCCGAGGGCGGCGAAGGCCGCTGCCACCTGCTCGATGCCCTGGCGCAACTGCCGGTAGCTGAGGCTCTCCGGCGGGCGGGCGTGGGGGGCCTCGACGGCGATGGCATCCCCGTGCAGGCGCTCCAGTTCGGGCCAGAGCTGCTCCAGGCCCGCCAGCTGGCTCCAGTCATGGCGCGCCGCCAGGGCCTGATGGTCACGGGGGCTGGCGCTCCACAGGATTTCGGCGCGGTCGGTCATGGCGGCGTGGGCTGGCGAGGGATCGCAGGCCAAGCATCACCGCCGCGGCCGCCTGGATCAAGCGTCTGGGGCCAATCCGGCAGGCTTTCGGCGGCCGTGGCGGGCCGCAGCTCCAGGGCGAAGTGCCGCGCGCAGGCCGCCAGCAGCGGCGCCTGCAGCTGCTCGGGGGTGATGCCGGGGATCCAGTCGCTCAGACGCCCCACGGCCCGGCCGCTCAGGCCACAGGGCACGATCGCCCCGAAGCCCTCCAGGCTGCAGTTCACGTTGAGGGCCAGGCCGTGCTGGCTGATCCAACGGCGGGCGCCAACCCCGATCGCCGCCAGCTTGCGGCCCTCCAGCCACACCCCGGTCAGGCCCGCCTGGCGCTCTGCCGCCAGGCCCAACTCCGCCAGCAGATCGATCACCACCCCCTCCAGCTGGCGCAGGTAGAGGTGCAGGTCGGCCCCGTGGCGCTGCAGGTTCAGCACCGGATAGAGCACCAGCTGGCCCGGGGCGTGGTGGGTCACCTCGCCGCCCCGGTCGATGCGGAACAGGGGCAAGGGCGCTCTGGCGGGATCAAAACCCAGATGATCCGTGCTGGCGCCGCGGCCGAGGGTGTAGCAGGGCGTGTGTTGCACCAGCAGCAGCGCTTCGGGGCCGGCCGGATCGGCCAGCAGGCGGGCCTGGAGCAGCCGTTGCCATTGCCAGGCCAGGGCAAAGGGCACCGGCTCTGCCGCTTCAAAAAGAATTGCGCCGGTCCTGGGGGGCATCGCTGAGCGTTCCTAGCCTGCATTGACCCGGGAGAGGGTCAGTCTGAAACAGCAGCCTGACCCCTTTCCCGGCGGTCGACATCTGCCCTGAGATCCTGATGAAACTGCTCATCCACGGCCGCAATCTCGATGTCACCCCGGCCATCCGGGACTACACCGAAAGCAAGATCAGCCGCGCCATCAATCACTTCGGAGACATGGTCAAGGAGGCGGACGTGCACCTGTCCGTCGCCCGCAACCCCCGGGTTCCCCAGCAGGTCGCCGAAGTCACGATGTTCGCCAACGGCACCGTGATCCGGGCCCAGGAACGCAGTGAAAATCTCTACGCCAGCATCGATCTGGTGGCCAGCAAGCTGAGCCGTCAGCTGCATCGCTACAAGGATCGTCTGCACGAGCGCACCCATGGCCCGGTGCATCGCTCCGCCCGCGACGAGGAGAAGGGCGCCGCCCACCTGCCGCCCCCCGGCACCCCGATCACCGAAGGCATGGAGCCGGTGGTGCCCCATCGCGGCGTGCGGCGCAAGTATTTCGCCATGCCGTCGATGGATCTCGATGAGGCGTTGCATCAGCTGGAGCTGGTCGATCACGACTTTTATGTGTTCCGCGATCAAGGCACCGGCCAGATCCAGGTGGTCTATCGCCGCAACCATGGCGGCTTCGGCGTGATTCAGTCCAAGGACGGCTGAACCGATGGCCAGGGGGCGCGAGCTGCCGGAACTGGCGCCGCTGATTGATCACGCCCTGCTCGATCCCCACCGGGGCCGGCAGGCCGTGATCAACTGCTGCGATGAGGCCCGCCACTTCGGTTTTGCCGGGGTGTGCGTGGCCTCGCGCTGGCTGGCGGTGGCCCGCGAGCGTCTGCCGTTGGGCGATCCGGTGCGGCTGATCTCGGTGGTGGGCTTCCCCTTCGGCGCCGTGCCGGCGGCCATCAAGCGGGCTGAGGCGGAAGCGGCCGCCGCCGCCGGCGCCGATGAACTGGATGTGGTGCCCGATTTCGGCGCCCTCGCCGATGGCGACAGCACGGCGGTGCTGGAGGACCTGGCGGCGATCACCGAGCTGGGGTTGCCGGTGAAGGTGATCGTCGACATCGCCAGGCTCGATCCCCAGGCCCTGGAGCTGCTGGTGGAGGTGAGCATCGATGCGGGGGTGCGCTGGCTCAAGAGCGGCAGCGGCTTCGGCCCACCGGTGACGCCCGCCCAGGTGGAGCACTTGCGCCAGCTGGCCCGGGGGCGGGCGGCGATCAAGGCCTCCGGCGGCATCGCCGACCTGGAGCAGGCCATGGCCCTGGTGCAGGCCGGTGCCACCCGCCTGGGCACCAGTCGCGGGGTGGCCCTGATGCAGGCCCTGCGGCGGCCCTCCGGCGGCCGCAGCCAGGCCGAGGGCGAGCGCCGCGACGGGGCGGCTGGGGCCGGTCCTGGGCTCCCTGACGACCGCCGCGTCGAGCGCCCGTGAGGACCCGCTGGAGGGCTCGCTGAGCGCCGCCGATGCCGGAACTGCTGCTGGAGGGCCTGGCCCTCACCTGCCGCCCCCTGGGCGAAAACGACCGCCTGCTGACCCTGCTGAGCGAGAGCGAAGGACTGACCCGCCTGGCGGTGCCGGGGGCGCGCCGGCCCAAGAGCAGCCTGGCGGGGGCCGTGCCCCTGGCCCATCTGCGCCTGCAGGTGGGGGGCAGCCGGGGCCTGCGGCGGGTGCGCCAGCTCAAGGTGCTGCGCAACTACGGCGGCCTCGGCCAGCGGCTGGAGACCCTGGCGGCGGCCCAGGCCCTGGGGGAGCTGTGTCTGCAGATGGTGCCCGAGCAGGCCCCGGCCCCCGGCGCCCTGGCCGATCTGCTGATGCAGCTGGGCCGCCTGGAGGAGCTGGTGAAGGAGCGCAGCGAGCGGCTGGAGGCCCTGGCGATCGCCGTGCAGGGCAGCGTGCACCTGCTGGCCCTGGGGGGCTATGCCCTGCCGCTGCAGCAGTGTGCCCGCGGCGGCGAGCCCCTGGAGCCGCCCCTGGGCAACTGGGACTGGCGCTGCAGCCTGCTGCCGGGGGAGGGCCTGGCGATCGGGGCGCTGCCGGGGGCCCGGGTGGTGCTCAACGCCTCGGAGCTGGCCCTGCTGCAGCGCCTGCCCCGGCCGGGCCTGCCGCGACGGCGCGACGGGGAGCTGATGGGCCCGGAGCCGGTGTGGCTGCACCTGCTCGATCTGGTCGAGGCCTGGTGCGGCGAACACCTCGGCCGCCGCCCTCGGGCCTTCAGACTGCTCCGCAGTGCCTTTGAGCCCATGCCCCCGCCGTTCAGCCAGCCGTGAACGGTTCCGGGCCGGTTGGGCTACCTCTCCACGTCCAGCCGTGCTCCGGCACCCGGGATCCGAAACCAGAGATGAGACTGCTTTGATGAGCCCAGGCCAGAAGCACCAGCACCAGCTCCGGGGGATGGCGAAATGAGCGATCCCGACAACCGCGTCCAGGCCAGGGGATCACGGGATGGCTCCCAGCCGCCTCGTGGGGGCAAGGGAGGCGACACCGGCCTGGCGGCGGTGCTGGCCCTGCCGGGCTTTCGCCAGCTGTGGATCGGCCAGATCTTCGCCCAGCTGGCCGACAAGTTCTACATCGTGCTGATGGTGTTCCTGATCGCCCAGTACTGGGTGACCGAGAACCCCCAGGCCGATCCGGCCCTGGCCGAGGCGGCGGCGGCGATCCGCATGGGGGTGGAGAACCGAGCCCAGATCATCACCCTTCTGGCCACCGGCATCTATGTGGCCAACACGATTCCGGCGATGCTGCTGGGCACCGTGGCCGGCGTCTGGGCCGATCGCTGGCCGAAACGGGCGGTGATGGTGAGCTCCAATGCGCTGCGGGCGGGGCTGCTGCTGCTGGCGCCATTGGCCCTGCTGCCCGGTCCCACCTGGCTGGGCCTGAGCTGGGGCTATTGGGCCCTGGTGGCGATGACCGTGCTCGAGTCGGTGCTCACCCAGTTCTTCGCGCCGGCCGAGCAGGCCGCCATCCCCCTGCTGGTGCCCTCCCACCAGCTGCTGGCCGCCAACTCGCTCTATCAGGCCACCAGCATGGGGGCGACGATCGTCGGCTTCGCCCTCGGCGATCCGATCCTGCGGCTGATGCACGGCCTGCTGCAGCGGATGGGCATCAGCGGCGGTGAGTTCGTGCTGCTGCCCCTCTGCTACGGCATGGCCGCCGTGGCGATCGCCGCGATCGCCATTGAGGAGCCGGTCAAGCCCCCTCGGGACGTCACCGTCTGGCAGGAGATCGGCGAGGGGATCCAGGTGCTGCGCGAACGCCCGAGTGTGCGCAGCGCCATGCTGCAGCTGGTGCTGCTCTACAGCCTGTTGGCGGCGCTCTATGTGCTGGCGATCAGCCTGGCCGCCACAATCGTGGGCCTGGGCCCCACAGGTTTCGGCACCCTGCTGGCGATGAGCGGCCTGGGGCTGGCGATCGGGGCGGTGGCCATGGCCCAGCTGGGCGATCGCTTCAGCCGCCGCCTGCTGGGCTCCAGTGGCCTGGGGATGATCGCCTGCTGCCTGGTGCTGCTGGGGCAGACCCGCGGCAATCTGGCGGTGACCTTGCTGCTCTGCGGCCTGCTGGGGGTGGGCGCCGCCCTGTTGGCGATCCCCGCCCAGACGACGATCCAGGAGGACACCCCCGAGGATCAGCGGGGCCGGGTGTTCGGCCTGCAGAACAACCTGATCAACATCGCCCTCAGCCTGCCGCTGGTGCTGGCGGGAGCGGTGGTCAGTCGCTACGGGCTGTTGCCGGTGCTCTGGGCCCTGGCGGCGGTGGCCCTGGTGGCGGCCCTCAGCGAGCAGCCCTGGCGCCGCTGCTAATTTCCAGTATCGAAAGGAACCGCAACCGGTGGCGCACATTGCCTGGCTGGGCAAGAAATCCCCGTTCTGTGGCAACGTCACCTACGGCCTCAGCATCACCGAAGCCTTGCGCCAACGCGGCCATGGGGTGAGCTTCATCCACTTCGACACGCCGCCGGTGGGCTTGGGGCGACAGGAGCTGGTGGGGGGCGAGGGGCGAAGCCTCGAAGCCAACCCCGGCCCGGCGCCGGACAACCCCGAGGTCGCCCTGCCGTACCTGGTCAAATCCCAGGTGTACACGATTCCTTCACCAGGCGCCCAGCGCGAGTTGCGGGAGTCGCTGGAGCGGCTCAAGCCCGATCTGGTGCACGCCAGCCTCACCCTCTCGCCCCTGGATTTCCGTCTGCCGGATCTCTGCCAGCAGCTGGGGCTGCCCCTGGTGGCCACCTTCCATCCGGCCTTTGATGCCGCCCTGCGCAACCTGGCCGGCGGCACCCAGCAGCTCACTTACCAGCTCTACGCGCCTTCGCTGGCCCGCTTTGATCGGGTGATCGTGTTTTCAGAACTCCAGGCCGATCTGCTGGAGCGCCTGGGGGTGCGGCGCGAGCGTCTGGCGGTGATCCCGAACGGCGTCGACCCGCTGCAGTGGGCCCCGGCAGGCCAGGAGGATCCCCAGGCCGGGGTGGCCGCCGAACTGGCCCGGTTGCGGCAGCGCTTCGCCGGCCGCAGGGTGTTCCTCTACATGGGCCGCATCGCCACCGAGAAGAACGTCGAGGCCCTGCTCAAGGCCTGGCGTCTGGTGCGGCCCCGGGGCTGCGTGCTGGTGATCGTCGGCGACGGGCCGCTGCGGCCCTCCCTGCAGGATGGTCGCGAGGACGACGTGATCTGGTGGGGCTACGAGGCGGAGCGGGCGATCCGACTGGCCCTGCTGCAGCTGGCCGAGGTGTTCCTGCTGCCGTCGCTGGTGGAGGGGTTGAGCCTGGCGCTGCTGGAGGCGATGGCCAGCGGCACCGCCTGCGTCGCCACCGATGCCGGCGCCGATGGCGAGGTGCTGGAGGGCGGGGCGGGGATCGTGATCAGCACCCAGGGGGTCACCACCCAGCTGCGCACCCTGCTGCCGGTGCTGCGCGACCAGCCCGTGCTCAGCGCCGAACTGGGTCGCCGCGCCCGGGAGCGGGTGCTGGAGCGCTACACCCTGGAGCGCAACATCGATGCCCTCGAGGCGCTCTACGCCGAACTGGTGCCCAGCGGTCGCGTGGCGGCCTGAAACTCAGCCCAGCAACCGATCCACCAAGGCCAGTTGCTGGGGCAGGCAGACCGTCTGCAGATCAAAGCGCTGCACCACGGTCCGGCGCGCTGCCTGGCGCAGAGGGATCTGGGCGGCCGGATCGGCCAGCACGTCGGCGATCGCCTTGGCCAGCCCCGGGGTGTCAAAGAAGTCCACCAGGCGGCCATTCACGCCGCTCTGGATCACGTCCTGCACCGGAGGGGTGGCCGAGCCGATCACCAGGGCCCCACAGGCCATCGCCTCCAGCAAGCTCCAGCTCAGGACAAAGGGATAGGTGAGATAGACGTGGCAGGCCGAGACCCGGAACAGCTGGTGCAGCAATCCATGGGGAATCCGGCCGACGAAATGGATGCGGCTGAGATCGAGCTGCCCTTGCAATTCCCTCAGCAACGCCTCCTTCCAGGTCCCACCGCCGTCGGGCGCTGAGCCGTAGCTCACCTCCTGGCCGCCGACGATCAGCACCCGGGCCTGGGGCCGCAGTTGTTGCAGCAGTGGCAGGGCGCGCATGAAGCGATGGAAGCCCCGGTAGGGCTCCAGGTTGCGGGCCACGAAGGTCACCACCTCATCGCCGGGCCGTAAACACAGGCCCGCCTGCTGCAGGTTGATCTCGGCCGGCCCCTCGGGGGAGATCAGCGCGGTGTCGATGCCCTCGTGGATCACACTCAGCCTCGACTGGTATTCGATGGGCACGGTGCTGGCCTGCCAGGGCGTCGGCGCCAGCCCCCAGTCCAGGTCCTGCAGGGCGAGCAGCTGGGTGCTGCGCCGCAGGCGGATGCGGGTCCGGTTGCGCCAGTCGGGCAGGCCGAATTCCGGATCGAAGCCCACATCACCACCCTCCAGCTGGTACACGAACTCCACCTGGTGCAGCACCGGCACCGAGGGCAGCAGATCCTTGATCGCCAGCAGCTCCCCCCAGCCGGGATGCCTCACCACCAAATCGGGCTTCAGGCCCTGGGCCAGCAGCTGTTCCAGGGTGCGGCCGACGGCCTAAGCCCTTAGCACCTTAGTCTGCAGATCCGACACCCAGGGGTGACAGGCCGGCACGCCGCCAGCTGGCATCGGGTTGTAGCGATGCAGGGGGATCTCCGGCAGCCCCTGGGCCGTGGGCCCGCCGATGGCCTCCACCCGATCCCCCCCGGGCCCGGAGCGCCGGCGCCAGATGGCGGTACTGGCCGGGGAAGTTCTGATGGATGAACAGGATCGTGGCGGCCATGGCTGCTTCGGCGGGCTGGGTGAAAGGAGTCGGAACAGGCCGCGTCAGTAGCGCTCCGGCCGCGGCCGCTGCCAGGTGGGGCCGTGGCCGGCGGCCCGCAGGTCGGCCGCCCGGGCCTCAAGGCGGCTTCGATCCAGACGCCAGAGGCGGTACAGGCCGGCACGGCTGAGCTCCACGGGCCGCAGGCCCTGCCAGAAGGGGGAAGCGGCCGTGGTGCGGTCGATCACGATCAGCACGCTGGGCTGCTCCACCGGAGTCGAGGGTTCCTGGCCCGGCCGCCGCTCCCGCCGCAGGCGCTCGGCCAGGTTCACCAGCCCCTCGGGTTCGATGCCCTCGTAGATCACCACCCGGCGGCTGTAGTAGTGCAGTGAGGGCTTGAGGATGCCTACCATCGCCAGGGGCTCGGCAGCCGGAGGTGGGTCGCTGGGCTTGGGAGCCGCCTGGATGGCCGCCGCCATCTGGCGCACCGGCAGCCCCCGCAGCCGGTCCCCCAGGGCCCAGCTGGGCAGCAGGGCCGCCGGCACGAACAGCACCAGGGGCAGTTGCAGGGCCAGCAGCCGCCAGGCGGGGCGCTGCAGCGTCAGCAGCCAGCCCAGCAGGGCCGCCAGGGCCCAGAGCAGCCCGGCCACGATCAGCCGCCGGCTGGCCAGCAGCTCCGCCGGCAGGGTGGGCAGCTCCGGATCGGAGATCAGGGGCACCCACAGGGGCCCCAGCAGAAAGACCACCGCCAGCAGCAGGGTCAGCAGCAGGGTCAGGCGCCAGGCCCAGCGATCCGGCCATGCTTGCGGCGCCGATTCCGGTTCGCCGCCTCTGGCCGTTGCCCAGGATGCGGGGCTGCTTGCCACGCTACCCCCAGCCCGTGGGTCAGAGCCGGGCATCGCAGCAGCAGCGGCGTCGGCGCCATCGCCCGGGCCAGTGCCAGCGGCGCCCCCTGGACCGGCCTGCACCACCAGGGCCACCAGCAGGGCCGCCGCCGGCGTGGCCGGCAGCCAGTAGCTGGGCAGTTTGGTGGCGGCGAGGGTGAAGAAGGCCAGCACCACCAGCAGCCAGCAGGCCGCGAAGCGGCCGAGGGACTCCGGCGCGGGTAGCGGTCGGGCCGGCCACCGGGACAGCCGCAGGGGCCCCAGCGCCCGCACCAGCCCCAGCAGCAGCAGCGGCGTGGCCGGCAGGGCGGCGATCAGCAGCACCGGCAGGAAGAACCACCAGGGCTGCAGATGGTGGTTCACCACGGAGGTGAAGCGCTGCAGGTTGTGGTACCCGAAGAAGCTGTCCCAGAAGGGGCGCCCCTCCCGCCAGAGGGCCAGGCCATACCAGGGCAGGGCCAGCAGCAGGCTGAGGCCCAGCCCCGGCAGCGGCCGCTGCCGCCGGGTCAGGCCGGCCAGATCCCGCTGCAGCCAGCCGAACAGCAGCAGGCAGAGCGCCAGCAGCACCAGGGCCACGGGCCCCTTGGTCAGCACAGCCAACCCCAGCAGCAGCCAGCCGGCCCACCAGGGTTGTCGGGGATCGGCGTAGCGGCGCCAGCAGAGCAGCAGCGTTCCGGCCATCAGGCCGCTGAACAGGGCATCACTGACGGGCACCCGGCCCCAGAGCAGCACCAGCGGTCCCAGGGCGAAGGCCAGGGCCGCCGACAGCGGCGTCACCAGGGCGCTGACCCTGGAGGGGCCATCAGCCGCTGAAGCGGCCGTGAAGACCGAAGCGTCGGCGTCGCCATCGGTGGAGGCCATGCCGGAGCCAGCCTGTCCGGGCCGGGCGCCCCAGGAGCGCCCCAGACCGGGCTGGGGCCAGCGCAGCAGGGTGTCGGCCAGGGCCAGCATCACGCCGATCGAGGCCAGGGCCGAGGGCAGGGCGGCGGCCCAGGTGCCCAGGGGGTTCCACTGGGCCTGGCCGGGCAGGGCATAGAGCAGCCCCATCAGCCAGTACACCAGCGGCGGCTTGTCGTAGCGGGGCAGGCCGTTGACATGGGGAATCAGCCAGTCGCCCGTTTCGGCCATGGCCCGGGCGGAGGCGGCGAACAGGGGCGGCGTTTCGTCGACCAGCCCCGTGCTGCCGAGCTGCCAGAGGAAGATCAACGCTCCCAGGGCCAGGGTGGCCAGCAGCACGCGCTGCCGCTGCCGTCGGCAGGGCGGCGTCATCAGCGTTCGGCCCCGGGGGGACTGGCGGCCGTCTCGCCAAGCCACAGCTGCTGGCGCTGGTTGAGCAGCACCACCGAGGCCAGGGCCAGGGCAGCCCCCAGCCATTGCAGCGGCCGCAATCGCTCATCGAGCAACAGCAGGCCGCAGAGCAGGGCGAACACCGGCGTCAGAAAAGTGAGGGCGGTAAAGCCGGTGAGATCGCCGCTGCTGGCAAACCAGAAAAACAGGCCGTAGGCCAGGGCACTGCCGAACAGGGAGGCGTAGGCCATCAGCCCCCATTGGAGCCCATTCCAGGCGGGCCAGAAGGCCAGGGGGCCGGCGCCTGACCCGTCGCCGGTGGCCAGCATCGGCGACAGCACCGTGGCCACCACCAGGGGGATGCCCCCCAGCACCATGTGCCAGCCGGTCACCACCAGGGCATCGCTGTCTCGGATGGCGTAGCGGCAGAGCACGGTGCCCACCGCCATGGCGGCCGCCGCCCCCAGCATCCACAGCTCACCGTGGCTCCAGGCGTGGGCCCCGAGGACCGCCGGACCCTCCAGCCACCAGTGGCGCAGCAGCTCCGGGGGTAATCCCAGGCAGATGATGCCCGCCAGGCCGATCAGCAGGCCCAGCCAGCCCACCGGATTGATCGCCTCCCCGAACAGGCTGCGGGCCAGCAAGGCCACCAGCAGCGGCTGGGAATCGATCAGCACCGAGCCGAGGCCGGCGCCGGTCTGGCCCAGGCCCCGGGCCAGCAGACCTTGAAACAGGGTGCCGTCGATCAGGGCGAACAGCACCAGCCAGGGCCAATCCGCCGCCGCCACCGCCTGGGGGCGCCCCAGCAGCCGGGACACCAGCAGCAACACCAGCCCGGCCGGCAGCAACCTCAGGCAGGCCACCAGCAACGGCGATCCCCCGTCCAGCAGGGGTTTCATCGCCGCCATCGCCGTTCCCCACAGGGCAAAGGGCAGCAGCATCAGCGGCCAGCGCAGCCACGACCCTGGCGAAGCCGAAAGCATGGACAAGGTCCGGGGAGGCCTCCTTTTTAAGATCCAACCACTACACCCCCATTCCGATGCCCTGGCCCTGGCGCCGCAAGACCCGTCGCACCCTGGCCCGGATCGCCATCGAAGGCCCGATCGCCGGCCCCACCCGCGAGCGCGTGCTCAAGGCCCTGGAGCAGGTGGGGCAACGGGAGTGCCCGGCGCTGCTGCTGCGCATCGACAGCCCGGGCGGCACCGTCGGCGACAGCCAGGAGATCCACGCCGCCATCGGCCGGCTGCGGGCCAAGGGCTGCCGGGTGGTGGCCAGCTTCGGCAACATCTCGGCCTCGGGCGGCGTCTACATCGGGGTGGCGGCCGAGAAGATCGTCGCCAATCCCGGCACGATCACCGGTTCGATCGGCGTGATCCTGCGCGGCAATGACCTCTCGCGGCTGCTGGAGCGGATCGGCATCCGCTTCGAGACGGTCAAGAGCGGCCTGTACAAGGACATCCTCTCGCCCGATCGGGCCCTGAGCGAGGCCGAGCGTGCGCTGCTGCAGGAGCTGATCGATGCCAGCTATGGCCAGTTCGTGGCGGCGGTGGCCGAGGGACGAAACCTGGAGGAAGCGGAGGTGCGCAGCTTTGCCGATGGCCGCGTGTTCACCGGCGCCCAGGCCCTGGCGCTGGGGCTGGTGGATGCACTCGGCGATGAGGAGGCGGCCCGGCGGCTGGCAGCGGAACTGGCGGGTCTGGATCCGGAGCGCACCAAGCCGATCACCTTCGGCAAACCCGCCAAGCGCTTCGGCCGCCTGCTGCCCGGCAGCCGTCTGCTGGGCCAGCTGCAGCAGGCCCTGAGCCTCGAGCTGGCCTGGTCCGGCCAGCCGTTGTGGCTGTATCGCCCCTGACCCCGATCCCGTCCGCCCCCGATCCATGAATCCTGCCCTCGAATTGCGGGCCCTGCGTGGGGCCACCACCGCCAGCGCCAACAGCACCGAGGCGATTGACGCGGCGGTGAGCGAACTGGTCCTGGCCCTGATGAGCCATAACCGGTTGCAGGCCAGCCAGCTGGTGTCGGTCACCTTCTCGGTGACGGCCGATCTCGACGCCTGTTTCCCGGCGGCGATCGCCCGCCGGCTGCTCGCCTGGGACGGGGTGGCCCTGCTGGACTGCCAGCAGATGGCGGTGCGGGGGGATCTGCCGCGTTGCATTCGGCTGCTGGCCCACGCCTGGCTGGATGGGCAGCAGACCCCGGTCCATCCCTACCTGCGCGAGGCCAGCCGCCTGCGCCCGGACCGGGCCCTGGCATCCCCCAGTCACAACTCAGTCACAACTCCAGCTGGGGCCTGCGATCCGGCCGGAACGGTGCCCCCTGGTCCGGCCGGTGATCCGGCCGGCCACTGAGGTCGCAAGCGGGCCTGGGGGCTGCTGAGAATCGGACATCACCTCCGGCTGTCCCCCATGCCACCCCTCCCGCGTCTCCGGCTTCTCGCCTCTGGAGCCGCCCTGGCCGCCGGCGCCTGCGCCTTCGCCGCCCTGGCCCCCACCCCACTGCCGATGCCAGGGCCCCTGGCGCTGCAGAGCGCCAGGGCCGAAGGCACCCCTGGCCTGATGGAGTTCCGCTGGGACAACAACAAGGATTTCCGCCGGCTCTACTTCTTCATGACGGAAACGACCCGCATGAAGCGCTCGGAGTATTACCTGATCCTCAAGCCCAAGGATCGCAAGACCGGCATTCTCAAGTTGGCGATCACCGTGCCCAGCTACTGGGACGGCAGTTTTGATGCCAAGCAGATGAAGCTCTGCGAGATGAGCCAGGGCGGCATGATGAAGCGCACCCGCTGCGAGAAGCAGATCCCGGCCACGATTCAGGTCTCGCCCAATGGCAAGGCTATTGAGGTGTTCCCGGATGTGCCGGTGTCGGACAAGAAGACAATCGGTCTGTACATCAACACCTTCAACCCCTTCAACACCGGTATGTATCAGTTCAACGCCCTGATCCAGGCGCCGGGCGATGTGCCGGTGTCGGGCTACGTGGGCTCCTGGCTGATCGAGATCGACCCCAACAACTGAAGGCGAACGGAGCGCACACCCCCGGCTGATAGGGTGCACTCCTGAAGCGAATCGAGGAGCCAAGAGGCCGCCATGACCAAACGCACCCTGGAAGGCACCAGCCGCAAGCGCAAACGCGTCTCCGGTTTCCGGGTGCGCATGCGCAGCCACACCGGTCGCCGGGTGATCCGCACCCGCCGCCGCCGCGGCCGCGCCCGCCTGGCGGTCTGAGACCAGCCCTTGGATTGTTCCGATGGCCCTGCCGCCCGAGCATCGGCTCCGGGGCCATCGGCCGTTTGATCGGCTGTATCGCCAGGGCCGCCGGCTCCACGGCGAGTTGATGGTCCTGCGAGTCCTTGCGGCTGAGCCGTCGTTGTTGCCGCCGGATGTGCAGCGCCACCCCGCCAGTGGCTGGCGCTTCGGGGTGGTGGTCAGCTCCAAGGTGCACAAGCGGGCGGTGCGCCGCAACCGCCTGCGGCGCCTGCTGCAGGCAGATCTGCTGCGCCATCAGCCCAGCTGCGCCAGCCCCCAGTGGCTGCTGCTCAGCCTCAAGCCCGGCAGCGCCGACGCGGAACCGGACCAGCTGCTGGGAGAATGGCGCCAACTGTTACGCAAGGCAGGCCTTTGCCCATGACCTCCTCCAGCGCCGAGCCCAGCAAGGCCCCCTCTGCCGAGGAGACGCCATCGGCCGCTGCCGGCTCCGGCAACGGCAACGGCAAGGCAGGCATCGGTGGCTTGAGCCAAAAACCCGCGCCCGTGATCGGCCTGCCGGGCAAGGGCCAGATCCAAGAGAGCGTGATCTACGAAGGCGGCCCCGCCAAGGGGGATTTGATCTTCGGCCTAGTGCTGGCGATCACCCTGGTGGGCATCCCCATCGCCGTGGGGGCGATCGTGCGGGCCCTGTGGCTGCGCTACCGCATCACCACCCGTCGCATCGAGGTCAACGGCGGCTGGCTGGGCCGCGACCGCAGCCAGGTCGTCTACAGCCAGATCCGCGAGGTGCGTTCGGTACCGCGGGGCTTCGGCGCCTGGGGCGACATGGTGCTGGTGCTCAACGACGGCTCCAAGCTGGAGATGCGCTCGGTGCCTCGCTTCCGCGAGATCGAGGCCACGATCGAGGAGCTGCGCCAGGCCAAGGGCGCCAAGGCCTCCAAGCCCAGCAGTGGCTTCGCCAAACCAGAGGCCCCCGCCGCCTGAAAGGGCCCCAGAGCGCTGCTGCGGAACCTGTCCCCGCACCTTTCATCTTGGTCGGCGGATCTCCGCCCCCATCGATCGCCCCCGTTCGGGCACACTGGCCCCGGATTCCCTTACCCCTGAGCGCTGCCCGCCGTGATCGGCTACATCTCCGACAACCTGCTGCTGCCGATCCTCGACTTCTTCTACGGGTTGGTGCCTAGCTACGGGCTGGCGATCATCGCCCTCACGGTGGTGATCCGGCTGGCCCTGTTCCCGTTGAGCGCCGGCTCGATCCGCAGCGCCCGCCGCATGCGCATCGCCCAGCCGGTGATGCAGGCCCGCCAGGCCGAGATCAAGGCCAAGCACGCCAGCAACCCCCAGAAGCAGCAGGAGGAGCTGGGCAAGCTGATGAAGGAGTTCGGCAGCCCCCTGTCGGGTTGCCTGCCCCTGGTGGTGCAGATGCCGATCCTGTTCGCCCTGTTCGCCACCCTGCGGGGCTCACCGTTCGCCGATGTGCCCTACACCTTCAACCTCAAGGTGCTGCCGGCCGACCAGATTGCGGCGGTGGAGACCAAGCCCTTCAACAGTCCCAGCCATTCGATCTTCATCACCGAGACCAGCCATGTGCCGGTGATCGGCAGCCTGGAGGGCGGCACCAAGCTGGGCGTGGGTGACAGCGAAACCGTCAAGCTCCACACCCGCAGCGGCGACAGCTTCGGTTCAGTGCTGGCCGGCGTCGAGAACGGTGACAGCTTCCAGCCCAGCTGGAGCGTCACCAAGGGCGAAGGCGTGGTCAGCGTCGATGCCAGCGGCAAGATCACGGCCCTGGCCCCCGGCGATGCCACAGTTGAGGGTAAGATCCCCGGCCTGGCGGCCCGCAGTGGCTTCCTGTTCATCAAGGCCCTCGGCCAAGTCGGCTTCATGACCGACGGCGCCGTCAACTGGGACATCGCCATCCTTGTCGGGGCCTTCGGCGCCAGCCTGTTCGTCTCCCAGATCCTCTCGGGCATGGGCATGCCCGCCAATCCGCAGCAGAGCACGGCCAACAAGATCACGCCGGTGATGATCACGGCGATGTTCCTGTTCTTCCCACTTCCGGCCGGCGTGCTGCTTTACATGGTGGTGGCCAACATCTTCCAGGCGGCGCAGACCTTCCTGCTGACCCGCGAGGCCCTGCCCGACAACCTGCAGGCGATTCTCGACAAGCAGATGGCCACCACCGTCACCGCCACCGCCGGTGGATCGGCGGCCGGCCGGCTGCCCTTTGAGCCCAAGAACAAGAAGTGAGTGCCGGGGCCGCTGGCCGCATCCCACCGCTGCGGCCGGTGCCGTTGCAGGAGCTGCGGCTGCGCTCCGATGCCCTGGCCTGGTCGGTGGACCAGAAACTGGCGGATCTCGACAGCCTCACCCCCGTGCGCGGCCAGCTCTGGGCCCGCCACCACGGCAGCGTGCTGGAGGTGGAGGGCGAGGCCGAAACGATCGTGACCCTCTGCTGCGATCGCTGCCTGCAGCACTTCAACCGGCCCCTGCGGGCCGCGGTCCATGAGCTGTTGGAGCTGGCCGGGGGCGACGAGCTGGAGGGCGCCGATCTGACGGCGCTGGCCGGCAGCGCGGCGAGCCCAGGCGCCCCCAGGGCTCGCTTCAGGCCCACGGGGCCGGGTGCGGGGGCCTCCGGCGCCAGCGCCCCCGGCGGACGTGCCGCTGGCCGGCCCCCAGCCGCCGGGCGCGACCGCCGCCGTGATGACGCTGCGGCAGCAAGCGACCCCTCCCCAGGCACCTCGTCGGGCCAGGGCCAGCCCCGAGGCTCCCGGTCTAGGAGCCAGGCGGAGCCGCTGCTGATCGAGGTTCTCGATGATCGCCTGGATCCCCGCGGCGCCTTCGATCCGGAGCGCTGGCTGTTCGAGCAGCTGAGCCTGCAGCTGCCGGTAGTCAACCGCTGTGGCGCCGACTGCCCCGGCCCGCCGCAGGCCCCCGAGGGTCCGGACAACGGCAACCCTGAGGAGCCAGTCTTCAGTCAGAGCAGCTCCGGCCATCAACCCGACCCCAGCACCAGCCAGCCCCCCAACAGCGCCTCGTCCAACGCTCCAGATCCCGAGCCGCCGATCGATCCGCGCTGGGCGGCCCTGCGCCAGCTGCTGCCCTGAACCCCCATGGCCACGCCCACGACCCTGGCCGACCAACTGGATCTGCTGATCCGCTCGCGCACGCCGATCCTCTGGATCCGCAGCCTGGAGGAGCAGCGGGTCGAGACCCTGCTGGAACAGGCGAGCCGCCGCCTGGGGGGGCGCCTGCTGCTGCGCTGGGATTTCGTGGCCGGGTTGAGCGGCAACGCCAACCGCCAGGGGGAGGCGGCCCGCAATCCGATGGCGGCCCTGGAGGCCCTGGCGGCGGTGCCGGCCGAACAGGGGGCGATCCTGCTGCTCAAGGATTTCCACCGCTACGGCGACGATCCCGGCATCTGCCGGCGCCTGCGCAACCTGGCCGCCAGCCTGCCCCTGGTGCCCCACACCCTGGTGATCAGCGCACCGGACTGGCGCCTGCCCCGGGAGCTGGAGGACTGCGTCACGGTGCTGGAGCTGCCCCTGCCGGAGGCCTCCGAGATCGGCGCCCTGTTGCGCACGATCGCCGTGGCCGGCGGCCAGCCGCTGGAGGCGGAGGTGCTGGAGCAGCTCACCGCCGCCTGCCATGGCCTCAGCGAACAGCGGGTGCGGCAGCTGGCGGCCCGGGCCCTGGCCCGACGCGGCCAGCTGGGGGCCGAGGATCTGGCGGAGGTGCTGGAGGAGAAGCGCCAGGCGATCGCCCGCAGCGAGCTGCTGGAGTACTGCCCCAGTGAGGCCACCCCGGCGGACATCGGCGGCCTGGAGGCGCTCAAGCACTGGCTGGAGCAGCGGCACCGGGCCTTCAGCGAGGAGGCCCAGCGCTACGGGCTGCCCTTGCCCAGGGGCGTGTTGCTGGTGGGGCCCCAGGGCACGGGCAAGAGCCTGACCGCCAAGGCGATCGCCCACAGCTGGGGCATGCCCTTGCTGCGGCTGGATGTGGGGCGCCTGTTCGCCGGGCTGGTGGGCGCCAGTGAGGCCCGCACCCGCGAGATGATCCAACGGGCCGAGGCGATGGCGCCCTGCGTGCTCTGGATCGATGAAATCGACAAGGGCTTCGGCTTTGCCGGCGCCTCCGGTTCGGGCGGCGGCGATGGCGGCACCAGCCAGCGGGTGCTGGGCACGGTGCTGACCTGGATGGCCGAAAAGACCAGTGCCGTGTTCGTGGTGGCTACCGCCAATGCGGTCGAGCGGCTGCCGGCGGAACTGCTGCGCAAGGGCCGCTTCGATGAGATCTTCCTGCTGGAGCTGCCCGATGGTGGCGAACGGCGGGCGATCCTCGATCTGCAGCTGCGCCGCCGGCGGCCGGCCCACACCATTCCGCTGGAGGTGCTGGTGGACCGCACCGAAGGTTTCTCCGGCGCCGAGCTCGAGCAGACCGTGATCGAGGCGATGCACCTGGCCTTCGGCGAAGGCCGCGAGCTGGGCGAAGCGGACCTGATCACCGCCGCCAGCCAGGTGGTGCCCTTGAGCCGCACCGCCCGGGAACAACTGGAGACCCTGCGCACCTGGGCCAGCAGCGGCCGGGCCCGCTTGGCGTCGGGGCGGCGATCTACAGATGGGTGAGGAACCAGTGCACCAGGCGCCGCAGACCCCGTGGCGGCGGCGGCGGCTGGGAGCGCAGTTCGTCCAGTTCCCGCAGCTCGCGGTCCTGGCCTTCGCGCAGCAATCGCAGCTCTTCTGATTCGTCCAGGCGCTGGGCTTGCCGGCGATAGCGCTCGAGATCCCTTTGCTGCCTGCGGAGCTGTTGGTTCAGCCAGGCCTCCTGCCCCCGGTTGGGCTACAGGTCGTCGGCATCGGCTGCGTCGCCGTTGCCCGCATCCTGGGATCCCGGTTCAGCCTCAGGCAACACCGGCAGGCCCGAGGGCAGCATCGGCTTGAGCCGCTGCTGCAGGCTGCCCCAGGCCGAGGCCCCCGTTGGCGGGGCCATCGGCGGCGGCCAGGCAGCCGTCTTGCTGTCCTGCCCCCTCCAGCGCCTCCTCCACCACATCGGCCAGGCCCAGGCGCCGCCGCACGAAGCGCACGCTGCGCTCCAACAGGGTGAACCAACCCAGGGCCACACAGGAGCGCTGGAAGTCGATCAACTCCACCAGGGCCAGGGGGTTGTCGACACTGGCGGCCCCGGCCAGCACCCAGTCCAGGTAGGGAATGGACTGTTCCATCTCGGCCATGGC
Organism: Synechococcaceae cyanobacterium ELA739; assembly: GCA_037127935.1. Taxonomy (GTDB): domain Bacteria; phylum Cyanobacteriota; class Cyanobacteriia; order PCC-6307; family Cyanobiaceae; genus Cyanobium. The sequence goes on from JBAXXM010000013.1 coordinate 62,263, forward strand.
GCCGCGATGCAGACCCCAGAGCAACAGGCCCATCAACACCGCCAGGGCGGTGTTGATGCCGGCCCGCCGCAGAAAGGCATTGCGGGAGCTGGCCAGGTTGGTCTTGATGCGTTCGCGGATGCGATCGCGTTCTTTTTGCAGGGAGCCGCGCACCTGCTGGCGGGCCTCCGCCACCTGGGCATCGGCGGGCACCCGCACCTGCAGGCCGGGGATGCGCTGCAGGCCATCGAGCAGGGCGTCGATGCTGTCGCTTTCGGCCAGGATCTGGCCGGCGCGATCGATCTGCCGGTCGATGCGCTCCAGCTGATCGCGGCCGATCTGCTGCTGTTTCTGCACCAGGGTGACCACATTGGCCACACTCACCGGTGCCAGGAAAAACTGAAAAGCACTCAATAGGGGCAACATCGCCAGCAGCACCGGCAGGCAGATGCGCTCGATGCCGTGCGCCGCAGGCCGCCTTGAAAGGACACCAGGCCGATGCCCACCAACAGGATCGGCGAGAGATCGAGCAGCTGGCTGATCGATTGCAGCCGGGCGGCGATTTCCAGCAATCCCGGCGAACTGAGCAGGTTGATCAACTCCGCCAGCCAGGCCGCCAGCAGCCCGTAGCCCACCAGCCGCAGATGCTGCAGCGAAAAGCGCAGGCCGATCAGATCCGCCACCGGCAGCTGCGGCGCTGGCAAAAGACCGGCCGGCAGCGCATCCGGCTGCCCAGCTGCGTCCAGCTCAGAGCCGGCTGCCCTGTTCAGGGCTGGATCTTGGCCGGTGGCAGCACCCACCACCTGGAGAGGCTCCTGCGGGTCGGCTCCAGGCCAGGCCGAATTGGGGGGAATGGCGTCGGCCATGGCGCCGGCTGCATCTCACCAGCATGCCCGCCCAGGCGAGGGCCTGAGCTTCCGGGCTTTATGCAGGTTGCGCATTGGCACCAAGCTCGGCGCGCCGCCTGCCTTGGGCGTAAGGATCTGGCTCAGGAAAGACGCTTGAGCCCGCCGGTCCTGCCGTCACTTGGTTAATTTTCCCCAATTCCACGGATGCCTTGACAGTACAGGCGTACCAGTCTGTCAGGGCCCTGGTGACTTGTCTATGCTCTTGCTGGGATTGGATCGACAGGGCTGGATCACGCTTTTGGCGGGAATCCTGTTGGCCCTGATTACGTTATTCACCGGCTACGACCATGTCGACATCCCTGGATTCACCAGCATCCGGCTCAATCAGCAAGTCGGAATTCTTATCCTCCTTGCCTCGCTGGCGACGCTGGTTGGCGATGCTCAATTGGCATCCCGTCGTCGAGTTCGAGATCAGAGAGATCGAGCGCGAGAAGCGGCTGCAGCGGCTGAGGAGCGAGCGCGAGCAGAGGCAGAACGAAGAGCTGCAGCGCGAGATCGCGCACGAGCAGAGGATGCAGCAGCTCGCGAAAGAGGACGAGCGGCTCGCCGAGCACGAGAGGCGGATGTTAGAGCTCGACGCCAAGATCGCTGCGCTCTGGCCCAGCTCGAGTTCCAGCTCTCACCAGACGCCTCCACCCGAGGGCGGCTCGCCGATCTGATCGCGCTGCTGCGGGAGTACGGGGAGCTGGGCTGATCTGCGCAGATTCCGTGTTTTCACCGATGCCCGAAGTAGTACGTCTGTACGACAATGCATCCGGGCTGAGGGTGTTCCTATGGTTGTTGTGCTCGATAGGCAGGGCTGGATCACCCTCGTGGCAGCGGTGCTGCTGGCCCTGATTACGCTATTCGCCTCCTATGACCACATCGACCTCCCAGGAGGGCTTTCTCCCCTCCCACTACCGCAGCAAGCAGGAATTCCTTGCCTCGTTGCCGCCCTGGCGACGGCTGCTGTCGAATCTCAACTGGCATCCAACGATCGACAAGAAGGTCGAGCGATACGCGATCGAGCAGAGGATGCTGCGGCTGAGGAAAGAGGACGAGCGGCTGAGGAACGAGAGCGAGCAGAGGCAGAACGAAGAGCTGCAGCGCGAGATCGCGCACGAGCAGAGGATGCAGCAGCTCGCGAAAGAGGACGAGCGGCTCGCCGAGCACGAGAGGCGGATGTTCGAGTTCGACGCCAGGATCGCTGCGCTCTGGCCCAGCTCGACTTCCAGCTCTCACCCGACGCCACCACCCGAGCGCGACTTGCCGACCTGATCGCCCTGCTGCGCGAGTACGGCGAGCTGGCCTGAGCCACTCCCTCCGCAAGGCTCCGTGTTTCCACGGATGCGGGATCAGTACTTCCGTAGAGGCATCCCTGCAGCGCTGGCGGGCTGCCTAGGCCAGTCCTCGGAAGTACTCTGCGCCGAGTCGCTTTGGCTCCATGCAAGTCCCCCTCGACGGTCGCCGCCGCATCCTGGTGACCGGTGGAGCGGGCTTCATTGGTGGCGCCGTGGTGCGGCGCTTGCTGTTGAGCAGCGACGCCACGGTCTTCAACCTCGACAAGCTCGGCTACGCCAGCGATCTCACCAGCATCGAGGCCGTTCTCTCCCAGTTGGGTGCGGCGGCGGAGGGTGCCGACGGCCCCCGCCACCAGCTGCTGCAGGTCGATCTCAGCGATGGGGCCGCCACGGACGCCGCCGTGGCGCTCGCCGATCCCGACCTGATCCTGCACCTGGCCGCCGAAAGCCATGTGGACCGCTCGATCCAGGGGCCGGCCGCCTTTGTCCAGAGCAACGTGCTCGGCACCTTTCACTTGCTGGAAGCGGCCCGCCGCCACTGGCAGGCCTTGGCGGGGGAGCGCCGCGCCGCCTTCCGCTTCCATCACATCAGCACCGATGAGGTGTATGGCTCGTTGGGGCCCAGCGGTCGCTTCTCCGAAACCACCCCCTACGACCCCCGCAGCCCCTATTCGGCCAGCAAGGCCGGCAGTGATCACCTGGTCAACGCCTGGCACCACACCTATGGCCTACCGGTGGTGCTCACCAACTGCAGCAACAACTACGGTCCCTGGCAGTTCCCCGAAAAGCTGATCCCGGTGGTGATCCTCAAGGCGCTGGCCGGCCAGCCGATCCCCCTCTATGGCGACGGCGCCAATGTGCGCGACTGGTTGTTCGTCGACGACCACGTCGATGCCCTGTTGCTGGCGGCCTGCCGCGGACGCCTCGGGGCCAGCTACTGCGTCGGCGGCCACGGAGAGCGGCCCAACCGGGAGGTGGTGGAGGCGATCTGCCGCCTGCTGGATGAACGGCGGCCCGCCGGAGCGCCTCACGCCCGCCTGATCACCCGCGTCACCGATCGCCTCGGCCACGACCGCCGCTACGCCATCGATCCCACCCGCATCACCCAGGAGCTGGGCTGGCAGCCCAGTCAGGGCTTTGAGGCCGGTCTGGCCTTGACGGTGGGCTGGTACCTCGACAATGGCGCCTGGTGCGAGCGCATGGCCCAGCGGCTGGCCAACTGAAGGCTCATCGGGCCAGCACCTTGATGGATCCCCCTCCGGGCACGGCGCCGCTGGCCAGGGACGGGATGCTGATCGGCCGACGGCCCTCCCTGGATTGCTGTTTCGGCGATAGATTCCCCGAAGTGATGGCCGGGAGGAACGGACAGCTGTGCGGGATTCCTCCTCTTCGGCCTCTCGGTCCGATTTGTTTCGTGCCCTTGCGCCCTCCCGGTCCGGCCCGATGAACCTGGAGGCCGGCCGGACTGCAAGCGTTGTTCCTGCACGCTCCACGGGCCTGTTGCGCCTGCTGCAGGCCGCCCTGTTGCCCTGGGTTTGTGCCGCCGACACCCTCGGTCTGGGGGCTGCGGTCCAGGCCGCCAACCCTCCCGCTTCACCCCAGTGGAGTGCGGTCCGGCCCAGCACGGTGGCCCTGACCAGTCCGGTCTGGAGTTCCGCTCCGCCCTTGGGCAATGAATCCAGCTGGCAGGTGATCGACACCTCCCGCGGTGTGCCCTCCGTGTGGCAAGCCGGTCCGGCCGACGTGGACCGACCACCAGTGACGGCTGCCGTCCAGGTGCGCAGTGTTGGTCGAGGCTTCACCGTCAACGGCAATCCCTACCCCGATATCAGCCTGGCTCTGCCCAACGCCTTCGCCCTTGACCAGCAGTTCAACTTCTCCACTCAGTTGCTTGGCACCAGTCGCACCCGCACCTGTAGAGTGCCGCAGGGCAAGAGCTGGACTGAGTGTTCCGACGGTGATTTGTTCCTCGAGCTCACACCGCTGACGGGCAAAAACGCCAGCCTGGGTATCAACTGGACACTGCAGAGCCTCAGTAACCGAAACACCCCTTTTGGCTCCGGCCAGAGCCTGGGCTTCAAGGGAGCCGTCAATCTCACCCCCACCCTGGGCCTGGCCTTCGGGGGTGAACAGATCATTCAGTTCGACGGCAACACCGACCTCGGCCGCAATTACTATCTGCTTCTTTCCCAGGCCGTCCCCCTCTCCGGAGGCGACAAGCCTGCCATGTTGGTGGCCACGGCCGGGGTTGGTTCCGATGCCTTTGGCTATGGCGGCAACGGTGTGCTGGGTAGCACCAATTGCATCGGCGGCAACAACATCAGCAGTAAGAATTATCCCCAGGGCACCGATTGCTACTGGGGTCCCGTTGGCGCCGTCAGCATCGCCATCAACGACCGCATCTCCCTCGGTGCCGAATGGTTCGGCTACGGCATCGGCGCTGGCATATCGCTGCGTCCCTTCTCCGATCTGCCCCTGACCGCCTCCTTCTACGCCATGGACTTCTTGGGCAACACCCCCTCCTACATCCAGGACACCTGCACCACCGATCCCTGCGAAACCCGCTATTACGGTCGCCTCAGCTACTCCTTCTGAGCGACCGTCTCTTGCTTGATCTGGCCCTGTGACCCTGCGGCTCACCAACACCCTCAGCCGCAGCAAAGAGGACTTTGTGCCTCTGGTTGACCGGCGCGTCTCCATCTACTGTTGCGGCGTCACGGTCTACGACCTCTGCCATCTGGGCCATGCCCGCAGTTACATCGTCTGGGATGTGTTGCGCCGCTATCTGAGCTGGCCCGGCCAGGTTGGTGGTGCCTATGCGGTGAAGTTTGTTCAGAACTTCACCGACATTGACGACAAGATTCTCAACCGCGCCGCCGAGCAGGGCCTGGCGATGGAGGAGGTGAGCGAGCGCAACATCAGCGCCTACTTCCAGGACATGGATGCCCTCAACATCCTGCGGGCTGATGCCATGCCCAGGGCCACGGGCTGTCTGGATGGCATCTGTGATCTGATCGCCGACCTGGAGCGCAAGGGGGCCGCCTACTCCGCCGATGGCGATGTCTATTTCGCCGTGATGAAACAGGCCGGCTATGGCAAACTCTCGGGCCGCGATCTCAGTGAGCAGCAGGAAGGTGCCAGTGGCCGCACCACCGGCGAAGAGGACGCCCGCAAGCACCATCCCTTTGACTTCGCCCTCTGGAAAGGGGCCAAACCCGGTGAACCCAGTTTCCCCTCCCCCTGGGGTCGGGGCCGGCCCGGTTGGCACATCGAATGTTCGGCGATGGTGCGCCAGGAACTGGGCGACACGATCGACATTCACCTCGGTGGCGCCGATCTGATCTTTCCCCACCACGAAAACGAGATCGCCCAGTCGGAGGCGGCCAGCGGCAAACCCCTGGCCCGCTACTGGCTGCACAACGGCATGGTCAATGTCGGCGGCGAGAAGATGTCGAAATCGCTCGGCAACTTCACCACCATCCGGGCCCTGCTCGAGAGCGGTGTCAGCCCGATGACCCTGCGCCTGTTCGTGCTGCAGGCCCACTACCGCAAGCCCCTGGATTTCACCCTCGAGGGCCTGGATGCCGCCGCCACGGGCTGGAAAGGCCTCAGTGGCGCCCTGGCCGTGGGTCACACCCACGCTGATGCCCTGGGTTGGGGCGCTGTCGTGCCTTCCGCCGAGCGGGAGTGGCCTGAGGACCTCCGCGCCAGCCGCGATAGCTACCGCGAGGCGATGGACGACGACCTCAACACCGCCGCCGCCCTCGGCGAGCTGTTCGAGTTGGCCCGGCCGCTGCGGGCCCTGGCCAATCGCCTGCGCATCGGCGATGCCCCCAGCCAGGTCGATCAAGACCTGGAGCTCCGCTGGCAGTTGTTGGTGGAGCTGGCGGGGGTGTTGGGACTGGCGGCGGAACGCGAGGCGGCACCGGCATCGGCTGATGGGATCGGCGATGACGCCCCGGCCGGCCTGGCTGACGCCGCCATCGAGGCGCTGGTGGAGCAGCGCCAAGCGGCCAAGGCCGCCCGCGATTTCGCCACGGCCGATCGCCTGCGGGACAAGCTCAAAGCCCAGGGCATCGAACTGGTGGACAAACCCGGCGGCGTCACGGTCTGGCTGCGGGGCTGAGCCCTGGGGGCATCCCAGGCCAGTCAGGCCTCCGCCAGTGAAAGGCAACTGATCAGTCGGTGCCGGGACCGGGGTTCTGCTTGTCCTTCATCATCGATTCGATCTTGCGGATCCGCACCAGGCTGGTCTGCCAGACCTCCAGCCGAAAGCGGGCCTGGCTGTCGCCGGTCTCGGCCTCCTGCCGGCAGCTCTCGACCAGGGCATCCAGGTTGGCGCCGCCCTCGAAGGCATCCCAGAGCACCCGCTCCTGGCGGGCCCGCTCGATGAAGTTCCAGCGCTGCAACCAGAGCATCGGGCCGGGGCAATGCCCCCAGTTAAGCCCCCGTGGCGTCGGTGCGCGGCCGGCCGTTCCCCGGCGCCCGGCGGCAGGCGACGGCGACAGTGGGAAACTGTTGGCCCAACCGTGTCCTCCGGGAGCCCGCCGTGAAAGCCATCGCCGTGCTGGGGTCCACCGGTTCCATCGGCACCCAGACCCTGGAGATCGTCGAGGAGTTCCCTGATCGTTTCCGGATTGTCGCCCTCAGCGCCGGCCGCAACCTCGATCTGCTGATCGAGCAGATCCGCCGCCACAGCCCCGAGGTGGTGGCCCTGGCCGACGCCGAGCTGGTGGCGGAACTGCGCCAGCGGCTGCAGGCCCTGGAGCCGGCCCTGAAACCTGAGCGCCTGCCAGAACTGCTGGGGGGCAGCGATGGGATCTGCGCCGCCGCCGCCTGGCCCACGGCCGACCTGGTGGTCACGGGGATCGTCGGTTGCGCCGGCCTGCTGCCCACCCTGGCGGCGATCCGCGCCGGCAAGGATCTGGCCCTGGCCAACAAGGAGACCCTGATCGCCGCCGGTCCGGTGGTGCTGCCCGAACTGGCGAAATCCGGCAGCCGTCTGCTGCCCGCCGATTCCGAGCATTCGGCCATCTTCCAGTGCCTGCAGGGCACCCCCTGGCCCGAGACGGCCCGGCTCTCCACCGGCACCCCGCCGCCGGGCCTGCGGCGCATCCAGCTGACCGCCTCCGGCGGCGCCTTCCGCGACTGGGATCCGGCCGATCTGCACAAGGCCACCGTGGCCGACGCCACCAGCCATCCCAACTGGACGATGGGCCGCAAAATCACGGTCGATTCGGCCACCTTGATGAACAAGGGGCTGGAGGTGATCGAAGCCCACTACCTGTTCGGCCTCGACTACGACCACATCGAGATCGTCATCCACCCCCAGAGCATCATTCACTCCATGGTCGAGCTGGCCGATTCCTCGGTGCTGGCCCAGCTGGGCTGGCCCGACATGAAGCTGCCGATCCTCTTCTGCATGAGCTGGCCGGAGCGGATCGAGACCCCCTGGCGCCGCCTCGATCTGGCCGCCCTGGGCAGCCTCACCTTCCGTGAGCCCGACGCCGATCGCTATCCCTGCATGGACCTGGCCTACGCGGCCGGCCGGGCCGGCGGCACGATGCCGGCGGTGCTCAACGCCGCCAATGAGCAGGCGGTGGCCCTGTTCCTCGACGAACAGATCCATTTCCTCGACATCCCGACCTTGATCGACGGGGTGTGTGATCGCCACCGGGTCGACCTCACGGCCCATCCCTCCCTGGACGACGTCCTCGCCATCGACGCCTGGTCCCGCCAGGCGGTGCGTGAGGCTGCAGCCCGGCTCAACGCCCGCACGCCGGCGGCGCTGCCGGCTTGAGCGCCCCCGAGCAGGCCCAGCCGCAGACCCTGGTCAGCCACCATCTGTTGCTCTGCGCCACCCCAAGCAAGGCCCTCTGCTGCCCCGATCCCGCCCTGGGTCAGGCCAGCTGGGACACGCTCAAACGGCTGGTGCGGGAGCTGGGGCTCGAGGATCCCGCGCGCCCCCAGGGCGTCGTCTGGCGCACCAAGGCCGATTGCCTGCGGGTCTGCGCCGAGGGTCCGATCCTGCTGATCTGGCCCGAGGGCATCACCTACGGCGCCGTCACCCCCGAGCGGATCGAGCGGATCCTGCAGCAGCATGTGGTCGGTGGGCTGCCGGTGGACGCGTGGATCGTGGGACGCTCCGCGTTGAGCCCCAGCTGAATCCAAGCCGCCGCCGAATCCCCCTCCCCGTCGCGTCCAGCTGACCGGGGATGGGCCGTCGCATGCAACATCCGGCGCGGTCCGATTGGGGGCCTTGCCGATGCGGCTGCGGCAACAGCTTGCTGGTCCATGGGCAGCCGGTGTTGCCAGGGCCGGTTGCCGCCGTTCAGGTCGCTTGTTCGCGACCGTCTGCGGCGCCGCTGAGTCCGCCCAGCGGCTTCAGAGGGTGCTGGTGGTGCGCCGGGTGAGATTGCGCAACTTGCGCAGGGCCTTGAGTTCCACCTGGCGCACCCGCTCGCGCGAGACATCCAGCTGCCGGCCGATTTCAGCCAGGGTGTGGCGCTCCTGGCCGTCGAGTCCGAAGCGCAGGCCCAGCACCTCCCGCTCCTGTTCCGTCAGCTGCTCCAGCCAGCGGCTCAGCTGCTCCTGGTGCATGCCCCGCTCGACCATGTCCAGGGGCTCTTCGGCGGAGTTGTCGGCGATCAGATCCCCCAGAAAACTGCGACCCTCATCCGCGTTGATCGGGGCATCCAGGCTGGAGGTGGTCAGGGACTGCCGCAGCAGCGAATCGAGCTCCTCCATCGGCATGTCCAGTGCCTCGGCGATTTCCTGGCGGCTGGGCATGGCCCCGAGCTTGTGGGCCAGATCCAGGCTCACCTTTCGAATGATGCTGAGCCGCTCACTCAGGTGCACCGGCAGGCGGATCGTGCGGGACTGGCAGGCGATGGCCCGGGTCATGCTCTGGCGGATCCACCAGAAGGCATAGGTGGAGAACTTGTAGCCGCGGGTGGGATCAAACTTTTCCACGGCCCGCTCCAGCCCCAGGGAACCCTCCTGGATCAGATCCAGCAACTCCAGACCCTTGCCTTGATATTTCTTGGCGACACTGACCACCAGGCGCAGGTTGGCCTTCATCATCCGCTGTTTGGAGCGATGGCCGATCTTGATGATCTTGCGTTCCTGGGGGGAATACGCCTCGTTTTTTTGTTCTTCCAGTCGCATCATCGCCTGGACCTGATTGCCCAGTTCAATCTCCTCGGCTGGAGTCAGCAGGGGTTCCCGTCCGATCGAGGCGAGATACCAGGTCATGGAATCAGCACCCCTCCGACTGGAGCCGCCCTGGACCTTGACGGAGGTGGCAGTCATATACAGAGTCTGGAGTGGAGCGATCTTCACACGCATTCAGTTTTCTTGGGTGCAGTTTCAATAACCCTTCAGCTTTCAATAGCAAAACAACACAAAGCCCGGCCCTGGCCCGCGAATTGACCTCGATTTGGGCTGATTTGTATCGATATGCCCACGATGGCAGCGGTTGGATGGGGATTCCAACATCGGCAACCGGGCGCTTGCCGCTCCAGTCATCCGTTCAGGATTGCTGTAACGCGGCGGCCACCGCCTGGGGGCTCACCCCGCCCGGACCGCGTCGATCCAGGCAGCGCAGTCCGGCCTGGGCGTGGGCCAGCGCCACCGCGGCCAGCAGGGCGGCGTCATCCAGGCGGCCGCTGTCCGCCTCTCCCCGCGAGCGGTCTGGATCGGCGAGGGCCTGGGCCCCACGTCCGGCCGCATAGCCGGCCAGCCCATCCCCCAGGCCAGCCCGGGCCGCCTGCGGCGCCGCCTGCAGCACCTGCCAGCGCCGCCCATCCGCTGCGGCCACCACGCTGCGGGCCCCCTTGAGCAGCACGGTGGCGCCACTGCATCGGGCCGCCTCCAGGGCCGCCTCCAGGGGCTCCAGATCCCGCAGGGCCGGAAACAGCCGCGCGAACTCCGCCCGATGGGGGGTGATCCAGGTGGGACCGCGGCGCTGACCCAACCAGCCCGCGGCGCCTTCCCCGGCCCCGCCGTTGGGCCCCCCGCCATCCGGCCCGGCGGCCCCTGCAGCCCGCTGGCAGCGTTGTGCCAGCCGGTTGAGACCATCGGCATCCAGCACCAACAGGCCGGAGAACGCCTGCAGTCGCCTCCAGGTTTGCGCCTCCGACTCCAGGCTGGCCTCAAGGGCATCCAGCCCCTCGGATTCCAGCTCGCCAGGATCCTGCCCGCCTAGCTCCAGGCCCCCCAGTCCCGGGCCCAGCAGAATCGCGTCGAGGCGGCTGAGATCCAGCGACGCCAGGGGCGTCAGGTCCAACCCACCCGAGGGGTGTGCCCCCAGCTCGGCCGCCAGCACCACCTCCGGATGCACCATCCAGAGCTGATCCACCAGCTCCTGGGGCAGGGCCGCCCGCAGGCTGCCGCAGCCGGAGGCACTGGCACCGGCCAGGGCCAGGTGGGCCGCACCCCGGAAGCGGCGGCTGCCGGCCACCAGCAACAGCCGACCGCGGCCGTACTTGGCGGCAGCGGGATCCGCCCTCGGCCAGGGGGCGCTCCCGGCGTCGGCAGCCCCCAGGGCCACTGGTGTCGGCTCCGGCAAGGCCGACAGAAGCGCGGGGGGCAGGCCCAGATCGATGCGCTCCAGCTGTCCCACCCGCGCCAGGGCAGCGTCCTGGATGAAGCCCCGCTTGAGCAGGCCGATGCTCCAGGTGCGCTCGGCCGTGGCGCCGCCCTTGCCCAGCAGACGTCCGCTGTCCGCGCAGAGGCCGGTGGGTCCATCCACCGCCCACAGCGATCGGGGCCGGCTGGACTGCCTCGCCTCCAACAGCTGCTCCAGCTGGTCACCAGGAGCGCGGCTCTGGCCGATGCCGAACAGCGCGTCGATCCAGATCCCTGCGTCGTCCGGCTCCGGTTCCGAGTCCAGCCGCGGGATCCCCAGCCAGAGCGCATGGCGCAGGTGGGCATCGGTCAGGGGCTTGTGGCGCTCGAAGGGGCTCCAGATCCGCACCGGGATCCCCGCCAGATGCAACTCCCGGGCGATCACCAGACCATCGCCGCCGTTGTGCCCCGGACCCACCAGCACCAGCACCGCCTGGCCTGCCGCGAGCAGACGCGCTGCGCCAGCGACTCCCTCCGCCAGCAGCCGGCGGCTGATCGCTAGGGCCGCCTTCTCCATCAGCGCCTCCACCGGCAGGCCACTGGCGAACAGCTGCGCCTCCAGGTCCGCCATCTGGGCCGCCGTCACCAGCAGGTGATCGGCATCGCGGGCGGGCCAGGGGGCGGCAGGGGGCACGACGGAGAGTCAGGGCAACTTCCATGATGGAGAGATCTGAACGGGACATCCAGGGATGTCCGCAAGCCTGTGGCGGCCCCTTCCTCCCAACGTCAAGGCGAACTTGACCAGCCCCTGGATTCACCGGGCCTCCCATCCCGCATGCCCCAGGGCAACCCCGCAGGTCCTGCCCCACTGGGCTCCCTCGATGGTTCGCTGGCTTCCCTGGCGGCCCGGCCGATGGCCACTTCGGCTGGAGCCCAAGCCCTGGAGCGCCTGCGCGCCTGGCCCGGCGCCCATCGGGTGGCGGTGGGGCTTTCCGGCGGGGTGGACAGTTCGCTGACGGCGGCCCTGCTGGTGGCAGCCGGCTGGGAGGTGGAGGGCTTGACCCTGTGGCTGATGAGCGGCAAGGGGGCCTGCTGCGCCGAAGGGTTGGTGGATGCCGCCGGCATCTGCGAACAGCTGGGGGTGCCCCACCACGTCGTTGACAGCCGCGAGCGCTTCCAGGCCGAGATCGTCAGCTTCCTGGTGGAGGGCTACGCCGCCGGGGTCACGCCCCTGCCCTGCTCCCGCTGCAACCGGGAGGTGAAGTTCGGCCCGATGCTGGCCTGGGCCCGGACGGAGCTCGGCATTGATCGCATCGCCACGGGCCACTACGCCCGGGTGCGCCATGCCGAAGCCGGTGACTCCCTGCCGGTGCCCGGCGACGCCCAGGGCCGCCATCAACTGTTGCGGGGGCTGGATAGCCACAAGGATCAGAGCTATTTCCTCTACGACCTGCCCCAGGAGATTCTGGGGCGATTGGTGTTTCCCCTGGGCGAACTCACCAAGGCCGACACCCGCGCTGAGGCCGCCCGGCTGGGATTGCGCACCGCCGAAAAACCGGAAAGCCAGGATCTTTGCCTGGCCGAACATCACGGTTCGATGAAGGCCTTTCTGGATGCCTATCTGCCGCCCAGGCCGGGCCAGATCGTGCTGGGCGACGGCACGGTTGTGGGTGAACATGACGGACTGGAGCACTTCACCATCGGCCAGCGCAAGGGCCTTGGGGTGGCCTGGAGTGAGCCGCTCCACGTGGTGCGCCTCGATGGGGCCATGAACCAGGTGGTGGTGGCGCCGCGGTCCGAGGCCGCCCGCCAACAGTGCCTGGTGGGGCAGGTGAACTGGCTGTCGATGGCCGCGCCGACGGCTCCGATGGAGGTCAGCGCCCAGGTGCGTTACCGCAGCGAACCCGAACCCGCCCGGCTGGTCCCGTTGCCGCCCAGCCCAGCCGACCAGGACAGCAGCCGCCCCCATCGCTGCCGCCTTGAGTTCGCCGAACCCCAGTTCTCAATCACTCCCGGCCAGGCGGCCGTGTTTTATGCGGGAGAGGTGTTGCTGGGGGGTGGGTTGATCAGCACTTCGGTGTGATCCACAGCGCGGTTTTGGAGCCTGGTGTGTGGTTTCGGTGTGGGGGAGCTGGCTCGGTCTTTGTCTGACAGCGATCAGTGGGTGCAATGATCAAGGATCAGGAATGGGACGGGTAGGGATTGTGTGATGGCAAGAATGGTCTGCCGGCATGGATGGCGTAAGGGCGTGGAATGATCGCCACTCAGAGTGATTCACTGGTCGTGATTCACCAATAAGGATCACCCGGCAACTCCACCCGCAACGGTCCCGCCTTGCTGCCTGGCACCGTGGCGATGCAGGCCCGCACCACCTGGCCGTTGACCTCGATTTCGCAGGCGCCGCAGCTGCCCCCCAGGCAGCCGGTGGGGATGGCGACGCCCGCTGCTTGGGCGGCGATCAACCAGTCGCTGCCGGGCAGCGTTTCACTGGTGCGGCCATCGGGCCAGCGGATCACGACCGGTTGTCGAGGCACGGGATGGACTCCTGGGTCAGGGGGATAGGGGATGAATCCGGCGGCAGCTCAAGCGTCAATGGCTGGCACCAGGCGAGCCAGTCAGCAGCGGCCCCAGATCCACATGCTGCTCAAACGCATCCGCCAACCGCTCCAGCAGGGCATCCCGCTGGCGGGCGTGGTGGGGCTGGTGTTCGCTGAGGGGGGCCAGCCCGCGGCGTTGCCGCAGCTGGTTGAGCCAGCGGCGGCGCCAGGGACCATTTTCGAACACGCCGTGCAGATAGGTGCCGGCCACCAGACCGCCCTGCTCGCCCCAGGGCTGCCACCAGCCGAGGCCCTCCTGGCTGCACAGCGGCTGGACTGAGCTGCCCTCGCCAGCACCGGCGCCGCAGTCATCAACCTCCAGCACCCGGCTGACTCCGTGATGCAGTTCGAAGCCTTCCAGTTCCAGGCTGGATCCCTGCGGCCACAGGGCCTGGCTGCGGCCTTGACGCAGGGTTTTGCTGCCGCCGTAGCAGGTGTCCAGGGGCAACAGGCCCAGTCCCAGGCTCTGCTGGTCTGCGTCATTTCCCTGACCTGACGTTTCGCCTGCGGCCAGGGGGGCATCCCCTCCGTCCTCGTCCAACAGTCCCCCCTCCAGTCCCTGGGGATCCCGCAACCGTTCCCCCAGCATCTGCATGCCGCCGCAGAGGCCGAACACATGACCTCCCGCCTGCAGATAGGCCCGCAGCTGTTCCGCCAAGCCACCGGATTGCAGCGCCGCCAGATCGCGGCGGGTCTGCTTGCTCCCGGGCAGGATCACCGCATTGGGGCGACCCAGGCATTCGCCGGGCTGGATCCACTGCAGCTGCACCGTGGGTTCGGCCTCCAGCGGATCGAGATCGGAAAAGTTGCTCATCGAGGGCAGGCGCAGCACGGCGATCGTCAGCTCGGCCCCCTGTTTGCGGCCGCGGCGCTCTAACAGATCGAGTGAATCCTCCGGTGGAAACAGCTCCTCCAGCCAGGGCATCACCCCCAGCACCGGTACGCCGGTGTGGCGCTCCAGCCAGGTGCGCCCCTCATCGAACAGTTCCCGGCGGCCGCGGAAGCGGTTGATCAGGATGCCGCGGATGAGGGGTCGCTCCACCGGCCGCAGCAACGCCAGGGTGCCCACCAGTTGGGCGAACACCCCGCCCCGTTCGATGTCGGCGACCAGCAGGCAACGGGCCCGCAGGTACTGGGCCAGTCGCAGGTTGGTCAGATCCCGCGGCTGCAGATTCACCTCCACCGGGCTGCCCGCCCCCTCCAGCACCAGCCGGCCAGCCGGATAGCGTTCCTGCAATTCCGCCAGGCCGCCGCGGATCGCCGCCCAGCCCGGCCTGAACCAGTCGCGGTAGTAGTGCTCGGCGCGGGCGGTGCCGACCGAGCGCCCCAGGTGGATCACCTCACTGGTGCTGTCGCCGCGGGGTTTGAGCAACACCGGATTCATCGCCACCTGGGGTTCCAAGCCCGCCGCCCAGGCCTGCAGCGCCTGGGAGTACGCCATTTCGCCTCCGGCCTGATCGACCCAGGCATTGAGGCTCATGTTCTGCCCCTTGAACGGCAGCGGCGTCTCCCCCCGGCGCTTGAGCACCCGGCAGAGGGCCGCCGTCATCAGCGATTTGCCGGCACCGCTGCTGGTTCCCAGCACCATCAGCGGCTGGGGGGCACCGGAAGGCGGTCGGCTCACAGGCGGGGTCGGTGGCGCAAAACGTTCTCGCGGATCCGCTGCCGCAGTCCGGCTCTGGGGATTTCGCCAGGCCAGTGGCTGATCACACGGCGGCCCAGGGGCGTCAGCCGGACCCGTTCGGTCAGGCCCTGGCCGTCCACTTCGCGCCGCAGCACCCCCAAGCGGATCAGCCAGATGAAATGGGCCTCAGCCCGCTCCACGCCAAACGGGGCGAACACCAGCAGCGGCCAGTCGTCCCTGGCGCACAGCTCGGTGCTGCTGATCGCCGCCTCGCTGAGCTCTTCATAGAAGGCCCGGCGAAACGGCAGGCAGGTCAGGGATCGGGCCGCCCGATCGCGGGCCCAGCGGTCATGGGCATCCAGGCTCGCCTGGGAAGCGCTCTGTACGTCAGCGGCCACGGGCAGGGCGATCAGTTGAACAGGCTGTTGAGCAGCCCCTCCAGGGTGTTCGCGGCCGGAGCCTGTTCGCTGCCACTGCGGCCATAGCCGTAGCCCGGATTGGAGCCGCTGGGGTTACCCCAGGGATTGCCACCATTGCCGTAACCGTTGCCGTAGCCACTCCCAAAGCCATTGTTGTAGCCCTGGCCTCCGCCACGGCTGGTGTTCAGTTGCAGATCGGACCAGCGGAATGACAGTCCGTTCCCCCGGTTGGCGTACGCCACCGCCCAGGTGCCGGTGGCATCGCGCAGCACGAGCCTGCCGTTGCCCTGGTTGTAGAAGCTGTAGCGGCGGCCGTCGCGGGTTTCCACCACGTAGGCATTGCCGCCGTAATCCTGGCGGCGGCTCAGCCGGCAGCCGCCGGTGAAGATGTTGCGGCCCCGTTGCAGCAGTTGGCAGCTGGTTTCTCCGGGCAGGCTGCCGCCACCGCCACTGTTGCCGAACAGCTGCTTGGTGAGTCGGTTGCTGACGTTGCTTTTCTGGGCGCCGTCGTCCCAGCAGGTGCGGCGGTTGATGCTGCAGAGTTCGCCGCCACTGAGGATGAAATCCTGGCCCGGCGGTCGACCTGAGATCTGGCGCAGCAGATCCCGCTCTGCTTTTTCGCCATAGGCCCGGCGGGTCTGGGCCACCGAAGGCCCCTGGCTGTCGTAGCAGATGCGCTGGCTGTTGTCGCAGACCAGACCAGGACGCGAGAGATCGAGGGCCAGGGCCGCGCTTTGCAGGGAAACAGCTCCCGCAACCCCGAGCAACAGGGGTGCGGGGCGGATCTGCAGGAGAGGGCGCATGGCGCACAGACGGTTCACTGGTTTCGAAGTTAGCCAAGCCATGGGAAGGTGGCGCCAGATGCTCCGCTCCCATGTTGCTGCTGGCCTCGGCTTCGCCCGCCCGACGCCGCCTGCTGGAGCAAGCGGCCATCCCGTACCGGGCCCAGGTCAGCGGCGTGGACGAGGAGGCGATCCAGGACCCCGAGCCCAGGCGGCTGGTGCAACGGCTGGCCCAGGCCAAGGCGGAAGCCCTGGCATTCGGCGCCGGCAGCTCCGCAGTGCCATCTGGTGCCCCACCCACAGAGCGATCCGAAGGGCACGACCCGGTTGCGATCCAAGCGGGAGAGGCGGTGCGGGGCTTCTCCGCAGGGCCAGGGTGTACCGCGGTCCTGGGCTGTGATTCGCTGCTGGTCTTCGACGGACAGGTGTTCGGCAAGCCCGCCGATGCCCGGGAGGCCACGGAACGCTGGCGGCGCATGGCCGGCGGCTGGGCGGAGCTGCACACCGGCCACTGCCTGGTCGCAGCTGAGGGCCTGCGCCTGCTGGAGACCGTGACCACCCGCGTTCAGTTCGCCGCCGTGGATGAAGCCACGATTGCGGCTTACGTCGCCAGCGGTGAACCCCTGGCCTGCGCGGGCGGCTTTGCCCTGGAGGGCCGCGGCGGGCTGCTGGTGGAGCGGATCGAAGGCTGTGTCAGCAATGTCATCGGCCTGAGCCTGCCGCTGCTGCGCCGCTGGCTGGCCCAGCTGCCCGATGCCACCTGATCCCTGCAGCTCGATGGGTGCCCAGCTGGGCCACGGCGCGCTGAAAAGGTTGCGCCAACGCGATCCCTGCCACTGGATCAGCAGGGTCGAATACCAACGGGTCGCCACACAAAAAAGCCCCCGCCGTAGCGGGGGCTGTGAACGGGCAGGAAAAACCTGACCTGATTCTGTGCTCAGTCGAGATCCGGCATGGCCAGGGTGGGCTCGGCCTGACGGTCGATGCCCTTC
>JBAXXM010000014.1:0-79322 GCA_037127935.1 Synechococcaceae cyanobacterium ELA739
GTCCAGTCTCAGTTCGAGAACTGGACTTATTTTAGCGGGTTTTTCAGAGGTTCCTCAAGACATCGATTTGAAGCAGAAACAAGAAGCCGAGAGGAGGACGATCGAAGACGAGCAGAGGAGGCTAGAAGCCGAGCAGAGGATGATCGAAGACGAGCAGAGGATGATCGAAGACGAGCAGAGGAGGCTAGAAGACGAGCGGAGGACGATCGAAGACGAACGCTGGAGGAAGTTCGAAGAGCGACTCAAGGAATTCGACTCCAAATACGATGCTCCGCCCGATCCTTCGCCTTCCAGCTCAACGACTCCGCCACCAACCGAGCCGGACTGAACGACTGTCTTGCTCTGCTGCGTGAATACGGCGGACTCGACTGAAGACCAGATCAGGCTGAACCAGTCAGAATCGCGTGGGCTGTGGGAACGCTCAGGTCGAGGGCTGATCCGGCAGGCTTCGCCATTCCGCCACCACATAGGGGGGCACCGGCAGCTCGACGAACACCCCCGGCAAGGCCAGCCGCAAGGGGCGGTTCAGGCGCAGATCGGCCAGCAGCGGCGTCAGCGCAAACTCGGCGGCGGCGGCCCGGTTGTCGCTGGCGAGCTTGGGGCTGGACAGGGTGATGTCCTCCAGGCGCCACTGGCGCCGCCCGGCACGCACCTGCAACGGCGTCGGGTGATCGAGCCGCACCCGCCCCGGATAGCCGACGATGCGCAGCACCACCGGGGCATCCGGCGCGGCCGGACCGGGGCGATAGGCCACCACCTGCCAGCTCTGGTAGTCCAGGTCCCGCAGGCTCTCGAGACTGCGCACCAGGCCGGTGCCGGTCTCATCCGGGCTGGCCTGAATCTGGGCCAGAGCTCCGGCGGGGAAGCCGAGCAGCAGCACCAGGGAGAGCAGCAGGGCCGCCAGGGAAAAGGGGCGCCGCTCGCTCATGCTGCGGCCACCGGCTGGCGTTCGGCACCTGGTTGGCGTTCGGCGCCCGGGATCGGCTGCCAATCGGTGTGGGTGGCCCATAGGGCCCAGATCGCCATCGCCCGCAGGTAATGGCAAGCCCGGAAGGTGTGGACGGCCGTGATCGCCTCGGGGGTGCGGAATTGCAGGCCCCCCGCATACACCTGCTGCACCACGGCGCCGGTGATCGCCAGGGCGGTGCCGGTCTCGCCCATCAGCCGGTAGTAGGCGGCCAGGCCGAAATTGATGCCGGTCCACACCTCCAGGGGATGGGTGCCGTTGGGATCCAGCGGCGTGCCATCACGGCGCAGGCCGTTGGCCACGCCCAGCGTTCCGCCCTGGAAACCTTCAAAGCAGGCCTCCTTGACCGCCTGCAGCGACGAGCGGGCCCGCTCGTCCGCCACCACCGGCGGCAGACCCAGCAGGCGGGCGTAGAAGTCGCCGCAGAGCTGGTCGGCCATCACCACCGGCGTGCCGCTGTCGGCGTCGATGTTGTAGTACTCGCCGTTCCAGAGCAGGACATCGAAGTTGTCTCGGCTCTGCTCCAGCCAGCCGCCGAACTCCCGCTGCTCGGCGCTGGTGTCCAGCCCCAGTTCCAGCTGCAGCCGCTGGCCCATGGCCAGGGCCGCCTCCAGGGCGGCGATCCAGAGGGCGCCGCAGTAGGCACTCACCCCCTGCAGGGGCCAGTCATCGAAGGTCTGGTCCGGGGCGCCGCCGTTGTCGGGCAGGCCGTCGTCATTGGCATCGAACTGCTTGAGGTAGCGCAGGGCCGTGACCGCCGCCGGCCAGCAGTCGGCCAAAAAGCGCAGGTCTTCGCCGGAGGGGGCCAGACGGAAGCAGCGCCAGACCTGCAGCACGAAGTCACTGGCAAGATCCTTCCAGAGATTGCAGTCCTGGTAAGCGGTGTAGTTGGTGGCATCAAACGGCCGCTCGTTCGGGGCGCCGAGATCGTGGGGGGTGGCACCGGCCACCTTGCGGGCCGCCTCGACCCGGCCGCGGCCCTGGGTGAAATACCAGCCGATCGGGCGAGGCGTGGGATCGGCGGCGGGGATGGCACGGGCGAAGTCCCGCAGCACCGCCTTGTCGAGTTCGGGCCAGAGCTGCAGCAGGGCAAAGGAGCCGTACAGCCGCACATCGAGGCTCTCGTACCAGGCGTAGTCGAGGCACTCGAGCACCCCGAACCTGCCCACCGGATCCTGGGGGGAGGCGGCGGTCCAGAGGCTGCCGCCACTGGCCAGGTCGTAGAGCTCGTTGAGCAGGGCCATACGCAGCGGTTCGGGCAGATCGCTGCGCTGCAGCACCGGCGCCTGCCAGGCCTCGATCGCCTGGCGCCAGGCACGCCAGTACCGCAGCGCCTCGGCGGCGATGGCGACGGCGTTGTCGCCACTGGCGCCAAAGAAATCGCTGTAGCGGCGCAGGCTGCGGGTGCCGGTGGCGAAGCTGGTGACCGGCAGATCCCAGGCGATCACCACCGGAATCTCCAGGCTTTCGCCCGGTGCCAGGGTGAGGCGCACCGCCAGGGCGGCGCTGGCCTGCTCATTGGCGCCACTGCGGCGGTCGTTGTCGCTCTCGGGGATCGCGCCGCTGGCGGCGAACGGCGTCCAGATCTCGGCGCCATCGCCGGAGCCATCCCAGCGGCTGCAGCGGAAGACCTCCAGATCAGCGCGGCCCAGCGCGGCCTGATCGGGCAGCGCCAGGCACCACTGGCCCTGGCCTTCCGCCAGGGGCTCGTTGCGCTCGCCCTCCAGCACGATGCCCTTCAGGCCCGGGGCCTGCACCTGGCGGTTGCGCTGCCCCTGGCTGCGGCCGATTGCGGGCACGTAGTTGTGCTCGGGGCTGCCGTCGTCGCGGAAATGGACGGCGGCGGACGGATCGGTGTTGGTGAACCAGCCGACGGTGTTGCGCCAGCTGAGCAGCAGCGAAACGGTGAGGGGCTGATCGGTGGGGTTGTGCAGGGTCCAGGCAAACACCGCCAGCGGGTAGCTGGTGCGCTGGTAGTCGCCCGGGAGAATCGGACTGAAGGCCTCGCAGCGCACCGCCGCCTGGAACACCCCCGTGTACTTGGTGCTGCTGAGCGGATAGCGGGCCGCGTAGGTGCCGGTGCTGCGCTCGCCATCGCTGGCGGGATACCAGCTCCAGGCCGGCAGGGGCTCGCCCGCCTCGGGCCGGGAGGCGTCGACCGCCGGCTTCACCGCCAGGGCATGGGCGCGGCTTGTGGTGCCATCGCTCTCAAAAAGGGCGAACTGGCAGTCGGGGATGTCGCCGAACCAGTGCTCGCCGCCATCGAGATGCCAGAGGTTGAAACGGCCATCGGGGCCGCGGCCGATGCAGCCAGCCCCGAATCCCCCCAGGGGGGCGCCGTGGTTGGGGCCGTCATCGAGGTTGCTGGCGTAGCGCACCGTGTAGGGCTGCTCCCAACCGAGACCAAACGGGCGCTGCCAGCTGCAGGGGAGCTGGGGGCTGGCGGGCTGACCGCCGCCCCCCATCAAGCGGGAGGTGAAGGAAGAGAAGCCGAACGGGGGCATCGACGCCGCGATCTGTTCGGGCCAGCTTGTCAGAATCGCCGGGCTCGGGTCAGCTCAGTCAGGGCCCACCTCCTGATCGACGAGGGCATCGAGGGTGAGGGCCGAACGCACCAGGGCCTGGTAGCGCTGGACGACGCGGCGGTTGCGCTCCAGCCAGCTGGCCGGATCCCGCGCCGATAGACCGGCCAGCGAACCGGGGCCGGTGGCATCGCCATCGAGCAACTCCAGGTCGTTCTGCTGGGCCAGCAGGGCCAGCACCAACTCGTGGATGCGCTGACGGCGATCGGACATGGGGCTGAAGCCGGAGCTGGGCTGGAGGCACTCGGCTCCGCATCATGGCGGCGCGCTCGGCGGGAGGTCAGGCGTTACGGCGGTGGCACTGGATCAGGGCAGCTGCTTCATCGTTTTGGCAACCCGCGCCGTGTTCAGTTTCATCGGCTTCCCCAACCAACCGGAACGCCATCTCTATTTCCATCACGACGGCTACATTTAAGCCGCTGCAGGGGCCAGGTCGCGGTAGCGGGTGGAGGGGGAGAAGAGGGGTTCGCTTTTGCGCAGGGTGATGAACAGCAGGTCGGTGGCGCTGGGCTGGTGTCAGAGCACGGCGCAACACCTCAGGGCTTGGTCTCTGGGCTAAGCAGTAGAAAACCCGCCTCCGGATGGGTGGAGAAAGCCTCGATCGCGTCGACATGATCCAGCAGCAGGGCAGCTGTGTCCCCATTGCTGGAGTTACCGATGGCCAGGCAGATCACCTTGGGAGGGAAACCGCGACTCACGCTGAGGCGCAGAAAATCCTCGTCCTTGGTCACCAACATCTCATCTTCAGAACGGGCCCGCTCCCAGAGCGTCAGATCATCGGCTCCACCAAGACCCAGAAGCCTCACATGGCTGGACTCTGGAAAGCTTCCGCAAATCAAAGGCAGCAAACGCTCCGAGAGATTTTCATCCAGAAGCAGTCGGACGGTCACGCTGCCGTGTTCAGGCTGATCAACAGACGCTCACGGTCAGCTGCATAGGCCAGGCAGGCCAGTACGTCGTCGTGGGTGAGCTGTGGGAAATCCTCCAGCAGTTCAGCCTCATTCATGCCGCTGGCCAGGCAGCCGAGCACATCCCCCACGGTGAGCCGGGTGCCGCGCACACACGGCTTGCCGAAACGAACGGCGGGGTTGCTGGTGATTCGCTCATGGATGGCCATGGTTCAACGCTATACCGCCAACGCCACTGTTGTGCCAAGCAACAGCCTGGCAGCCACGCCGCCAGAATCGGTCGCTCCAGCCGCCACAAAGATTCCCCCACGCCATCGGCCGCTCGCCCTCGTGGCTTTCGTAGCGCGCAAAGCCGAGGCACACGAACAGTTCGGTGGGGGCGCCGGGGCGGCCATCCTGTTTGGGTTGCTCGCGCACGTAGCCGCAGGCTTCCGCGTAGCGGTAGAGGAGCACCCTGCAGCCGCGGGCGGCGTGGTGGATGGTGCGTTGGCCGGTGGCCGAGGAAGCGGTGGTGAGCATGCCGTAGCCGCCAGGCTTCTGCGCAGGTGCAGCCTTCTCGAAGAGAAGAAGTAAACTGGGTCGTGAGCATCAGCCACAGGCGCTGCTCGCGCTCGCTCAGGACCTCGGGATCCGGGGGCGGCGAGGGCGGCGGAGGAGCGGCGGAGGCCTACCACGCCTAGGACTTGACAGCTTGGCAGGGCAGGGGCGTGGAGGAATCAGAACGGAAAACATTAGCCCCTCAGCCAATCACAGCCTTCATCTGTTGAAGCAGCAACGGCAATTCTACCTGCACAACATCCCACACCACATCAAGATCGACTCCCAGGTAAGCGTGGATCAGTTGATTGCGCATCGCAATGATCTGCCGCCAGGGGATTTCTGCATGGGCAAGCCTGACGTCATCTGGGATGCGAGTTGCCGCTTTCACCGATGAGCTCGAGATTGCGCAGAACAGCATCCTGCATGAGCTGGTTGGCCTCGAACTGCGCACGATCCAAACCTGCGCAGTAACCCACGGCACGGTGGGCGAAGCGCTGCATATCCTGCGCATAGAGACGCCAGTCGCGTCTGGGGCTGCCTTCAGAGGGCGATGGCATCGGCTTCCACCGCAGGCCTGAGCTCCTGGCGGAGGGCCTGTTCCGTGACCAGATCAACGGGCAGCTCAAGCAGGTCTTCCAGAAACAGCTGGAGGCCGTAGAAGCGCCTGGCCGTGGCGGGGCCATCGAAGGCCACCAGCAGATCCACATCGCTGCTGGGTGTGGCCGTGCCGCGGGCCCAGGAACCGAAGATGCGCAGGCTGCGCACGCCGAATTGCGCAGTGCAGGCTGGCGTGCATTCGCGCAGACGACGGATCAGGAGTTCGGAACTGACGACCATGGCCAACGGTGCATGCAGGATCGGGGCCCTCAATGACGTTAAACCGCCAACGCCATCACCAGTAACCACGCCGCCGGGATCTCCCGCTCCAGCCGCCAGCGGATCGCCATCGGCCGCTCGCCTTCGTGGCTTTCGTAAGACGCAAAGCCCAGGCACACGAAGGGTTCGGTGGGGGCGCCGGGGCGGCCATCTTGTTTGCGTTGCTCGCGCACAAACAGGAGCACCCGGGAGCCGCGCGCAGCGTGGTGGATGTAGCGCTGGCCGGTGGGGGAGGCGGCGGTGGTGGTGCTCTGGCTTTCCCAGTGGAACAGCGATGGGCCGAGAGCCAGGTCGCGGTAGCGGGTGGAGGGGGAGAAGAGGGCCTCGCTTTTGCGCAGGGTGATGAACAGCAGGTCGGTGGCGCTGGCTTGGTGCCAGAGCACGCCTTCGCGGTGGATCCAGGGGGCGTCATCGGACAGCACGCCGAAGGCCGCTTCGATCTCGGCGCGTGTGTAGTGGCCGTGCACGCGCAGGGGCACCGGCAAGGCCCAGGGCAGCGGGTGGAGGCGGCGATCGGCGCACTCAGCGAGCAACTCCAGCAGCTGGATCAGCTCCACGCGCCAGGCGCCGGCCTGCCAGAGCACATCCAGGGCCTGATCGAGGGGCCGCCACTGGCGGCCGGTGCCGAACAGCTGGGCGGTGAGCATCAGCCACTGGCGCATCTCGCGCTCGGAGAGGGCCTCTGGATCGGGCGGCGCGGCGGCGGCAAGGGAGGCGGCGGTGGCGCGCAGACGGTCGGGGTCGTCGAGGTGGAGCAGGCCGGCGGCGAATGCGCGGCTGAGACGCTCCTCCTCCGGATGGGGCTCACCGGCCAGGTGGGGCGGCAACCAGCCCAGCTCGCGCCGCAGGGAGGTGAAGCCGGCGCCGCGGATGCCGTAGAAGTCGGCCGGCTCCATGGCCAGGGCGTTGAGCCAGTGGGCCAGGCCGCTGGCGGGGCCGATCTTTCCCTCGGCGGCAAGGGCGCCCAACTCCTGGAGCAGCTGGGGCAGGCGGCTTGGCAGGCACTGGCGCAAACTTGAAAGCACCTGCTCGCTGGAGACGCGATCGAGCACCAGCCGGCACCCGGGCGGCAAAAAGGGGAACCCCTGGGCCAACTGGTCTTCGAGCTGCCGCCGGCTACAGCCCAGCAAGGCCCGGTAGCGCAGATCAAAGCGAAAACGCCGGTGCTGCTGGCCCACGAAGTCCAGAACGGTGAGGCAACTTTTGCCGGTGTCGGGCGACAACCGCAGGCCCCGGCCCAGCTGCTGCAGAAACACCACCGCGCTCTCGGTCGGCCGCAACAGCAGCACGGTGTCGATCGCGGGGATGTCAAGACCTTCGTTGAACAGGTCCACCGCAAAAAGGATCTGCAGCTCGCCGGACTGCAAGCGGCGCAGGGCGGCCTGGCGCAGATCGGCGGGGGTGGAGGCATCGAGGGCTTCGGCGCGGAGGCCGCGGGCACTGAAGCGCTCGGCCATGAAACGGGCGTGCTCCACGCTGACGCAAAAGCCCAGGGCCCGCATGCGGGCGGGATCGGCCACGGTTTTGTGGAGCTCGCTGAGGATCAGATCCACGCGGCGGTGATCGCCGGTGTAGACGGCGCTGAGCTGGGCGGGCAGGTAGCCGCCGCGGCGCCACTCCAGGGCGGAGAGATCGGTGGCGTCGGCCACGGCGAAGTAGTGGAAGGGGGCGAGCAGGCCCTGATCGAGGGCGCTCCAGAGGCGGAGTTCAGAGGCGATGCGACCGCCGAACCAATGGAGGATGTCGAGGCCGCCCTTCTGCCAGGCAAGCAGCGCGTTCGGGGGTGGCGGTGAGGCCGAGCAGCAGCTGGGGGCGGAGGTGATCGAGCCAGCGGCGGTAGCTGGAGGCGGCGGCGTGGTGGAACTCATCCACGATCACCACCTTGAAGCGCTCGGCGGGGATCTCAGCGAGGGAGCGGTTGGCCAGCGACTGCACCGAGGCGAACACATGGCGCCATTGGCTGGGCATCGCGCCATCCACATACAGCTCCCCGAAGGAGGGATCGCGCAGCACCTGGCGGAAGGTGGCCAGGGCCTGCAGCAGGATCTCCTTGCGGTGGGCGATCAGCAGCAGCGGCGGCGGCTCTAGGGAAGGGAACTGCTCGGGGAAGTCGGCAGGGAGACGGGCCACATCGAAGGCGGCGAGCACGGTCTTGCCGGTGCCGGTGGCGGCCACCACGAGGTTGCGCCAGCGCTGATGGAGCGAGCGTTCAGCCGCCAGGGCATCGAGCATCTCGCGCTGGTAGGCGTAGGGCCGCAGATCGAACCACACCGGGGTGGTGGCGGCGCCGGATCCAGATGCGGCGGCCGGATCCACCCCCCGGGCCAGGGAGAGCTGGTGATCGAGGCGATCGCGCTGCTCGGGGGTGGCGGCATAGGGCTCGAATTCGCCCTCTTCCCAGTAGGCCTCAAAGGTGCCTTCAAACTTGCGCAGCATCGCGGGCGTTTCCAAGGCCGCCAGGCGCACGTTCCACTCCAGCCCGTCGACCAGGGCGGGAGCCGAGAGGTTGGAGGAGCCGATGTAGGCGGTGCTGGAGCCACTGGCGCGATGAAACAGCCAGGCCTTGGCGTGCAGACGGGTGCGGCGGGTGTCGGTGCTGACGCGCACCTGGGCCCCGCGCTCCACCAGCCAGTCGAGCGCCTTGCGGTCTGTGGCGCCCAGGTAGACGGTGGTGAGCACCCGCAGAGGGCGGCCGGCTTCGAGGTGCTGGGCGAGCACGGGCTGCAGCAGGCGCAGCCCGCTCCACTTAATGAAGGCACAGAGCAGATCGATCCGATCGGCTGAGGGCACTTCCGCCTGCAGGGCCAGACCCACACTGGGCTCACTGGGGGCATTGATCAACAAGGTGCCATCCGCCAGGGGAATCAGGGGGCGGGTGATGGCCTCCTGGCCGGGCAGCAACGGAGCAGCCCGCAACTCCTGCAGCAGGCGGGCGCTGGGGTGAAGCCGATCGCCGGATGTGATCGTTTTCGGCGCCTGCTCCTGCAGCACCGCCACGATCCGGTTCACCAGGGCCAGCTGCTGCTGCTGCCGCTGCGCCTCCGGCAACGCCGCCAGGGCGATCTCACTGAGCTGCCGCAAGTAACGGGCCAGCCGCTGGGGAGCCTCGGCGGGGTCGAGCGGCTCCAGCTGGTGGAGGGAGGCCAGCTGGGCTCCGAGGGCCTGGTGCTCGGCCTCGCTGAGGGGGTGGTCGTAGAGGCCGGGGGGGAGGTCCTGCGGGGGCATGGGTTGGGGCACCGGCAGGGGGCTGCACCAGAGGTAGCAGGGACGGGGACTGGGAACACTGAAAGCACGAACCCGCACATGGGATCGGATGACACCGCAAGCCAAGCCAACTGGCCTGATTCATCGGTATCGCGAGCTCCTTCAGACCCGCCATTACGCCCGCCGTACGGTGAAGACCTACGAGCAGTGGCTTCGGCGGTATCTGCGCTTTCACGGTCTGCGCCATCCGCGAGAGATGGGCAGCGCTGAGGTGAACGCCTTCCTCACCCATCTAGCTGTGGAGGAGCAAGTTAGTGCGTCGACCCAGAACCAGGCGCTGGCAGCGTTGTTGTTCCTTTATCGAGACCTGCTGGAGCGGGATCTGGAGCTGGAGGGAGTAATTCGGGCACGAACGCGCCAACGAATCCCCGTGGTGCTCAGCGAGGCCGAAGTGCGGGCGGTGAGGGAGCAACTGGAGGGGGAGCCTGCCCTTGTCGTAGGGCTGCTGTATGGCAGTGGACTGCGGTTGATGGAGGCCCTGCGGCTGAGGGTGAAGGATCTGGACCTTGAGCGGCGTGAACTGACCGTGCGCGACGGCAAGGGCGGCAAGGATCGGTTGACTGTGCTGCCGCAGAGCCTGGTGCCAGCACTGCAGGAGCATCTGCTGGGTGTGCGCAGCCTGCACCGGAGTGATCTGGCCGCAGGCTGGGGCAGGGTACTCATGCCCTACGCCCTGGACAGAAAGTATCCGAACGCCAGCCGGGAGTGGGCCTGGCAATGGGTATTCCCCCAGCAGAATCGCTGGCGCGACAGGGAATCCGGTGCCCAAGGCCGCCACCATCTCGATCCGAGCGTGGTGCAGAAGGCGGTGAAGTGGGCTGTCCTCGAGGCCGGTCTGACGAAGGCGGCAAGCTGCCACACCTTCCGCCATTCGTTCGCGACACACCTGCTGGAACGGGGCCAGGACATCCGCACCATCCAGGAGCTACTCGGGCACAAGGATGTGAGCACCACCATGATCTACACGCATGTGCTCAACCGTGGTCCACTCGGGGTACGAAGCCCAGCCGACATTCTGTAACCTGCTGAACAGTTGGTTCTCGGACCTGTGAACCACGGCTATCTTGGTCGAGCGTTCTGGAAGACCCGCTGCGGGACAAGGAGTTGCAGGACATGGCCCACTGGATGCCTGAGTGGTTCTCGGAAGGGAACGGCCGGCAAGCTATGGTTCTCTGAACCATCCAATAAAGAGTTCGAGGGATTGAGGTCCGCCTTAAGATCACCACCTACGTCTCATCAATGAAGAGATGCCTGAACTCACTCTTGAACTAGAGATTGACTACGATAACGATGGTATTACCACAAGGCGAGTATCTGTTATTGATTACGAATGGAATATGAAGGAAACGGCTGTTATTCTGAGTGGGTTCTGCCACCTGCGGCAAAGTGGAAGATCTTTTAACTCAGCGAAGATAAGGCGATGCCTTGACCTCAGCACTTCATCTCCTATCCCCGATTTGCTCACATACATTCGTAATCTTGAGGGAAGGCCTGCACCTGTCCCTGTAGAGATAATTGAGAACACAATGAGCCGCTCTCAAGAGAAGTATCATCTACGCAAAAAGTTTGTTCCTGATGTTCTTTACTACCAATTCAAGCGTCGTTTCTTCTTTCTCTTTGAAGATCAGTGCTTCAAGTGTGGAAAGCCTGCTGTATGGAAATGCGTCTCAGAGGATGATTCATACATGGGAGGAGTATTACTGCAAAGCCAGCTGGTTATGGATCATCATATTCCATTTGAGAAGGGTGGCAAGTTTGAGCCCGGAAACCTCGTTGCATTGTGTAAGAGGTGTAATGGGAATAAGGCAACAACTCTTCCCTCGGTTTTTTATTCCGAAAGAGAATTGAACGAACTAGATCAGTATCTGCAGGTTCAAGAACAGCTATTTCCAAAAGGAAGGAGATATTGGTCCGATGCCGATAGGGAGTCGTTTAGGAAAGCAGACAATCAGGGCCGACGTGAGATTCTGCTTAAAGAGGGAGTAAATGAGGAGCTGGTTAGGTGTTGCCTTCAATCTCAAGAACATTATTATTTCTGTGGAGTAGTGGATTCTCTCGACACGTCAAATGCTTCTTGCACTTTTGTCTTTCAAGATGATTAGTGCATGGCTTTCAGCTTCTTTGGTAACGACTTTGAAAACCCCCGAACAAGCCCTTCGAGTGGACAGGCTGCCGTCTACTCTCGCCTTCGTCACCCAAAGCTGCTTGCCTGCCACTCAAGGGCAGCGTTAGGCAGCAGATGCCACCATGTAGCTCACCCTAAATCATGAGCGCAACCTGAAGCTCTACACAGATGACGTACTCAAGTACAGACCTCATGAGGATCGCGATTGAGGAGCACTTAAAATGCAACGAGTACCCACGCGTCGGGGCAGTGATCGCTAAGGACGGGAAAGTTCTCGCTACTGGGCATCGCGGTGAAATTCAGTGTTGGCACGCTGAGCGGGTTGCGATTGAGAAGCTTAGCCGTGAGGATCTCTTTGGTTCGACGATCTACACAACGTTAGAGCCGTGCGTCAAATTACACAATGACCAAGACGTTGAATCCTGTGCAGAGCTAATAGTCTCATCCGGCATCAACGAAGTCTTCATCGGGGTCCTTGATCCAAATGGCACGATCTATTCTCAGGGGTTCAGATTTCTCCTAGACAACAATATCAGCGTCAAGTTCTTCAACCGCAAACTTCGCGCAGCGATTGAGGAGGAGACGTTTGAGTTCGGTGAGGTTCACGCTGTTTATGGGAACGGAAAGCGACGCGTACCGGTTGTTCACAGCGGAATCGAGATCAATGTGCACTTCAACAGGACAGATCCAAGGACCATTCCCATTAAATGGGCCACACTACAAACTGGACACGGTTGCGTTGATCTTTCGAGTATGAGTGGCGCCGTAAAGGTGGCCTCAGGTGCATCTAGCTTTAGCGATATCACCGATCCAACCGTCTTTCGGTTTCCCAGCCACTTCGCAAGAATGCGAAAGGGAATGATTGCAGTGATTCAGCCTGCCAACGCAGGGTTTTGCGTTCTGGTCAAGCTGATTGATTTGTTCCAGAACGACATTCTCTTCCAATGGGAAGTACGCAACAATCCGTAGCTCTCGCGCTGATGCCTAACATTGCCATTCACCTGAGCCGCCGCCAATTGACCTTTTGCGGATCCTGTGCATCATGGCGGCCAGGTGATGGCAGCGTTAGACCCACCAAGCGGTGGGGTAATCGCTACCGCTGGGCAAAAAGGCCACGACATCCTTGGCGGTTGAACAATCTTGCTCTATTTGTCGAATGAGATTGCTGTGTCCGAGTGAGATATACAGAGACCTTGAACTGCGGTCAGACCATAAAGGGGCAGCTGAATTAGGCCTAGTTCAGACAGGACGTCCCTTGATACCTTCATTGCAAATTACTCTGAACGTTATGTCCTCGAAAATCCTTGAAGGTCGTCCAGGTTGGCAGCTCGGGGGTGGGGTCTCTATGATCCGCCAGGATAAGAGAACAGAGTGTCGCGCCTAACTGATCTCATCGCGCGGGCCAAGGCCAAAGACAGCGCCTTGGGGGATGAACTTGAGCGCGAGTTCAAGGCTCTGGCATCGCGCCGGGCCTTCGGACTGAACTTCGAACGGCACCGGCCGGAAAGCGTAGAGCTGCCCGGGCGGCCTGTGCGGCGTGGCGACAAGGTGCGCGTCCTGCCGCCCCGCCGCAGCACGCATCGAGGGGACCAACGCTTGTGGCGCGTCACCCGGCTTGTCAAAGACGGAGAGTCCTGTATGGCGCATCTCATTCTGATCGATTCCGAAGCGCCCGAGAATGTGCAAGTTTCGGTTGCCGATTTGGTTGTAGTGGCCGAGTTCCGTGATTACATCTATCCAGGCCTTGCTAGTACGGGACGTGTGGAACGTGGGGGAGACAAGCCGTTCCACACGGTGATCAACGGTGAAAATTACCATGCACTCGAAGCACTCACTTATACGCATCGCGGCAAACTCGATGCCATCTATATCGATCCGCCTTACAATACCGGTGCGCGAGACTGGAAGTACAACAATGATTATGTCGAAGGAGATGATCTTTATCGACACTCTAAATGGCTGGCGTTCATGGAGCGCCGCTTGAAGGTTGCAGCAGAATTGTTAAACCCATATGACAGTGCTCTCGTAGTTACAATCGACGAGAAGGAGTACCTCCGCCTTGGGCTGCTTCTAGAGCAGGCCTTTCCAGGGGCAAGGATTCAAATGGTAACAAATGTCATCAATCCCAAAGGAACATCTCGCCCTGATCTTTTCTCGAGAGTCGACGAGTTTATCTTCGTCGTATTGTTCGGCTGCGCATCGGTTCCAGCCATACTATCTTCAGAACACGCCGGCAAGCCGGTTCGCTGGCGTTACCTAAGGCGCGAAGATCTTAATTCTGTACGTGGGTCAAGGCCGCGCCAGTTCTACCCTGTGTTTGTCAATTCTGATACCCAGAAAATCGTAGGAGTTGGAGATCCCTTGCTGCCCACTGATACTCTAGACTCAGTATCGTCACCGCCGAATTGTGTTGCTGTGTTCCCCATCCGTCAAGATGGCCTTGAAATGGAGTGGGGGCTAACCGGCCCGAGTCTCATGAATGCCGTTAGGCAAGGCTACGCAAGGGCTACCCCAGGTCACGAAAAGCAGCCATTTATAATTTCTTATCTGACAGCTCCTAACATCAGGAAGGTTCAAGCTGGCGAGCTGATTGTCATAGGCCTGAACAAGGATGGCAGCAAAATTGTTGTTTCTCCAGAAGGTCGCTTGTCAAGGCCCACAACAGTATGGCAACAGACTAGCCACTCTGCTGGAGACTATGGAACGAGGATGCTAAGCAAGATCATTCCCGGCCGGAAGTTTCCATTTCCCAAATCACTTTACGCAGTCGAGGATACTCTTAGATTTTTTGTTGGCAACAAGCAAAATGCAATTGTTCTCGACTTCTTCTCCGGCTCTGGTACCACTGCTCATGCAGTCATGCGCCTTAACCGACAGGACGGCGGCCGGCGCCAGTGCATCTCCGTCACTAACAATGAGGTCGCGGCCGACGAGCAGACGGT
This sequence comes from Synechococcaceae cyanobacterium ELA739, assembly GCA_037127935.1. Classification (GTDB taxonomy): domain Bacteria; phylum Cyanobacteriota; class Cyanobacteriia; order PCC-6307; family Cyanobiaceae; genus Cyanobium. The sequence goes on from JBAXXM010000014.1 coordinate 14,205, forward strand.
CCTCTGTAATGGGGGGCTGCGGCCAGGTGACCAGGACTGGGAGAAGTGGGGGATCTGCGACTACATCACAAAGCCGAGAATTGCCGCCGCCATAACCGGCAAGACGCCGGATGGAAATGACATTGAGGGTGACTACACGTTCACCGATGAATTCCCAATAGCCGAGGGTTTCGAGGAGAACGCCGAGTTTTTCACCCTGTCCTACGAATCCCACGTCGCTGTCGGCGCGAACTTCGCCTTCCAGCGCATCGCCCCCCTCTTGTGGATTCGAGCCGGGTCGGAAGGGAGACGGATCGACGATCTGCCAGCCGAAGGATGGGCAGTGGCCGATACCTATGGCCTGCTGGTCGATCTGGATTGTGCAGGCGCTTTCTGCGATGCCGTGGCTGGGAAAGGTGGGCTTCGCTTCGCTTATGTGGTGACCGATGACGACCGCCGTTTCCAGGCGGTTGCCCGAACTCTGCCCGACGGTGTCGAACCTGTGCGGCTCTATGAGTCTTACCTCTCCAATTTCCGCTTTTCGATGAGCCGCTGAGCCATGAAATATACCCTAAAGAATTACCAGGAAGAGGCCGTCGTCGAGGTTCTGGTGAACCTCAAGAAGGCCTCAAGGCGCTGGCACGAAGACGGGGACAAGCACGCCTTTTCGCTGACGGCGACCACGGGCGCGGGCAAGACCGTGATGGCGGCGGCGGTGTTCGAGGCGCTGTTCCACGGCGATGACAACTACGACATCGAGCCGGATCCGGGCGCCGTAGTGATCTGGTTCAGCGACGATCCCTCGCTGAACGAACAGTCCCGGTTCCGACTTCTTGACGCGTCTGACAGGCTGTCAATCTCGGACCTAGTAGTAGTACAGAATACCTTTCAGAAAGGGACATTGGAGCAGGGGAAGATTTATTTCCTTAACACTCAGAAACTCAGCAGGTCAAGCCTCCTCGTGCGCGGGCACGATTCCGATGGGCAGGGAATCGAAACCAATGGCCAGATTCGTTTGATGCCAGATAACAGGTCTTTCACTATCTGGGATACGATTGAAAATACGATTGATGACCCTGCACTTACCCTCTATCTCGTGCTCGATGAAGCTCATCGTGGTATGCGCTCGGCAAGCGGCTCAGGTGAGAAGAGCACCATCGTGAAGCGATTGATCAATGGATCTGGTTCAGTCCCGGGCATCCCGGTCGTCTGGGGCATCTCCGCCACCGTCGAGCGGTTCAACACAGCCATTGCTGACATGCAGGGGCGCGCGACGCTGCCCAACGTGGTCGTGGATTCGGCCAAGGTGCAAGCGTCCGGCCTCTTGAAGGACACAATCATCCTAGATGTGCCCAAAGAGGCAGGGCAGTTCGACACCGTCCTCGTGAGGCGTGGCACCGACAAGCTGAAGGAAATCTCGGCTGCATGGACGGACTATGGCGCTCAGGAGTCTGATACCAGGATGGTGCTGCCGCTGATGGTTCTGCAAGTGCCCAATGCGCCGGACCACAATGACATCGGCAGGGCGCTGGATACTGTCTTCACCAACTGGCCGGAGTTGCCAGAGGATACAGTTGCGCACGTTTTCGGCGACCACACGACCCAAGCTTTTGGTCGCCACAGAGTGCCCTATATCTCGCCCGAACGGGTGCAGGATTCGACATGGGTTCGGGTACTGATCGCAAAGGATGCCATCAGTACGGGGTGGGACTGTCCACGCGCCGAAGTCATGGTCTCGTTTCGCCCCGCTGTGGACAAAACTCACATCACGCAACTTCTTGGGCGGATGGTGCGCACGCCGCTTGCGCGGCGAATCTCGGGCAATGACCGATTGAACTCGGTGGACTGCCTTCTGCCGTTCTTTGACGAGGCCTCTGTCAAAGACGTCGCAGAGGCGTTGATGTCGGGTGGGGATGGGGGCGACGATCTCCCCGGCCGCCGCGTACTAATCAATCCGGTGGAACTGAAGCCGAACCCCACAATACCTGAGGGAGTCTGGGACACGCTGCTTTCACTGCCGTCACAGACGCTGCCCAAGCGCCATGCGCGACCGGTCAAGCGGCTGACAGCTCTCGCCCACGAGCTGGCAGTGGATGGCTTGCTGGCCGATGCGGGGAAGCAGGCGCATGCAGAGATGCACAAGGTTCTTAACGGCATCCGCGCCCGTTACAAGGCCGAGATTGAGTCCGCCTGCAATTCGGTGATGACGGTCGAAGGCAAGAGCCTTAAAGCTGATATGAAGGGCGGCGCGATGACATTCAACGACTTCCTTGAGGAAGCGGACTACGCAGTCATCGAGGACGCCTATCGGCGCGCAGGCCGGGCAATCAGCCCCGATCTTGCAACCACATACAGCGACTATCTAGCGCGGAACGAAGGCGAAGCCAGTGACATGGAGACGGCGCTCATGGAGGCGCATGTCGTCATCGCTGCTTTTGGCCTTGTCCCTCAGGTTCGTGAAACTCTCGAGGCTGAAGCCGAAAAGCTCGCAAACCAGTGGCTCACTCGGTTCCGCATCAAGATCAAGGATCTGTCTGACGAACGCCAGGACATCTACCGCCAGATTAAGGAGATGAGCGCAACTCCGATGGATGTAGACCTGGCTCGCCCGAAATCGTGGATGCAGGCGACCACGATCCGCGAGGCTGATGGAACTGAAACCCCGCTTCCATCATTCGAGAAGCATCTGCTATGTGATGAGGACCGCATGTTCCCTGAGGTCTTTAATGCATGGGAGGATGAAATAGTAAGGGCTGAGTTGTCTCGTCCCGGAATCATTGCTTGGTATCGCAACCCATCTCGCGCTAGCCAGGACTCACTCGGGATCGTCTATGAAGATGCCGGGCAATCAAGTATCGTGCGGCCTGATTTCCTGTTTTTCTCCCAGCAGTCAGATGGTTCGATTGCTGTGGATATTGTTGACCCTCACGGACCCCAGTATGCCGATTCTGTTCCAAAGCTTAGGGGGCTTTCGCGTTATGCGGAGCGATTTGGGCATCTCTATCGCCGTATCGAAGTAATCGCGCAAATTGCTGGGCAGTATCGGGTGCTTGATCTCAAAGAAAAAGACGTGCGCGATTCTGTCGATGCCACTGAATCGATTAGAGCGCTGTATGAGGGTGATTCGGCTGCTGTCTATGTCTTGTAGCCTCGACACCTTTTAACACTTAATTTGATTCTGGCTCTCAGTTGCTCCCCTCTTGCAATAAACAGTAGATGGATCTCCCCAGAGTCATTTATGATTGGGTATCTTAGTTATGGGGTCTAACATCATCATTCACCCGACCCGGCGCCAAGAGATCGGCTTTCGCAACCGCTGCTTCGGGCGGGTGATGATGAGCGTTAGCCGAGTTCCTATGACCTGGCTACTTTCCAAGCACGAGCAAGATAAAAGGCGATGACAGCATCCTCCATTACTTTGTATTACAGATATAGTACCCGCAGTCATGAGTCTGCTATGAAGCATTTGTTGCCACGGTTCATCTAATGAACATATTCAAGGGGCTGCCACCTTTGTTACTCATAACTAGCCTGTTAGTTGAATCTACATCCTCAGTCGAGGCACAGCAGACATCCGTAAAGCCCACCTTCGAGCAGGTCAAAGAAATTAACGAAGAATCGCTTATGCGAATAAACCAGTCAACCGGAAAGAGCTATTTAGCAGAATGGTCTGAAAATGCAATTATAAGTGATACAGCAAAACGGGAAGGGCCTAACTATAAGTTTGACCTGCGCATCTGTCAAGATGCTGGATATTGGCATGGAATCGACTATAAGACTAACTATGATCTGTATGGAGCATCTTCGCTTTTGACTCAAATAGAAATGTACAGATATTTCTTTGGTAAACTTGGCATTCCTCAGGCTGTATGGGCACCTAGCTTGATCAGACTGGAAGCAATTGCCAAGAAGAACTATGGCCTAGAAGGCTCAAAGCCACCACAAACGATTCCCGACGATACAGAGGTGGATCGCTTGCTCGGCGAGCTGGCCTCTAAATTAAACCAATACCTCATCTCTAATGGGCAATCAGCTCAGTTCGCTGTTGTTGGTATGTGTGGGGCAGGTGAGTCTTATATCAAAGTGAGGCTCGTTCCACCAGGTCCAGCTCAGATTGCGTACATTCCCGCCTATCAGTGGAAGCTTTGCAAAGCACAAGGGCTTAATCCTTATGACAAGACAAAATGTCCAAACTGGAGAAATATGTCAGCAAGTAATGAAGTAACCGAATTTTGGTCTGGTCTTTATTATTTTGATGTGAAATGGACTTCAGGGAAAAGTACATATAGAGGTCCTTACCAGCTAAAGCCATCAGAAAAGGTCATTTCAATTTCTCCAAATGACAATTAATGATAGCAAAAAGAATAGCAACACTAAATCTGAACTGAATAGCTTTTTTGAAAATTACGGCACCTTGTCAGCTGCTGTAGCGGCCGCTGCTGGAGGTCCGACGATTACAACGATGATCAAAGTCGCGCCACCATCGCCTCCTGCCCCCGAGAATCTAGCTTCACTTTCCATTTTTCTAAGTATTCCAATTATACTTGCATGCTATGTTCTGAGTAGCCAACTAAAATCGTCCTTTAGACTTAAAATAACTATCTTGCTGCTTCTATTGACACTCGGCTCGGGCGCTACTTACATTTGGCAGTATCAAACCAAGACAATTGTGTTGGCGACTCAGGATCGTGAGTCAGCCGCGAAGTCGGATGGGCAAATTGCCAAAATTGTTAATGAAAGAATTGTCATTGGGAGTGAATGCACCGCTGAAGCGATTAGGATAAACCCTGATGAATGCAAAAATCAAATAGAACTCATGAGACCTGATATTTTAGAGACATATAAGTCTGGAGGGCTGCCAGGCAGTCTTTGGACAATGAGCAGCGTGAATAGGAATACCAATAGCCTTTTGATCGCATGGCTTTGCTTTCTATCCTTCCTCTCTGGCACAATAGGTATGTTATCCTTCAAGCCCAAATCAACGCAAGCAACAAATGGTGACGACAAGCTGCTTGCTTGAGAGTATTCTCATCTTGGTAGATTACTTGCATGCAATAGACTCCAACCCTCTGCCACCTGCGATATATGGAGGACAATGAAAGCGAAATAAGCTGCCGGATGAATGCTCCCAGTCCCTTTTAGTATCTCTGTCTAACCTATAGGCAGAAAGTATTCTATAGCAATGTCAGCACACAATCGGCTAACAAGCAAATGCAGAAGACGGGAGCAGAAGTTGGAATCATTGCGGGGATGCTGGCCCGCTTCTGATTTGGAGCGTTAGCCCTATCGCCCCCCAAGGCATGCGATACTTAATCCAACTAGCTCCCTTCTCATATGGCATATGGAATGCATTGAAAGAGAGGATCCTTTCGCGATATATCCAGTGGAGGTTTTCTAATGAGACTCGCCGATTGGTTTAGAAGTTTCTGCGAAAATATTCAGGTTCAAGATGGTGGCTCAATTTCCATACGTTATAAGGCCATCACCAAACGCTTAAACACTGATTTCTGGGATACGACGTCAGATGTATCCCACAGCTTATATGTTGGCTCGTACGGCCGCAACACAGCCATCCAAGGCTTCAGCGACCTAGATATGGTGTTCGAGCTCCCAGCTTCTTTATACCATAAGTATGATGCCTATACAGGAAACGGCCAGTCATCACTGCTCCAAGTAGTACGATCATCAATGCAGAAGACTTATTCAACATCAAGCATCGGCGCCGACGGGCAAGTGGTTGAGGTTTCCTTTAAAGATTGGATAACATTTCAAGTAGTTCCAGTTTTTAGCAATACTACCGGAAGCTTTACTTTCCCCGACACAAACAGTGGGGGGAAGTGGCGCACGACAAATCCTAAACCTGAAATACTAGCAATTCGCACAAGGAACAATGAGTTTAATGAAAACCTTGTAAGGTTGTGCCGTATGATGAGAGCATGGAAGAGAAAGTGGAACGTCCCTATAGGCGGCCTTCTTGTTGACACTCTCGCGTATCAGTTCATCCAGGGATGGGATCATCGAACTGATTCTTTCTTCTACTATGACTTCATGTGCCGGGACTTCTTCAGCTTTTTAATGAATCAGGATTTGGAACAAGTGTTTTGGAAAGCTCCCGGGAGCGGTCAATGGGTATACGCATCAAAGGGTCAGTTCCAGTATAAGGCAAAGCTTTGCTATAATTTGGCAGAAGAGGCAATTGCACACGAGCTGGCAGAACCAAAACGTGAGTGGTCAGCAAAGCAAAAATGGAGAGAGATATTTGGAACTTCGTTTCCAGTCTAGGAGTGCATTGTGAGTCAGTCTTCAACCCTAGACGATCAGCTACGCGAGATGTATGGCCGTGTGGCATATGCTCATAAGACGCACGAGAAGATGGCCGATGACTATGTACGCCACTACAAGCGCATTAAGAACGTTGAGATAGGTCTTTCGGCCTTGGCATCAAGCAGCTTGATTCTATCCATCTTGGGAGACTCAAGAGTTGGAACAATTTTTGGCGCTTTCTTAAGCACTGTCTTACTGGGTTTGACCCTTTACTTTAAAGAGGCGAGTTTAGGTGAACAGGCCCAAAAGCATACAGCCGTCGCGTCAAAGCTGTGGGGAGTTCGCGAACAGCTTCTTAGTCTCCTAATTGACATGCACGATGGGCACCCTACGGAGGAGATCCGCCGACAAAGAGATGTAGCAAACCAAGCGCTTGAAGAAATCTACAAAGGTGCACCTAGGACTGATGCGAAAGCATATGCCGCCGCACAACGTGCACTGAAGTCAGAGGAAGATCTTTACTTTTCAGATGCTGAACTTGACATAATGCTACCTAAAAAGCTACGGCGCACGAAGATATAGTGCAATTGACCTAGTGTCTACCATTGCTTTCGAGACGCCTAACAACATCATGCATTCAACCCGGCATAAAGATAACTGGGGTAACTCATGCCCTCTGCGAGCGGGTGATGGTGGGCGTTAATAAATCCATCCTTCTAAGTCACCACCGGCTCCAACACATCCAAAATCGCCATCATCTCCCCCTCAGGCTGCCGGAACAGTGTGTCTCTTACGCCTGGGTCAAGGCTGCAGAGTCTTTCGAGCAGCTGGGCGAGATGGGGTTCGAGTTGCGGGCAGATCGCTAGGACTGATCTGGGCAACGGGTCATCCTGAGCGCTGGCGATGGGACCGGTGATGCGTTGATGGACCTGCACCAGGCATTGCTGGGCGCGGCGGTAGAGGTCATTGCGGACGACGAGAACCGCCAGGGGATCGCGGCAGACGGGACTGCAGAGGAACAGGCGCAGGGCCCGGTATTCGGCCCGCTCGATCTGTGCAGCGTCGCCATGGGCCGGTGAATGTGATGTTGTTGGATAATATCGATGGCTGATGCTCGCAATACCCATAGGGTCCCGGCCTATTGGCCCGACATAGATTAAATTGCAATTGGGATTTCTGAGACAACTGGTCAGCCGAACTGGTCTGCGCCTACGGGACCTCACGGCAGAGGCTGTGCCCTTCGCTTGCACAAAAGGCACAACTCCTGATTACGCGCGGGATTGAGCGTCAACACCCGACGGCATGAAATCGGGTGCCAGGGAGTACTGGTAAAGAAACCACTGTTGCAGAAACGCAGCATCAATAGAGCAAACAAATTCCCAATACGAGACTACTTTGCACCGCTTCCAGCATGCCCCTACGAGGCCTCTCATGTGGAGTTCGAAAGGTTAGGCCTGGCGGGAATACTGTTGGATGGGCTCCACAAACGGGAGAGGCAGGCACATTTCTTGCTGGAACAGCCTCCGCTGCCTGAAGGCCAGGCAGAGTTCTTGTCGGCGCCGCAGTCTCAAGCAGTCCTTCACTACTCCTTAGGGGTGATCGCGTTCGTAATTGGTTACAGCTGATGCTAATCTGGGTCCTTGTTAGGGTATGCTTTACCACATTAAGGGCAGTCAGCCGATAGAGACATGACTCAAACAAGCAACCCTCGCACCAGCATCATCGCCCTCTCAATCTCCGGCGGAGGACACCGGGCTGCGGCCTTTGGGCTGGGCACCATCGCCCTGCTGCAGGAACTGCAACTAATGGAAAAGGTTGGAGTTATCTCCACCGTGTCAGGCGGATCACTTGTGGGCAGCTTCTATCTCTGCGCTAAAGCCCGATCTATTGGTGAAGCCGTGCTGGTAGACCAGGACATGGCTGTATCACTAGCTAGCTGGCAAAATGAGGGTTTTAGGTCGCTGTTCTTCGAGCCGTTTCGAACGTTTCTGCACAGCCGCACCTTGGCCGAACAGCTGGTAAAAGAGCTGTTGCCGCTGTCTCTGGACCCACGCGAGAAACTGATTCGGAGTGCTGCTCAGCGAGTCCATATCCTGCTTGACCAACATGATTATCCCTCCCGTCTTGGCGACACAGCCGTGCTGGCTCTACTGAAAAGTCATGAGTGCCTGCCGAATCACGTCTTCTTTAACGCCGCCAATCTCACCTCCCTGGACCTGTTCCGTTTCGGTGTGACGCGCGATGGGGTCGACAAGCACGACTGCTTCGTGGTCAACAACGTTCTGATCCCTGTGGATCCAAACCCAAGCGATCCGGTATGCGAACTGGCAGCAGGGCTGCGCATCGCCGACTGTGTCGCAGCTTCCTTCTGCTTCCCCCTTGGCTTTGAGCCGCTCGTGTTTCCTGACGACTTCCTGGAGGTCGATCCCACCCTCAAGAGCCAGGAGCAACAACAGCGCGAGGCCATCGTTCGCCGTCTTTGCCATGGTCATCGGGCTGTTGCTCTTATGGATGGTGGTCTCTACGACAACCTCGGCCTAGCCAGCCTGGAGGTGGCGATTCGAGCGATTCGCGAGGAGGAGTCCAAGTGTTTGGGCATCGATTCGAGCAAAGCCGATCCCCGCCGCCAGCAGATCTACGTCCTGGCCACGGATGTGGACAATATCCAGCCAGCCAACAAGTCGCTTGATCCCCACAAGCCAACTCAACCCAAGTCGGGCCCCCCGCTGCCGGGTCTAACTGACTGGCTGAAAGCCCTGCCAAGCATCTCAGGACTGCTGCTCAGCCCCCTGATGGTGTTGGGCGTATTCGGTACGCTGCCCCTCGTGTTTCTGCTTTGGTTGACGGCAAAAATGCCGCTGCTTCGATCGCCATTGCTGCGCTGGCTGCAGATGAGCCCCCGTTTCGGCCGGCCGCTGTTGGAGTTGGGCATAGTACTCAGTCCAGAGCTGATCGCTGCCGCCGCCGGCCCGCCCACGAGTCCAAAGGCGCTGAAGGATGTCGGCAATTTGTGGGCGGGCCGGCGGTTGGCTGAACTTTTACCAGCCTTTAATGGCTACCTCAAGCGCACCCGTAACCTGACCTATCAATTTTTGAGTTACAAATACAAGAGTTTCGGCGGCGGCAAGCCCAATACATTCCTTCTTCGTAACCTGATCTTCCAGTTGGCCCCGGGCCGTGACTGCGACCCAGCCACCAAACTCGATGAACTCACACGGCCCCTTGAGCCCTATGCAAATCAAGCCTCGCAGGAATGCCTCAATCCCGATAGCTGGATCCAAGCGAAGCTTCAAGCTATCGAATTTCTGACGTTAGAGCTTCATACGCCCCCCACGAATGTGGATTCAGAGCTGTTTACCAAGTTGGAGACCGATCTGGCCCTCAATCAAGCGCGGCTTTGCTGGAGTCAAATAATGGCCGTGATGGAGAATCCGGCTAACCCCGCCGCTTTGGCCACCGGCTCGACGATGGTGAGGCTGCTGCAGCCGGTGGCCTTGGCGGTGCAGCAGGCCTGGGTACCTCACGCTGATGGCAAGGCGCTGGTTGGCCAGCAGCTACTCTCCCGCATTTGCGAGATGGCCACCAATCTGCCCACCACCCTCTGGCTAGAGGATTATTGTTTTTATGTGCCGAGTCAGTACGACCCGATGGGTGACGCACTTGTCGTCCAGGGTGGCTGGTTCGTGGACGCCTCTCTGGTTCCTACCAACAGGCAAAAGCAAACCCTATATTTTAAGGTTGGACAGGCGGTGGATCTTGCAATTGCCGCCGGCGTGATTAACACCTGCTTCAATATTCTGGAATTCAGCGCCAGCGTCCTTCAGCCCAAGTTGCCAATCAGCACCAAACAGTCAAATCGCCCATGAATAAATATTGACGTCTATGCAAGGATATCATGCAGGCTCTAAAATTTTCAGGCTCCATTGGTTCAAGTTGCCTGATCCAGATGCTCCAAACTCCTCCTCACATCCTGTTTCAACAGGAGCAGATCGAACAGCTACGAAAGGGAGTCAAACTCAAGTAAGGCGAATGGAAGCTTCGTAACTCCAATACCCGCCAGCAGACCAAGCGTCATGAGACGGGCTGTTTTACCAGTGATTTGGACTTGACCAATCCGAAACACCATTGGCCCTTAGCACCGTTGTTGATTTCTGTAGAGATGGCAGTCTGGCAAGGTGATTTTTTGTGGACCGAGCTTGATCAAGATGGTTCGCTTGATCGCAAACAGCGTGGAGCGGCTGATCGCCATTGAGCGCAGGGTTACTCGGTGTGAGGCCAGGAGTTAGAAGGGGGACATAGCTGCAAGGGCTGCCGGGGTGGAGGCTGCGGGGGAGGCTACCCAAGGTGGAGATGATGGCCTGTACCCCGGCGAAGCAGTGATGGCATATGACGCGCCAAGCCGTGCGTAAGCCTTGTAGCGCTGTGAACAGGTGGTTCTCGGACCCGTGAAGCAATTTGATGGTGGGCAGCATGTGCCGCTGAGGCTTGTCTTGAGTGAGGTTCTTAGACAAGCCAGGATAGAGTTGAGCTAGTTATTTTAGAGAGGAAGTTCATGAGTGAGTGGCACTTCAAGCTTGCCAATAATGAGTTCGGCGTGTGCCGAGCCGGTTCCATTAACTCATCGCCATGAACTCAAGGGCTAGCGATGCAGAAATGCATCAAATGCTCAAAGAATCTGGAGTACACCATCACCATGCGGCGGGATTACTCTATGCTTAATTTGTTCGAAAGTTGTACCTTCTATGTCTCATCTAGGGCGAAAGATTTTAGCTGTTCCGATAGCCCTTCTGCTGATGGTTGGCAGCACGCCTCATGGCATCCGAGCCGGTTCTGAGCCTTTGGACAACAGCGGTCGGATCCCTTGCGATGCATTCGGGCGTATCGCCCCTTCTGGGTTGGACTCCCTCGAGCAGAGCCCCCCCATAGAACTCCTACCCGGGGCCATGGTCACGGTCCCCGCTGTCTGCCCCGCCGAGCGCTATTTCCCCACCGGAGTGCTGCACACCCCCGGAGCCACGTATCAAATTGACGCCCAAGGCCGCTGGCAAGACGGCTGGATCCGCATCGGCCCCAATGGCTGGCCCGGGCCCCTCATCGAAGCCTGGAATCGCCTACCTTGGAAACGCTTCTTTCTGCTCGGTGGAGCCATAGGCCGCTCAGAAGCGCATCTATTCCCGATTGGCCAGAGCCGCCGCTGGATCGCCCCGAGCACGCTGGCACAGGTTAAAAATAAACAACTATACTTGTTTGCCAATGATTGGCCTGGTATGTTGCACAACAATCGCAGTGTCCCTGATGTCAAGGGAGGGCCCTTGCGCGTCAGCATCACCCGCCTCAGCAAGTCTACCAACTGATTGTTTGTCATGATTCTCCTCTTCTCCAATCGCAAGGTCAATCTCGACGAGCAGGGTGCTGACATTTTTTTACCCTGCGAGAATCCGATCGGCGGCGAGGATGTGCTGCTAGCCACTGCCAATACTGCTGCGGCGGGCGACTGGATCGTCAACCTTGTTCCCTCCTCTCCGCAAGGCAATTGGAATAGTTGCGGGCCAAGCTGTGCCTTGCTGGCCGATCTCGTGCAGCGCATGAATGCCAGGGAACACGACGACAGCCCAGGCGGCCTCCGCTATGACCAGGTGAACAAAACCTACAACTGGATCTTCTTTGTTCCCGGTTACAGCTCATCGGCTAGTAGTGGACTTCTAAAAGCTAAGCAACTTGAAGAGGAGTATCAGGCTAATGTGATGCTCTTTTCCTGGCCTGCTGATCCTTCGGGAATCACCACCAACCCCATCCGAGCTTACCGGCAAGCCCAAGCCGCAGCCCGTGTTTCAGCGATCCAGCTCGATCAGACGCTCGAAGGGTTGAGCCAACTCTTCGCTGATCCCTTGCGCCAGAACAGCCAGCCCGTTGGCTTCAGGTTCTGTATGCTGATGCACAGCCTTGGCAACTATGTGTTTGAATCGTATGTGAAAGACCCCATCTATGTTGGTGAAACTGATATCTTTGATACGATCGTGCTACATCAGCCGGACATCAGCCAGTCGCGGCTGCATGAATGGATCGATAAGGTTCGCTTCAGAGACTCAATCTATCTGAGCTACAACACATACGATTCAGTCTTGAGGTTCTCCGGGCTCATCAATGATGTGCGGGCTGGCATTGCGGGTGGCAATGATCCCAGTAAAACTGTGAAGTTCATTGATTTCACCCACGGCAGGCACATTGCCGCCGATCACTTCATGTTCACTGGGCTAGACAACAAGATTGTCCAGGAGGCTTGCCGTCGCATGATCCGAGGAGTGCCAGGAGATGCGGCCTTCAATCTGACCCTGGATGGGGCCAATGGCTTCACCCTTCACCCCGACACCAATACCTATGTCCTCATGGACCCAGACTTGGAGATAAATCGGAGGTAGCCTCGTAAATTCGCGTCATCCTTGAGTACTGTTATCTATGGCCATCTTCTGGGGTGGAGCTAGGTATGTCCGAAAGCTCTCCTTGTAGCCATTGATTGCCTGATGATCACAGAAGCAAACCCTGTGATACGTATCTCTTGAAGTGAATCTCATTACCTTTGAAGCTGTCACGTCATTCCATCTGGTTGCTTAGTGCGGATCTCAAGGCTTCCTTTGATGAGCTGGTAATGTCCTACTAAATTTTTTGTGCGCCGTCGAACAAACCCCTCGAGTGGACAGGCCGCCACCACTTCTTTGCTGCGCCCCCGCAGGCTCCCTGCCTGCCACTCAGGGCCAGCGTTAGGCTGTCAATACTTGTAAACCATGCACGTAGCACACGCATTCATAAGGAGAAATCACAATGAAGATTCGGAAGGTTAAGTGGAAGGATCACCCAGTTCTAGGAGACCTCCTTTTGGATTTTATAAATAGTGCCACAGGAGAACCCTCCGCGACGATCGTCTTCGCAGGCGAAAACGGAACGGGCAAATCAACAATTCTTGAAGATCTTAGTTCGTTTTTAAACCTTGGATCCTTCGAGGGGTTTGAGTTCATTGAATATGCGGTAAACGGAGATATCTACAAAGCCGTTCCAACCTCTGAAACAACTACCATTCCAAATTTCTTCGACATCATTAATCCGGACGCCACAACTCAAAGAATCCGCTCAGACAAGAGCAACTCACCGAGTCAAGTACAGGAAAACACTCTCGATCCAAGGCACTACGGTTGCGTATTCTCAAAAGCAAGATCTGACTATAAGACCCAGAAGATAACTTCAACGTCAGTCAGTACGCTAGACGCTGAGAAGTATGACACTGATACGAATGATGATTTCACATCCTTAAAGCAGCTCATTGTTGACGTTGCAAATCAAGACAACGCCGATTACATGGAGACCAACAAACAGCTTGGTGCTACGCCGATGTCGTGGCCAGATTATTATCCCACATCTAAAATCTATCGCTTCAAAAGCTCCTTTGATACGTTTTTTGAAGAACTAGCATATGAGAGGGTCAATGACGAAGGTGGCGAGAAAACCATCAAATTCACGAAGAATGGGACATCGATCCCAATAGACAAGCTGAGCACCGGTGAAAAGCAGATTGTGTTTAGAGGAATATATCTCTTAAAGAATAGTGGTCTTCTTGACAACGCTTCTGTGATGATTGACGAGCCTGAACTCAGCATGCACCCTAAGTGGCAAGAGAAAATACTGCAATACTACAAGGGATTATTCACAACTGATGGCGGAGTTCAGAAAGCTCAGCTGTTCTTTGCAACCCATTCTGACCATGTCTTGAAGCATTCCCTTGCTGACCAAGCGAACAATCTTGTAATCGTGCTAGAGCGTAATGGTGAGGATATCAGAGCAAAAAAGATAGATTCACCATCTGCCCTGCCAAGTATTACTAGTGCAGAAACAAACTTTCTAGCGTTCGACTTGATAACAAATGATTATCACATCGAGCTTTACGGCTGGCTTCAGGACAAGGAATCAAAAACCACTGTGAAGGATTGCGATGATTTCATTGTCGCACAGCAGCAATATAATCCGGCAATTCACGCTAAGCCGTCAAATTTTGGAAAAAGATGTTACAGTTCGCTGCCTACTTACATCAGAAACGCTATCCATCACCCCGATTCTGGAAACATCTTTACACCGGACGAGCTCCGGACTTCAATCAATTTACTTATAGAGCTGTGCATATAGGCTCATGATGCAGCCTAACACCAAGATCCAGCGAACGGGAGCAGAAATATTTCTCTTGCAGCTCAACCTGCTGCCCGCCGCTGATCTTGAGCGTTGGGCGGATTCAAAGCCTGAAAGCAAAGATGGAATTTATCTGTTCGCAGTGAGTATTTCTACCCCCACCGTGCGCAAGGAACTTATGCGGATCCGCATATGCCGTCCACCAAGTGACACACCGCCCAGTAAAGCCGCTGCGGCACAGTGGCTCGCGGGGGCAACGGACCAAAGAAGCAGGAACTTATACGGAATGTGAAGCCAGGGCTGGCAGTTTAGGCGCATCCAGCTAAAAACTAGTTAGGCCGCATAGCACGCAACTTTTCCAGTTAGGAGATGTCATGCAAATCCACGGCCGCTGTCACTGCGGAAACATCAGCTTCACGGCTGAGGCGGATCCAGCAAAGGTCTTCGCATGCCATTGCACCGACTGTCAGACGATGTCGGGAGCGCCGTTCAGGGCGGTTGTCCGAGTCCCAGTGAGCGGCTTCTCACTGAATGGAAGCCCCAATATCTACATTAAGACGGCACAGAGCGGAAACAGACGCGCGCAAGCGTTCTGCGGTGAGTGCGGCACTCCGCTCTATGCGACCTCTGCTGACAATCCAACGCTCTATGGCGTAAGACTGGGGTGCGTCGAAGAACGAGCCCAGCTTGCTCCATCCAAGCAGGTCTGGACTCGCTCCTCCATGCCTTGGCTGCACAACCTCGCAACAGTGCCAGGTGAGCCCGAGCAATAGCGGTCAAGCGCACTCTTCTTCGAAATTCTGGTGACGGTGCTGCCAGAATGGTGCTGGTTAGTTGACCTGCCGATGCCCAGTCCCGACCCTGAGCTCCAACGGCTACGGCAGAACGCGAATGCGCTGCCGCTTGGCGCACGCATCATCCGTGCCGTGGCCAGTTCCACAGCGATCGAAACGGGACAGCCAGTTGCTGAGATTGAGCGGGCACTCACTGATCGACAGCCGCCCCAGGCAACACCTGCCTGAATTGCTCCACCATCGGGGTGATATTCAGCACAGCCCCCGCACGGATCGCCGCAAAATATAAATCTCGCTGTTGATCCCAGGCTGAATAGTCGAGCGGACCGATCCCAGCCTGGCAAGCCATCACATCACACAGCAGACGCGCGATTCGCCCATTGCCTTCTCGGAATGGATGGATCAGCACGAATTCAACATGAACCTGAGCCAACCCGCTGATCAGCTCATCCACCGATTCGGGATTGAATGGTGTTAGCCTGGCCAGCTGCTCTGATTCAAAAGCCGAGAGCAGATCGCTCAGAAGATGAGCACTGGCAAATGAAAATCCCTGCTTACTAAGATTGAACGACCGCACTTTTCCTGACCACGCATAGACCGAACTCAGCCATTGCCGATGCCAACCGATCAGATCTGCCATCCTCAAACGGTTGGCTGGAATCCCATTGCCGATGATCGCCTGGTAGAGATCAAGCAGCAGATCACGCTCCAGTACCTCCATCACGGCCGGATCTTTGATGCCAAGGCGGTTGCGCAAGACCAGGCCATTCGAGCCTGGCTCACACTCCGCAGCTGAACCAACAACGCTGTAGCGGCTCATCGCTTCAGCTCTTTGACCTGTTGATGTTCATCGGCTCTGCAGGTCGCGCTACCAAGCTTTCCATTTTCGCAGGGCTGCTGATGGTGCGGTAGCAGCTGCAGGTTTTCAGGAGCTCCATGTGCATCAGGGGCTGGTAGACGTGGCTCATGCGCATGCGCCTCGCGATGGTGTCGCGCAGGCGCTCGTAGGTGGGGGAGGGGGTTGGGGGCATGGGGGGATCATGGCGCTGTGGGGGCCAGTGCTGGGGCGGGGGGTGACGGGGGGTGGCACTTGCGGGGGAGAAGCCCAGCCGCCATGTCTTGTTCTGTCCCCTCAGCCAGGGAGTCGGCCATAATGTGTAGACACCTCTTGGCGAGGTCACACATGGCTACGAATCTCGCTCTCGATCAGGACCTGCTTGACCGCGCCTTCCGCCTGAGCGGTGAGCCCACCAAGAAGGCCGCCGTTACCCGCGCTCTGCAGGAGTTCATCGCGCGCCGGGAACAGCGCCAGGTGGCGGAGCTCTTCGGCAAACTCGAGTGGGACCCCGGCTACGACTACAAGGCCGAACGGGAACGCCAGCGGTGAGTCTGTTGGTCGACACGTCCGTCTGGTCGCTGGCCTTTCGCCGTGATGGCCAGCCTGGACTGGCTGAAGTTGGCGCTCTCCGTGCCGCTCTCCTGGGCGCCGAGCAGGTCTTCACCACTGGATTGGTGCTTCAGGAAGTGCTGCAGGGTTTTGCAGGCCCCAAAAGCCGGGACCAGCTCGTGGAGCGTCTTTCTGGGCTCGCCTTTCTTCAGCCCGACAAACAGGACCACATCGCAGCCGCCGAGATCCGCAATGCCTGCCGCCGTCGGGGTGTACAGATCGGAACCATTGATGCCCTGCTTATCCAACTCAGCCAGCGCTATGACCTGACCCTGCTAACAACCGACAAGGACTTCCATGCGGCCGCTCAGCATGTGGATGTCCATTTATGGAGAATGGGGTGAGGCAGCTCCACCACCGCACTCCATTCCGGCTGGTGCAACGCCAACCCATCGGCCCCATGCCGCCGCGGGATCACCAGGCTGTGCCCCTCGCTCACCGGGTAGGCATCGGCGATGCACAGCGCCAGTTCGTTCTCCAGCAGCACCCGGCAGCTGGCCTCCAGCGCGCAGAACCCACACCCGCCTCCCATCGCTTGCCTGCGTTGCAGCGGAAGCAGAGGGCCTGCAAGTTGCTGAGGTCGTCCGAACCGCCCTGGTTCCTGGGCACGATGTGGTCCACCTCCAGGGGTGACGGCTCCTGTGGGCGAACACCTCCTCGCCGCGCTGCATTCGGAAAGCGTCAAGGCGTTGGCGGCACAGCTCCAGCAGCTCTTCTCGCTCGGCGTCGCTCAGCTCCTCCCCGCCCACCAGGTCGTAGGTGCCTCGCCCGTAGCGGGCGATGCCGTTGAAGGTGAACCTTGCCAACCATCCGCTTGACGCGCTCTGTGTAGTACTCGATCTGGGTCACGTCTTCCCCCAGGATCCGGCGGGCTACGTCCTGCGCGGGGGCGGGGCTGGCTGTTGCCTGGCAAATCCATGTCCCAGGAGCTCCATAAGCATCAGGGGTTGGTAGATGTGGCTCATGCGCATGCGCCTCGCGATGTAATCGCGTAGGCGCTCGTAGGTGGGGGAGGGGGTTGGGGGCATGGGGGGATCCTGGCGCTGTGGGAGCCAGTGCTGGGGCGGGGGGTGACGGGGGGTGGCACTGATCTGATGGAACTGCCCCGCCTGCATTGGTCATGGTCGATCTCTTGACTGGATCAGCCCTAAGATTGACTAGGTGTCTTCTTCGAGCATCGGGCTGAAGGCGATGAACCTTCCACTGGGCCGGATGAGCCTGCAAGAGAAGCTCGTGGCCATGGAGCTCCTCTGGGCAGACCTCTCGGCCACCCCCGATCAGCTTGTGTCGCCGGCCTGGCACGGCGAAGAGTTGCAGCGCCGGAGAGAGCAAGTACAGCAGGGCAGTGCCAAGTTTCTGAACTGGGACGACGCCATCGCTGAACTTAAAACAGAACGACATGAACATCAGACTCCTTGAGGCCGCCAAGGATGATCTGCGTAGCGGATGGTCGTTCTACGAGCGATAAAGTCCGGGCCTTGGCAATACCTTTCTTGCCGCTATTGATTCTGATGTGCAGACATTAGCCCTCTACGCAGGCACCCATCGAAAGCTCGCTGGATTTTATCGGATGTTGATCAAGCGGTTTCCGTTCGCGCTCTACTACTTGATCAACGAATCATCGATCGATATCTACGCCATCCTTGATTGCCGCCGAGATCCCATCTGGATTCGCGATCATCTGGCAACCTCCCCGCCGCCGCCTTGAAAAGCGTGTCGCCATGAGCGCTAGGCCGAGCGCTTCACCGGCCACAATCCTGATGACGTCAAGCCCATTGGGGCCGGCGTAGAAATCGGTCTGGGTCACGTCCTCCCCCAGGATCCGGCAGACTACGTCCTGCGCCGGGGCGGGGCTGGCTGTTGCCTGGCCAATCCATGGCCCATGAGCTCCATCAGCATCAGGGGTTGGTCAACGTGGTCATGCGCATGCGTTTCGCGATGAAGTCGCGCAGGCGCTCGTAGGTGGGGGAGGGGGTTGGGGGGCATGGGGGGATCCTGGCGCTGTGGGGGCCAGTGCTGGGGCGGGGGGTGTGGGGGGTGCAGCGCCCAGAAGGGAAGGGCAGGGCAGAATGGACCCATGATCAGCACCGTCCCGCCTACTCCGCTTTCGGCCGAAGCCGTGCTTCACCAGTTACGCCTGCATCAAGCGGACTGGCGACGTCGCTTTCATGTGGTGGAGCTTGGTCTCTTCGGTTCCGTCGCACGCGGCGAAGCGCGCCCAGATAGCGATCTCGACGTATGGGTCCAGCTTGATCCGCTCACTCCCTATGTCCTGGTGCACCTGAAGCAGGAATTGGAAGAGCTGCTGCAGCATCCCGTTGATCTTGTGCGCCTTCGTGATCGCATGGCCCCAACCCTCCGGCAGAGGATTGAATCGGAGGGCCTGAAGGCGTGATGCCTGAGCCCAAGGACCTTCTGTTGGGCCTATTGAGAGCCCTTCAACGCGCCCATCGCAAAGCACAGCCGCTGATCGCCAGCCCTCAATTACTGGATCTGGAAGTGGGAGAAGATGCTATGGATGTGATTTGCATGCAGTTCCTTGCAGCTGGCGAATCACTGAAGCGATTGGATCGCATGGTCCCTGGACTGCTTGAGAATCGTTATCAGAACTGACACGTGGCGGCTGCGGTGCACGAAGCCGCAGGCTTCTCAATAAGCAAACAAGCCACCTCCTCGCCGCGCTGCATTTGGAAAGCATCGAGCCGCTGGCGTCACAGCTCCTCCCCGCCCACCAGGTCGTAGGTGCCCCGCTCGTAGCGGGTGATGCCGTTGCCGGTAAGCACCTTGCCCACCATGCGCTTGACGCGCTCTGTGTAGTGCTCAATCTGGGTCACGTCCTCCCCCAGGATCCGCCGGGCCACGTCCTGCGCGGGGGCGGGGGGCCTGGTGGGGACTGGGGTGTGACAGGGGTGGCACTTGCTCGTTGAGGAACCATCTCCTTTTGGCGATGACCTCCCACCCGGTCGAACGAGGTCACGGACCTCAGCCCCCTTACTATGCTTCAGCCTGAAACATGGTTCCTGCGATGCCCCCCGCCCTCACCGCCGCCACAGGGGCCGCCTTGCTCGGAGCCGATGCCCGTCTGCTGAGTCAGGAATACCGCCGTGTGCTGGTCTCGTCCGACTCGCATTCCTCAGCAGCTCCGCTGCGGTTGGGCTTTCGTGAGCTGCTCTATTTCCAGGTGGTCAGCGCTCTGAGTGCCGAGGGGCTGCAGCTTTCGCCTGTTCAGAAGCGTCAGGTGTTCCGTGTCCTCACCGAGAAGACTCAGCGGTTGCCTGTGGACTCACCCCCGGGTCAGATCGCTCTGGGTGAATGGACCCGTGGGCGCGGTGAACTGCGCAAAACCGGTGCGGTGTCCTTCTGCTTCGATCTCAGCAGCGTGAGCGAGGATCTCCGCTATCGCTATCGACTCTTCAGGCGGCCCCATGCCCTGGTGGAGAGCAATTCAGCCATCTGCTCGGGGCAACCTGTGTTTCGGGGCACCCGAATTCCAGTCGGCGTGGTTGTGGAGCAGCTGCGCTCCGGCGTCAGCCGCACCGAGCTGGAGGCCGACTTTCCCCAGCTCAGCAGGCAGGCCCTCGACTACGCCCAGATCCAGGCCCGTCTGCCCAAGCCTCCAGGCCGTCCCCGCCAACCTCTCACCCTGCAGCGCGGCTGAAGACCGATCCCTTGAGGCTGCTGATCGACGAAAACCTCAGCCCTCGTCTCGCCCGTTGGGCCTGTGACATGGGGATTCCAGCAGAGGCGGCCGTGTATGTCGGTCTTGCTGGCGCTGCGGATGAGGATGTCTTCTCCCATGCAATGGCTCGGGATCAGATTGTGGTCACGGTGAATGTGGGGGATTTCATGCGATTGGCCGCCGCCATAGAAGTCCACCCAGGCGTGATCGCTCTCAGGGAAGCTGGTTTGAATGCGGAAGAGCAATGGCTCAGGGTCCAGGCAGCCATCCAGCTGATCAACCAAAGCCGTGACCCTGAACTGGTTAATCGGGTGCTTGAGGTTCAATCCGACGTTGTTGTCCGATGGCATGAGATTCCCGCCAGCTGATCTTATCTGCTCTATATCGAATGAACCAGCTCCACCACCGCATTCCATTCCTGCTGGTGCAACGCCAACCCATCGGCACCATGCCGCTGCGGAATCACCAGGCTGTGCCCAGGCGTCACCGGAAACGCATCGGCGATACACAGCGCCAGTTCGTTTTCCAGCAGCACCCGGCCGCTGCTCGCCAGCGCGCAGAACACACAGCCCGCCTCCCATCGCTTAGCGGCGTTGCAGCGGAAGCAGAGGAACTGCAGGTTGCTGAAGTCGTCCGAGCCGCCCTGGTTCCTGGGCACGATGTGGTCCACCTCCAGGGCCCTTTGGTGCGGGATTTGCCAAGCAACAGCCTGCGCCGCAGCATTCGCAGCGGCCCTTGGCCCGGGTGAGCACTCGGACTTTGATTGAGCCGCTGATCGGGGTGCGGTGGCGGCTCCTGTGCCCGAAGCCGCAGGCTTCTGTGTGAGCAAAAAGCCCACCTCCTCGCCGCGCTGCTGTCGGAAGGCATCGAGGCGCTGGCGGCACAGCTCCAGCAGCTGGTCGCGCTCGGCGTCGCTCAGCTCCTCGCCGCCCACCAGGTCTGAGGAGCAAGAACTCGGGGGCCCATGGACGTAGAGCACCACGGGCCTCCGGCTTGATGACATTAGGCACACGCCATGGCTAGGTTGATCCAATGAAGCCCTTCGCTTGGAGCCATGAGAAAAACGAACAACTCCTTGCTGCACGTGGTCTGTGCTTTGAAGCTGTCATCGTTGCCATTGAGACAGGGGATCTGCTCGATGTTCGAGAGCACCCAAATCCGCAGCGATACCCTGAGCAACGAATCCTGATCGTTCGCCTGAATGGCTACGTCCACCTTGTTCCCTTCGTCGAGACGGATAAACATTTCTTCCTGAAGACCATCATTCCCAGTCGCAAGGAGAATCGTCTGCAGAAACCATCAACCCCTACTGAAACATCCTCATGATTAATTCGCCATCGCCTTCGTTTACCCCTGAAGAGCAACAGTTCCTCTCCGACTTCAACGCAGGTGAGCTACGCAGCGTGGCGACCCCAGAGCTTCTGGATGCACTTCGGCAGTCCGCCACGGCGATGGGCGTAAAGGATCAACGAATCAACATCCGTCTTTCCAGTGCGGATCTGCAAGCTTTACGTGTCAAAGCCCTGCAGGAAGGCATTCCTTATCAGACGTTGATCAGTAGTGTTCTGCACAAATACGTCAGCGGTTCGCTGTTTGATCGTTCTGTTGCGTAGCCATCGCAACTCCTCGCGCTCCGCGTCGCTGAGCTCCTCACCGCCCACCAGGTCGTAGGTGACCCGCTCGTAACGGGTGATGCCGTTGAAGGTGAACCTTGCCCACCATCCGCTTGACGCGTTCGGTGTAGTAGTTGATCTGGCTCACGTCTTCCCCCAGGATCCGGCGGGCCACGTCCTGCGCGGGGGCTGGGCTGGCTGTTGCCTGGCCAATCCATGGCCCAGCAGGAGCTCCATGAGCATCAGGGGCTGGTAGACGTGGCTCATACGCATGCGTTTCGCGATGTAGTCGCGTAGGCGCTCGTAGGTGGGGGAGGGGGTTGGGGGCATGGGTGGATCCTGGCGCTGTGGGGGCCAGTGCTGGGGCGGGGTGTGACGGGGGGTGGAATTTGTAGAGGGAGAAGCTCTACCGTGATGCCATGCCCTCCTTCACCCCCTCAGCCCCACCTGGCGGTGTGCCTACAGTTCCTTCACTGAATGAAGGTGAGGCCGTGCGTACGTTCTCCGCCGTGATCGAGCGCTGTGCGGATACTGGATTGCTCGTGGGTTACGTCCCCGGTTTCCCTGGTGCTCACAGCCAAGCCGAGACCCTTGAAGAGCTGCAGGTGAACCTCCGGGAGGTGATCGCCATGCTGCTGGAGGACGGCGAGCCGGCTATGGAGAGTGATTTCGTGGGTCTCCAGCAAATCGTGCTGCCAGCCTGAACGTGGGCTCAACCCCGGTTCTCAAGCCCTCGGAGGTATCAGACATCCTGCGGCAACTGGGCTTTGAGGTTGTTCGACAACGCGGCTCCCATCTGCAGTTCCGCGATACGAGAGGACGCTGCACCACCGTCCCGGCTCACAAGGGTCGTGATATCGCGCCACCGCTACTCCGTCAGATCGCCAAGGACATCGGCATGACGCTGGAGGAATTCCTCAGCTTTCGCTGAACCCGGTCTCTCTAACGCGCTGGCGGCACAGCTGCAGCAGCTGGTCGCGCTCGGCGTCGCTCAGCTCCTCGCCACCCACCAGGTCGTAGGCGCCTCGCTCGTAGCGGGTGATGCCGTTGAAAGTGAACCTTGCCGGCCATCCGCTTGACGCGTTCGGTGTAGTGCTCGATCTGGGTCACGTCCTCCCCCAGGATCCGCCGGGCGATGTCCTCGGCCGGGGCTGGGCTGTCTGTTGCCTGGCAATCCGTGGCCCAGCAACTCCATGAGCATCAGCGGCTGATCGATGGGGCTCATGCGCATCCGCTCGGATAGGAACCGCCGTAGGCGCTGAACGGCCGGGGAGGGGCTTGGGGGCTCGGGGGCCATGGAGGCATCCTGACGCCGCCAGGCCGGTGCTGGCGGGGGATGGGACGGGAGGTGGAACTGGTGGAGGAGACGTCTTTTGCGTCATGCCATGCCCTTCACCAGCCCCTGCTGCATGCCAGAAAGCCTGCCTACGATGAAATCCTTGCCTGAGGGTGTGATGGCATTGGCGCCCATGTCTGACCTTCTCCAACTCCCCCAGAACGAACGGCTGGCCCTGGCGATCGCCCTGTGGGACAGCCTCGATGACCAAGCCCGGGATGGGGCGTTGGCGGTGGATTCTGATGTATGCGCCGAGCTCGACCAGCGCTGGGCATCCCATCTCGCCAACCCGGATGCCGCTCTGGCCTGGGATCAGGTGCGGAACCAGCTCGACATCGGATGAACAGGCCTTCTGTCCGCTTCCTGCCAGAGGCGGTGGAGGATCTGCTGGAGAGCCAGCGTTGGTACCGCATGCGTGATCCGGCGCTGGCTCGTGACTTTGCTGAAGTCTTCGCTGCTGCAGTGCAGCGCATCCGCCGCGATCCTCGATCCTTCCCCCTGATTCACGGGCAGTTCCGCAGGCTCGTGCTGAAGCGGTTTCCCTATGCCGTTTAGTTCCGAGTGCAGGGCGATGAAATCCTGGTGATCGCACTTCACGGTCGCCAGGATCCCCAGCGCTGGCAGCGGCGCACTTGAAGCGTCTGCTTAAGGAACCAATGGATTGGCCGGAGGCCCGGAACGCATCCAACCGCCTACACCGCAGCTCCAACAGAAAGCTGATGGGTCCTGTCTCGTCGCGGCACAGCCGCCGGCAAGGCCTCCTGCTTCGCCAGCGGTCCGAATTTTGAACGGATCGATGCCTATTTCGATGCCGGTGAATCCTCCTTGAATCCGCTCCGAACAGCCTCCGCGACAATCAGGAACGAACAGGGCATCCAGGGTGACGGGCCGACCGCCCCCTGTTGGTGTTGTGGCGATCCGAAGGCTCTCCGGCGGGCCGATGCTGGATGGCTTAGACGGGGTTATCGCCGCTGCAGCCTCAGGCGGTGCCTGCATCCAGCGCTCGCTCGATCTGATCAAGGGCGTCATCGAGGGGTTCGATCGCGGTTGACATGGCGGCGTCTGTGGCATCAGTGCTGGGCCATTGGTGATCGATCTGGCGGCGCAGGTGCTGAAGGCCGCCGTCGATGGCCTCCAGGCGGGTGGCCAGGGCGAGGAGACGGGCCTCCCGTTCGTCCATGCCCTGGCGCCCCGCATCGAGATTGCGGCGCAACTGCTCCACCAACCGGCGCCGTTCCTGGCGCAGGGGACCATCCGCCTCCCGTTGCAGGTCCTTTTCCTCCCGGGCCAGCCGGCGGGCCAGGGCTTCGGGATCCAGGCGCACCCCGCCGCCGGATTCGAGCAGGGGGCGGCGTTGCTCCAGCCGCTCCGGAAGCTGCTGCAGCCGTTCACAGCACAGCTGCAGACTGCCCAAGGCTTCCAGATGGCCGGGGTCGGTGAACCGCGCCAAGGCCTGCTCCCGCAGCACGACAGCCGCCTCCGCCAGATTGGCGGAGCGTTGCAGGGCTTCTTCCAGGGCCGCATCGAGCCGTTGATCATGGAGTCGCTGGCTGCGGCTGCGACGACCGCTGGCCTTGCGCCGAGCCAGCAGCACGCTGAGAACCCAGGCGAGGGCGACGGACAGCGGAACCGCCAGGGGAAGCCCCAGCCCCGCGCCCCGCACCAGCAGTACCAGGCCGCCGCCGCCGCCGGCTACCGCCAGGGGATGGTCGAGGGGGTTGGGCCAGGCCGTGGTGTGTCCCATCAGAAGGCGAGCTGGAGGTCTTCCATGCGGCGGCGGATGCTGTCGGGGCCGCCGGTGGTGAAATCGCCGCCATTGCTCTCCGCGATGCGACGCAGCACGGCGCCATCGAAATCTCCCTGGTTGCCGTAGCCCAGGGTGAACACGCCGATGCGCTCATCGCTGGCGAAGCCGCTGGCCTTCAACTCGCTGCCCAGCCCGTCGAGGGACAGGCGGGAGCCGTTGTCCTGGCCGTCGGTGAGCACGACCACCGCCAGGATCTCGCCGGGTCGACGGCTGCTGCGCAGCCAGTTGCGGCCCTGGCGGATGGCGTCGTAGAGGACGGTGCCCCCCTCGGCCTGCAGGTCGGCAATGAAGCGGCTGGCGCGCTCACCATCCGCTCCACCTCCCTTCACCACCACCGGGGGACGCAGGCGGCTGTCGAAGTCGAACAGGCCCACGGTGTCGCGGGGGCCGATCTGGGCCAGGTAGGCCTGCAGGCTGCGCTGGGCCGCCGGCAGCTTCTCGCCTTGCATCGAACCGGAGCTGTCCACCACGAGGGCCACACGGGAAGGCTTCTTGGCCTGATCGCGCCATAGGGTGATGATCGCTTCCACCACCTCCGGTTTCGGCGCCCGCAGGGAGTCGTAGACGGCGCGGGGATCGACCCCGTAGGCCGGCTTGACCCGGCTGGCCGGCACGGAGGGGTTGGCAGGCCTCAGACCCTGTTCGGCCGCCAGCCGCTGGATGTCCCCGCGTTGCAGCCGCTCGATCAGGAGCTGGGCTGCCTGCCTCTCGGTGGGCGACACCCAGGGGGCATTGGGCAAGATCGCCCGCATGGTGCTGGAGTAGGTGGAGCGGGGGTACACCGCCTGCAAGGGCTCCTGCCCAGGTAAGCGGGCGGTGTTGACCGCCACCACCGACGACTCGTAGACCGAAGCCACCGAGGCCCAGAAAGGCCCGTTGCGCTGCATCGCCCGGGCCAATTCGTCGGTGGAACTGCCGTAGCGCGTCACATGGCGCTCGATCGCCGCCACCTCAACGCCATGGGCGCGGACATCCGCCAGGGTGAGGGCCTCGGGGCGTTTGCCGGCCACCTCCGCCACCATCGCCACCAGGGTCTGGAGGCCGGAATTGGAACGGGTGGGGGCGGTGTGGACGTAGCGGATCGGCTGTGATGGTCCAGCTGGATCCAGCTGGCGGTGGTCGCTGCTGCGGGCCAGGGCAGCGAACGGATCAGGGCGGTCGAGGCCCTTCGCCAGGGCCGGGGTGGTCATGAACACCATCGGGCTGGAAGCCAGGGCCGGGGCATCGGCCGGGGCGGGGATCAGCTCCCGGGTGGGGGCCAGCCGCTGCAGCCGGTAGCGCAGCAGTTCCTGGTAGATCTCCCCGTCCACCGAAAGCAGGGTGGGAATGCGTGGGTCGTCGGCCGCCTGGCCGCCCTGCAGCACCCCCCGGGCATGGGTTTCGATCTCGTTCACCACATCACCGCTGCCGGCGGCCCGGCAGCGCAGATGAATCGGGGTGCGGTCGGGCAGTCGCGGCGGATCCTGGGCGATCGCCTTGGCCGCTTCCTGGCAGAACCCCTTCAGCGCACTGCCCACGAGCATCTCGATCTCAAGAGGAGACGGCGCCATCAGGCCGCAACCGCCGATCGGCAGGCCGAGGAGGGCGGCGACGAGGGCGGCCAGCCGCTGGGGCTGTGCCATGGGATGGATTGAGCGGGCACCCTCATTCTGTGGGTTCCAGCCTGGGGCTCCAATCCATGCGGGGGGCAGAGCCCCGGCGTGCCGGGCGGCCAGGAGGCGATCAGACTGGGCTGCACTCTGAGGGCTGGCCTTGAACGCGACCCTGAGCCGCCGGCGCCTGCTGTCGCTGCTGATCGGCGCAGGGTCCCTGGTCGTGGCGGCCGCTCCCTTGCCTGGCCTGCGGCGGCCCCTGTTGGTGTCGGTGGGATCGGAGCTGGCCGGCGCCATGGCCGAGATCGAACCTCTGTTTGAAGACCGCCAGGGGGGCATCGATCTGCAGTGGCGGGTGCAGGGCTCCCAGGACATGATGAATCGGGCCCAGGAGGAAAGCCCGGAGCGGCCGCGGGTGCTGATCCCCGCCAGCCGCGACCTGCTCGACCAGTTCGCCGCCGATCTCGGCGGACGCGGCGAGCCGGATCCCTTCCTGCGGGCGCCGGTGCCGATCGCCCGGACCCTGCTGGTGGCGGTGGCCTGGCCGGAACGGGCCCGCAGGCTGTTTCCCGATAGCCGATTCTCCTGGCCCCTACTGCGCCGGGCCACCGAGGCCGGGCAGTGGGGAGTCCTGGGGGCGCCGGCCAGCTGGGGCAGCATCGATCTGCGCAGCACCGATCCGCTGCGTTCCAACTCGGGTCAGCTCTCCTTGGCACTCTGGTGCCGGGGCCAGGAGGGGAGGGCCTGTGCCGCCGCTCTGAGGCGTGCCGTCTATCGTCCGGCCCGCTCCACCGACATCCTGCTGCAGGAGTTCATCAGTGGTGGCCCCAATGAGGGCGACCTGGCGATGGTGTACGAGGCCTCGGCGCTGAACCGCCAGGGCGAGGCCCGGCGGCAGCGGCCGGGGGGGTACGTGCTGTTGTTTCCCGATCCCACGTTCGAAACCACCCTGGCGGCGGCGGTGCTGCGGGGGCAGGCGGTGGGCCGCGCTGACGACGGCGAGCACTTCGTGGCCTTCCTGCGCTCCGCCGCAGGTCAGGCGGTGCTGGCCCGCCAGGGGTTCCGCGGCGTCGATGGCCGGGGAGGGAGCCCGGCGGCCGGCGGGGTGCGGCGCCTGTCCCCGCCCACCCCCCAGCAGCGGGAGGAGCTGCTGCGCTTTTGGCAACAGGCGGGTTGAGGCGTCCCCTGCAGCCCATGCGGGGGTCGCCTTAACCGTTGCTGGTGCGCCACGGCGTTGAAAACGACGGGCTGATGTCTCTGCTGGCCGTCAGGATGGGACGGGGGATGGCGATGGTGGAGGAGTCGATGATCACCATCCGATGCCGTTCCCATCTCCCTTGGTTAGATCTGAGGCGCTGCTGATGGTGTAACCGGTGAAGGCAGGCCAAACTCCATGAGGTCACCACGCAGTTGCAGCAGCTAAGTGCGCTCGCTGTCGCTCAGCTCCACTGCGCCAATCAACTGGTAGCGGCCCTGCAGCAGCTCCCTGATGCCGTTGCCAGGGAGGCCCCGTGACGTTCCCACCATCCTGCATACCGCATTAACGCGGCGCGACAGCCTCCTCCTCCTCGATCCGATACGACTCCCGCTCATCGGAACAGCAGAAATCGGCGTAGTAACGCTCGAGCACGATGTAGGCCTCGTCGTAGCTGGCGTACACCTGGCCGGCGATGGCATCGTTGACACCGTCCTCGCGCAGAATCCGGTAGCAGTTCATCAAGCGGTGGCAGCGCAGGTTCAGTAATAGCGCCCGGGATATTCGCCCGGATGGTCGATCCGGCTCACCCGCACGCCCTCGGCCGACTGGCCGGAGAAGCGCAGGATGTCACTGCCGGAGACCGAAAACCCCAGGTCCTGGGCCAGCCGCGCCACCTCATCAGCGGTCATCGCCTGCTCCACCTGCCGCCTCAGGGCCGGATCGCGCTGCACCCTGGAGAGGAAGAGCCTGAGCTGCTCCAACGTCACTCCTGCATCCCGCTCCTGCTCCGCACCCTACGGCGACCGTCGCGGCGGACACCCGATTTAGCATCAGATCCCGTCCGCTTTGAGCCTGGTTCTGACTGGGGCGGTAGGACGCGACATGACCTCGGTGTTCACCCAGATCGGAGGCCTGCGCGCCGGCCATGGGCTGTTCAACGCCTGGAATGTCACCTGGCCCTTCGCGCGCCTGCGCGTGAACGATTCCGCTCTGACACTGCGTTGTCTGGGTAGGAGCTGGATGCTGTCCCGGGACAGGATCCTCCGACTCAGCCGGCAGCGTGCACTGCTCTCGGTTGGCTTACGCATCGACCACAGCCTCGCCGGTGCTCCAGCTCCGCTCCTGTTCTGGACGTTCCGCTTCAGGCGCCTGCAACGGGAACTGGAGTCCAGGGGCTATGTCGTCAGCTGACACGGTCGAATGAGATGGGGAGTAGACCGGATCCAAGCCCCGGCCGCAAGGCAGCCCCCATGAGCCTGTCGAGCCTGCCACCAATCGCCGGCCGCGAAGCCGAGATCCTGGCCCTGGTGAATCAGCAGCAGCCCGTGTTTCTGCCGCAGACGAATCTGAAGCTGGACGACATCCAGTCCACCTTCGCCTGCGCGTTGCACATGCACCAGCCGACGATCCCGGCCGGGACAAACGGAGAACTGATCTCCCATCTGCAGTACATGGGGGAGCACCCGGGCGAGGGTGACAATCACAACGCCGAACCCTTTACCCAGTGCTACAAACGCCTGGCAGATCTGATCCCCCAACTGATCGCTGAGGGCTGCAATCCGCGGATCATGCTGGATTATTCCGGCAACCTGCTCTGGGGTTTCGAGCAGATGGGCCGCGTCGACATTCTCGATGCCCTCCGGCGTCTGGCCTGGGATCCCGCCCTGCAACCCCATGTGGAGTGGCTCGGCACCTTCTGGAGCCATGCGGTGGCCCCCTCCACGCCGATCCCCGATCTGAAGCTGCAGATCCTGGCCTGGCAACAGCATTTCATGGCGTTATTTGGTCCCGAGGCCCTGCAGCGGGTTAAAGGGTTTTCGCCGCCGGAAATGCACCTGCCCAACCACCCTGACACGTTGTTTGAATTCGTGAAGGCTCTGCGGGAATGCGGCTATCGCTGGCTGCTGGTGCAGGAACACAGTGTGGAAAATCTCGATGGCTCTCCCCTGAGCCACGACCAGAAATTGATCCCCAACCAACTGGTGGCACGCAACGCGAAGGGGGAGACCGCCACCATCACCGCCCTGATCAAGACCCAGGGCTCGGATACCAAACTGGTGGGACAGATGCAGCCCTGCTACGAAGCCCTGGGGCTGGGCCGAAAGGTGTTGGGAGAAAGGACAATTCCAGCGATTGTTTCCCAGATTGCCGATGGCGAAAACGGCGGGGTGATGATGAACGAGTTCCCGTCCGCCTTCATCCAGGCCCACCAGCGCCTCGCCCGCGAGGGGGGCGGCAGCACGGGCACGGTGGCGATCAACGGCACGGAATACCTGGAGTTGCTGGAAGCTGAGGGCATCGAATCCAGCGATTACCCACCGATTCAGGCGGTGCAACAACACAGGCTCTGGCAACAGCTCGGCAGCCAGGTGGGCCCAGAAGCCGTGGATGCGGCCATCGCCGCACTCAAGGCCGGCGACCCCCAGTTTTCGATGGCGGGCGCCTCCTGGACCAACAACCTCAGCTGGGTGGAGGGCTACGCCAACATTCTTGAGCCGATGAACCAGCTCAGCGCCCAGTTTCACCAGCTGTTCGACCCCCTGGTGGCCGACGATCCTGGCGTCACCCAAACGCCGCCCTATCAACAGGCCCTGCTGCCGTTGCTGCTGCTGGAAACCAGTTGCTTCCGCTACTGGGGCCAGGGCACCTGGACCGACTACGCCAGCGAGATCCACCGGCGAGGTGTCGAGGCGATCGGCGCAGCCACACGGGGCTAGGCCAACGGCTCCGTTTCGGGCTCGGCTCCTTCGCGCTCACCGCAGTGGATCACACCATCGGGGATCGTTGCCTGTGGGCCATGAACACCCTGACGGATGCTGTCGTTGGCGGCGAGCACGGGACCACCGGGCCCAGCAGCAGAGGCCCCGGAGCACCGGCTGAGCATCATGGTGGCAACGGCAGAAGGGGCACCCTGGGCAGCATGACGGCAGCGAGTGAGGCCGGATCGCTGGCGGTGATCGGCACCGACGCCGGCGGCCTGGCGGGTCTGGGCGCCACCAGCCTGGCCCTGCTGCGCGGCGCCCGCCTGGTGGTGGCCCCGGCACGGCTGCTGCCCCAGCTGGCTCCGTGGTGGCAGAGCGAACAGGCGGCCGCTCGGGTGCCGGCGGCGAGCCCCTGCCCCGAGCTGCTGGCCAGCGACAAGCCCGAGCAAATTCTCGCGCCCCTGGCCGAGGCCCTGGCGGCTGGCCGGCCGGCGGTGGTGCTCGCCAGCGGCGACCCACTCTGGTTCGGCATCGGCCGGCTGCTGCTGCAGGCGTTTGCGCCGGAGCAACTGCGCTTCCACCCCGCTCCCTCCAGCCTGCAGCTGGCCTTTGCCCGCATCGGCCGCCCCTGGCAGGACGCCAGCTGGTTGAGCCTGCATGGCCGCGACCCCGAACCGTTGGCCGCCGCCCTGCAGAAGCGGCCCAGCGCCCTGGCGGTGCTCTGTGATCCGGGGGCGGGCGGGGCCGAGACCGTGCGGCGGCTACTCAGGGCCTCAGGGCTGGAGGCCGCCTACAGCTGCTGGTTGTGTGAGCGGCTGGGCCATCCAGCCGAGCGCGTGCAGTGCCTCGCCCCGGGCGATTCCCTGCCGGCCGATCTCGATCCCCTGCACCTGGTGCTGCTGGTGGCGCAGCCCATCCCTGCCCCGATTCCCGAGCAGCTGCCCCTGTTCGGCCTCGCCGATGGGCTGTGGCTGCAGCACGCCGACCAACCGGGCCTGATGACAAAGCGGGAGGTGCGCATTCAGCTGCTGGCGGATCTGGAGCTGCCGGCAACCGGCGTGCTCTGGGATGTGGGGGCGGGCGTTGGCTCGGTGGGTCTGGAGGCCTTGCGGCTGCGGCCGGATCTCGCCTTATGGGCGGTGGAACGTCGTGCCGGGGCCGCGGCCCTGATCCAGGCCAACGCCGAGCGGTTAGGGGTGAAGCCGGCTGGAGTGGTGGAAGGAGCCGCCCCAGAGGCCCTGGAGGCCCTCCCGGATCCCGATCGGGTGCTGCTCGGCGGCGGCGGCCGGGATCGGGCGGCCCTTCTGGACGCCGTCCTGCCACGGCTGCGAGCCGGGGGCCTGGTGGTGATTCCGATGGCCACCGTGGAGGCCCTTGCTGAGCTGCGGCCCCGGCTGGAGGCCGCCGGGCTGCAGGTGAGCGTGTCGCAGCATCAGGCCTGGCGCGGCGCACCCCTGGCCGATGGCACCCGCCTGGCACCGCTCAATCCGGTGTTGGTGCTCAGTGGGCGGCGGGCCTGACTCGGGAAACCTGACTCGGGAGAATTTCTGCGGCGTGGGGGCTTGACCTCTTGGGACACCCCCCATGCCGATCCCCCCTCAGGATCACGGAGGGGACATTTCCGGGTTCCCATCGGGGCCTTGCGGCCATCCGGATCCTGCACCCATTCCTGGTTCATCGCCGCGATGCCCTTGGCCAGGCTTGCCCCATTGTGTTGGCGGAAGCCTTCGGCGATCTCGGCAGGAAAGAAATCCGCATCGGTGAGAACAATCATCGGGACCTCGCAAACAGGCACGGATGCGGACAGGCTCAGGTTCAGGATCAGATTTGCATCACTGAGTCTGCACATTGAATGCCACAGCTGAACGCTCTTCAGGTTGGCCCTCCAAGCCACCAGGTTCGGGAACATGGGGCATCAGAACTTCAGCAACGAAACGATCACTGGATTCCTTCGAATCCCAGATCGCCACAATCAACACCCCACCTTCTGCCTGGCCAGCGGCGTGATACAGCTGACCTTTGGGAAGCCCACCATCGGGATGAACAGAGGCGATTTCGGCTCTGTATTGCTCTTCGGTGGCTCCAGGCCAGAAGTGGGTGAGGATGTAAGTCATTGGAGGAATCACGATTCATCAGGAATTTAGGCCACCCTTCACCGGAACAATCTGGAGAGAATCCTCTGAATCTCCAGGATTCGGCCTTGATTCCCTTGAAAGCAAAAACTACTGCCTGGATTGTTCCACCCCAGAAAGGCGTTCCTCCCGATGAACGGCTGCAAGCGCCACCCGCCTGATGCGAACACCCATCGTCCCGGTCCAGGGTCTGCAGCGGTCATGGCGGCGGATCCACTGCAACAGCTCAAGCTGGTGCAGCTGCTCAGTGACCGGAAGGGCTGATCCCAGGGCTCAAGCTTTCGACACGGATCGCCGTCCCCACCCCGATCCCGAGCGCCGCAGCCTGGCCCGCGCCGATCTCCAGCACCCCGTCCACCGCTTGGTCGGGGCCATAGCTTCGGCAGGGCAGATGGGGACAGGGGGCCGCCGGCGCCACGACGGCGATGACGCGACCGGCGCTCACGAACACCATGTCCAGCGGTTCGGGCGTGCGGTGCATCCAGAAGCGGGCGACCGCCGGCGGCGCGTAGCCGAACCACATGCCCCGCAACGGTGGCAGCGGTCCGCGGCGCTGCAACCCCATGGCGTACTGACGATCGCTGTGGGGCACCTCCAGCTGGATGCAGGTGGGCGCAGCGGCCCCAGCCGGATCCAGGCAGGCCCGGGCCGTGATCGGCAGCTGCTGGGGAGGGGAACCGCTCGGAGCGGGCGGCGCGGCCAGGGCGGCGCTGGAGGCCAGGCTCAGGGGCACCAGCGCCGCCAGGGACAAGGGCCGCCCCCAACGGGCCCGCGAGCGGCGTGGGGCCAAGCGGGAGCGGAGCTGGATCACCATGGCGCCAAGGTCCCCGATTGACCGAACCATGAAAGGGCTGGAGCTGGCCTCAGAGCTGTTGGCTGCATGGCTGTTGACCTCAAAGAGCTTGACCTCAGAGTGCTTGACCTCAGAGTGCCTGGCCCCAAGCTCCCTGACTGCGGAAGCCTTGCCGCCGCTGGCGATTCTGGTCATGACTGGCGCCTTGACCGGGGCGGCAGCGTCTCCCCCAGGCAGTAGCCCTGACCGCGCACCGTGTGGAGCAGGCGTCGCTCGCCGGCCTCCTCTAGCTTCTGGCGCAGGTAGCGCACATACACCTCGATCACGTTGCTGGCGCAGCTGGCGGGATCGTCCCAGACCTCGCGCAGGATCTGATCGCGGCTGACCACCTCGCCCGGGTGACGCATCAACAGCAGCAGCAGGGCGTACTCGCGGGCGGTCAGCGCCAGGGCCCGCTGCCCCCGCTTGACCTGGCGGCTGGAGGGAATCAACTGCAGATCGCCCACCTGCAGCAGAGACTCTCCAAGTCCGGGCCCCGAAGGCTTCAGGTTCAGATGCAGCCGCAGCCGGGTGAGCAGATCGCTGGGGCCAAGCGAGCACAGCCAGAAGTCATCGGCGCCGCTGTTGAGGGTGCGGCAACGGTTGTCCACCGTGTCCTGGTCGATGCCCAGCAACAACGGAATCGGCCCCCAGCGCTGGCGCAGCGCCGCGATCAGGCCATCGCTGCCGGGGGAGAGCACCACGACCTGGGGTGCCGGGCTGGCCTGGCCTGCCGCGGTTCCCGGAACCCCGGCGACTCCTGCGGCGACAGCATCCGGGGCCACTGCCTCAGAACCGCCGAGGGGCAGCTGGGAGCCCCGCAGGGGGTCGTAGCCGGACACCTGCAACCGGGTGGCCAGCTGCTCCGCCTCTTCTCCCACCAGCAGCACCGCCGCGCTCATGACTCCGGCTCCACCCCATCGAGCCCATTGCCGGGTTTGGCCACGTGGGGCAGGCCCCAGCCAAGCTTGTTGCGCAGCACCTGGAAGAACTCGTGGTCCGCCAGCCGCACGAACCGCACCGGTTGCTCACTGCGGCGCACCAGCACCCGGTCCTCGGGCCAGATGTAACAGCCGGCGCTGCCATCCACCACCATCATCAGGCGCTCCGGAGTGGCCGGGAAGACGGTGACCGGCTCGCGATCACTGAACACCAGAGCCCTCGAGGCCAGGGAATGGGCGGCGATCGGGGTCAGCTGCAGCACCGGGCAATCGGGGGTGATCACCGGGCCACCGGCACTGAGGGCGTAGGCGGTGGAGCCGGTCGGGCTGGAGAGGATCACGCCGTCAGCGGCGATGTCCACCGGCGCGTGGCGGCCGATGGCGATCTCGAAGTGACACATGCTGGTCAGCGGCTCCCGGTGCAGGGCCATCTCGTTGAGGCAGAGCACCTCCCAGCGCCGCTGCTCGCCGCGCATCACGCTCACCACCAGCAGCGACCGTTCCTCGACGCTCCATTGGGAGGCGATCACCTGGTCCAGGGCCCGGTCCAGGTCCCGGAGGTAGGCCTCGGCCAGAAAACCGAGATGGCCGGTGTTGATCGTCAGGATCGGCACGCCGATCGGCGCGGTCATGCGGGCGGCGGAGAGCACAGTGCCATCACCACCCAACACGATCGCCAGGGGCATCTCGGCGTCGAAACCGGGGGGGACGCAGGCGGCGTACCCCTTGGAGCGCAGATGCTGGTCCGGATTGGCGAAGCCCACCACCCCGGCGGAGCTGCTGGCGCGCACGACCTCCAGACCCGCCTCCTGCAGGCGGGATTCGATGGTGGCGGCGGTGGCCAGGGCCAGCTCCTTGCCGTCGTTGACGATCAGTCCGACACGGGGCACCGATCGGGGGCGGTGGAGGATCGTCACTTTATCGGCTGCGCCGGATCGACAGGTCCCCATCCATCCGCAGCACGGTCAGACGCAGCACGGTCAGCCGCACCCCGGCCTCAGAACTGCTCCAGGAAGCGCAGATCGCTGGTGTACAGCCGGCGGATGTCATCGATGCCGTGGCGCACCATGCAGAAGCGCTCGACCCCCAGGCCGGCGGCGAAGCCACTCCAGCGCCGGGGGTCGATGCCCAGACCCTCGAGCACGGCCGGATCGACCATGCCGCAGCCCATCACCTCCAGCCAGCGGCCACGCCACTGCACATCCACCTCGGCCGAGGGCTCGGTGAACGGGAAATAACTGGCGCGGAACCGCACCGGCAGATCGCCGAAGAAGCGCTGCAGGAAGGTGGTGACGGTGCCGCGCAGATGGCTGAAATCGAGGCCTTCATCGAGGGCCAGCACCTCCACCTGGTGGAACACCGGCGAGTGGGTGGCATCGACGGCGTCGCGGCGGAACACCCGACCCGGCGCCACGATCCGCACCGGTGGCGGATTCTGCTCGAGATGGCGGATCTGCACCGGCGAGGTGTGGGTGCGCAACAGCCGCTCACCGCCATCGGCCCCCGGGGCCAGATAGAAGGTGTCCTGCATGTCCCGGGCTGGATGGTGCGGCGGGATGTTGAGGGCGGTGAAGTTGTAGTGGTCGGTCTCGATCTCCGGGCCCTCCGAGACCCGGTAGCCGAGGCCGGCAAAGATGTCGACGATCTCCTCGATCGTGCTGATCAGGGGATGGCGATGACCCGGCGGCACGTAGCGGCAGGGAACGGTCACATCCAGCCGCTCCCGCTCGAGCCGCTCCGCCATCGCCGCCGACTTGACGCTCTCCAGCCGCCCGGCCAACAGCGCCTGCACCTGCTCCTTGAGCACATTGGCCCGCTGACCGACCAGCGGCCGCTCGTTGCCGGGCAGCTTGCCCATGGCCCCCAACACGGCCGACAGGCGTCCCTTCTTGCCCAGCAGGCCCACCCGCAGCTCCTCCAGCTCGGCCGCGCCGGCGGCGGCGGCGATGGCGGCGGCGGCTTCCGCCTCCAGCTGCTCCAGCTGATCGGTGAGGTCCTGGAGACTGACGGTGGCGCTCACGGGCTGGGGGCTGGGCGGATCGGAGGTTGACTGTAGGCAGGCGTCCTGATGGGACAGCTGCACCACCCAGCCGCTCGCGCACGGTGTTCAGTGATGTGCGCTTGAACCCGTGGCACTCGGTAGCGTTGGGTCCACTGGCACCCGCCGCAATGGCTCCGCTCCGCCTCCTGATCAGCAACGACGACGGGGTGTTTGCCGATGGCATCCAGGCCCTGGCGGCCGAAGCGGTGGCCCGCGGCCATCGGGTCACCGTGGTCTGCCCCGACCAGGAACGCTCGGCCACCGGCCACGGCCTGACGCTGCAATCGCCCCTGCGGGCGGAACGGGCCGACGAACTGTTCGCGCCGGGGGTGCGGGCCTGGGCCTGCAGCGGCACCCCTTCGGACTGCGTCAAGTTGGCCCTGTTCCGCCTGCTGGAGGAGCCGCCCGACCTGGTGCTCTCCGGCATCAACCACGGCCCCAACCTGGGCACCGATGTGCTCTATTCCGGCACGGTGGCCGCGGCCATGGAGGGCACGATCGAGGGTTTCCCGGCCCTGGCGGTCAGCTGTGCCGATTTCCAGTGGCGCCACTTCGAGCCGGCGGCGGCCCTGGCCCTGACCGTGGCCGAATCAATGCACCGGGCCGGCTGGCCAGAAGGCTTATTGCTCAATCTCAACGTGCCGCCCCTGCCGGCGGCGGAAATCGGCCCCCTGAGCTGGTGCCGCACGGCGGTACGCCGCTATGTCGATCAGTTCGACAAGCGGGTCGATCCCCGCGGCCGCACCTACTACTGGCTGGCCGGCGAGGTGGCCAACGATCTCGACGCCCAGGTGGCGGGTCCGGCCGACTGGCCGATTGATGTGGCCTGGATCGATGGTGGCGGCGCCTCGCTGACGCCGCTGCAGCCGGAACTGTTCTGGCGCGGCCAGGCCCAGGGGCTGCCGGCGGCGGAGAGCCTGGGGGGCTGAGAGCCGCCTTGGCCTCAGGTGCGGCGGTAGACCCGCTGCAGCAGCCAGAGGCTGATCCAGAGGCCGATCAGATGGGCGAACAACACCTGGGTGTTGCTCAACACCGAGAGCATCTCAATCGAGGTGATCGGCAGGCCGATCACCCGGCCGGCTGCTCCAGGAGCCTGCTGGATCTGGGCGCCGAAGAAGCCTGGAACCTGTTGCGAGGCCTGAACGAACAGACTGCCCGCCATCGCCTGATAGCCGACCACCGCCAGGGTGACCCCCACCAGATCGGCCAGCACACCGCGCTTGATCAGGCGGGCCGTTTCACCCTTGCTGGGCCGCACCGGGCTGGCCAGGGCCCGGCCGCAGCGCACCAGCAGACCGCTCTGCCAGATCGACCAGAGCAGCAGGAAGAAGGCCAGGGTCGTCAGCGAGAGGCCCGGGCCCAGGCCCAGGGCCCGGGCTGAGTTGGCCGCCAGGCGACCGCCGATGTTGTTGAACAACAGCACCCCCAGGACCACCACCGCCATCACCACCTGGGCCCAGAGGCGGATCCAGGCCATGCGGCGCAGGGCGGCCGAAATCAGTTGCAGATCCAGGCGATCAACCATCGGGAGGGCTGGGCGGGTCGCCTTGCGGCCGGTTGGCACCCAAACTTGCCATGGGAGGATCGGGGCGGCGAGGCCCGCGTCGTTGATTCCGCTCCACCATCCCAGCGATGCCCTGCGCCCCACCGCCATCGCGCTGGGCAGTTTCGATGGTCTGCATCGCGGCCATCGCCGTGTGATCGCCGCCGTGGTGCCGCCCCCGGTCGCTCCAGAACCACCGAGCGGTGAGCCGATCGCCACGGTGGTGAGTTTCTGGCCCCATCCGCGCGAGGTGCTCCACGGCGAACCCCGACTGCGGCTGGATCTGCCGGCCGAGAAGCTGGAGGCGCTCGAGCCGCTCGGCATCCGCCAGCTGGTGCTGGTGCCCTTTGACCGGGCCCTGGCGGCCCTCAGCCCCGAGCAATTCGTCGCGCAGGTGCTGGTGGATCAACTCCAGGCCCGCAACGTCGCCGTCGGCGACAACTTCCGCTTCGGGGCCGGCC
Source organism: Synechococcaceae cyanobacterium ELA739 (assembly GCA_037127935.1). Lineage (GTDB taxonomy): Bacteria > Cyanobacteriota > Cyanobacteriia > PCC-6307 > Cyanobiaceae > Cyanobium. Next base: position 52,738 of record JBAXXM010000014.1, read on the forward strand.
GCAGTGGCGACGCCGCCGACCTGGCCCGCCTGGGCGAGCGCCATGGCATCGCCGTGACCGTGCTGCCGATGCTCTTCGACGGTCCCGAACGGGTGAGCAGCAGCCGCATCCGTCGCGCCCTGGCCGCCGGCCGGATCGCCGAGGCCCGCCGGCTGCTGGAGCGGCCCTATCGCTTCAGCGGCCGGGTGGTGGGGGGCCGCGGCCTGGGTCGCCAGCTGGGATGGCCCACGGCCAATCTGCAGGTGGACGGTCGCAAGTTCCTGCCCCTGGAGGGGGTCTATGCCGCAATGGCCTGGCTGGAGTGCGGGGAACCGGGGGTGGCCTGCGGTGAACCGATGGCAGCGGTGATGAACCTGGGTCCCCAGCCCACGGTCGATCCCCTGGCCCCCTCGGCGGTGGAGGTGCACCTGCTGGATCGCCAGATCGAGCTGGAGGGGAGGCAGCTGCGGGTGGAGCCGGTCCAGCTGCTGCGCCAACAACAGCGCTTCGAAAGCCTGGAGGCCCTCAGCGCCCAGATCGGGGCCGATGCGACGGCGGCCCGGAGGCTGCTGGCCTGAGCCCGGGTGGACTCCCTAGCTGGCGGGATAGGCGTGGGTGAGGCCCCAGCCGATGAAGACCCCGATGGCCCCCAGCAGCAGAATCCCTGACACCAACACCAGCATCGGGTTGTCAGATCCGTTCGGGTCGCTGGCCATCGCCCTGCCGCAGTCCTTCCCACCCTAGACAGGTTGTGGTACGCCGCTCTACCAATTTTGTGACCGCCAGCACCTGCCTGCGCCTCCTCGACGCCAACCTGGACCGGGCCCGCGAAGGGCTGCGGGTGCTGGAGGACTGGTGTCGCTTCAGCCTGGACCGCCCCGATCTGGTGGCCCGCAGCAAGGATCTGCGCCAGCGGCTCGGCCGCCAGCACCACGAGCGCTTCAAGCTGGCCCGCCACAGCGCCACGGATCCGGCGACCGGGCTGGCCCACCCGGCCCAGCTGGAGCGCCAGGACGACACCGCGATCCTGGCGGCCAATGCGGCCCGCGTGCAGGAGGCCCTGCGGGTGCTGGAGGAGTTCGGCCGCCGCGACGAACCGGAGCTGGCGGCCGAAGCGGCGGCGATCCGCTACCTCGTCTACGACCTGGAGGTGGATCTGATCCAGGCCTCGCGGCTCGGACCCGGGCGACGGGAGCTGCTGCGCCGTTGCCATCTGTATCTGGTCACCAGCCCGGTGCCGGATCTGGAGGCGGTGGTGGCGGCGGCCCTGGCGGCGGGCGTACGCCTGTTGCAATACCGGGCCAAGGACACTGGCAACGCTGATGCGGCGCCCCTGAACGATCACCAGCGCCTGGAGCAGGCCCGCCGCCTCAAGACCCTCTGCGCCCAGGCCGGCGCCCTGTTTCTGGTCAACGACCGCATCGACATCGCCCTGGCGGTGGAGGCCGATGGGGTGCATCTGGGCCAGGGGGATCTGCCGCCGGCCGTGGCCCGCCGCCTGCTGGGACCCGAGCGCCTGATCGGCCGCAGCACCCACCGGCTGGAGCACCTGCAGCAGGCGATCAGCGATGGCTGCGACTACGTCGGCGTGGGGCCCGTCAATGCCACCCCGACCAAACCGGGGCGCGAGCCGGTCGGCCTTACCTACGTCAGCGAAGCCGCGGCCAGCTCGGCGATCCCCTGCTTCGCCATCGGCGGCATCGACGCCGGCAATCTGGCGGCGGTGCGGGCGGCCGGCGCCACGCGGGTGGCGGTGGTGCGGGCGATCACCGAAGCCGCCGATCCGGCGGCAGCCGCGGCGGCCCTGCTGGCGGGCCTGGAGACCGAAGCATGACCAGCCAGCCAACCCACGACGGAGCAGCCAACCCAACACCCGCCACCCCGGCCAGCGATGGCGCCGGCCTCAGCATCCAGGTCAACGGCGACCCGCGGCGTTGCCCGGCGGGGCTGAGCCTGGTGGAGGTGCTCGAAAGCCTCGGCTACCGGCCCCAGCTGGTGGTGGTGGAATTCAACGGCGAGATCCTGCCCCGCCAGCGCTGGAGCGACCAGCCAGTGGTGGAATCCGACGTGCTCGAGGTGGTCACCATCGTCGGGGGCGGTTCCTAGATTTCACCAACTTGAAAACCCTCCCCATGGGTCCACGCGCCCTGCGGCGAACACTGAGCCTGATCGTGGTGCCCGTGCTGGTCGCCGCCCTGCTGGTGATCGCTCCCCATCCGGCCTCCGCAGCCAGTGGCGGTCGCATCGGCGGGGGCAGTTTCCGCTCCGCTCCCTCGATGCCCCGCAGCTACGGCGGCGGCTCCTCCCGGGGCTCCTACGGCGGTGGTTACGGCGGTGGCGGGTACTACGGCGGTGGCGGCTATCGCGGCGGTGGCATCGGCTTCCCGTTCATCGTGCCGATCTTCGGTTTCGGCGGCGGCGGGCTGTTCGGCTTCCTGATCCTGATGGCGATCGTGGGCATGCTGGTCAACGCCGTACGCGGAGCCGGTGGGGGCGGTGGCCCCCGGCTGCCCCAGGACGACGGCGGCTATGGCGCCATCAGCGCCGATGGGCCGGTGTCGATCGCCCAGATCCAGCTGGGCATGCTCGCCACGGCCCGCGATGTCCAGGAGGACCTGCGCCGCATGGCTGGCACGGCCGACACCTCCAGCCCCGAGGGGCTGCAGCGGGTGCTGCAGGAGACCACCCTGGCACTGTTGCGCCGCCCCGATCTGTGGGTCTACGCCAACGGGGAGGTGGGCCAGATTCCTTTCGCCAGCGCCGAATCCACCTTCAATCGCCTGTCGATGCAGGAGCGCAGCAAGCTCCAGCGCGAACTCACCGCCAATGTCTCCGGCCGCCGCTACAGCGAGCCCTCCACGGTGGCAGCCGGCAGCAGCAGTGGCGCCAGTGACTACATCGCCATCACCCTGATCGTGGCCAGCCGCCGCGGCCTGCCCCTCAAGGGCACCGCCACGGCCGAGGCCCTGCGCGACAGCCTGCAGCAACTCGGCGCAATCGGCGCCACGGACCTGCTGGCCCTGGAGGTGATCTGGCAGCCGGAGGGGGCCGGTGAAGTGCTCAGCAGCGAGGAGCTGATCACCGCCTATCCCGATCTCCAGCATCTCTGAAGCATCGGCCCCTTGCCCTGGATCGCGGCCAACGGGAGACTCATGGCCATCGGCGCTTCGGCCCCATGGCCTCCCGCAACCTGTCCTGGGTGAACACGCCGGTGTTGCTGGAGGCGATCGAACGCTACGAGCAGGGCAAGTTGCCCCGGTCGATGCGGCTTTGGCTGCAGGCCTTACTCGAGCTGCCCGACGGAGCCCAGGAGCGCCTGCGGCGGCCCCACTGAACGTTGTCCTGGGCCAACACCACACGATGCGGCGATGGGGAAGCCGCCTCAGCCAAGCTTCGTCAGGCCCGGTCGATCCGCCCCGTAGGGGCTCAGCCGGTGTGAAGCCCGGAGCGCAGCGTGATCGAAACTGCGGCGAGATCTGAGCTGGCGTCAGTCCGATGATGGTCAGCCGGCTCCCAAAGCCTGGCTGCCGGACGCCCCCAGGATCCGCAGGGCGGCCATGGCGGCGCCGTAGCCGTTGTCGATGTTGACCACGCTGAGGCCGGGGGCACAGCTGGCGAGCATGCCGTGCAGAGCGGCGGTGCCGCCGGCGCTGACGCCATAGCCCACCGACACGGGCACGCCGATCACGGGCTGGGGCAACAGGCCGGCCAACACCGTGGGCAGGGCCCCCTCCATGCCGGCGCAGGCGATCAGCACCCGCGACTGCCGCAGCGGCTCCAGCTGGTCGAGCAAGCGGTGCAGCCCAGCCACCCCCACATCCAGCAGCAGGTCACAGACCACCCCGTGGCACTGCAGGGCCAACCGGGCCTCCGCCGCCACCGCCTGGTCACTGCTCCCCCCGGTGAGCACGGTCACCCGGCCCAGGCCTGGATCGGGGCAGGGCCAGGCCCCCGCCGTCAGGCCGCGGGCCTGGGGGTGATGGCACAGGACCGCGGGCTGGTTGGCCTCAAGATCCAGCCCCAGCAGCCCAGCCACCGCCTCGGCCTTGGCCCGATCCACCCGGGTCACCAGGGCCAGTTCGCCGGCCCGGCCCAGCTCCTGGATGATCGCCGCAATCTGCTCCGGGGACTTGTGTTCTCCCCAGATGGCCTCGACCATGCCCAGCCGGCGGCGGCGGTCCATGTCGAGCCTGGCGCCGGACTCCATCAGCTCTCGGTCGGGGCTGAGGTCTGAGGCACGGATTGGGAAGGAACCAACGGGGGAGGAGCTGGCCGCACGACGTCAATGGACACAGGTTGGGCTCCGGCTGGCTGAGCCGGCTCAGGGCCGCCCGCAGCCGGTGCCAGGTCAGCCAAGGCTGGAGCAGGCAATTCCCCCTCATAGACCAGGGGGAAGGGGTTGCCCACCGGATTGTCCAGATCCGCCAGGGGGGCCGTGGCGCCCAGGCGCACCAGGGCCCCATGGGCCAACCGCTCAAAGCGCTCCTGCACCAGCTCGAGCTCCTGGCGAGGAATGGCCAGCCATTGCTCTCGGCTGGCCCAGTGGATCAACAGTTGCCCCTCCTCCTTCTCACCATCCCAATGCAGCTCGCGGCCCAGAAAGCCGCTCTGCCGCTGCAACCAGGGCTCCCAGCTGCCCTGTTCAGCCTCCAGCCAGGCGGCCCGCGCCGCCGCCGGCACCTGCACCCGCAGATGCTCGACCACCGCCACATCAACCTGGCCCCCAGCCCCGGCGACGCTGCTGAGGCTGCCCTCGATGGCGGGGATGCCGGCAAAGTCGAGGGGAACCGGCTGGCCGTTCAGATCCATCGGCCGAAACACGACGGTGTTCAGCGTAGACAGGGCGCCAAGGCAGCGAATGGGGCTGGCTCAGGAATCTTGGCGCTCAAGGAGCGAGTTCAGACCCGCGCAGCGAATCTCAGGGCTGCTGCAGCAGGGCGACGGCGTGGCAGGCGATGCCCTCTTCCCGGCCGGTGGGGCCCAGGCGCTCATTGGTGGTGGCCTTGACCCCCACCTGCCAGGGCTCCACCCCCATCCGGGCGGCAATGGCGGCCCGCATCGCCTCAATGTGGGGCTTGAGCTTGGGACGTTCGGCCACCACCACCGAATCCACGTTGGTGACACGCCAGCCATGGAAGCTGATCAACTCCATCACCCGCTCCAGCAGCGCCAGGCTGTCGGCCCCCTTCCAGCGGGGATCCTCCGGCGGGAAGTGGTGGCCGATGTCCCCGAGCGACAGGGCGCCGAGCAGGGCGTCCATGATCGCGTGCACCAGCACATCGGCATCGCTGTGGCCATCGAGGCCGAGCCCCTCGGGATGCTCCAGCCGCTGCCCCCCCAGGATCAGGGGCCGCCCCGGCACCAGGCGGTGGATGTCGTAGCCGTTGCCGATCCGCAGCTTCATGGGCCTGTGCCGTTGCTGTCTTGCATTGTCCTTGGCGTCAGGGGTGGGCGTGCAGAAGGGGGCCTCAACGGCGATCCCGCGGGGACTCCTGCGGGGTGTCCTGAGGTGGTTGGGCCTGCAACGCCTGCCAGCGGGCGTACAGATCGGGCCGGCGCTCGGCGGTGCGCTCCTGTTGCTGCTGCAGACGCCAGAGGGCGATGGCGCCGTGGTCGCCACTGCGCAGCACCGCCGGCACCTCCAGGTCCCGGAAGCTGGCGGGGCGGGTGTAATGGGGGTGCTCGAGCAGCAGGGCGCTGTGGCTTTCCTCCTCCAGGCAGACCTGGCGGCCGACGGTGCCCGGCCGCAGCCGAACGACACCGTTGATGATCACCGCCGCCGGCAGCTCGCCACCCGTCAGCACGAAGTCGCCGATCGAGACCTCTTCGTCGGCCAGGGCGCGGATGCGTTCATCAAAGCCCTCGTAGTGGCCGCACAGAAAGACCAGCTGGTCGTAGTCGGTGGCCCAGCGGCGCAGGTCTGACTGCTGCAACGGCTGCCCCTGGGGACTCATCAGCAGCACCCGCCGCCGCGGCACCAGCGGGATCGCCTCCACGGCGGCATAGACCGGCTCGGGTTTGAGCACCATGCCGGCACCACCGCCGTAGGGCTCGTCGTCGACCTTGCGGTAGCGATCGAGGGCGAAATCGCGGGGGTTATGCAGGTGCAGCTCGGCGATGCCGGCCGCAAAGGCGCGGCCGATCACCCCCAGGCCCAGCAGCGGCTCAAAGGCCTCCGGCACCAGGCTGACCACATCGAGGCGCAGGGCGCTCATGGGCTGGCCGGGGAGCCGCTGCTGGACGGGGGCCGGCTGACGCGGCGGATCTCGGAGCTGAAGCTGGCGCGGCCCGGGCTGCCGTCGGCGCGGCTCTCGACCGTGCTGCGCAGCCGCAGGTTGGGCTTGGTGAACCAGATGCGCTCGCGCACCTCCCGATCGCCGGCGGCAATCACCAGTTCCAGGCTGCCGTCGGGCCCCAGCTGCCAGCGGCCCTCCCGGTCGCCGCTGCGGAAGCCGCCTTCGGCATCGAACTGCAGCTGGGTGGGCGCACCGCCGTCCTTGCGGCCGAACCGCAGGCCCCCCGGGGCTCCGTCATCGACCGGTTCAAGAAAGGCCACCACCAGCTCACCGCGCTCGCTGGAGTGCCAGCCCTCGTCACCGGCATCGCCAGGGCCGGGGGCGTCCTGCCCCTCGCCGGCAGCGTCGGCGTCAGCCCCGGCACCGATCTCACCGAGCTCGAACTGGCTGCGCAGGCTCATCCATTCGCCGGCGCAATGGCGCAGAAACTGGGGCAGATCCGCGGGGGGAAAGGGGGCCAGATCGCCGGTGGTGTCGTTCATGGGCTGATTCTCTCAGCTGCCGATCCAGCCCAGCGCCGGCCTGCAAGCCGCCCGACGGTTGCCGGCCGCCCCTCCTCCCTTCAGTCGCCCCGATAGCCGAGTTCGGACAGGCGTCCCGGATGGCTGCGCCAGCCCGGCACCACCTTGACGAACAGCTCCAGGTAGACGGGGCCATCAAAGACTTTCTGCATCTGCAGGCGGGCGCCCCGGCCGATCTCCCGCAGCATCTGGCCGCCCTTGCCGATCAGGATTCCCTTCTGGCTGGAGCGCTCCACCAGCACGGTGGCCAGCACCGCCGTGCGCGGGCCGTCATCGACGATGCGATCGATCTGCACCGCCACCGAATGGGGCACCTCCTCGCGGGTCTGGTGCAGCACCTGCTCGCGGATCAGTTCCGCCAGCAGCAGCTGCTCGGGCTGATCGCTGATGGCATCGGCCGGATAGAGGTGCGGACCCAGGGGCAGGTCGGCGGCGAGGGCGGACACCAGCTCGGTGCAGCCTTCACCGGTGAGGGCGCTGAGGGGATGGAGGGGCCAGGGCTCGTTGCCCTGGCCGGAATCCGGGTCCGGATCGCTGCCGGATTCTGGGGGCACAGCGGCGGACCAGGCCGCGGACCCTGCTGCGGGCTGATCCGGGCTGCCCTGGGCCTCGGGGGAGGGTTCAGGCCTCGGGGGCCAACCGTCCGAAGCCGGCGCCGGCCTGGTCACCAGCAGCTCCCGGTAGCTGGCTGCCAGCTCCTCGGCCCGCGCCGGGTCCACCTGGTCGCACTTGTTGAGGGCGATGTGCACCGGCACGCGGCCATGGCGCAGCAAGTCGACGATGAAGGCATCACCCCGGCCGGCCGGCTGGCTGCCGTCGACCAGCAACAGCACCACGTCCACCTCGCCGATGGCGCCACGGGCGCTCTGGACCAAGCGCTGACCCAGCAGATGGTGGGGCTTGTGGATTCCGGGGGTGTCCAGCAGCACCAGCTGGGCTTGCGGGGTGGTGAGGATGGCCCGCAGCCGGTTGCGCGTGGTCTGGGCCACCGGCGAGGTGATCGCCACCTTTTCCCCCACCAGCTGGTTGAGCAGGGTGGATTTGCCCACGTTGGGCCGGCCGATCAGGGCGACAAAGCCCGAGCGGTAGCCGGGAGGCGTGTCGGCACCGAGCGCACCGGAAAAAGGAGGGGCTGTCATCGCTCAAGCCTGGCAGCTGACGGGCGGGACTGGCACCCGAGCCGGTTGGTCGAACGCGGGGCGCCGGGCGATCCCCATAACGTGCTCAACGAATCCAAGCCGCACGATGAGCGACACCGCCCCGCTTCAGCCCAGCTTCCCCCAGGCGATCGAGATCAGCGGCCAATGGCTGGCGCTGTGGGAAGCCGGCGAACTGAGTGAGGAGGTGCTGGCCGACCGGGTGGCGGAGCTGGTGGCGAGTCGCGATGGCGCCCGCGGTTTCTTTGTGGTGGCTCTCGCCGGCGATTCACCGCTGATGGACCGCCTGCCGGAGCCGGTGGCCCTGCAATTGCGGCTGGCCGGCGAACCGGTGGTGGATCTGACAGCGCGCAACCTGGCGATGAGCACGGCGATGGCACTGCACCATCACCGCAGTGGCGATGCGGACCAGCAGGCCGGCTCCGAGCGGGTGCAGCGCCGCTCCAGCGACCTGTTGCGGCTGCTCAAACCGGAGGCCGTGAAGCACAGGCTGGAAACCCTGCTGGCCGCCAGCCGGGACGGGGTCGGCGACGATGTGGCGTTCCTAGAGCGCTGGGGCTACGACGCCGAACAGAAGGGCGCCATCAGCGCCGCCATCGAGGCTGTTGCTGACTGAATCCAAGTGGAGCACGCCTGCGCCTGCCTGACGGAACTCAGGGAGCCACCGCCGCAGGGGCTGCCGGCGTCTCGGCGGCCACCGGTGGGGCTGCCACAGGGGCCGGAGCTGCGGGGGCCTCGACGACGGCAGGAGCTACGGCGACCGGCGACGGCGGTGCAGGGGCAACGGCGACCGGTGCAACCGGAGCGGCGGCGGCGGGCTGGCTGGCGGCCGGGCTGGCTGGCGCAGCGACAGGGGTGGATCGCGGGCCGGCAGCGGAAGGGGATGGGGCCGAGGCGGCGGCGTCGGGGGTGAGCACCGGGGCAGCCTCGAGGGGCTGGAGATGGATGACGGCCGGCACCAACGTTCCCACCGCAGGGCGGGGCTGATGGCGGGACCAGGTGTCGATCTCCTTGATCACGGCGGGGTTGTCCGGGGTCTGGAGAATGTCGACGCTGCCGTCGCTCTGTATGGCCAGGGGCACCTCGGTGGTGTGGGTGACACTGGCCGAGGGCACATGGATCACCCGGGCCGTGCTGATGCGGCGGGGAGCACCGGGGAGTTGAAGGATGGCCTGGCGCATGGGGTCACGCCAGAGACTGGGCAGGGGACCCATCGGATCGCCACCGCTGAGGGAGGCGGCCCGCTCCGCCAGGGCCAGCGGAGACATCACCCCCTCATTGAGATCATTGAGATCGAGGCTGCCGCCCAGGAGCTGGGCGCGGGTGAAATGGCGCGTCATCCAGTTGGGCCCCGAAGACGCCCCGGAGGCCGAAGCCTGGTGGGATGGGGAGACCGTGGCGGCGTGAGTGCTGTGGCCCTCGGAAGGCTGGCCCTGGGGGAGCAGTTCCTCGATCGAGCGGCTGAGGGGACGATCCAGCAGGGACGAGGCTTCGGAGCCGGCGGTACTGAGCAGAACACCGGTGGTGGTGATCGCATGGCGGGCCAGATCCTTGACCGGGGCCGTGACCTCCAGAAGTTTGTCCAGACTCAGCGAGGGTCCCTTGGCGATCTCATGATCCAGCTGGGCACTGCGGCTGGGCGGCGTGATCTCGCGCAGATGGGCCACCCAGCGATCGCGCATGTCAATCGCCACCAGGGGCAACCAGAACACCTGGCTGAGCAGGGCCCAGGCGATCGCCTTGGGGTTAAGACCGGGACTGTTGGAGGTCATGGCATCAGGGGGGAGATCAAGGACGACTGAAACCGCAATGGCGGCAATCAAGAACTAGCGATTGTTGTAGTAACCGTATTGGAGGAAGACATTACCCAACGAGCTGAGCGGCAACACAAGCTGGTTCATCAGATCAACGGTCTTGCCGTAGTAACTGCGCCTGACAATGATCATGTCTCGATCACGCAGGGGCGGATTGAAGCCTTTGGAAATATCCTGGCCGGGCTTGTAGCTGTAGTACTCGGTGGTTGTGGTTCCATTGCGATTGAGGCGCACCAGTTCAATATCGGTTTTCTTGGCGCGCCAGGGCACAGGTCCACCGGCTCGCAGCAGGGCTTCCTGGAGCGGGGTGTTGGCAGGCACAGCCAGAGTTCCCGGCTGCTTGACTTCTCCCACCATGGTCACATTGATGGTGGCCGGAGAAAGATTGGAGAGACCGATCTGAAGAACTTCACTTGGCAGTGGTTTTTCGGTTCGGGTGACGATAATCGTGTCACCATCGAACAGAATCGGATTTTGGCGCTGGTTGCCGGCCTGCAGCAACTGGGCCAGGTCGAGCACGGTCTGCTTTTCAAGACCGCCGGATCCGGCCGGCCGGCGCAGGATGATCTTGCGGATATCGGCGTTGAGGGTGATGCCCCCCGCCGTCTGGATGGCGGAGACAGGCGTGGAGTAGGAGGTGAGGGGATAGAGACCTGGCCGGCCCACCTCTCCCAGCACACTCACCTGCACCGGCCGTGGCTTGGTCAGGCTCAGGATCAGCTGGGGCCGGACGAGCTGTTTGCCATAGAGAGAGGTCAGCCAGCGGCTGGCCTGGCCCAGGGTGAGACCCGTGAGCTGCACCGAACCCAACAGGGCCAGGGTGCTGGTGCCATCGGGGAGAATTTCAACGGGACCGCCGACATCCTTGGCCGCCGGATCCAAAAAATTCAGGAGCAGTTGATCGCCAGGCCCCAGGACATAAAGGTCGCTGTAGACCGTGGGAAGGGAGAGTCCTTCGCTCGGAGCGACGCCAGTGGGCGCTGGAACCTGGGGATTGGACTGGGCGAGGGAAACGCCGTGGAAGGCGCTCGATGGACCCTTGAAGTCGGCCGCCTGAAGCGGCACCCATGGTGTTGTAGCCAAAAGGCCTCCCATCGCCAGGGCCATCGGTGCGCTCCTGGTCACGCCATAACGGCCTGCCAGCAAGCCAGGCCGGCGATCGCCATTGGGTTGACCGCGACGGTTAGGGGCCTCCACTGGGGGGACTAAAAGCACAAGGGACACCACCTTAGCCGCAGTTGCCAAAAACAAAACGGGGACGGTTTGTGCAGAGGATCGTCGGGTGATGGTTCGCAGAATCTGGCCGTAGAATCGCCAAACAACACGTCAGCTCTACAGGAATGGTCCCGTTGGACGTCAGTACTGATCCAGCGTCCGGCTCTGGGGCTTCCAGCGCCCTGGTCATGAAGGATCCAGCCCTGGTGGGCCCTCATGGACGCACCAACCCTTTCGACCCCCAGTCCTTTGAGTCCCCGCTTGCCGGTGGTCAGGAAAGCGGTAGCAGTGGTCTGGCAGGACTGATTCGAACGGTCAAGCGGCGGCAAGGCCTGTTTCTGTTCACCTTTGCCGTGGTCACGGGCGCCCTGGCAATCAACACGTTGAGGCAGCGCATCTTCTCCCCCGTATACGAGGGTGGTTTCCAGATGCAAATCAGCAATCCCTTTGAAACCAGGGGTACCGGTTCCCAGGGACCCAGTGGCTCGGTTGAAGCTCTGGCCCGCAGCAACTTCAACTTTGACGTCCCCAGCCTGGTCGTCCTGCTGCGCAGCCCACTGCTGATCAAGCCGATCGCGGAGAAAGAAGGTGTAGGGATCGGCGAACTGGTGAACAATCTCACGATTGGGACCGCCTCAGACACCGTTCAAAACATTCTGAATGTGAGCCTGCGCTGGCCTGATCCTGTCAAAGGTCGCCAGATTCTCAATCAACTTTCCCAGTCCTACACGCGCTTCTCGCTCACCCAACGCCAGGCCGCCATGGCCTCTGGGGTGAAGTTTCTGGATCAACAGGCTCCCGACATCATGCACCGGGTGGAAGGGCTCCAGAACGAAATGTTGAACTTCCGCAAGCGCAACAACAATCTCGATCCAGCCGAGAATGCCAAAAGCATTCTTATCGCCAGAGAAGCTCTGATCGGTGAGCTCAGAGGCCTGCAACGCCAACAGGTTGAACTGACCAGCCGCCTCGCCTCCATTCAATCCGGCAAGCTGCAGTGGATGCCCAGCGGAGCGCCCACCGCCATTGAGCAACTCGGTCGCACGGGAGTGCTGGTGCCTGGGCGTGGAGCCGGAGCGGAAGTGGCCAAGGGAACCACCACGCCGCTTGATCAGTTCAACCAGTTCGAAACCGAACTGGCTAACGCCCGAGCCACCTACCGAGAAGATTCGCCGATCGTTCAGTCCATTTTGGCTCGTCGGAATTCTCTGTTACCTGTGGTGCAGAGGCAATCTGGTGATCAGGTGCGGGCGGAGTTACTGGGCAATGTGGCCCAGCAGGATGAAATCAACCGGCAGATCCTGTTGCTGAACCAGAACTTCCGCAACAATCCGACCAAGATGAAGGAGTTCGACGATCTGCAGCAGCGCCTGTCGATCGCCCGCGAGCATTACTCCTCCTACATTCAGGCCCGTGAAAATTTCCGGCTTGAACTGGCTCGCTCGACCACGCCATGGCAGGTGATCAGTCCCGCCGAATTCGCCGATCTGCCTGTCGAGCCCAACATTCAAAAAAGCCTGCTCAGGGCGCTGATCATCGGTCTGCTGGCCGGTCTGGGCGCCGCCATCCTGCGGGAGCGCACGGACAACGTGTTCCACACACCGATGGATGCGGAAAAAGAACTGCAACTGCCGGTGCTTGGCCTGATTCCCTACCTGCCTCTGGAGCCTGGGCGGGAGATCTCCAGCAGCATTGCCCAGATGTCAGCGAGCGAGCGATTCGCGGTCAAGGAATCCCTGCGCAGCCTGTTCACCACCTTTCGATTGCTGCGGGCTGATCACAATATCCGCATGGTCGGCGTGACATCCTCGACCCAAGGTGAAGGAAAGTCCACCGCGGTCACGATCTTTGCCCGCACCCTTGCTGATCTTGGCCTGAAAGTTCTGATTGTTGACTCCGACATGCGGCTGCCCATGCAGGCCCGCTATCTCGGAATTGAACAAGGTGATGGCCTTTCAACCCTGCTTTCAGATTCAAGCGCTAAAGCGTCTGAAGTGATTCAGACGGTCAGTGACAACTTTGATCTGTTGCCAGCAGGTCCCAAGCCACCCGATCCTGCAAAGCTGCTCAATTCCAGCCGTTGCCAGGAAGTGGTCGACGAGGTCAGAGCCTTGCCTGGCTATGACATCGTTCTCTGGGATGCACCACCGTGTCTGATGCTCTCCGACCCGATCCTTTTGGGCGAAAAGCTTGATGGCATCCTGTTCCTGGTTGGCCTCGGCAAAGTGAGCCGGCAACTGGCTCCCCAAGCCTGCCGGCGCATCAAAGCCACGGGCGTTGATGTGCTGGGCCTGATCTGTAACCAGGTAACCTTCCCGAGCCGCCTGAATGACTATGGCTATGAATATGGTTACTATTACCATTACGCCTATGCTGGTGCTTATGGCAAGAGCGGCAAAGGCTATGGAAGATACGGTCGGGGCCTGAAAGGCTACATCAAACGCTATCGGGATTCCTACCTGCGCAATGGCTACGCCGGCTCCTACGCCAAAAACGCCTATCGCAATTCCTACGTGTCAAACCGCTACATTCGAGACGGCTATGTCGCGCAATCTTATCAAGAAGCAGCGACAGCAGAAGACAATAAATCCAATGGAACCACCACCATCAAGGATCTAGGGATAGTAGAATCCAGCAAATCAGGTGGAAAGCGCTCCACGGGTGGTGGTCCAACTGGTTGGCTGGGGCGACGTCTACGCAATCCATTTGGCGGCAAGCGCTGAGATCAACCCAAAACCCAATCAAATAAGCGACAGGAAAAATCTTTTCCCGGCCAAACGAGATAATTCATATTCAGCCTTTCAAGACCTGCTCCAGCAGCTCAAGATGGTCGTAAATGGGCAACGCTGCTGGATGACAACGGCGGACCCAATCCAGGGCCTCATACAAATTGATCCCACGCCTGCGGGCTGTAAGGCCGATGGCCACCAGAGGAGAGCGCTCAATACCTGCCAAGCAATGGACATACAGAGGAGCGCCCGTATCCAGCATTTGCTCAGCGGTGGATAACGCTTGCACCAATCGTTCTTGTTGCAGTCTTTCTTGCTGACGATGATCGGGCAGGGAAACCTGGGCATTCAGCCAGCCCTGGGGAAGCGGCGGCGAACGATCTTCCTGGGGATAACAACAACTGAAACGTCCGCGTAGACCAGCCTGATCCAGTTGCTGCCAATGCAGGGGACTGACAGGCATGGGACCAATGGCCAGTTGGTTGGTGAGAATCCAGCTGTAGGGCAGGGGTGGACCTGGCGTCGCACGATTGATTTGATCGCTGGCCACCGGCTGACGGCCAAGCCAACGCCGCCAAGAATTGGACATCATGACCGAGGCGGTTTGTTCAGACTTGCCGAAACAATGTTGAGAACATCTCGCCAGAGTTTGGTGCCAGGACGGGTGCTGGTCCCACTGCGCAGGCTGACCAAGACACAGTCAAAGCTGCGCGTCGGTTGAAGACCCAGCAGACCCTTGATGGTGTCGAGCCGACTTGCCACACGTCGGTCGGAGGCCAGAGAGAGGGAATCGGCGGTGATCGCCATTCCGCTCTGCAGGCTTAAATCCGGGACCAGACAGGTCTGAAATCCTGGCTTGGCTTGGATCAAGCCAACAGCACTGCCTGGGATGGGGACATCAAGCTGACGGTCTCGCAAGGTCAATTCTCGACGGTCGCGGGCAAGAAAAGCAGCCTGAAAGCTCTTGCGTTGCCTGACATTTCCGTGGACCAACCGCAGTTCAGACCCGCCAGCCAGGCGCCAGCCCAAGATGGGGGACAGGGATTTTTCATAACCCCGGACTGGAGGAAGCGTGAGCAGGGACTGGGGGTCCAGGCCAGCAGCAGCCAAGGACGCCTGAAGGGAAGAGGACGGCAGAACCTGGGCGCGGGGCCAGCGGGGCAGGAACAGGGCCTGAACAGCAGTCAGTGCTGCCACTGCCGCCAGGACGCCCATCCAGCGCACCAAAAACGGCGACTTGAGCGCCGGGGATGGGCTCATGGCTCAAGATCCTCGGCAACCGATGCAAGGGGAGGCAGTTCGCGCTCAAGCAGGTTCATGTAGAGCGTGCCATACACAAACACGGCAACACCGGAAAAGACCAAGGACCCGGTATCTTCATGGAAAAACGTAAACAAACCACTACCTTTACCCTGACCAAAACTGGCACAAACGGCCAGCAGAGCAATCCGAAATGTGTTGCAAACCAGGCCGACTGCCGGAGCAGCCAACAACAGCAGCAGACGACTGGACCAGGATCGTATTCTGAAGGCGAGCAAAAAGACAAGCCCGACACAGAGAATCTGGGCCATCATGTCCAGGCCATTGCAGGCTGCCAACACCTGGACGCCACCCCCAGGCAACATCACACTTCGGCCATTGACAGCAACATCGAGTCCGAGGATCGAAAGCCAGAAGCCCGCTCCTTTGGCTGTAAGCAAACTCAGCGGTTGCTCGGGAAGCACGCGCAGCAACAGGGCAAACGAGGGGAGCAGCAACAAACAGAGCAAAGGGTCACGGAATCGACCGAACTGACGCAGGGGTTGGCAGACCAGCGTGAGGGCAAGCCCGGCCAGGGGGGCAAGCATGTAGATCATGCCGTCCCAGTAAAGGATGACGGCCGTCCGCGCCAGCACCCAGATCAGCAGACTCGTGCCACACAACAGGCCAACAAGACCGGGTCTGGGATCGAGATCCTGAAGCTGATCCTCGATACAGATCAGGGCCCCGCCCCAGATCATGGCAGCCAGGACGGTGACGTTGGCGGACTGGCTGCTGTGAAACACCGACACATTCTGGGTCGCCACCAGCAAAGCCAACAACAGCCAGAGATTGCGCAGGGTTGGTGGTGGTATGGAGGGCAGCCAGGATCTCAGCGAAGCGGGCAACCTCTGGCGCCAGGCGTCAAGCCTGCGGTTGAGCGGCCCAACGGCTGATGCATCAGCGCCGTTTCGATCGCCAGCCAAAGGAAGCGCGTCCAACGAAGCGGCCCGAGAGGAAGAAGGGTCTAAAGAGACAACATCCGAAGACAAGGACTGGGCAAGAACGGACTCTGATGACAGCGTATCTGACCCTTGTGGTCCATCACCGGATGCGGCATGTTCAAGGTCTGAACCCTGGTTGGTTGGTCCGTCCATGGGGGGATCCGATTGAGCCAAGCTGTTTTGGCTGGACACTGGGTCCTCAGATTGATCACTCACAACGACGAATCAGCGCTTGACTTCAACCCTGAGGCCAGTTGCCATGGGATCAAGTCGTTCAGGGAACGGCAGGGTTTCGGCATCGGCGACAACGGGTTGAGCATAGGTCTTGTGAAGAAGCGGTAAGTGACGGGCCAGGAGTTCGGCATAAGCCTGCACAACCAGAGCCGGTGTGGATGTCGCCAGCAGGTAACGGCGGCCGGCTTGACCCAGCCGACGCGCTTGCTCTGGATCGGCCGCCAACGCCTGGATGTACGCCGCCAGTCGTTCCGATTCGCCGGTGGCGAAAGCGGCGCCACATCCAGCACGGGCGACTTCGGTGCGTAGATAGGATTTTGGTGAACAGATTGCAGCGACCGGACAGGCCGCAGCCAGATGGCCATAGAGCTTGCTGGGGGCAACCTGACCCTCGGCCGCCTCCAGGAGGCTCACAATCGCCAGATCACCGGCGGCGAGCAATTCAGGCAGAACTTCAGCATCCTGGTAAGGAAGAAATTGGACGTTTTCTAACTGCCAGGCATCAACCTTTTCCACCAGGAATCGGTGCTGGGCTCCTCCCCCGACAATCAAAAACCGAATATCGGATTGATGGCGCAACTGCTGGGCGGCATGAAGCAAGGTGTCAAGGTCATGACAGCGGCCCTGGTTGCCTGAATAGAGAACCGTGAAGCCAGTGGCGAGACCATAACGTTGAACAAAACGATTATGGGGCTTGGGAATTGGGGCAATCAGGTCGGGATCGGCCCAGCTGGGAATCACGGTGATCGGAGTCTCTACACCAGGATAATTCCTGCGCAGATGATCCTGCATGGTGGTGCTGAGAACAATAATTTCGCTCGCTGCCGTGAAACTGGAAGCCTGCAAAAAGCGCCAGAGACGAGCCAGGGGATGATCCCTGCCGATGACCCCAAGGGAGATGGCAATGTCGGGATACAGGTCATAGACGAGTACGACGTAGGGCGCACGCGTCAACACATGGGACAACCAGCCCACAATTGGCAGATAGGCCGGCTCGGTGGTGAACAGCAGCAGATCACCACGACGGCCCTGGCGCAGCAAGCGCAACAGAGTGCGCAGACAAAACAACAAACTATTGACCACCCGCCCGCGAATCCGTTCGGGCCAGAAGCATGAGGTGGCGGTACGTCGGATGCAGCGGTTCGGCAGAAACTCAATCCGCTCCGCCTGCCCGGCATGAAACGCATAGCCGGGCTGACCGGTCAACACCAGATTCTGGAGGCCCCGCTCGGCCAGACGGCGGGACAAATCTTCGATGAACTGGCCCGTGGCGGCGAAATCTGGAGGAAAGTACTGGGAAACGATGGTGAGCCTGGCCATGCGGGAGCGCTCTCCACGCCAGCGAAGGCGATCGGCAAGTTTCCGCAGGGGAAGCCGAGTGGAAAGTGCAAGGCGGGGCATGAACCGAATTTATGCGCTAAGCGTTTTTTTTGCGGCCAGTGCATGCTGGTTTGTGAAGCTGAACATCGGCCAAAGCCAAAACAGGCGCATGTAGGCAGGCCAGGAAAGGGGAGCCCTTGGCGGCATGGACCTGGGCAAATCGGCCTGGGATGGGCGATTCATGGCTACAGACACCATCAAAAACGATTCCTGACCATCAAGAGCTTGCACGTTGTTGTATCGGCCCGGTCGGGAGCATGGGTGATGCCGATGCACTGCTGAATCGCGCATCGATTCAGTGCTGTACCCTTCAACGCAAGCCCACAGCTACGGCCGGATTGCCCCGCAGGATCACCCCTGGGGCAATCTCTCCACCGGTAACCGCCCCCAGGCCGACCACCGCCCCCTCTCCGACCACAGTTCCTGGTGCCAACACGGCCCGTGCCGCAATCCAGGCATCGGAACCAACGCAGACCGGCCCCAGGCGCAGGCCAAATTCCGGGGAGCGGAAATCATGGTTCCCCGTGCACAGGTAGGCCCCCTGGGAGAGGCAGACGCGATCACCCAGACGGACCGGAGCCAGGTTGTCGATCCAGACATCCTCCCCCAACCAGCAATGGTCACCGCAGCGAAAACGCCAGGGAAATTTGATGCGCAGGCCCGGCTTCAGGCGACAGCCGGAACCGATGTGGGCGCCAAAGCCGCGCAACAAGAACACCCGCCAGGCGGATCCAGGTAGCCAGGACGCCGAGAGCAGCGGGGAACCCAGGCAAAACCAGAGACTCAGAACCACACCCGAGCGGCCCGGGCTGTAGTCGGCAGGGGTGCGGTAGCGGTCAAGGTTCTGAATCACCATGGGCACTCAAGGGAGCGTGCACGCTTCAAGCGACAGATTCAGATGCTCCTGCAGCCAGTGCTGCAGCACCATCAAGGCCCAGCGGCGATACCAGGGTCTGAGATCAAGGTTGGCCGGGGTGCAGGGAAGATGCAGGGGCAGGGGTGTGGTCGGATCATCCAGCCAGAGTTGAAAGGGGAAGCGGAATCCCTGCTTCGGACGATCCAGGAACCAACCCGGCAGTTCGGGAACGGCCTTGGCCAGCAGTGGCTTACCGGCGGCAAGCCGCAGTTCCGAAGGAAGGGGGGAGAGCCTGCGCTGCAGGGACGCATCCACCAGGGGAAGACGCAACTCCAGGCCGCTGGCCATCGCCATGACATCACTATCAGGCAGGAGTTGATTCCGCAGGTAGGTGGTGCCCTCCAACCAGGCCACGGTATCGGCAGCCTGGAGCCCCGCTGGCTCCGACTTGATGGGCGGAGCGACATGGGCGCCATCAAGACCCCAGTGCCGCAGAAGACTGGCAATTTCCGAGGGAGCAAACAGGCCGCGAAAGCAACGGTGCGCGGCGGCCGCAGACGGGGGCTGCTGCAACCAGTCCGCTAAGCGCTGGCGGCGAGCCTGATGGCCCTTGGGCCCATGGCGAAGCGCTTTGGCAGCCAACGGCCCGAGAATGCCGAGGCTCCGGCGCCAACGGTGGAGTCTGGGTACCTGCTGGAAACTGGGATAGCCGCCGAACAGCTCATCGCCGCCCAGGCCTGAGAGGGCCACCTTGATGCCCTGGGCGCGCGCCAGGCGGGCCACGCACCAGGTGTTGTAACCATCGATCGAAGGCTGATCCTGACTGGCCAGGAACTGCGGCAACCAGGAGCGGGCCTGCTGGGCCGTGAAGGGCAACGGCGTGTGTTCGGCGCCGAAATGGGACGCGAGGCGGGCAGCGGGGTCCGCTTCATCGAAGCCTTCAGCGCCGGCTTCCGGAAAACCGATCGTGAAGGTGCGCAGGCCCCTTGGCGCCAACGCCAACAAGGAGGCGGAATCCAGCCCGGCACTGAGAAAAAGTCCCACGGGCACATCGCTGACCATGTGGGCCGCCACGGAGTCCTCCAAGGCGGCGCGGGTCTGAGCCAGCGCATCTTCAACAGCGTTGTGGCTGTCCTCCGGTCGAGGATTGTTGCTGGCCAAGGGCCCAGCACCGCCAAACAGCAACTGCTCCGGGATTGGGCACCAGGGCTCGATCGTCAGAGCGCCGCCACGCCAATGGGCCAGGTGGCCAGCCGGCAAGCGCTGGATACCAGCCACCAACGTCGCGGGTTCGCTGACCGAACCGGTGGCCAGAAAACTGGTGAGGGCGAGACGATCGAGGCGGCGCTCCATCAACTCGCTGGCCAGCAAAGCGCGAAGCTCCGAGGCGAAAGCCAGCTCGCCGGCAGGGCCCTGCCACCAATAAAGGGGTTTGATGCCGTTGGGATCGCGGGCCAACAAAGCCGTGCGCTCCTGGCGATCCAATAACACAAAGGCGAACATACCGCGCAGGGCATGCAGCCCGGCCGGACCATGGCGGATCAACCAAGCAAGCAAGACTTCCGTATCACTACTACCGCGAAAGCTGACCCCTTCCTGGACAAGCTGTTGACGCAGGCTTACGTGGTTATAGATCTCGCCGTTGAACACCAGCTGCCAGCGGCCGCAATCCGTCGCCATCGGCTGATGACCGGCGGGGGAGAGATCAAGGATCGCCAGTCGGCGATGCACCAGGCAAGCCCCATCTGCCTGCCAGATGCCGCCATCATCGGGTCCACGGTGAACGAGGTGAGGAGAGACACGCTCAGCGAAACCCTGAGGGGAGCGACCAATCAAGCCGGCAATGCCGCACATGATGGCTAAATCCGATCAGGCTTTTCAGCCATCATCAGCATCGATTTCCACAGCAAGGGAAACCGTCCTGCACCTTGGAAAACAAGGTTTTCAAAGCCAGCATCAAGCAACAAGGACGTCAACGTGAGTCGCGAGAAAAACTTAATGTGACCCCCTTCCCAAAGCGCAGTAAAATGGCCATGCATCTTACCGCTGATGGCAAGAGCGCAATTCTTTAAATAGCCATGGTAAGGTGTACTGGAGATAAACCGACCACGGGGACGTAGAGCTGCAAAAGCGGTGTCCGCCCACGTACGAGGGGAGAAACAGTGCTCAACGACCTCTGTGCTAATCACAAGATCAAATGGAGGCAAAGACAGACTGGACAGTATGTCCTGTTCGGCCTCAAGACATTCAAAGCGGACTTTCGAATGATGACTTCGAGCCTGCTGGATACCAGAAACCGAGGGGTCAACACCAACAACATCATGGCCTCTTTCATGGAGCCAGCCACTCAACCAACCATTTCCACAACCGAGGTCAAGAATCCGAAGTGGCCTGCTGGAATGTATTGAGAGAGACAGTAGCCAAAACTCAACTGGCCTCAGCAGGTAAGATGAGGTGTGGGCAGCGTGACCTGAATCCCAGATATAAGTTGGAACTGGCATAAATGAAAATTTCGTCTTACTGGAAGCCAGTTAGGCCTGGATAAACAGTGCTAAGGTGCCGTCGAAAAATGGAACGTGCCTCCTGCTCACTGGCGTTGGCTTGCACCCAGGCAATGGCACCAGCACTAAGTTTTTGGTGCAACATAGAATCCGTGCAAAGTGTATGGATCGCTGCCGCCATTGCACACTCATCAGAATCGACCAGAAAACCAGTTTCGCCCGAATTCACGAAATCCTCAGGGCCTCCACAACGGGTGCTGACCACCGGCACCCCGCAAGCCATCGCTTCCAGGCCAGCGATACACAGCCCCTCTTGGTAGGAAGGAATCACGAACAAATTCCAACGCTGAATCACTGCAGCCATCTCGGAGGCCGAAAGATAGGGATGGCAGCGAACGCGATCAGCAATGGCCAAATCCTGCAACTGAGAATCGAGAAAGGAACCGTCGCGCTCGCCGGTGAGCTCGAGCTGAACGGGATAGCCTTGATCGGCCAGTCGACGGACTGCGGCGAGCAGCAGCCCGATCTGCTTGCGGGGATCGCTATAGCGACCTGAAAAGCCGATCCGCCAAGGCACAGACAACTCCGGGAGCGGGTTAAACAGGGTGGAGTCTGGCGGCAGGTAAAGGACTCCATCCATCGAGCGTCCACCAATCCTCTGCAAGGCATGGCCCGTAACCTGACTGATTGTCAGAATGCGACCACGTGGATCCTGGAGCACCTCGCGCTCCAAGCGGCGGAGAATCGGTGCATTAAAAACTTGATCAAGCAACCGACGAGGGATTGGAAACGTGCGGACACGGTCGACACGATCACCCTCCCAGGGCGTTCCGACCCAGGCCAGAAAGGGCAGCTGCAAAGCGGTATAACGGAAAGCGCAGAGCGGATTACCAGTGACGGACAGATGAAGCTGACAGGAACGAATCAGCTGACGCCATGCACGGCCGGGCAGGAAGTGGGTAAACTCCAGCTCAGGCAGCCAGGCACCAAATCCGTGCCCCTCAGTTTCGCCGAACACAGGCTCCTGGCATTGCCCGGGACGGCGGAAACTACACACCGCATGGGCAGGGACAGAAAGCCTGGGAGTACGGCTCCAAGGCTCATACCAAGCCACAACAGGAACAAGTCCAAGCAACTTAAGCTCACCGATGACCCAGAACAACTTGGCCGGCACACCACCGGAGTCAGGGCGAATAGTACTGATCAGGACCCGAGATTTCTGGATCACAGGAAATCAGGTTGAAGTAAGGCAATCATCAAAGCTTGCAACAGGAGCAGAACAGAAAATCATCAAGGGAAAAGCGGATAGGCTGGAATAAAATATTGGCATCACTGAACTACGGAGAGAGAGAAAAGCCCAAAAGAGACATCAAAAATCACAAACATTAATGACGCTGAGTCAAGTACAGCGATGAACCTTAAGTCACAATCCAGCCTTTGATGACGCTGGCTGCACACGGTTCAGATCCAGCAGGATAAGTTTCAACAGAATTTCTGCATACATTCTCTGGAAAGCATAGAACCAACCACGCCAGCCATCAAGCACTCCACGCTTAAAAAAGAGGCAAACAAAAAAAATGGCCAATGGAGCAAAAGGAGTATGTTTACGCAGACGGTCAGTAGCAGAAAGTTGACTGGAAGGGGAATGCGATAACTTTTCAGCCTCTAGCCGAAGGTAGCCATGCTGAGCAGACAACCAGCGATTCAGAGGTTTACGATCATCATGCAGAATCGGCTCTCGCAAATAGTCCATTCGACCTGAAACGACTAACTTGTGCGCATGGCCATCGTTGATATAGTGACCACAGCCCCGGCGAAAAAGTGCCAACCGTGGGGGCAAAACCGTCCCCCGCAAAGGCCTGCCGGCGACGCAGTAACGAAAAGGAATCACAAAGGCTTGAACATCAGATGCAACTCCCGAAAGAGCAGCTTTAATTTCTATGGCCAATGCTGGCGAAATCACATAGTCCGCATCAACACTGAGGACCCAAGACGAATTAATGAAACCGAGGCCAAAGTTACACTGATTTGCAAAATTATCAAAGGAACGATGCACAAGATGCACCGAAGGAAAAGAACCCAAAATCTCAAGAGTTGAATCAGTACTACCGCTGTCGACGACAACAACACGAGAAACCCAAGAAAGAGACTCCAACGTTCTGCCAATATTCTCCTGCTCATTGAAGCTGATCAGCAGAACGGAAAGAGATGAAGCAGGAAGAGTCATTCAACCAAAACCACCTAAAACAGCAGCAGAGTCTCGCTGAACAGCAAGTTGTCGTCGCTGAAACGTGGCCAACAAAGCAGGCATGGAAAGATTGGAACCTAGGCAAAGACTTAAGACAATCAAAACAAACGGATCCCCATATACCTGAGATGCTGTTAGAAAGAAGGGGATATTTGCAATAGAAAAAGCAAGGAGACCGATATAGAGATTAAAGATCTGGGGTGGCAAACGACGCATTAGGGAAAAGTTATACCAGATTACTTTTGCTAGCAAAACAAAAATCACCGAAAGCACTAACAAACCTGGCACACCAAGCTCAGCAATGATCTTGCCACTACCGCTCTCACTGATGTAGGCCATTTGACTTGTTTTTTGAAGTCCTTCAAGATGGAGATTTCCAGTCTGAGAAATTGAACCCGCTCCAAGCCCAATCCCCTGAGCAATCTCCAGGGCCGTACCTATGCCGCCGACAGCAAAGGCATTAAACCTGGTACCAATGTCACCCCAGGCCGTGCCGGCACGCAACAGGTACTCACTAAAATTGGAACCAAGCTCACCAACCAACAGCAAACTGAAAACTCCATAACCTACACCGACTGCACCAAGCACACCAGTGATCAATTGCTCCCTTGAAGCCGCTGAGGCGCGTCGACCAAAAAGAAGCAGATAGAGAGCAAGAAATAACACGACTAAAACCAACGACTTTCGGCGCCCCGTAAACAGAGCAACAAGTGTGAAAGCCATGGAAACCAGAACCAGGCCAATGGTTGAGTTCAATTCGCGTAAGCTGAGAGCCAGGCTGAAGGCGATGCATGCTGCGGCGGCAAGCTGCCAGGCAGCAATCTCGCTCGTACGCCACAAACCGCTTGCCCCCTTGACCTCAAAGCCATAGCGAAAATTGATTAGAATTCCCGAGCCAACTTCACTGAGCAAGGGGCTGGAAAAACCGCGATACGAAAGAAAGACTGAGACTGCAAAAACGGCTGATCCGATCAAATAAAGGAACAAAATGCGGCGCAGAAGCGGTGGGGAGACACCGACCTGGAAGCCCATCCATAAACCAAGTGCAGGGGCGATGTAAAAGCCTACTCCGATAACAGACAGCAAGGGGTTCTCATAACGCACCAGGCTGTTTAAACCCTGGAAAACAATGAGGGCCAAATACATCGGCGCCCACTGAGTCAATGACGGTGAACCCCAGAACATGACCCTGAGGCTTAGGTGCTCACGACGATCCAACAAGACCAGGCAGCAACAGGCAAAAGCAATCAATACGAAGCCAACAAACAAGGCAGGCTGGCCTGGGGTGAGCTTGCGCAGTGGATCCTGGAGAAAACCGATCAGCAGGGTGAACATCAAGCCGCCTTTCCAGTTGCCGTCGGCCAGAAGCAGGGCCAGTCCGCTGAACAACACAATCAGAATCAGCGTAGTCATGCAAGACAGTTGAGGTAGGCCCGCTCAAGCTGCTGGGCAATGGCAGGCCATGCAAAGCGGGCTTCCACCAGCTTATGGGCGGCTACCACCATCGCAGCCGGTGGGCCGTCCATGGCAGCAGCCAGGCTGTCAGCCAACGCTGAAGGATCAGAAGGGATGAGCCGACCAGCCCCTGCGGCGGCGATCACAGGGGCGACGGCAACGGCCTCGCTGGCCAGGACCGGGGTGCCGGCAGCCAAGGCCTCGACAGCAGCGATGCCGAAATTTTCGGAAGCTGAGGGCAGCACGAACCAGTGGGCGCCACGGAGTTCACGCCACTTGGCAGGACCCTCAACAAATCCAAGCCAGCGGCAACGCGACGCCAGGCCCAAGGCCTCGGCTTTCCGCTTCAACTGGGCAACGTAAACTGGATCTCCATCTCCGGCGATGCTGAGCCGCCAGGCGGCATCGGGCAAGCGTTGCTGCAGAAGCGCGAAGGCCTCCAGCAAAAGCTCGAGGCGTTTTTTTGGGTGGAGGCGGGAAAGAAAGAGAAATGAGGTGCGGTCATTCGGTGGAGCGTGATCATCGGTCAGGTCGGGCTGCGGTGCGGTGACGCCCAGGGGCAAGACCAGGGTTGGAGTTGACAGGCCCAGATCAGCGGCTTCGGCGCGTTCGGCCTCGCTCGTGAAGTGAAGGGCCTGGGCACCGGTGAGATTGGCATGCTCAACCAGGGTCATCAGCAGACGCTTACGGCCTGGGCTGCGAGCCAGACTCCAGCGACAGAGCTGGCCAATGGTTCGCAACAGATAGGGCACACCAACCAGACGTGCCTGCATCATGGCAGTCGTCGAAGGCCAGGAGAAGAGAGCGTGAATGTGGAGAAGGTCGTATTGATCAAGATGTCCAGCCAGCCAGAGGTTCAGACCAGGACTGATGGCGAACTCACGCAGTGGCGGGATCGGTGGACTCCAGCGTTTGAAGGCCAGCACCGGCACACCCTGGTGGTCATGCCATTGACCAATGGGCAAGGAAAGATCGAGGCCCGGGCCAGCATCATTGGTGGTCAGAATCGCGGCGTCGGCACCCTGAGCGCGCAGGGCGCGAACCATGCCAATCACCGCCGCACTGGGACCACCACGCAGGGGGCTGATCGAGGGGATGATATGAAGGACACGAATCACTGCAATCTCAGATCTGTTCAGAAAACACGTGGAAAGTTGGCGCTGATCGCAACCTGTCTCCGACCCAATCCAGATCACGGATCCAGATCTGATTGGCGCCACTTGAGGATTGCCCCGGGAGCAGAAGGCGAGTCCAAGGATCGTAATTGCAGGGCGTAAAGCCAAGCTCGCTCATGGTACAGGCAACCTCATCGGAGCGATTTTCAAGCAAAATGGCCTGCAGGGCAGGACTGCGCAGGGAGCTCATCGCGCCACGCAACACCTGAGCCTCAAGGCCTTCAACATCGACCTTCCAGCAGCAGGCTGCCGAAGCTGCAGGTAAGGCATCGACCGGCAAACTCGGAACCACCAGGGTGGAACAGGCATCGGCAACAGAGACCAGACAGTTCATCGGCCCCGCATCAGTACGGAACAGAACCTCTCCATGCTCAGCGCCAATGCAAGCCTCGACAATCGAGACCAAATGCTCAATACTATTAGCAGCAATATTGGCCCGCAGACCACTCAAGGCCAAGGGTACGGGTTCACAGGCCGTACAGGAGGCTCCGATCGCAGCCGCAGCCAAAACTGTATAACTACCAACATTGCTGCCAATATCGAGCATGTGATCAATCGGCCTCAACAGATGCAGCACAAATGGCATATCGGGCCATTCATGCAAACCTGCATAGAGATTGCCGGTGGCTCCGTGCATTTGGGGGGACACGATCAAAGTGGAACCATTCACCCAGTCCAAATGGCGTGGCTGATCCGTCAGTCGACGCTGGAGCTGCCAAAGTAGATAGGGACTCCTGAAAAAGAAAACCGCGGCCTGCGCGTGTGCTGTCAAAGACAAGGGA
>JBAXXM010000015.1:0-72070 GCA_037127935.1 Synechococcaceae cyanobacterium ELA739
CCTGGTCCGCTGCTGCGTTTGACCCAGGCTCACGAAACGTTTTTCAGGAGTCCCTAAGTACCCCAGGATCCTGTCTGAGGAAAGCTCCAGAACAGTTGCGGTGACTGCTCAGGTGGAGGGGACGTTGGATTTCTCTGAAAGCCGGTGACTGGATTTGAACCTGCGACCTACTGATTACGAATCAGTTGCTCTACCACTGAGCTACACCGGCATCGAACCGAAAGTAGCATCCGGTCCTAGTCCCTTCGATCGGCACGCCAGATGGCCCCACGCCCCGGTTCCGGGTCCGATCCCGGGGCGCCTCGTCCCCTCGATCCCGAGCTTCGCCGCCGCCTGTTGCTGGAGGCCCGCACCCCGTGGCGCAGCCTGCGCCGGGGCCTGTGGTTCGCCCTGGTGGCATCCGCCGGCCTGGGACTGGCCACCATGGCGATGCGGGCCTCGGCCGGAGGCGAGCTGGCCTCAACCGATCTGTTGATCCAGGTCTCGGCCCTCGCCATCTTTGGTTCCCTGTTCTGGTTCGACCGCAACCGGGACAGCGGCTGAAGAAGCTGATTCATCGTCACCAGGGGCAACCGGGCTCTCGAGGGGCTGGGACCTTGGCTTGGCGTCGTTGCGTTCCAAGGCGGCGGCGGGATTGCCCTCCTTGGGCTGGTAGGGGAGGGGGCGCTCACCGCTGGCGGAAGCCAGGTCTGGTGGTTCGGGAATGCCCGCCGTGTCGCTGCTCGTGGCGGCTGGCAACACGGTGGCCGGCGGCTCAACTGGGGAGGACGTCGCCGGCATCGCGGGGGAATCGGGCCCGGCAGCGCTGACGGCATCCCCTAAGGCTGCGTCCCCAGGCCGAGGCTCCAGCAGGGATCCAGGAGCGCCAATGGCTGCCAGGGGCGGCTTTTCTTCGCCCTGGCGCGTCTGCCCAGCTTCAGGCTCCTGGCGGCCGGCCGTCTTGGAGCCACCCTGGGGCTCAGCTGGGGCGGTCTCCATCGCATCGGCTTGAACAGCCGTCTCCACGGACTCCCCTTGGGCAACCGGTGGTTTCGACGGACCCGGAGGCGCTTCGGCGGGCGCACTGGTGGGAACAGCCTCCGGCGCACGGGGCGGGGCTGCCCGGCCTGGGGAGCGGGACTGCGGCAGCCGCTCGGGCAGGGGATCGGGCAGCAGCAGGGGCAGGCCCAGGCAGAGACGGCGCGCCTCCAGATCCTTGGTCAGCATCGGTGTCACTGCGTCCATCGCACCAGGACCACGGCTCAGCAGCCAGAGGCTCTGGAGCAGCTGCTGCCATTGCCAGAGCATCAGGGCGAGCAGCGGGGCGGCCAGCAACAGCGCCACCAGCCTGGGGCTCGCGGAGAGGGGCGAGAAGGGGCCGGCGATTGCGGCATGGTCGTCACACCACCAGAGCAGGCCCAGCAGCAGCGCCGAGCCCGCCACCAGCCCCACCCGCAGGACAGGCGTTTCCTGGAGGGCACTGAGCCGTTGCTGAATCGGACGACGCGCCCGCACAGGGGTCTGCAGCAAGAGCAGCGACCAGACGTCGGCGGGTCGACGCCAGAGCCCCAAGGCGGGCAACAGCCCCCCCAGCCCCCAGCAGAGCAGTCGCTCAAGGCCGGGGACGGGCCCCGGGTCACTGCCGGCAAGGAACAGCAACAGCAGCAGGGCCTCGAGCGGCAGCACCCCCACGGCGATCAGCTGAAGCCAGAGCAGGGGCTCGCTGCGGGCGTTCATCGGGCTGGCCGGGGGGAGGGATCTCAGGTGCTGAGGGTGCGGCGCTGGGTGACGAGCTTGTAGGCCTCGATCCGGTCGCCGTCCTTCCAGGAGCTGAAGCGATCGGTGCCGATGCCGCACTCGAAGCCGGTGGCCACCTCCTTGACGTCGTCCTTGTTGCGTCGCAGCGAATCGAGATCGCCTTCGTAGACCAGCTCCTTGCCGCGGCGGACCCGCACCTTGCAGTTGCGCTGCAATTTGCCGCTGGTGACGTAGCAACCGGCGACGGCGTTCTTGCCGATGGTGAACACGGCCCGAACTTCCGCCTCGCCCAGGCTTTCCTCCACCAGCTCCGGTTCCAGCAGGCCTTCCATCGCCAGCTGGATGTCCTCCAGCAGTTTGTAGATGACGTCGTAGTCCCGCACGTCGACGCCGGTGGCATCGGCGGCCCGGCGGGCGCCCGGCGCCATGGAGGTGTTGAAGCCGACGATGACAGCACCGGAGGCGGCTGCCAGATCGACGTCGGTTTCGGTGATCTCGCCCGGGGCCGAGAGCAGCACCCGGACCTGCACTTCCTCCTGGGGCAGTTGTTCGAGCGAGCCGAGGATGGCCTCGACACTGCCTTGGACATCGGCCTTGAGGATCAGGTTGAGCTCCTTGATCTCGCCTTCGCTGACCTGACCGGACAGGGAGGCCAGGGACACCCGGCGGGAGGCCATCTGCTGGGCCAGGCGGCTGGCGCGGGCCTCGCTGGCCCGATCCCCCACCACGGCGCGGGCCGCCTTCTCGTCGGTGTAGACCTCAAACTCATCGCCGGCAGTCGGTACTTCACTGAAGCCCAGGGCCTCGACGGCGCAGGAAGGGCCAGCTTCCTTGACCCGTTTACCGGTGTCGTCGACCATGGCGCGCACCTTGCCCAGGATCGGGCCAGCCGCCAACACATCGCCGGCCCGCAGGGTGCCGTTCTGGATCAACAGGGTGGCGACCGGGCCCTTGGCCTTGTCGAGATGGGCCTCGATCACGGTGCCCTTGGCCATCCGATCGGGGTTGGCCTTGAGATCCTCCATGTCGGTGACCAGCAGGATCATCTCCAGCAGCTGGTCGATGTTCTCTCCCTTGATGGCACTCACGGGCACCATCACGACATTGCCACCCCAGTCTTCAGCCACCAGGTCCAGACCGGAGAGCTCCTGCTTGACCCGATCGGGCTGGGCCCCTTCCTTGTCGATCTTGTTGATCGCCACCACGATCGGCACCTCGGCGGCGCGGGCATGGCTGATGGCCTCCAGGGTCTGGGGCCGGACGCCGTCATCGGCGGCCACCACCAGCACGGCCACGTCCGTGACCTTGGTGCCACGGGCGCGCATGGCCGTGAACGCCTCGTGGCCAGGGGTGTCGAGGAAGGTGATGCGACTGCTGGCTCCGCCGTGGGGCACTTGCACCTGGTAGGCGCCGATGTGCTGGGTGATGCCCCCGGCTTCACCGGCGGCCACACGGGTTTTGCGGATGGCGTCGAGCAGGCTGGTCTTGCCGTGGTCGACGTGGCCCATGACCGTGACCACCGGCGGCCGGCGGATCAGGTGAGCCAGATCGCTCTCCTCGATCATCTCGACGGTCTTGGCCGCCGCGGACTGGACGTCGTCCTCCAGCACCGGCACGCCGAACTCCTCGGCCACGGTTTCGATCGTGGGCAGATCGAGGGTCTGGGTGACGGTGGCGCTGATGCCCTTGAAGAACAGGCTCTTGATGATCTCGGAGCTCTCGACTCCGAGTTTGTCGGCGAGTTCCTGCACTGTGAGGTTGCCATCCGGCACGACCAGCATTTCCGGCCGCTGGGCCTTGAGCTCGCGGGCGGCCCGCAGTTCCATGGCGCGGCGGCGCTGACGCTGGCGGGTGGTCTCCTTCTTGCGCTTGCGCACCGCCACGGTGGGCTTGGCGGCAGCCGCGGGGCCCCTTGGCTTGGCCGGTCGGGCCAGGCTGGCCTGGAGCACCAGGGCTTCCTGTTCGCCGGCGAAGCCACCGGTTTCGGCGGTGAGCGCATCATCGTTTTCGCCGATGATGTGCACCTTCTGGCGCTGCTTCTGGGGCGTGCGGCTGCGCAGGGCCTCGAGCTTGGCGCTGTCGTCCCAGTCCGGGCGGCGGGCCCGGGCGGCGCCGGTGCCGGCACCGGGGGGCTGGGGCGGCCGGAAACCAGGGCGGCGCGGCGGTGCCGGCGCCGTGGGCGCGACCCTGACGACCCCTTCGATTTCGCGGGGGGCGGCGTCGCTGCCCGCTTCACCGGTGCGGCGCACCGGCGCGATGGCAGGGCGGCCGGTGGGTTTCTGGAGCTGCATCAGCTCGCCGGGGGCCATCGGCTTGCGCATGCCGGCCGGCATGCCTGGCCGTCCTGGAGCAGCGGGACGACCGGCGCTGGGGGTGCCAGGACCGGCCGAATCCCGGCGGATCGGCTTGCCGACGAGTTCCAGCGGGGTGGCACCCGGACGGCCCGGACCGGGACTGGGGCGATTGCCGCCCTGTGGATTGCGGATCGGAGCCGGGGCTCCGGGACGCTGGGGACGATTGCTGCCTGCACTCACCGGTTGGCCAGGCTGGGGCCGGCCCACCAGCTGGGGCCGGCTGGCCGGGGCTCCGGGGCGGCTGGGCTGGGCCGGCCGCACGGGCGCCTGGCTGCCGCCACCGCGCTGGGGTGACTGGGGCAGCCTGGTAATGGCGGGGGGGCCGGCCGGTCGGGCCGGCGCTGGCGCGGCGGGTCGGGCGGGAGCGGCGACCGGGCGGCTGGGACTGGCGTCGGCCGCGGGTCGGGCCGGGCTCGCCGCCGGCCGGGCCGGCGTGGCGGCCGCCGGACGTGAGGGACTGGCGACAGGCCTCGGCGGCGGACTGCTGGGCTTGGGGCTGGGAGCAGCGACCGGCTTGATCGCCGTCACCACCTGGACCGGCGGCTTGACCGGCACGGGGGGTTGGGGCCGACCAGGTCCGGCGGGGGCCGCGGGCTTGGCGGGCGCCGGCTTGGCCTGGGCCGGAGCGGGCTTGGCCACGATGGTCGGTGTGGCGGGCTTGGCCGGCGGGCGCACCGGGGCCGGGGCTCCGGCCTGTGGGCGAGCGGGCGGGGCCGGCCGAGCTGGAGCCGCAGGTCGGCCGGGAGGGGGGCTGACGAGTGCCGGTGCTGCCGTGACCTTGGCTAGCTCGGGGGCCGGCTTGGCCGAGGGCTCAGCCGGCTTGACCGCCGCTGGGCTCGGCTTGGCGGCCGGGGCGCTGGGCCGGGCCGGCGGTTGTCCTGGCGGGGCCAATGGGGGAGCGACCTGGGCTGATGCCTGGGCGGGTTGTTCGGCGCTGGCTTTTTTCACAGAGAGAATCGCCTTGGCGACGGGAGGCGTGGCCGGCGCAGCCCCCCGCCCGGTGCTTCGAACCAACACGTCACGGATGCGCGAAGCCTCGTCATCGCTGATCGAGCTGCTGTGGCTGCGGGCCGCGATGGACAGCTTCTCGGCGGCATCGAGCACGTCCTTGTTGTCCAGGCCCAAGTCCCGTGACAACTCGTAAATTCTGACTTTGCCGCTGCTGGTCATTCAGGTCTCCGAAGGGGCGGGGCCACGGGTGGGCTCCGGTCGGGGCCACGGGGGCGCCGAACGGGGCAACGGGTGTGCCACCGGGCCGCTCGCACACTGCGGCCAGTAATCATCTTGCCTTAGCGGTTGCGGCGTCGCTCGCCTCGAGTCGTGCGTCGAGGGTTGCGATGATGGAATCCGCAATCTGAGTGCGCAGCGACCGTTGCAGTCGCTTGCGTCGCCTGGCCTCCTCGAGGCAGGCTCGATTTGGGCAGAGATAGGCCGATCGGCCCATGCCCTGATCAAGCGCAATGCTGCCGTCAGCCTGGCGAATCAGCCGCCAGAGCAGCTGGCGATCGCACAGGTTGCGGCAGGCCACACAGCGGCGCAGGACCGGCCGCCGGATCCGGGCGCTCACCGGGCCGTCTTGAGGTCGGGCCCGTCTGCGCCATCGAGGTCCCCGTCGCCGGTATCGGCGTCACTGGTGATTGGGGCTCCGTCCTCGTCAGCAGCGTCCTGGTCGACGCTGGCTTCGTCGGCCAGGTCAGCGGAGGCTTCGGCGCTGTCGCCCGGGTCCAGGTCCAGCTCGTTCTCCTCCTCGTCTTCAGGGAGGGGATAGAGCTCGCGCAGGCGGGCATCCTCTTCGGCCCGGGCGGCCTGCTCCGCCTGGAGGCGGGCCTCGGCCTCAGCCTGCAGGGCCTCTTCTTCCTCACGCTGGGCGATCAATCCGGAGACCGTGCGGTCCTCGCTGTCCTGGTCGTACTCCTGGGCGTTCTTGATGTCGATCTTCCAGCCGGTGAGGCGGGCGGCCAGGCGCACGTTCTGGCCTTCACGGCCGATGGCCAGGCTGAGCTGGTCGGGCGGCACCAGCACGTGGGCGTGATGTCCCTCGGGATCCACCAGGCGCACCATCTCGACCCGGGCGGGGCTCAGGGAGTTGGCGATGTACTGGCCGGGATCCTGGGACCAACGGATCACATCGATTTTTTCGCCCCGCAGCTCGTTGACCACCTGCTGGATGCGCGAACCGCGGGCGCCGATGCAGGCTCCGACCGGATCCACTTCCCGTTCGACGCTGTCGACGGCCACCTTGGTGCGGGGGCCGACGGCGCGTGATGGCGGGTTGGCCTCGCGAGCCACGGCGACGATGCGCACCGATCCTTCCTGGATCTCGGGCACTTCGTTTTCAAAGAGATACACCACCAGCCCCGCATTGGAGCGAGAAACGAACAACTGGGGACCGCGTCTGGCCACCTCGCTCACTTCCTTGAGGAACACCTTGAAGGTGGCATTGGCCCGATAGTTGTCATTGGGCAGCTGGTCGCGGCGTGGCAGTTCCGCCTCCACCTCCGGCCGGCCCAGGCCGCTGCTGACGCCCATGATCACGCTCTGCCGCTCAAAGCGGATCACCCGGGCTGTGAGGACGGGATCCTCGAGGTCGGCGAACTCCTCCTGGATCATGCGGCGTTGTTGGTCGCGCAGCTTCTGGGCCAGTACCTGTTTGGTGGTGGCGGCGGCCATGCGGCCGAAATCATCCTTTTCGGGAGTGACATCGAGCACCACCGTGTCGCCAGTTTGAGCATCTTCGGCCACCTGCCGCACCTCATCGATGGCGATCTGGTGGTCGTCGCTTTCGACTTCTTCGACGATGATCTTGCTGGCCAGGACGCGGTAGCCCTCCTCCTCCAGATCGAGGGCGACGTCGAAGTTGCTGAAGTAATCCTCTTCGAATGGATCTTCACTGATGCCGAGGTACAGGGTGCGGCGGTAGCGCTCATAGCCCTTGAGCAGGGCTTCTCGCAGAGCTGCCTCCACCACCTGGGCAGGCAACTTCTTCTCGTCGCTGATGTCCTCGATCAGGTTGTTGAGACCGGGAAGCAGAACCAGGGCCATGGATGTGCTGGGGGCAAAGGGAGGGGGAACGTCAGAAAGGCTGTGGTCGGTGTGCGGTTCAGGAGTCGTCGGTGGGACAGATCAGTCGTACGCGCACCACCTCTTCGCGGGGAATGCGGACCGTTCGGCCGCGCATGTTGAGCAGCACCATGCGCTCATCTCGGCCCAGCAGCAGGCCCTGGCGCAGCTGCTCGCCGCCGCCTTCGAGCTGGCGCGCCACCTCCACTGGAAAGCCGCGAAAACTGGTGAAGTCCCGATCGGAGGCCAGCTCCTCGCCGATGCCGGGGCTGCTCACCTCCAGCATGTACGACAGGGTGAGCAAGCCCGAGGCCTCGAGGGCCTCCCCTAGGGGGGCGCTGAAGCGGGCGCATTCATCGAGGCTCACATCGAGGCCATCGGCCCGTTGCACCAGCACCTGAACCGTCAGAGGGATCCGATGGCTGAGCAGGCGGAGCCCCACGACCGACAGGCCCAGATCCTGGGCCAGCGCGCCTGCCACCGCTGCAAGCGCCTGATCCAGATCGGCGCCAGCCGGAACATCCGCGACATCGGCGGCGACGGGTTCAGCCGCAGAATCGGACTCGGCTTCGACGCCAGCGCTGACCGGATCCGGACGCCTCTCCTGGACATCGGCCGGCAAGGCGGAGGTGACGCCCTGGGAAACGTTTTCGGGAGGGGACTGGGGCAAGGCGACGAGCCGCTGTTCAGGGGCGGGAGGGGCTCACCCCGCCGGACCTGCAGTCGTGCAACTGCCCCTGCCTGCTACGACCAGTCCCGGGATCGGGACGGTCACCTCAGAAAAGGGTCGTGCCCGCGGGGCACTGCTTCACCCTAGGGGATCGGGTTCCGCCGACTGGCCGAAGCTGGCCGCGACATCCAGCACCGGAGCCTCGGCGTAGTAGTCGCTGCTGCTCACCTGACCGCGCAGGGTCGGATCCTGGTTGAGGCACTGGCCACATTGTTCAGGAGTGCGCAGGTACTGGCAGACCCGAGCCCAGAGCTTGGCCCGGCTGCCGGGTGCCCCCTGGCTGAAGTGCACCAGATCCTTGCCCCCCACCATCCCCTGGATCTCCACCTGGCAGAGGCTGCAGCGCTGACGCGCGCCGGGGGGAATGGACGGCATGGCCGGCGGCAATCACTGCGAGCAACCTAGGCCGCTCAGGCCGAATCAGAATCGTGCCGGCGGCAGAAGGGTGACGCGATTGCGAATTCTTCAATTCAGTGATCCCCATCTGTTGGCCGATCCAGGCGGCCACTGCCGGGGTCGCTCCCCGGCGGCGATGCTGGAACTGGCGTTGCAGCAGGCCTGGCAACAGCTGGAGGCCGCAGGCGAACGGCCCGATCAACTGTTGATCACGGGCGATCTCTGCCAGGACGAGAGCTGGGGGGGCTATGGACGGCTGGGGGAAATGCTGGCCGCATCTCCCCTCGCCGATCTGCCATCCCCTTGGCTGCTGAGCGGCAACCACGATCACGGTCTGCGGCTGCGGGCGGCCCTGGGGCGCAGGGCGGTGATCGCCCCCACTGAGATCCACTGCGCCGGTTGGCAGGTGCTGCTGCTGGACAGCCACCTGCCGGGACGGGTGGGGGGGCAGTTGGGGGCCTCTCAGCTGGCCTGGCTGGAGCGGGTGCTGCAGAACTCGGATTCCCCCCTGTTGGTGGCGCTGCATCACCCGCCACTGGCGATCGGTGAACCGATGCTCGACGCCATCGCCCTCACCGAGGGGACAGACCTGTTGGAGATGCTGCAGGCTTCAGGCCGGCTGCGGGGCCTGGTGTTTGGCCATGTCCATCAACACTGGCAGGCCGATCCAGTCTCCGGCTGGGCCCCAGGGCCGGCGGTGCCCCTGCTGGCCTGTCCCTCCACGCTCTGTGCCTTCCCGGCGGTGCAGCCCTGCCCCCTGGGGCGGCCGGACGATCCCGGTGCCCGGCTCCTGGAGCTGACGCGTGCGGGGGAGATCCGCCATCGCCTGCTGCGCTGGTCGCCGCCGGATTCCCTCTAGCTTTGGCTGCCTGAGCCGCAGTCCAGCCCTGGCCCGTCCTGTCTTCACCCGTTTTGGCTTGCCCTGCCCAGGCCCGCGTCGCTCTGGAGAGGCCAAGGCTGGAGTGCTTGTGACGGCGCTGAGTCGCTGGCGGCCGAAGCTACGGACTCGCCTGCAGCGCCTTTTTCATCAAGATCCACTGCCCCATGCATCGGTCCGTCCGGCGGCGCTGCTGCTGGCGCTGCTGTTGAGCCTTGGCCTGGCGGGCCTGCTGCAGCCGTTGCCGGTCGCCGCCCTGACACCCCAAGCTACCGGCGCTGACCCCAGTCCTGCCGGTTCTGGCCTGACTGCCACCAGCCCTGCGCTCCCCGAGGACGGCCCCGGTCTCCCAGGCCCTGGCCCTGGCCACAGCTTCGTCGCCCAGGCGGCCCGCCGGGTCGCGCCGGCGGTGGTGAGAATCGACACCGAGCGCGCCGTCGCCCGCCAGCCCTTTGATCCGGCCATGCTCGATCCGCTGCTGCGCGATCTGTTCGGCGATCCAGCCGGCAGCATGCGCGAGCGGGGCCAGGGCTCCGGCGTGGTCATCGACGCGGCCAAGGGGCTGGTGCTCACCAATGCCCATGTGGTCGACCAGGTGGACACGGTGGAAGTGACGATGGCCGATGGACGCCAGCTCGATGGCACGGTTGTCGGCAGTGACAGCGTCACCGATCTGGCCGTGGTGCG
Source organism: Synechococcaceae cyanobacterium ELA739 (assembly GCA_037127935.1). GTDB lineage: Bacteria > Cyanobacteriota > Cyanobacteriia > PCC-6307 > Cyanobiaceae > Cyanobium. Next base: position 9,842 of record JBAXXM010000015.1, read on the forward strand.
CATACCCCGGCGTGAGCCGCTGGCGGCGGCGCCCTTGGGCGATTCCGAGGCCCTGGAGGTGGGCGACTGGGCGATTGCCCTGGGCAGCCCCTATGGCCTGGAGCGCACGGTCACCCTCGGCATCGTCAGCAGCCTGCACCGCGACATCAACAGCCTCGGCTTTTCGGACAAGCGCCTTGACCTGATCCAGACGGATGCGGCCATCAACCCGGGCAACTCAGGCGGACCGCTGATCAATGCCGGTGGCGAAGTGATCGGCATCAACACCCTGGTGCGTTCCGGCCCCGGGGCGGGTCTGGGTTTTGCCATCCCGATCAACCTGGCCAAGCGCGTGGCCGGCCAGCTCGCCGATGGCGGTTCGGTGGTCCACCCCTATCTGGGGCTGCAACTGGTGCCGCTCACCGCCCGGGTGGCGCGGGAGAACAACCGCGATCCCGACGCCCTGCTGCAGCTCCCCGAACGGGATGGGGCCCTGGTGCAGCGGGTGCTGCCGGAAAGTCCCGCCGAGGCGGCCGGCCTCAAACGGGGCGATCTGGTGGTCAGCGTGGCCGACCGGGAGGTGGGCAATCCCTCGGCGCTGCTGCAACAGGTCGAGAGCTCCGAAGTGGGGCAGCCCCTGCCGCTGACCGTGGTGCGCGGCCAACGGGAGCTGCAGCTCTCGATCCGTCCCGCGGCCCTGCCCCATCCGGCTGGCTGAGCCCCGCCGCCACGCTTGCTACGGTCGATCCGCTCCGCACGGGATGGGATGGCCGATCTGCAGGACCAGATGAAGCAGGCTGTGGCCGCGGCGGCTGTGGAGCAGATCCACGACGGCATGGTGGTCGGCCTGGGATCGGGCTCCACCGCCGCGCTGATGATCCAGGGTCTCGGCGCCAAGCTGCAGCGCGGTGAACTGCGCAACATCACCGGCGTGACCACCTCGTTCCAGGGGGAGGTGCTGGCCGCCGAGCTGGGCATTCCGCTCAAGAGCCTCAACGCCATCAGCCGCATCGATCTGGCCATTGACGGCGCCGACGAGGTGGATCCGGCCTTCCAGCTGATCAAGGGGGGCGGCGCCTGCCACGTGCAGGAGAAGCTGGTGGCACGTCGGGCCGAGCGCTTTGTGGTGGTGGTCGATGCCACCAAACTCGTCGACACCCTGAACCTGGGATTCCTGCTGCCGGTGGAGGTGCTGCCCGGCGCCTGGCGCCAGGTGCAGGGCCAGCTGTCCGAGCTGGGCGGGAACGCCGAGCTGCGCATGGCCGTGCGCAAGGCCGGCCCGGTGGTGACCGATCAGGGCAACCTGGTGCTGGACGTGAAATTTGCCGGCGGCATCAGCGATCCGGTGGCGCTGGAGAAGGAGATCAACAACCTGCCGGGCGTCCTGGAGAACGGCCTGTTTGTCAATCTCACCGATCAGGTGCTGGTGGGGGAGATTGTGGATGGGGTGCCGGGCGTGCGGGATCTGGTGAAGCGCTGAGGCCAAGGCCAGGCGCGGCCAGCGGAAAGTGCTGCCGAGCCGACTCGTAGAAGAACAGATCAATGCCGGCCACCCCGGCCTGCTTCAACAGCGTCATTTCTTGCCGCAGGGTGGCTGGCTGCTTGGGCTGTTGGCGCAGCCCCGCCAGCAACCCGATCCGCAGCGGCACCCGGGCGGCGGCCTTCACCAGGCTGGGGCTGGCCAGTTCCCGCGCCACCGCTTCAGCACTGTTGCGATAGAGCTGCACGACCACCTCATCGACCAGCCCCCGTTCCACCCAGTCGGACCAATCGGCCAGATAGTTGTTGAGGGAAAAGTCCTGGGGATTGGGCGCGATCGAAAGCCGCACGTCAGGACAGGCCTGGCGCATCGCCTCCCGGATCGCCATCAGCAACGCGGTGACCCGGTCGGCCCGCCAGCGGATCCAGTCCGGGTCGTTTTCATCGGGCAGCGGCCGCCGCGCCCCGGCCGGGGTGCCCCGCCAGAGGGCCAGGGTGGCCGGGTCGTAGCCGAACGCCACCGGATAGCCCAGGTGATCGTCGAACTGAAGGGCCTCAAAGCGGTAGCGACGGCAGCTGTCCACCACCAGATCCACCAGGAACTGCCGCACCTCCGGTTGGCTGGGATTGAGCCAGACCCGCTGCAGCGACGGGGACTCGCTCCAGAGCGTGCTGCCATGGCGGTCCTGCAGCAACAGCGCCTCACGGCCCCGCAGCCAGGCCGCATCCCGGGGGGCCATCAGGCCGAATTCCAGCCAGCCCACCGCCTCCAGGTTGCCGGCGTGCAGGGCCTCGACCGTGGCCCCCACCGCATCGGGCTCGTTCAGTTGCGGATCGGGCCGGAGCCCCAGCCGGTTGTGATCGGGATCCAGCTGGCCGTAGATCCAGCCGCCGCTGTAGATCGGCAGCGCCGCCCGGCGAAAGCCATGGTTCACCAGGAAGGTCACCGCCCGGCTGCGCTCCAGGGGATCGAACAGCACCCGGCTGTCCACCGTGGTCAGCCAGACCCCCAGGGGCGGCTCGCTCGCCACCGCCTGGGCGCGGCTTTGCTGGGATCGGGCCGCCAGGGAGGCCTGGGCCCGCGCCGGCAGTGATGGCAGCCCCGCCATCAGGCTCCCTGACACCAGGCCCACCACCAACGCCCGGGCGGAGGCGCCAGGGCTGAACGGGCGCTGCCGCGGTGCCCCTGGTTGTCTCGCTGACGCTCCGCCGTGGTGGCTGGTCGGACCCATGACACGATCCTGGCATCGTCACCCTGCTGACTCGACTCCTTGGTGAACACGGCACCACCACCTGCTCCATTACGGCCTCCCCAGCGCCGTCGCCGCAAGGCCGTGGTGGTGCTGTTGGCTCTGGCAGTCGCCCTGACGCCGGCGCTGCTGCTGGGGGTGGCGCCGTGGCGTCAGCAACTGCTCCTGGGCCTCGGCCTGACGCGCCGACAACCCCCGCCTCGGCCGCTGGCGCGCTGCCGGCACCAGGGGGAGCGCCATTTCGATGTCATCGTCTACGGGGACGAGCCCGCCGGGGTGATGACGGCCCTGGAACTGCAGCGCCAGCTGCGCGATCGGGCCGGCCTGCGCCATCCCCGCATCGCCCTGCTCCACGGCGATGCCCTTGACGCCCCGATCGGCGGCACGATCGGCCGCTCGGGCCTGGCCTATCTCGATCGCAACCAGGTGCCTGCGGACCTGCGTTCCGGCCATGCCCTGTTCGCCCCCTCCTCAGCGCTCTATCGCCGCTTCCTGCGGCTGACGGGAGTGCGGGTGATCGCGGTCGATCCCCGCCGGGCCGCCCAGGCGTTCACCAAAGCCCTCAAAGCGGCGGCGATCACCGTGCTGCCGGACGCCCAACTGAGCGGCGCCACCCTGGAGGGGCAACGGCTGTGCAGCCTCGAATCGGCCCGCTACGGCAGTCTCGGCGCGGCCTACTTCGTCGATGCCAGCCTCGGCGCCGACCTGGCCCATCGGGCCGGCGTGCCGTTCATCTCCGGCCTGGGCCCACCGGGGCTCACCCGCGACAGCATCGCCCTGGGCTGGGTCTTCGAGGTGTATGGGCTGCCGCTGGAGGCGGTGCGGGAGGCCGAGGCCCAGCTCACGGATCGGATCCTCGATCCCGGCGACGACGAAGCCCAGCGCTGGCTGGCCCTCTGGCCGGAGTATGGGGGGCGGACCTCACGCCATCAGCTGATCTCGGATCTGCTGGACCCCCTGGGGCGGCCCCTGCTGGCCTACGGGGCCACGGTGGACAGCGCCGACCAGCAGAGCCCGGTGTTTGCGATCGCCTTCCACGGCCAGAGCGGCATCCAGCCCCGTTCGCCGCAATGGAGCGTGCGGCTGGATCCGGCCAACATCGCGATCCTGCCCGGGCGGTTGAGTTTCAACGCGCTGATCTTCCACAACGATGCCGTCCAGAACCGGCGCGTCCTGGCGGATCAGGCCCGGCCCCTGCCCTGGATGGAGACCTCGGCGCTGGCCGTGACGCGCTTCTTCCAACGCCTCGGCGCCCGTCGGGTCGTGTGGATGCCGGAGCTGTATGTGCGCTCCGCCGATGAGATCGCCCATCCCCTGCAACCCCTCGGCGCGGCGCTGATGGCCAGGGGCGGCGTGCCGGCAGCCGAGGCGCTCGGCACCTTCACCTATCCCCTCGACTTCCGCGGCGGTCTCTCGCGCTTCGTGCCGCCGGCCCGGCCCACCTTCAACTTCGGCTATCGCCACACCCTGCCCCGGGAGGTGAGCAACCTGGCCGTTCTCGGTCCGGCCGCGGGCTACGGCGGCCTGGGGGAGGGAGCCGGCCGCATCATTGAACTCAACATTTCCGTCGGTCAGGGGCTGGCGACGGCCATCGCCCTGGCGGACCAGCGGCAACTCACCCTGGCGGCGGTGGATCCGATGGCGGTGGCCGGCCTGCGACCCGCTGGTTACGACCCCTATGGCCGTCCTTCCCAGCGGACGCTGCTCAGGGTGCTGCTCGATCGCTTGGAAGACCTGTTGCTGCAGCCGTTTCACCGCTCCAGCCCCGAATAGCCGGTTGCCGAACTCCACAGATGATCGGAGCCGCCGTCGGCCGTCCAGGCCAAAGCCCAGGCCACACTGGGCTGCCAGGTGCCAAGCCGATGCCAAGCGGGCCTGGAGAGATTCGGCAGCCGTCTGCGGGGGGCTGAACCCAGCAAACGCGGCGCCGTTGACCCGCAGCTGCCGGGACACAACGCAACGCTCGCCTGAACGGCCGCCCTTCCCGCCGATGGCCAGCTCAGCTCAGTTCGGGTCCGCTGGCCAACCGGTGGAGCCCTGCTGAACAGCCGACGGGCCTGGAACCAGAGGGAGGCCCATCCCGGAGCAGGTGCTCAGCCCAGCCGCCGCCGCACCGATTCGGCGTGGCTGTGCAGCCCCTCGCTCTCGGCCAGTTCCACCACCGCCGGACCGGTGGCCTCAAGGGCGGCCTGGTTGAAGCGGATCAGGCTGGTGTGGCGCAGGAAGGTCTCGACACTGAGGGCGCCGGCGAAGCGGGCCGTGCCGCTGGTGGGCAGGGTGTGGTTCGGTCCGGCCAGGTAGTCGCCGACCGCCTCCGGGCTCCAGGGGCCCAGGAAAATCGCCCCGGCATGGCGGATGCGCTCGGCCAGCGGCTCGGGGTCTTCCACCAGCAGCTCCAGGTGCTCGGGCGCAAAGCGGTCGCTGAGGCCGGCGGCCGTGGCCAGGTCGTCGCAGACGACGATCAGGCCCCATTCTTCGAGCGCCTGGCGGGTGATGGCGGCGCGGGGATGGTGCTCCAACTGGGCTGCGATCGCCGCCGGAACGGCCGCGGCCAGGGCCTCATCGGTGGTGATCAGAATCGCCGCCGCCAGCGGGTCGTGTTCGGCCTGGGCCATCAGATCGGCGGCCACCTGGTCGGCCCGGGCGCTGTGGTCAGCGATCACCAGCACCTCGCTGGGACCGGCCAGGGAGTCGATGCCGACCCGGCCGTAGACGGCCTTTTTGGCCAAAGTCACCCAGAGGTTGCCCGGGCCGCTGATCACATCGACCCGGGGGATCGATTCGGTGCCAAAGGCCAGGGCCGCGATCGCCTGGGCGCCGCCGACTTGATACACCTCGCGCACCCCGGCCAGATGGGCGGCCGCCAGCACGATCGGATTAGGTATCCCCCCAGGGCCCGGCGGGGTGACCATCACCAACCGCTCCACCCCGGCTACCGTCGCCGGCACGGCGTTCATCAACACGGTGCTCGGGTAGGCCGCCCGGCCGCCGGGCACATAGAGGCCGGCGCGCTCCACCGGCCGCCAGCGGCGCCCCAGCCTTTCGCCATAGGGACCGGTGAGGGCCAGATCGGCCGGCAGCTGCTGGCGGTGGAAGGCCAGGATGCGCTCATGGGCAAGCTGAAGAGCTGACTGCAGAGTCGGTGCCGTGTTTTGCCAGGCCTGATGCAGCTGGTCCTCGGGCACGCGCAGGGGATCGGGCCGCACCCCGTCGAAGCGCTCGCTCAGCTCCAGCAGGGCCCCATCGCCATCGCAGCGCACCTGCTCGAGGATCGCGGCCACCCGCTGCTCCTCCTGCTGCAGGCGGGCGCCGCCGGTGCGTCCGGCGATCGCCTCCAGGCGGGCGCTGGCCTGGGCCGGATCCCGCAGCAGTTCGATCACCGGCACGGGGGAGGCGGAACCGGTGGCAGCCCGGTGGCTGGCCGCGGGACTGGAGGCGCTCACGGGAACGGGGGAGCTGGGGAATCTGAAGCTAGGACCCGGTGCCGCGGTCCTGGTCGAGGCCACGCGGTACGATCATTGTTTGTCGAGTCAGCGCCAGCACCTGTGGCAAATAACAAGTCGTCGAAGAAGCGCATCGAAATCGCCGAGCGCAACCGTCTGCGGAACCGTTCCTACAAATCCGCCCTGCGCACGCTGATGAAGCGTTGTCTGACCGCCTGCACCGCCTACGGCCAGGAGCCGGGCAGCGATGCCAAGGCTGCGGTGGAGACCACCATGAGCGCCGCTTTCAGCAAGATCGACAAGGCCGTCAAGGTCGGTGTGCTGCATCGCAACACTGGCGCCAACCAGAAGTCCCGCCTGTCTGTGGCTGTCAAGAAGGTGCTGGAACCCGGCGCCGCCACCCAGGCCTGACGTTCAGGCGCTTGAGCGCGATCACCTGAAGCCCAGAGGAATGGGCTTTGCATGCCTTATCCACTCCCAGGTCCGGCACAGGAATGACCCGTCGCCATCAAGCTGCGAGTCTTCACCGACCTGCTCCCTTAGCCCGTGACGCGGCTTCCTTCCCAGGTGCCATGCCGCGGGCTTTGAACCGTTGATCCGGGCTTTGATGGACCTGCGGCAGGTCCTGGCTGGAGACGGACCGGAGCGACTGTGAGGCAGATCTTCCGGGAGTCAGGAGGTCGTTGAACACCAGAGCTTTGGTGCGACTCTGTTGGCCATTGAGCTCGCGATGGTTCACTCCCATAAAACGATCGGCAGTGGCGCAGTCCCCCTGCTGGACCAGGCGCCACGAGGATCAGGGCACCTCATGAGCCAGCACGATCCCTGGCGAGCTCGCGACTGCGGCGGGGCCTGGTCCAGCAGCCCGATCAGGGCAGCTCACGCCGATGGGAGCAAAGCGCACTCCCTGATCGGCCGAAGCGCCGTCCGCTCCAGCCTGACGGGTCATGCACGACAGAGCTTTGATTGAGCTGTGCCGTTCCAACGGTGCCATGGTGCCGAGTCAACGCGAACCAGGCCCATGCCGGCATGGTTCAGGACGATCTGGGGATGAGGAGTGGGCTGAAACGGTGTCTCGGCCGCGACGGACCACCGCAGTTCGGCAACAGACAACCCAGGACGGAGCCGCTTCTGACGCATCTGAAGACGCTGGCCAGGTCATCGGAGCTTTTTCAGCAGCCTCTTTGAGGTCACAGAACAGTGGCGTTGGCTGAAAGGAAATCCCACCGCTTGAGCGAGACTGGTTGCAGCACTTTGACGGCCGATCCAACCCATGGCCGGCCCAGCTGGCGCCGGGCCCTGTCGCCGGCCTGACTCGTCACAATGGAGCTGCATCTGGCTCTGGCGATGGCTTCGGTCGGCGTCGCCTTCTCCGGTGCCCGGTCGCTGATGGAAGCGAACCCGGCGCCCTGAACGATCACCGGCACCCACCCCAGCTCTCCTCACCCACGCCTCCCCCTTTCCTTTGACATCGACGCCCACCAGCGCTCCGGCCCCTTCCACAGCGAGCCTGAGCCAGCCAACCCCGCCCCCGGACAGCCGGCCCCCGTTGGTGGACAGCCACTGTCACATCGTTTTCCGCAATTTCGACGAGGACCTGGAGGCGGTGCGGGAGCGCTGGCAGGAGGCCGGTGTCCAGGCCCTGGTGCACGCCTGCGTCGAACCTGCGGAAATTCCGGCGATCCGCGCCCTGGCTGACCGCTTCCCCGAGCTGCGCTATGCGGTCGGGGTCCACCCGCTCGACACCGGCCACTGGCAGGGCGACACCCAGTCCGTCCTGCGCCAGGCCGCCCTGGCCGACGACCGTGTGGTGGCGATCGGTGAACTGGGGCTGGATCTGTTCCGCCAGAGCAACCTCGAGGAGCAGTTGCAGGTGCTGCAGCCCCAGTTGGATCTGGCCGTGGAGCTGGATCTGCCGGTGATCATCCACTGCCGCGACGCGGCCGAGCCGATGCTGCTCGAATTGCGCTCCAGAGCCGCCGAGGGGCGCTGCCCCGCCGGCGTGATGCATTGCTGGGGGGGTACCCCGGCCGAGATGGAGGCCTTCCTGGAGCTGGGGCTCTACATCAGCTTCAGCGGCACCGTCACCTTCCCCAAGGCGGAGGACACCCACCAGTGCGCCCGCCAGGTGAGAGCTGACCGCTACCTGGTCGAAACCGACTGCCCCTTCCTGGCGCCGGTGCCCCGCCGCGGCAAGCGCAACGAACCGGCCTACGTGCTCAGCGTCGCCGAACGCGTGGCCCAGTTGCGGGGCGAAAGCCTCGAGCAGGTGGCCCTGGCCAGCACGGCAAATGCCGCCCACCTGTTCCGGCTGCCGCTTGACGTTGTATGATGTTTCATTGGCCTGGAAGCGGAAGCGCTCCCTTTGTCGATTACGGCACCGTCGATCACGGCAGCACCCCTGCCTAACCAACCCGCGGCAGCTTTGCTGCCATCGCCTGTGACAGCGACCCTGTCATCGGAGATGGCCGGCGCGCTGTTGGTCACCAGCACGCTCTCCTTGCGGCGAGCTCGATAGGCGCAAGGCCCCACCATCTTCTCCTGGCCGCCAAGGGGGAGGGTCGGGGCTGATGCGCCTCTTCGCATGACCAGCGCTGGCTACCGGAGGTCCAACCGGTCCAGCCCCGCTTCCGGCACCGCCGGTCGACATCCGTTCCAGGCCCCGTCCATCCGTCCCGCAGGTTCACCGCATGAGCAGCGCGATCCAGGTCGCCAAGACCGTCACCTACCTGCCCGATCTGGTGGAGGTGCAACGGGCCAGCTTCAAATGGTTCCTGGAAAAGGGGCTGATCGAGGAGCTCGAGAGCTTCTCGCCGATCACCGACTACACCGGCAAGCTTGAGCTCCACTTCATCGGCAGCGAGTACCGACTGAAGCGCCCTCGCCATGACGTGGAAGAGGCCAAGCGTCGCGATGCGACTTTCGCCTCGCAGATGTATGTCACCTGCCGCCTGGTCAACAAGGAGACCGGCGAAATCAAGGAGCAGGAGGTGTTCATCGGCGAACTGCCGCTGATGACCGAACGCGGCACCTTCATCATCAACGGCGCCGAGCGGGTGATCGTCAACCAGATCGTCCGCTCTCCCGGGGTCTATTTCAAGGACGAACAGGATAAGAACGGCCGTAAGACCTTCAACGCCAGCGTCATCCCCAACCGGGGTGCCTGGCTCAAGTTCGAGACCGACAAAAACGATCTGCTGCACGTCCGCGTCGACAAGACCCGCAAGATCAACGCCCACGTGCTGATGCGGGCCATCGGTCTGTCCGATAACGATGTGCTCGACAAGCTGCGCCACCCCGAGTACTACCAGAAGTCCATCGAGGCGGCCAACGACGAAGGTATCGCCTCCGAAGATCAGGCACTGCTGGAGCTCTACAAGAAGCTGCGACCTGGTGAGCCCCCCTCTGTCAGCGGCGGCCAGCAGTTGCTGCACAGCCGTTTCTTTGATCCCAAGCGCTATGACCTCGGCCGGGTTGGTCGCTACAAGATCAACAAGAAACTGCGACTCACCATCCCCGATGCCACCCGCACCCTCACCCCTGAGGATGTGCTCTCGACGATCGATTACCTGATCAATCTCGAGCTCGATGTCGGCGGCGCCTGCCTCGATGACATCGACCACCTCGGCAATCGTCGCGTGCGCTCCGTCGGTGAGCTGCTGCAGAACCAGGTGCGCGTCGGCCTCAACCGGCTCGAGCGGATCATCAAGGAGCGGATGACGGTTGGCGAGACCGAATCGCTCACGCCGGCCCAACTGGTGAATCCCAAGCCCCTGGTGGCGGCGATCAAGGAGTTCTTCGGCTCCAGCCAGCTGAGCCAGTTCATGGACCAGACCAACCCCCTGGCCGAGCTGACCCACAAGCGCCGCATCAGCGCCCTCGGCCCAGGCGGCCTCACCCGGGAGCGGGCCGGCTTCGCCGTGCGCGACATCCACCCCTCCCACTACGGCCGCATCTGCCCGATCGAGACCCCGGAAGGCCCGAACGCCGGCCTGATCGGCTCGCTGGCCACCCATGCCCGCGTCAACGAGTACGGCTTCATCGAAACCCCCTTCTGGAAAGTGGAGAACGGGATCGTCCATAAGAAGGGCAATCCCATCTATCTCTCCGCCGACCTTGAGGACGAGTGCCGCGTCGCCCCCGGTGACGTGCCCACCGACGCCTCCGGTTTCATCACGTCCGATCTGGTGCCGGTGCGCTACCGGCAGGATTTCGAGACGGTCATTCCCGAGCAAGTGGACTACGTCCAGCTCTCGCCGGTCCAGGTGATCTCGGTGGCCACCTCCCTGATCCCCTTCCTCGAGCACGACGACGCCAACCGGGCCCTGATGGGTTCGAACATGCAGCGTCAGGCCGTGCCCCTGCTGCGCCCCGAACGGCCGTTGGTGGGCACGGGCCTGGAAACCCAGGTGGCCCGAGACTCCGGCATGGTGCCGATCACCCGCGTCAACGGCGAGGTGGTGTTCGTCGATGCCACCGCCATTGTCATCCGCGATGACCAGGGCACCGAGCACACCCACTTCCTGCAGAAGTACCAGCGCTCCAACCAGGACACCTGCCTGAACCAAAGGCCGATCGTCAAGCAGGGCGATTCGGTGATCGCCGGCCAGGTGCTGGCCGATGGCTCCGCCTGCGAGGGCGGCGAGATCGCCCTGGGTCAGAACGTGCTGATCGCCTACATGCCCTGGGAGGGCTACAACTACGAAGATGCCATCCTTGTCAGTGATCGCCTGGTCCAGGAAGATCTCTACACCTCGGTGCACATCGAGAAGTACGAGATTGAAGCCCGCCAGACTAAACTTGGTCCCGAGGAGATCACCCGCGAGATCCCCAACGTCGCCGAAGAGAGTCTCGGTAGCCTCGACGAGATGGGCATCATCCGCATCGGCGCCTATGTCGAATCCGGAGATATCCTGGTCGGCAAGGTGACGCCCAAGGGCGAATCCGACCAGCCTCCCGAAGAGAAGCTGCTGCGGGCCATCTTTGGCGAGAAAGCGCGCGATGTGCGCGACAACTCCCTGCGGGTGCCCAGCACCGAACGGGGCCGGGTCGTCGATGTTCGCATCTACACTCGCGAGCAGGGCGATGAACTGCCGCCCGGCGCCAACATGGTGGTGCGGGTCTATGTGGCCCAGCGCCGCAAGATCCAGGTGGGCGACAAGATGGCCGGCCGCCACGGCAACAAGGGCATCATCAGCCGCATCCTGCCCCGGGAGGACATGCCCTATCTGCCCGATGGCACGCCGATCGACATCGTGCTCAACCCCCTGGGTGTGCCGAGCCGGATGAACGTCGGCCAAGTGTTCGAATGTCTGATGGGCTGGGCCTCCTCCCACCTCAATTGCCGCGTCAAGGTGGTGCCTTTCGACGAGATGTATGGCGCCGAGAAGTCCAAGCAGACCGTGCAGGCCTACCTCGAAGAGGCGGCCAAGCTGCCTGGCAAGGCCTGGGTCTACGACCCCGAGCACCCCGGCAAGATCCAGCTGATCGATGGCCGCAGTGGCGAACCGTTCGACCAGCCGGTCACCGTGGGCTACGCCCACATTCTCAAACTGGTGCACTTGGTGGACGACAAGATCCACGCCCGCTCCACCGGCCCCTACTCCCTGGTGACCCAGCAGCCCCTGGGCGGCAAGGCCCAGCAGGGCGGCCAGCGGCTCGGGGAGATGGAGGTCTGGGCCCTGGAGGCCTACGGCGCCGCCTACACCCTGCAGGAACTGCTCACCGTCAAATCCGACGATATGCAGGGCCGCAACGAGGCGCTCAACGCCATCGTCAAGGGCAAGCCGATCCCCCGTCCGGGTACGCCGGAGTCGTTCAAGGTGCTGATGCGCGAACTGCAGTCCCTCGGCCTCGACATCGCTGTCTATACCGACAGCGGTGAGGAAGTGGATCTGATGCAGGACGTCAACCCCCGGCGCAGTACCCCCAGCCGGCCCACCTACGAGTCCCTCGGCGTCGCGGACTACGACGACGACTGATCGCCGATCAGCGGCCCCGCCTGTCGGGGCCTGATCGCCTCAAGCTTTCCCCTCTCACCGCCAGGCCGTCGCCATGTCCAACAGCAATCTCCGCACCGAGAACCACTTCGACTACGTCAAGATCACGCTCGCTTCCCCTGAGCGGATCATGCAGTGGGGCCAGCGCACCCTGCCCAACGGCCAGGTGGTGGGAGAAGTCACCAAGCCGGAGACCATCAACTACCGCACGCTCAAGCCCGAAATGGACGGGCTGTTCTGCGAGAAGATCTTTGGCCCCTCCAAGGACTGGGAATGCCATTGCGGCAAGTACAAGCGGGTGCGTCACCGCGGCATCGTCTGTGAGCGCTGCGGCGTTGAGGTCACCGAGAGCCGGGTGCGTCGTCACCGCATGGGCTTCATCAAGCTGGCGGCGCCGGTCTCCCATGTCTGGTATCTCAAGGGCATCCCCAGCTATGTGGCGATCCTGTTGGACATGCCCCTGCGCGATGTCGAGCAGATCGTCTACTTCAACTGCTACGTCGTGCTCGATGCCGGCGACCATAAGGATCTCACCTATAAGCAGCTGCTGACCGAAGACGAGTGGCTGGAGATTGAGGACCAGATCTTCGCTGAAGATTCCGAGATCGAGAACGAGCCGGTGGTCGGCATCGGCGCCGAGGCACTCAAGCAACTGCTTGAAGACCTCGAACTCAACGAAATCGCCGAGCAGTTGCGCGAGGAGATCGCCGCCAGCAAGGGCCAGAAGCGGGCCAAGCTGATCAAGCGCCTGCGGGTGATTGACAACTTCATCGCCACCAATGCCCGTCCCGAGTGGATGGTGCTGGATGTGATCCCGGTGATTCCGCCCGATCTGCGGCCGATGGTCCAGCTCGATGGCGGCCGTTTCGCCACCAGCGATCTGAACGATCTCTACCGGCGAGTGATCAACCGCAACAACCGCCTGGCGCGGCTGCAGGAGATCCTGGCTCCCGAAATCATCGTCCGCAACGAGAAGCGGATGCTGCAGGAAGCCGTCGACGCCCTGATCGACAACGGCCGCCGCGGCCGCACCGTGGTGGGCGCCAACAACCGGGCTCTGAAGTCGCTCAGCGACATCATCGAAGGCAAGCAGGGTCGTTTCCGTCAGAACCTGCTGGGCAAGCGGGTCGACTACTCCGGTCGTTCCGTGATCGTGGTCGGCCCCAAGCTCAAGATGCACCAGTGCGGTCTGCCCAAGGAGATGGCGATCGAGCTGTTCCAGCCGTTCGTGATCCATCGCCTGATCCGCCAGAACATTGTCAACAACATCAAGGCCGCCAAGAAACTGATCCAGCGCGCCGATGACGAGGTGATGCAGGTGCTGCAAGAGGTGATCGAAGGCCATCCGATCCTGCTCAACCGGGCTCCGACCCTGCACCGCCTCGGCATTCAGGCCTTTGAGCCCAAGCTGGTCGACGGTCGCGCCATCCAGCTCCATCCCCTGGTCTGCCCCGCCTTCAACGCCGACTTCGACGGTGACCAGATGGCCGTGCACGTGCCCCTGGCGATCGAGGCCCAGACCGAAGCCCGCATGTTGATGCTGGCCAGCAACAACATCCTCTCGCCGGCAACCGGCGAGCCGATCATCACCCCGTCCCAGGACATGGTGCTCGGGGCCTACTACCTGACGGCCGAGCAGCCCGGCGCCACCCGCCCCACCTACGGCGATCGCAGCCGCACCTACGCCGATCTCGAAGATGTGATCGGCGCCTTTGAAGAAAAGCACCTCACCCTGCACGACTGGATCTGGGTGCGCTTCAACGGTGAGGTCGAAAGCGACGACGAAGACCAGGAACCCCAGTCGACTGAAACCCTCAGCGACGGCACCCGGGTGGAGCAGTGGAAGTTCCGCCGCGACCGTTTCGATGAGGACGGCGCCCTGATCAGTCGCTACCTGCTCACCACCGTCGGCCGTGTCGTCATCAACAACACGATCATTGCCGCCGTGGCTGCCGCCTGAGCACCTTCTGGCCTTCCAGACCTGCCTTTCCTTTCCGCGCTGACCTCGCCGATCGCCCCATGACCTCCACCCCCGCCAAGAAGTCCAGCAAGAAGAGCAGCAAGGCCGCGGCCAAGGAGGCCGTTGCCCTCGAGCCGATCAACGGCAGCTCGGCCCTCAGCAAGCAGGCGCCGCCGTTCCGCAACCGGGTGATCGACAAGAAGGCCCTGCGCAATCTCGTCTCCTGGGCCTACAAGCACCACGGCACCGCGGCCACCGCCGCCATGGCCGATGAGCTCAAGAACCTGGGCTTCCACTACGCCACCCAGGCCGCCGTCTCGATTTCGGTCGACGATCTGCGCATCCCCGGCGACAAGGCGGCCCTGCTGGCCGAAGCCGAGCAGCAGATCACCGAAACCGAGGAGCGCTACCGGCTCGGCGAGATCACCGAGGTGGAGCGCCACACCAAGGTGATCGACACCTGGACCGAGACCAACGAGCGCCTGGTGGCGGCGGTGCGTCGGAACTTTAACGACAACGATCCGCTCAACTCGGTCTGGATGATGGCCAACTCGGGGGCCCGGGGCAACATGTCCCAGGTGCGCCAGTTGGTGGGCATGCGCGGCCTGATGGCCAACCCCCAGGGGGAGATCATCGACCTGCCGATCCGCACCAACTTCCGCGAAGGTCTGACGGTCACCGAATACGTGATCTCCTCCTACGGCGCTCGCAAGGGTCTGGTTGATACCGCCCTGCGCACCGCCGACTCCGGTTACCTGACCCGCCGTCTGGTGGACGTCGCCCAGGATGTGATCGTCCGCGAGGAAGACTGCGGCACCACCCGCGGCATCGTGATCGATGCCGATGAGAAGGGGCGCTTCGGCACCAAGCTGATCGGTCGGCTCGCCGCCGAGCAGGTGGTCAGCCCCAGCGGCGAAGTGCTGGCCGAGCGCGACAACGAGATCGATGTGCCTCTCGCCAAGCGCATCGAGGACTCCGGGGTGCGCAGCCTGTTCGCTCGCTCACCGCTCACCTGCGAGGCCTCCCGCTCCGTCTGCCGCAAGTGCTATGGCTGGGCCCTGGCCCACAACGAACTGGTCGATCTGGGCGAGGCCGTCGGCATCATCGCTGCCCAGTCGATCGGTGAGCCGGGCACCCAGCTCACCATGCGGACCTTCCACACCGGTGGTGTGTCCACGGCCGAAACCGGGGTGGTGCGCTCCCTGGTGGAAGGCACCGTCGAGTTTGGCGCCAAGGCCCGTCTGCGGGCCCACCGCACGCCCCACGGCGTCGAGGCCCACCTGGCCGAAACCGATTTCGTGCTGAGCGTCAAGCCCTCGGGCAAGGGCAAGTTGCAGAAGCTCGACATCACCTCCGGCTCGATCCTGTTCGTCAACGACGGCGAGGCCGTCCCCTCCGACACCACCCTGGCCCAGATCTCCTCCGGCGCCCAGGTCAAGAAGAGCGTCGAGAAGGCCACCAAGGACGTGATCTGCGATCTGGCCGGTCAGGTGCGCTTTGAGGACGTGATCCAGCCCCGGGAGGTGACCGACCGTCAGGGCAACATCACCCACAAGGCCCAGCGCCTGGGCCGGCTCTGGGTGTTCAGCGGCGACGTCTACAACCTGCCCCCCAATGCCCTGCCCGTGGTGGGCACCAATACGGCCGTGACCACCGGTGAGGTGCTGGCCGAAAGCCGGCTGCAGAGTGAATACGGCGGTGCCGTGCGTCTGCGCGAATCCGCCGGTGACTCCCGCGAGGTGCAGATCGTCACCGCCAGCCTGACGCTCAAGGACTGCAAACTGGCTGGAGAATCCACCCACTCCGGTGAGATCTGGCACCTGGAGGGCAAGGGCAACATCCGCTATCTGCTCAAGACCCAGCCCGGCAGCAAGATCGGCAGCGGCGAGGTGATCGCCGAGCTCGCCGACGACCGCTTCCGCACCCAGACCGGTGGCATGATCCGCTTTGCGCCTGGCCTCTCGATCAAGAAGGCCCGCTCCGCCAAGCACGGCTACGAGGTCAGCAAGGGCGGCACCCTGCTCTGGATTCCCCAGGAAACCCACGAGATCAATAAGGACATCTCCCTGTTGATGATCGAGGACGGCCAGTGGATCGAGGCCGGCACCGAAGTCGTCAAGGACATCTTCAGCCAGACCGCCGGCATCGTCACGGTCACCCAGAAGAACGACATCCTGCGCGAAATCATCGTGCGCTCGGGCACGTTGCATCTGGTTGCCGACAGCAAGGTGCTGGGTCGCTATTCCGGCGACGGCAAGATGGTCAATCCCGGCGAAGAAATCGCCCCTGGCCTGACCGCCGAGGTGATGCAGTTCGTCGAGACGGTGGATACGCCCGAAGGTGGTGCCCTGTTGCTGCGACCGGTGGAGGAATACAGCATCCCCGATGCAGCTCACCTGCCCGAACTGGGCTCCGTCAAGCAGACCGGCGGCCCCTCCCTGGGGCTCAAGGCCACCCAGCGCCTCACCTACAAGGACGGCGAACTGATCAAGTCGGTCGAAGGGGTGGAACTTCTGCGCACCCAACTGATCCTCGAGACCTTCGACACCACGCCCCAGATGACGGTCGACGTCGAGGCCGTCGCCGACAAGCGGGCCAAGACGATCGAACGGCTGCAGCTGGTGATCCTCGAAACCCTGCTGGTCCGCCGCGATACCCTTTCCGACGCCAGCCACGGCTCCACCCACACCGAACTGCAGGTGGAGGACGGTGTCGCCGTCAAACGCGGTGACGTGGTGGCCACCACCCAGATTCTCTGCAAGGACGATGGCGTCGTGCATCTGCCGGACCCGGCCCCGGGTGAGCCGATCCGCCGGCTGATCGTCGAGCGTTCAGGCGATACCCGCGAGATCGATCTGGGTTCAGCCCAACCTGATGTCGCCATCGGCCAACGGATCGTCGATGGCGATCGGCTGGCTGAGGGTGTGCTGGCCCCCTGCTGCGGCCAGGTGGAGGCGATCGATGGCCACCAGTTGACCATCCGCCTCGGGCGCCCCTACATGGTCTCCCCCGATTCGGTCCTGCACGTGCGCGACGGCGAACTGGTGCAGCGGGGAGACAGCCTCGCCCTGTTGGTGTTCGAGCGTCAGAAGACCGGGGACATCGTCCAGGGTCTGCCGCGCATCGAAGAACTGCTGGAGGCCCGCCGCCCCCGCGAATCGGCCGTGCTCTGCCGCAAGGCCGGCGTGGTGCAGATCAAGCAGAGTGAAGACGACGACGTCATCACCGTCTCGGTGATCGAAGGCGACGACGCCATCACCGAATATCCGATTCTGCTGGGCCGCACCGTCATGGTGAGCGACTCCCAGCAGGTCACGGCCGGTGAGTTGCTGACTGACGGTCCGATCAATCCCCACGAGTTGCTGGAGTGCTTCTTCGAGGATCTGCGCAGCCGCAAGCCCACCATGGAGGCGGCCCAGGAGGCCATCTCCAATCTGCAGTTCCGCATGGTCACGGAGGTGCAGAACGTCTACAAATCCCAGGGGGTCTCGATCAGCGACAAGCACATCGAGGTGATCGTCCGCCAGATGACCAACAAGGTCCGCATCGAGGATGCCGGCGACACCACCCTGCTGCCCGGGGAACTGATCGAACTGCGGCAGGTTGAGCAGGTCAACTCCGCCATCGCGATTACCGGTGGCGCCCCCGCCGAGTTCACACCGGTGCTGCTGGGTATCACCAAGGCCTCGCTCAATACCGACAGCTTCATCTCGGCGGCCTCCTTCCAAGAGACCACCCGGGTGCTGACCGAGGCCGCGATCGAAGGCAAGAGCGACTGGCTGCGCGGTCTCAAGGAGAACGTGATCATCGGTCGCCTGATTCCGGCGGGCACCGGTTTCAGCGGCTTCGAAGAGGAGCTGCGTGCCGAGGCCGGGCCCCATCCCGACATCCTCGAGGAGGAAGCCGCCGGCTACCGCCGCATGCAGAACCTGCGTCCCGACTACACCGTCGAGATGCCGGCCCCTTCCGCCGCGGCCGCCGTGCTTGACGATCCCTCCGAGGAGGATCTGGAGGCCACCCGCAGCCGCCACGGCATCGAAGCCAACGCCAGTGGCTTCGCCGCCTTCACCCGGCCCTCGGTCGAGGAAGGACTCGAAGAAGAGCTGATCGCCGATCCGGCGGCACTCGAGGGTCTGCAGGAGGAGGGACTGCTCAGTGACGATTGAAGCCCCTGCCACCACCCCGCGCCGCTCCTCCCGGGCGGCGCTCACCGAGCTCGGCACGTCCATCCCCATCCGGAGCGTGCCCCGTTGGGGCTTCCACGGCCACAACGAACTGCTCCATGGTCGTATTGCCATGCTGGGCTTCATCGCCCTGGTGGCGGTGGAGTGGAAGCTGGGCCACGGCATCGTGATCTGGCCCTGAGCGCTGCCTTTTCCCCCGCGATCTCCGCTCTGACCAGCCCCATCCCCGCCGCCGCTGCCCCTGGGTCCATGACCCCGCGTCCTGAGCCGCCTTCAACGGCAATCGGGCCAGGGGCTGGTGGGTTGGCACCAGAAACCGCCGGCCCATCGAAGCCTGCCCCAGCTTCAGATCCTTCGCGTTCAGCCGAACCTGGTTTGTCCCCGGTGATGGCCAGCTCTGAAGTGGCTGACCTGGCGGCGAAGGCAGCCGCCCCATCACCCGCATCGACTCCGACTTCGGCCACGGGCTCGCCCCAGCCCGCCAGCCCTACTCCCCTGCTGGGCCTGGGTCAGGCCGATCTGGAACGCTGGGTCCAGAGCCAGGGCCAGCCGGCCTTTCGCGGCAGGCAGCTCCACGATTGGATCTATGCCAAGGGGGCCCGCAGCCTGGAGGCGATCACCGTGCTGCCGAAGGCCTGGCGCGCATCCCTCTCCGCCGGGGCTGGCTCCGCTCAGGCCGTCAGCATCGGCCGGCTGCCGCTGCTGCATCGCAGTGATGCCCGCGATGGCACCACCAAATTGTTGCTGGGCACCGCCGATGGGCTGAGCCTGGAGACCGTGGGCATTCCCAGCGGCGATCGGCTCACGGTCTGTGTCAGCAGCCAGGTGGGCTGCCCGATGGCTTGCCGCTTCTGCGCCACCGGCAAGGGGGGATTGCAGCGCTCCCTGTTGGTTCATGAAATCGTCGATCAGGTGCTGAGCATTCGCGAGGCGATGGACCGCCGGCCCAGCCATGTGGTGTTCATGGGCATGGGCGAGCCCCTGCTCAACATCGAGGCCGTGTTGGCGGCGATCGACTGCCTCTGCACCGACCTGGGCATGGCCCAGCGGCAGATGACCGTGAGCACCGTCGGGGTGCCGAAAACCCTTCCCACCCTGGCCGAGCGGGCCCTGGAACGCCTCGGTCGGGCCCAGTTCACCCTGGCGGTCAGCCTCCATGCCCCCGACCAACGGCTGCGGCAGGAATTGATCCCGACGGCTTCGGCCTATCCCCTGGACGCCCTGCTGGAGGACTGCCGCCACTACGTGGCGATCACCGGCCGGCGGGTCAGCTTCGAGTACATCCTGCTGGGCGGCGTCAACGACCATCCCCGCCAGGCGGAGGCCCTGGCCAAAAAGCTGCGTGGCTTCCAGAGCCATGTGAATCTGATCGCCTACAACCCGATCGAAGAGGAGGACTTCCAGCGCCCCTCCTCAGAAGCGATCGAGTCCTTCCGTCGCACGCTGCTGGATCGTCACGTGGCCGTGAGTGTGCGGGCCAGCCGCGGCCTGGACCAGGATGCCGCCTGCGGCCAGTTGAGGCGGCGGCTCCAAGGGGGCCAGCCCTGAAGCGGCTGCCGACGGCAATTGTGGTCGGCCAGGTTCAGCGCCTCACTCCTTTCCAAGCCAGGGGCGCAGAAGCGGTGATGCGGTCTGCTCCACAGCGACTTAGCTGGGATCGCGGGCCGGGTCATAGGCGCCCCTGGGCACGCTCTCACGCCAGGGGGTGAGCACCGCCATCAGCAGGAAGGAAGGGACGGCGGCGGCCAGGGTCAGGGCGAAGAAACTGCTCCAGCCCAGGGACTCGGCGATGAAGCCGGAAGGCACCGCCAGCACCGAGCGGCTCAGCGCATAAACGCCTGAGAGCAGGGCGTACTGGGTAGCGGAGAAGCGCGGATTGCACAGGCTCATCAGCAGGGCCAGGAAGGCGGCCGTGAGCATGCCGTGGGCGAAGTGCTCGACGCTGACGGTCACCAGCAGGCCGGTGAGACCGCCTCCGAATTTTGCCAGTCCCCAGTAGGCCAGGTTGGTGAGACTGCCGATCAGGCCGAACACCCAAAGGGCCCGGTTGAGCCCCAGGGGTGCAAACAACACCCCTCCGGCGGCGGTGCCGGCCATGGTGGCGGCGATGCCCCAGCCACCGTTCACCACCCCGATCTGCTCGGCGGTGTAGCCCACCTTGAGCATGAACGGCACCGCCATCAGGTTGAGCAGCCCCTCCGGCCAGCGATAGAGCATCACCAGAGCCAGCAGCTGTAGGCCCCGCTTCTTGCCGGTGCGCCCCAGAAACTCCCGGGCCGGCCCCACCACGGCCTCCCGCAGGCTGCGGGGTGGATTGGCTAGTGGGGACAACTTCGGAGCGGTGAGGGTGAACGGCACCACGGCCGCCAGCAGTCCCGCCGAGCCGAGGAAGGCGGCAGGCCAACCCATCGTCCCGGCCAGATAGAAGCCGGCGGCGCCCACCGCCAACATGGCGGCCCGGTAGCCCAGGGCCCCGGCGGCGGCGCCGCCACCGCGTTCGGCCTCCGGCAGCAGATCGGTGCGGTAGGCATCCACCATCACGTCCTGGCTGGCGCTCAGCACCGCCAGCGCCACGGCGGCGATGCCGATCAGGGTGAGGTTGTGGGAATCGTCGTGGGGCTGCAGCAGGGCCATCGCCGAGATCGTGACGATCAGAGCCAGCTGCAGCAGCAGCAGCCAGCCGCGCCGCCGATCCGGCCAGGCGATCGGCCAGCGATCCAGCAGCGGCGCCCAGAACACTTTCAGGGTGTAAGGCAGTTCGGCCAGGCTCAGCAGACCGATCAGGCCCAGGGGGATGCCGCTGGCGGTCAGCCAGCCCTGCAGCAACTTGCTGCCCACCATGTAAGGCGTGCCGCTGGCCACCCCTTCGGCGCCCACTGCCAGCAGTCGCCGCCAGGGGGCCACCGCTGAGCTGTCCGATTCAGCTTCAATAGAGAACTGGGGCTGGGAGCGATTCATCGACAAGGCAGCGAGCCGCAGTTCGGCGAACCCTAGGGCTGCCTGGCCGTTTCGCCAGACCAGCACTGGCCGCGACGCGGCTTCAGGCCGGAACTTGCGATGATGATTGGCCCCGTTGTTTTTGCCGTGCAGTTCTTTCGCTCCACCCTGCTGCCGGCCGCGATCGTGCTGATGTTCGGCCTGGCCCTGTTCGCCGTCAGTGCCCGCATCTGGCTTCCCGGGGATATGGCGGCGCCGGCGCCGGTGGGCTGAGAGAATCCCCCGACGTGGATCGCCCCATGCCGGACGACGTCCAGCCTTACCCCTTACCGTTTCCCGACAGCTCCGGCGGCCTGGTGCTCGATCCGGAGGTGCTCGCCCTGGAGCTGGCCCAGGAGCTGCTCGGTGATCCGCTCGATGAGATCGACACCGCCGAGCCGACGGCCCTGGATGTGGCCGCCGAATGCGATGCCGGCATCGCCTGGTTGAGCGGCTCCCAGGAGCAGCGCATGCAGGGACTGCGCATCTTCTGCGAACACCGGGATCCCCGGGCCGTGCCCTTGCTGCTGCCGTTGCTGACGGCCAGCTGCCCAATCCTGCGGATGAGCGCCGTCTATGCCCTGGGGCGCAACCCCCACCCGCTGGCGGTGGAACCCCTGCTGACCCTGCTGGCCGGAGACGACAACGGCTACGTGCGCAAGGCGGTGGCCTGGAGCCTGGGCAATTACCCGGACGCCCCGGTGCTCAATCCCCTGATCCGCTCCCTGCAGCTCGATGTGGCGGCCGTGCGGCTCTGGGCGGCCAGCTCCCTGGCGGACGCCGGCGGCACCGGAGCGGCCAAGGCCGATCCCGCCGCGGCCCAGCTGCTGCTCAGCCTGCGCATCGACAGCGAGCCAGCCGTGCGCAGCAACAGCGCCTGGGGACTGGGCCGGCTCTACACCGACCTGGTGGAGCCCCGCCAGCAGGAGGTGGTGGAGTCGCTGCTGCACACCATGCTCCACGACGCCGAGCCCAGCGTGCGCGATGAGGCCCGCCTGGCCCTGGAGCAGCTGGAACAACCCGAGGTGCTCGAACGGCTGCAGACGCTGGTGGATGAGGGACTGCTCCACTGAAACCCCGTCCCCGTTAGCATCCGACCCACCCGTGTTGGCCAGGGGCATGACCCAGCGCACCATCCGCTTCCGGATCCGTCCCGATGGGTTGGTGGAGGAGTTGGTGGAAGGGGTCCAGGGTGTGGGCTGCGAATCGCTGACTGAACGGATCGAGGCCCGCCTCGGCCAGGTGCAGCAGCGGCGCAGCACCGCTGAGGCTTTCCAGAGCCAGCCCCTTGACGAGCTGCAATTCCAGCCCCTGGGTCAGCCCCGTTCTCTCTGAATCCGTCCGCATCCGCCCGGGCCTTCACTTCCCGATCTGCTGGTCTTTTTTCGGACTTGCTTCTCCTGACGTTCCGTTCCTTCTGATCCGATGTCGCACTTCAGCACCGTCACCACCGAGCTGCGCGATCGCCAGGCCCTGGTCGCTGCCCTGACCGATCTGGGCCACGCTCCCCAGGAGGGCAGCCAGCAGGTGCGCGGCTATCGCGGCCAGACGGTGACGGCCGAGCTGGCGATCGCCCAGGAGAGCGGCGCCGACATCGGGTTTCGCCTCAACGCCGACACCGGCAGCTATGAGCTGGTGACCGATCTGGACCTGTGGAAGCAACCCGTGCCGGTCGAGCGCTTCCTGGCCCAGCTGCACCAGCGCTATGCCCTGCGCACGATTCTGGCCGCCAGCGTCGAGGAGGGCTTCCAGGTCAGCGAGCAGACCAACCAACTGGATGGCAGCATCGAACTGGTGGTCACCCGTTGGGACAGCTGAACTCCTGAGCCTGCCCCCCTTGGATTTTCCCCCCGATCCCGCAGTTGATTCAGCGCCTGCAGCGGCCCCGGCAGCTGAGGCCCCGCCGGCGGTCGACCCCGCTCTGGCTTTCCGGGTCCTGATCCCCGAGGCGGGCTCAGGGGCTACCGGCCTGGAGCCGCTCCTCGGCGGGGCCCTGCGCCAGAAGGCGGTCTGGGTGGACGAAGCGGTCTGCATCGGCTGCCGCTACTGCGCCCACGTGGCCTGCAACACTTTTTTGGTGGAGCCCACCTGGGGCCGTTCCCGGGCGATCCGCCAGAACGGCGACAGCGGCGATCGTATCCAGGAGGCGATCGACACCTGTCCGGTGGATTGCATCCATTGGGTGGCCTACGAGCAGCTGCCGGCCCTGGAGGCCCAGCTGGACCAGCAGGAAATTCTGCCCCTGGGGGTCCCTTCGCCGGCTCGCCTGAAGCGCACCCTGCCCCGCGCCACCGCTTCGATCGCGGGCTTGGCAATCCAGCACCCCTGATCTCCCGGCGTGCCGACGTTGAGCTCAACATTGAAACTGCCAACCCGTCGTTTCGGCCGCACCGAGCTGGCGATGCCGGTGCTGTCGGTTGGGGGCATGCGCTTCCAGCAGAGCTGGAGCGACCTACCTGCCGATGAGATCACCGCCGGCAGCCAGGAGAACCTGCGGGCCATCCTGGAGCGGGCCGTGGCGGTGGGGGGCCACCACATCGAAACCGCCCGGGGTTACGGCAGCTCCGAGCGCCAGTTGGGCTGGCTGCTGGGGGAGGTGCCCGATCCGCAGCGCATCCTGCAGTCGAAGGTGCCGCCCGATCCCGATCCGGCCGTGTTTGAGCGGAATCTGGCCCTCAGTGTGGAGCGCCTGGGCCTGGAGGCCCGTGGTGAACGGCTGGATCTGCTCGCCCTGCATGGGGTCAACAATGCCGAACTGCTGG
Organism: Synechococcaceae cyanobacterium ELA739; assembly: GCA_037127935.1. Classification (GTDB taxonomy): domain Bacteria; phylum Cyanobacteriota; class Cyanobacteriia; order PCC-6307; family Cyanobiaceae; genus Cyanobium. The sequence goes on from JBAXXM010000015.1 coordinate 33,874, forward strand.
AGCAGGTGCTCCGTCCCGGCGGCTGCCTGGAGGTGGCCCGGCGCTGGCAGGCCGCGGGCCGGATCGGTCACATCGGCCTGTCCACTCACGCGCCGCTGCCGGTGCTGCTGGAGGCGATCCACAGCGACAGCTTCGACTACATCAACCTCCACTGGTACTTCATTCGCCAGGACAACAGCCCCGCCCTGGCCGCGGCCCAGGCCCACGACATGGGGGTGTTCGTGATCAGTCCCACCGACAAGGGCGGCCATCTGCACACCCCGGCGCCCCGCTTCAAGGCGCTGTGCGAACCGCTCCATCCGATCATCTTCAACGATCTGTTCTGCCTGTCCGCCCCGGAGATCCACACGATCAGCGTCGGTGCGGCCCGGCCCAGCGACCTGGATCTCCACCTGGAGGCCGTCGCCCTGCTGAGCCAGGCTGAACGGCTGTTGCCGCCGATCCTGGAGCGGCTCGAGGACGCTCGCCGGCAGGCCCTGGATGCTTCCTGGCTGGCCAGTTGGGATCAGGGGCTGCCGGAGTGGGATGAGACCCCCGGCGGCCTCAACCTGCCGATGCTGCTCTGGTTGCACAACCTGCTGGAGGCCTGGGGGCTGGAGGCGTACTGCCGGGCCCGCTATCAGCTGTTGGGGGCAGGGGGGCACTGGTTCCCCGGCGAAAATGCCGATGGTTTTGAGACCCAGGTCAGCGAACAGGAGCTGCGGGTCGCCCTGGCCGCCAGCCCCTGGGTGGAGCAGATCCCCGATCTGCTGCGGAGCCTGCGCCAGCGGCTTGGCGGCGAGCAGCAGCAGCGGCTGTCGGCGGGCGGCTGAGTCCATCTCCGGGCTGCCGATGCGGCTTGATCCAGGTCCTCCCGACCCAGAGCCAGTCGCCTGGACGGCGGTACGGTCTCCGCCCAGCAGCTGACGACGCGGGCTGGCGCTTCAGCCCGGAGCGCCGCCCAGGGGGTGTTTGGCCGGCACTCCCACAGCCCGGGGGTAGCTCCTGGGGCAGGGGGCCAGGGGCTTGAGCACCAAGGCATGGCGGATGCCCCGGTCCCGGGGCAATTCCAGGGGCAGAGTTTGCTCGATCGAGGCCCGCAGCGGCACCAGAGCCCGCTCCAGATCCGCCTGATCGCTGCTGCTCCACTGGCCCCGGTAGAGCAGGGCCCGCCCCTGGGGCCGCAGCAGGGGCACCAGGTATTCGGCCACCACCGGCGCACTGGCCACGGCCCGGGCCAGGGCCCAGTCGAAGCGGCCGCGGCAGTCGCTCGCCTGGCCGCAGCGCTCGATCCGATCACAGCGCACGCTCACCCTGCCCTCGAGACCCAGCTCCGCCACCATCGCCGCCACGGCGTCCACTTTGCGGCTGACCGAATCCACCAGGGTGAGTCGGGCCGAGGGCAGGGCGATGGCGAGGGCCAGCCCCGGGAAACCGCCGCCGGTGCCGACATCGATGATCTGCAAGGGCTCCTGGTCGCCAGCCCGTTCGGTCTGCAGCAGCGGCAGCAGGGGCCAAAGGCTGTCGAACACCTGGGCGATCCAGTAGTCGTCGGCCTCCACCAGCCGGGTGAGGTTGACCCGCTGATTCCACTGGCGCAGGGCCACCTGCAGGGCCATGAGCTGGGCCAGCTGCTCAGGGGCGGGTTGCCAACCCAGGGCCCGCCAGAGATCAGTGGCAGGCTCATCGGTGCTTGCAGGGCTGGCGGCCATCCGGGCGTGCTGAGGGGTCAAGCTGCCTACGATCATGCCCAGCCGCTGGCCGCCTGATCCAGGCCGATCGAGCTGGTGGGGTCCTTCCGGACGAGCCCAACGGGCGCGGGGATGGAAAAGGGGACGGGATTGCCCGTCAAGCTCCGCTACCGACCTGGAACGGAACAGCGCTTGTTGTGCGCAACCTGATCAGACAGGACATCCCGATCAGATTGCCCCCTGGAGGGGTCTTCTGGGGAGTCAAGACAGGGACTTGGCAGATGAACCGGGGCGACAGTCCCATCCAGGGCCAGGAACGAACTGGCTTCCAGTTTTGGGTGCCACCCCTAAAACGCCCTCGGCCCCGACCTGCAGAGCCCACGATCGGGGTTGAGCAGAACGGAATCCGGGTTCGAGCTGCGGCCATCCCTGCCGTTCCAGCCGCGAATGCTTCGCCATTTCAGCGGCCCTGCCTAACCTCACGGCCATGACCACCCATTACGAGCTGCTGGGGGTCGCTCCCGACGCCACAAGCCAGCAGCTGCGCCAGGCTTTCCGGGCCCTCAGCAAGCGCTACCACCCCGACACCACCTCCCTGCCGGCCACCGAAGCTGAGGCGGCGTTCCAGCAGGTCCGTCTGGCCTACGGCGTGCTCGCCGATCCCGTCACCCGCCGCTCCTACGACGAGCGGCTGCGCCAGCCTGCGAAGCCCCCCGTGGTGTTCAGCCCGCCCGCCCGTCCGGTCACCGCCACCTTCCAGCCCCGACCGAATTCCGTGCGCCGCAGCCTGTCCGGTGGCGAGTGGTTCGCCCTGGTGCTGCTGGCCGTGGCCCTGGCGCTCAGCCTGGTGCTCGGCGTCGGCCTGGCCTGGGCCCGGGGCACCGCCCTGATGACCCGCCCCAGCTGGTGGGTCGATCCCGCAGCGGTGCCGGTGCTCCGGCAGAGCATGCCAGCGGTGAGCGATGGCCCATCGGAATCGGCCCAGGCCCGACCGACGCCGGCCATCCGCCCAGTGGTCCCGGCGCTGAGCCAAGCTCCCTGAATCCTGCCGGCGAGCCGATGCCGACCTTGCCGCCTGAAAACACCCCCCTCTATCACCATCCGTTGCCGGCGCTGGAGGCGTGGCTGCGCCAGCTGGGAGCCCGCCAGCAGGCGGCCCGTTCCGCCATCTGGGATCTGCATCGCCCCCAGTGGAGTGCCCGCATCGAGCTGGGGATCGAAGAGCTCGAGGTGAGCTGGCATCACGACGGCCAGGAGCGCGTGCGCCACTTCCCCTACGGCCTGACCCGCGCCGATGTGGAGGCAGCGATCCTGATCGGTCCCTGAGGGCAGCCCCGGGCTCGGGTTGACTCAGGTTGCAGCGTTGAGCCTGGGCCGTTCAACGCACCACGGTTCAGAGTTGCGCGATGGCGCTGGTGATCGCGGCGTAGCAATGGGCCAGCTGCTCGTCGTCGATGCACAGGGGGGGCAACAGGTAGACCACCTGGCCCAGGGGCCGCAGAAACACCCCCTGCTCCATGGTCAGCTGCTGCAGACGGCGGCCGACCGGATGGAGATAGCCGGGTTGGTCCACGGCCAGATCGAAGGCGGCGATGCTGCCCAGCAGTCGCGGATGGCGCACGAGGCGATGGCGGGCGAGGGCCTGCAGATGGGGCCTGTGGCGGGCCTCCAGGCCACGCTGTCGCCCGGGATGGGCCTCCAGCAGATCGAGGCTGGCCAGGGCCGCGGCGCAGCCCAGGGGATTGGCCGTGAAGCTGTGGCCGTGGAACAGCGTGTGGCTGGGGTCCTCATCGATGAAGCCGGCATAGAGGCTCTCGCTGGCCAGGGTCACCCCCATCGGCAGAAAGCCCCCCGTCAGCCCCTTGGAGAGGGCCATCAGGTCGGGGCGGATGCCGGCCTGCTGGCAGGCGAACAGCGCGCCGCAACGGCCGAAACCCGTCAGCACCTCATCGGCGATCAGCAGGGCACCGGCGGCCCGCACCCGTTGCTCCACCTGGCGCAGGAAGGTCGGGCGCACCATCGCCATGCCGCTGGCCCCCTGCACCAGGGGCTCCAGGATCACCGCCGCCGTCGGCTGGGCCAGCAGCTGCTCGAGCCGCTCCAGGGCGGCCTGCTCGCGGACCTCCACCCCGTCGTCGCCCCACCAGGTGGCGGGCCAGGGGGCCCGGGCGACATCGAACAGCAGCGGGGCGAACGGGACGGAGAACAGGGAGCGAGCGCCCACGGCCATCGCGCCGAAGGTGTCGCCGTGGTAGGCCCCATCGAAGGCGATCAGCTGGGGCCGGGCGATCCCCTGGTTGTGCCACCACTGCCAGGCGATCTTGATCGCCACCTCCACGGCGGTGGAGCCGTTGTCGGAAAAGAACAGCCGCTCCAGGCCGCTGAGGGCGCTGAGGCGGTCCGCCAGGGCTTCGGCCGTGGGATGGCGGAAGTTGGCGAAGATCACCTGCTCGAGGGTCTCGGCCTGGCGGGCCACGGCGGCGGCGATCGAGGGCTCGGCGTGGCCGTGCAGGGTCACCCACCAGCTGCTGATGCCATCGATCAGGCGGCGGCCATCGTCGAGCTCCAGCAGGGCTCCCTCGCCCCGCACCGCCCGCAGCGGCGGCTCGGAGCGGGCCACCTGGGTGGTGGGATGCCAGAGATGGGGATGCCAGCTAGGGGTCGAGGTCATCCGGCGGGGAGCAGGCAGGAACGGCACTTCGTTGGCATGATGAACCGGTGGGGGCCGATCTGGTGCCCGCCCACCTCCCCCTTGCCTCGCTGAGTTCCCCGACCGAGCTCGCCAGCAGATCTTTCGCAAGAGGCCCATGGCACGGCACGACGCCCGATCCGAGCCCCGATCCAACCGTTTTCTGCGCCCCGAGGATCGGTCGCCACGCCCATTCTGGGCGCGGGCCCGGGGGCCCGGGGAACTGTTCGCCGAGGGGTCCTGGCACGAGATCCGGGTGACGCTGGAACGGCAGGGCTGGATTCACTCCCAGATCGAGCTCATCCACGATCAGCTGCGCCATGGCTGGCCGTTGGTGATGGCCAAGCACAACGTCACCGTCCTGACCGGTCACTGCCCGCTGCGTTCCGGCCGCCAGGGCTGAGTGCAGCGGGCAGTGACCGGGAGTCTCACCACGCCCAGACAGCGGCCTCGCAGAGCCCAAGCAGGCTTTTGATTCTGGACGGGCCCGCAAGCTGGCGTTTCGCCGCCCCTGACCCGCCGCCGCATTGGCTCTGGACAACGGGTGCCGTTGTGTCAGTCAAAACTCGATCCGGTGTTCTTCGCTTCCCGAGGTCGGATCTGAAATGGGCGGCCGGGATCGGGGCTCCGGAATGCCAAGTCAAAGGGCGTTGTGAAGGGTCGGTCGGGCCAGAGGTCGCCCCCGGCGTGGCCCAAGGGCCCAGGGAAGCTCTGGACAACCACCGCTCCTAACCTTTCGTGGCAACGAAATCCCAGATCGGCCCAACGCAGGGCCGGAAAGCCAAGGGTTTTCCAGGTCTTTCCTCGCTCCGCCTGTGATCCGTGTCCCTTCGCGAAACGGGACCAGCACGGTGATTGAACTGCCGGAGCCCGGACTCAGCGGCAGATCTCGGAGTGATGCTCTTGCGGTCCGCCCAGCGGGCCGCAGTTCACCCAGCGGACGAAACCGTCCTCGATGTCGGTGAAGATCACCAGGATTGCGCCGCAGGCCAGGGCCACGGCGCCGCTGATCAGAAGCTGACGTTTGCTCATCCGACCAGCCTATTCGGCAGCGCACTTGCTTGCCATTGATCCCTCAGGGCCTCGGAGCTGAGGGGCGCCAGGGGTGGCAGTTCGGCCAGCACCGGCATGCCCCCCAGGCTTGCCAGGGTGCGGGGATTGTCGGGATGGGGAGGGCCGTTGAGCACCAGCCCCAGCACCGGAATCGAGCGCTGGCGCAAGGCCTCCAGGGACAGCAGGGTGTGGTTGAGGGTCCCCAGACCGCTGCGGGCCACCAGCAGCACCGGCAGCCCCCAGGTGGCGATCTGATCGATCTGCAGCCAATCGCGCCGCAGCGGCACCAGCAAGCCTCCGGCGCATTCCACCACCAGGGGGCCCGGGCCGCCCGGTAGGGCCAGCCGTTCCGACTCGATCACGAGCCCATCGCGTTCGGCGGCCCAGTGGGGCGACACCGGCGCCGTGAACCGGTAGGCCTCCGGCACGATCCGCTCTGCCGGTAGGTCCAGCAGACGCTGCACCCAGGCCGTGTCGCCGCCGTCAGCGAGGCCGCTCTGCACCGGCTTCCAGTAGCGGGCCCCCAGGCCCTGCACCACCAAGGCACTCACCACGGTCTTGCCCACGTCGGTGTCGGTGCCGCAGACCACCAGGCGCATGGCTGTTCAGCTCCGCCGGAGAGACAGGGCATTCAGCTTGGCGGGCCGGCAGCCCAGCAGCACCAGCACCTCCCAGCACAGGGGCTCGGCGGGCCAGTGGGCCAGCAGGCGGCGCAGCTGGCCCGCCGTCAGGGGGGGCTGGGGGCTGGCGGTGGCCCCCAGGGAACGGATCAGCCGCAGGGTGGCGAGGCCGTCCTGGGCCGGCCGGCTGAAGCGCAGCCTCTGGCAATGGCTCAGGTCCAAGCCGGCCTTGCTGGCCGCCGTGATCAGGGCTGGGGCCCGGGGCAGGGGCAGGGCGGTACAGGGCACGCCGGCGGCTGTGGCGGCGGCCGACCAGGTGGCGAAGCTGCCGGCCACCGGCAGCGCCAGGCCCAACCAGCCACCTGGCGCCAGGCGTGTGTACCAATGGGCCAACTGGCTGGCGGGATTCTCCAGCCACTGCAGGGCGAAGCTGGACACCAGCAGGCCGGCCCCATCGAGATCGGGCGGCAGCCCCTGGTTCAGGTCCCAGGGGCTGGCGGTGGGACCGGCGAGGGGATTGCGAGCCAGCAATTGCGGGCAGAGATCGAGCTGAAGGGGGGGTGGCTCCGCCAGCTCAGGGCGGTGGGCCAGCAAGGCACGACTGAGCAGGCCGCTGCCGGCCCCCAGGTCGGCGCGGGGCCCTGCGGGCAACGAAAGATCGCGGCACAGCCGGCCGAGGCGCCAGGCCACCCCTTGCTGCAGCCGGGCCTGGGTCTCGTAGCTGTCCGCCCGCCTCCCGAAACCCCGCCGCACCCGGTTGCTGAAGTCCTCAGGCCCGCCGGAAACCGGGGACTGAAGGACGAGGGGATTGGTGCTCGGGATGGGCATCGTCATGGTGAGCCGGTCCGCTCCAACCACTGCAGCACGGCCGCCTGGGGCGGGGTGGACAGGAAGGCGTGGCCTGCCCTAGGCAGCAAGAGCCGCTCCGCCGCCGGTAGGCGCTGCCGCAGCCATTCGCGCCCATCGGGGCCCACGATCTGGTCGCAACCAGCCTCCACAAGCAACACCGGCCGTTGCTCGGGAAATCCCTCGGGTAAATCCTCGCAGGCTGCCAGGAGGGCCAGATCGTCGCGCAAGCGCTGGCGGGGCTGGGGCCCCACCGGCTGGTCGGCCGGGCCAGGGGGCATAAGGGAGGCCGGATCGGGATCAGCAGCCCGCTCCAGGAAGGTGCGCAGCAGCGCCTGCGCCCGCAGGGCGGTTTCCTGCGGGTCGGGGCCTTCAGAGAGGCCGGCGGCCGTACCCGCCAGGGCGGTGCGCAGCTGCCTGCCCTGGCGGCCGATTGGGACGAAACGCCCGAATCCGGCCAGCAGCACCACCCGCTCGGCCGCAGCCAGCAGCGCAGGGGGCAGCAGATGGAACCCCATCGAATGGCTGATCAGCACCCGCAGCCCCTCCGGCTCCCAGGACGGCAGAAAGGGCGCTGCAGTGCCGTAGCCCCGCTCGCCGCTGCGCCAGAGCCAACCCCGGGCCTCCGCCTCGGCCCGCCAGGGTTCCCAGCCGGCGGCCGTGCCGGCCCAGCCGTGCATGGCAATCACTTGCAGGGGAGAGGGGGGGACAGCCAGCCCAGGCGCAACGGCCGGCTGGGGCGACAGTGGAACGGCAAAGCCCATGGGCCTACAGCGGGGGAATCAATGGGGCTTGGGCGGGTGCGGCCCGGGCCCCAGGGCCATCAGCAGTCGCTCCAGGCTGCCGGAGGGCAGGCCATGACGGAGCACCAGCCGCAGTCGGGAGGTGCCCTCCGGCACGGTGGGCGGACGGATGGCCAAGGCCAGCAGCCCCGCCGCCTCCAGCCGCTCCTGCATGGTGAGCGCAGCGACGTCGTCGCCCAGAAGCAGCGACAGGATCGGCCCGCTGCCCGGTGGGCGGGGCCAACCCGCGGCCGCCAGGGCATCGCGCCAACGCTCGGCGCTGGCCAGCAGCGCCGCGGCCGTGTGTGGTTCGGCTTGAATCCTGTCCAGGGCTGCCAGGGCACCGGCCGCCAGGGGCGGGGCGAGGGCAGTGGTGTAACGGAAGGCGCCGCTGTGCTGCAGCAGCCAGTCGCCCAACAGGGCATCCCCAGCCAGAAAGGCTCCGCCGCTGCCGAAGGCTTTGCCGAAGGTGCCGCTGACGATCGCCACCTCGGCGAGTCCATGGGCCAGGCCGCGGCCACCGGGGCCGAGCAGGCCGAGGGCATGGGCCTCATCCACCAGCAACGGCGCCTGGTGGCGGGCGCAGAGGGCGACCAGGGCGGCCAGGGGCGGGCAGGTGCCCTCCATGCTGTACAGGCTTTCGCAGAGCACCAGCAGCCGGCCCGATGGCCGCTGGCGCCGGGCCGTCAGCAGACGACGCTCCAGGTCGGCCGGATCGTTGTGGGCGAAACGCAGCAGGCGGGCCCCGCTGGCGCGCACCCCGACCAGCAGCGAATGGTGGATCAGCCGATCGGCCAGCACCAGGCTGTGGCGATCGGCCAGGGCGCACACGGCGGCCAGGTTGGCCTGGAAGCCACTGGGGAACAGCAAGGCCCGCTCGCGCCCCAGCCAGGCGGCGAGGGCCTGCTCCAGCTGCAGGTGCACGGGCCGGGTGCCGCTCACCAGCCGGGAGCCGCCGGCCCCCAGGCCACTGGCGGCCAGCTCGAAGGCCGCGGCGGCCAGCACGGCAGGGTGGCGACTGAGGCCGAGGTAGTCGTTGCTGGCCAGATCCAGCAGCGGCAACGCTGCGCCAGAGGCGCTCACAGCCGGAGCTACTGGAGCAGGGGCGGCTGCGGTCGTGGTTGGGACGGATTGAGCGGCGGCGCTGCCAGCCGCGAGGTCACCCCTTGATCCCCAGCTGGCTGCTGCCGCCGGGGTTCCGGCCGTGCTCCCGGCTGGAGAAGGCTGGAACTGGGCGTCGTCGCTGGGTTTGAGGCTGCGCAGTTGTCGGCGGCGGGCGGTGGGCAGGGCCTCCAGTCCCTCGCGCAACTGGTGGCGCCAGTCGGGGACCGAGGGGCCAGCGGCGGACGGCGAAACCGCGCCGCCAGGTCTGACGCCGCCGGCAGGGTCGACGCCGGGGTCGGTAGGGAGGGCAGAGGAGCTCAGGGCGTCCCGTTGGCAGGAACGCCACCCAGTCTGGGCTGGCGGCGCTACAGCCGCCTCCGCTCGCCCAACGCGGAATCGGGCCGGCACCATAGGATTCCCCCATGCCCGACCGCCCCACCCCCGGCTCGTTGCCGCCCCTGGGCGAAATCTTTCCTTTCCCCCTCGATTCTTTCCAGCTGGAGGCGATCGATGCCCTGAACCAGGGGCACTCGGTGGTGGTGAGTGCCCCCACCGGCTCTGGCAAGACCCTGGTGGGCGAGTACGCCATCCACCGGGCCTTGGCCCACGGGCAAAAAGTTTTCTACACCACGCCGCTCAAGGCGCTCTCCAACCAGAAGCTGCGCGATTTTCGCCATCAGTTCGGCGACCACAACGTCGGCTTGCTGACCGGGGATCTGAGCCTCAATCGCGAGGCCCGGATCGTGGTGATGACCACCGAGATCTTCCGCAACATGCTCTACGCGGAGATCGACCGCGAGGGCGACGATCCCCTGGCCGATGTGGAGGCGGTGGTGCTCGACGAGTGCCACTACATGAACGACTCCCAGCGCGGCACCGTCTGGGAGGAATCGATCATCCACTGCCCGAGCCGGGTGCAGTTGGTGGCCCTTTCGGCCACGGTGGCCAACGCCGGGCAGCTCACCGACTGGATCGAGAAGGTGCACGGTCCCACCCGGCTGGTGCACAGCGATTTCCGCCCGGTGCCCCTGGCCTTCAGCTTCTGCAGCGCCAAGGGGCTGCACCCGCTGCTGAACGACGAGGGCACTGGCCTCCATCCCAACTGCAAGGTCTGGCGGCCTCCAAAAACCACCCGCCGCAAGGGGCCCAAGGAGGCCCGCCCGCCCCAGCCGGAGGCGCCGCCGATCGGGTTCGTGGTGGCCCAGATGGCGGAGCGCCAGATGCTGCCGGCCATCTATTTCATCTTCAGCCGCCGTGGCTGCGACAAGGCCCTGCGCGATCAGGGCAAGGTCTGCCTGGTTACCCCGCAGGAGCAAGCCCGCATCCGGGCGCGCCTGGATGCCTATGTGGCAGCGGCGCCGGAGGCCGTGCGCGACGGCGGCCATGCGGATGCGTTGCTGCGCGGCATCGCCGCCCACCATGCCGGCGTGCTGCCGGCTTGGAAGGAACTGATTGAGGAGCTGTTCCAGCAGGGTCTGATCAAGGTGGTGTTCGCCACCGAAACCCTGGCCGCCGGTATCAACATGCCCGCCCGCACCACGGTGATCTCGGCCCTCTCCAAGCGCACCGAGCGGGGCCACCGGCCGCTGATGGGCAGTGAGTTCCTGCAGATGGCGGGCCGGGCCGGCCGCCGCGGCCTGGATACCCAGGGCTATGTGGTCACGGTGCAGAGCCGCTTTGAAGGGGTGCGGGAGGCCGGAGCCCTGGCCACCAGCCCCGCCGATCCGCTGGTGAGCCAGTTCACCCCCAGCTACGGCATGGTGCTGAACCTGCTGCAGCGCTACGACCTGGCCAAAGCCCGGGAGCTGGTGGAGCGCAGCTTCGGCCGCTACCTGGCCAGCCTCGATCTGGCCGAAGACGAGGCCCGGATCGCCGAACTCACCGCCCAGCTGGAGCACCTGGCGGCCGGCGATGCCGATGTGCCCTGGGATGACTTTGAGGACTACGAGAAGCAGCGGGGCCGGCTGCGAGAGGAGCGGCGCCTGCTGCGGATCCTGCAGCAACAGGCCGAGGAGACCCTGGCTCATGAACTGACCCTGGCGTTGCAGTTCGCCAGTGAGGGCACCCTGGTCAGCGTCAAGGCGCCCCAGCTCAAAGGCCGGGTGACACCGGCGGTGATCGTCGCCAAATCGGCGGGCCCCGGCCAGTTCCCCCTGCTGCTCTGCCTGACCGACGAGAACGTCTGGATCCTGCTGCCCTGCGCGGCGGTGGTGAGCCTGCACGCCGAACTCAGCTGCCTGCAGGTGGAGCAACTCGATCCGCCGGAACTGCACCACCCCGGTGAACTGCGCCACGGCAACAACGCCAGCGGCGGCCTGGCCCTGGCGGTGGCCTCGATGGCCCGGCGCCACGACATGCACACCCCCCGCTACGACCTGGCCGGCGAGGTGCGGCAACAGGCCGAACTGGTGCAGCAGCTGGAGGAGGAGCTGGAGCTGCATCCGGCCCATCGCTTCGGCGATCGCAAGCAGCTCAAGAAGCACCGCCGCCGCATGGAAGAGCTGGAACTGGAGATCGACGAGCGGCGGCGCCTGCTGCATCACCGCGCCAACCGCCACTGGGACACCTTCCTGCATCTGATCGAGATCCTCGGCTTCTTCGGCGCCATGGACGGCGAGGACGGCCTGCAGCCGACCGAAGTGGGCCGCACCGTCGCCTCCCTGCGCGGTGACAATGAGTTGTGGTTGGGACTGGCCCTGATGAGCGGCCATCTCGATGGGCTGGATCCGGCCGAACTGGCCGCCGTGCTGGAGGCGATCTCCACCGAGGTCAATCGACCAGATCTCTGGTGCGGCTGGCCGCCGCCGCCCCTGGTGGAGGAGGCCCTGCATGATCTGCGCGGTCTGCGGCGGGAGCTGCAGCGCCAACAGGAGCGGCGCTCGGTGGTGGTGCCGGTCTGGTGGGAGCCCGAGCTCACGGGCCTGGTGCATGCCTGGGCCAAGGGGGCCAGTTGGAGTGAATTGATCGCCAACACCTCCCTCGATGAGGGCGATGTGGTGCGGATCCTGCGCCGCACCGTCGATCTGCTGGCCCAGGTGCCCTACGGCGAGGCGATCAGCGAGCAGCTGCGCAGCAACTCCCGCAAAGCCCTCCAGGCGATCAATCGCTTTCCGGTCTGCGAGATCGAGGATCTGCTGGCGGGTTCGGCGTCGACTGGAGCGGCGGCGGCGAGCTCGGGCTCGGCGAACAATCCGCCTGTGGATCCGGCCCTGGCGCGGCCGGCGGCTGGGGCCTGAGCACCAGGGCGACGACCAGCAGCAGGCCGCCGATGCTGAGCACCGCTTCGATGCTGTCGGCGTAGGGGGTCCAGGGCATGGTCCTTAGGATCCCATCACCTGGGCTCGGTTGGCGTTGGCGATGAAGCTGAATCTGGGCTGCGGGCCGCGGCCGATCGCGGGTTATCTGAACATCGACTCGGTGGCCAGCTTCCATCCGGATCGGGTCATGGATCTGGAGCGCACCCCCTGGGATCTGCCCACGGGCGGCGCTGAAGCGGTGCTGCTCAACCACGTGCTCGAGCATCTGGGTGCCAGCACCGAGACCTTCCTGGCGGTGATGTCGGAGCTGTACCGGGTCTGCGCCGACGGCGCCCGCATCCAGATCAACGTCCCCCATCCGCTGCACGAGCACTTCCGCACCGATCCCAGCCACGTGCGCCAGATCACGCCCCAGACCCTGTCGATGTTCTCGAGGGCCGAATGTGATCAGGCGGCGGCGGTGTGCTCGCCGATGACCCCCTGGGCCCACATCCTGACGGTGGATTTCGAGCTGGCGAAGGTGCAGTACGTGGCCGATGCCCGCACCCGAGAGCTGCTGGAGTCCAAGGGGCTGCTGACGCCGGAGGATCGCCTCGAAGACTTCGCCGAGATCTACAACAACCTGATCGAGGAGATCCGGATCGAGCTGGTCGTGCACAAGTAGGCCAGGCCCGGCGATCGGGCCCCCCTGCTGAGTCCCGATCGCTGGCCTCAGATGCCCAGCCGCTGCCAGATCACGTCCAGGTTGGCCCGGTGCAGGTCGGTGGCGAAACACGCCGCCAGCTGTTCCGCCGAGAGCCGGGCGGTCACCTCGGCATCGCCCTCCAGATTGGCGCGGAAGTCGCCGCCTTCGCGGTTCCAGGCGCTGTGGGCGTGGAGCTGCACGATGCGGTAGGCGTCTTCGCGGCTGAGGCCGCTCTCCACCAGGGCCAGCAGCACCCGCTGGCTGAACACCACGCCGCCGTAGACGTTGAGGTTGCGGGCCATGTTCTCGGGGTAGACCCCGAGCCCCTTCACCACCTCGGTCATCTCCCGCAGCATGAAGTGCAAGGTGACCGAGCAGTCCGGCAGCATCATGCGCTCCACCGAGCTGTGGCTGATGTCCCGTTCATGCCAGAGGGCGACGTTCTCCAGGGCGGCCACGGTGTAGCTGCGCAGCACCCGCGCCAGGCCCGAGATGCGCTCGCTGCGGATCGGATTGCGCTTGTGGGGCATGGCCGAGCTGCCCTTCTGGCCCTTGGCGAAGTTCTCCTCCACCTCCAGCACATCGGTGCGCTGCAGATTGCGGATCTCGGTCGAGAAGCGCTCCAAAGAGGCGCCGACCAAGGCCAGGGTCTGGACGTATTCAGCGTGGCGATCGCGGGAGATCACCTGGGTGCTGGCCGCATCGGGCACCAGGCCCAGCAGGCGGCAGGTGATCGCCTCCACCTCGGGATCGGTGTTGGCATAGGTGCCCATGGCGCCGCTGATCTGGCCGACGGAGACCACGGTTTCGAGCCGCTCCAGGCGCTCGCGGTTGCGTTCGGTCTCGGCCAGCCAGCCGGCCACCTTGAAGCCGAAGGTGATCGGCTCGCCATGGATGGCATGGGAGCGGCCGATCATCACCGTGTCCTTGTGCTGGCGGGCCAACTGCCGCAGGGATTCCGCCAGCAGGTCCAGTTCGGTGCGCAGCACCGCCACCGAGCGCTTGAGCTGCAGCGCCAGGCCGGTGTCGAGCACATCGGAGCTGGTCATGCCGACGTGGATGTAGCGCCCGGCGTCACCGACGTGTTCGGTGACGTTGGTCAGGAAGGCGATCACGTCGTGGCGCACTTCCGCTTCGATCTCGAGGATCCGGCTCACCTCAAAGGCGGCCTTCTCGCGGATCGTGGCGAGGGCCTCGGCGGGCACCCGGCCCAGCTCGCACTGGGCGGCGGTGGCGGCGATCTCCACATCCAGCCAGCTCTGGAATTTGGCTTCCTCACTCCAGAGGCCGCCCATCTCGGGCAGGGTGTAACGCTCGATCAAGGGCCAGCGCGTGGCAACAGCTCCCCCAACCTATCGGGCGGCCTTCAGGCCACCGAGGTCAGCTGGCGGTGGGCCACTTCCCACTGCACCAACTGGCCCCAGCTCTGCTGGCGCACCCAGCAGCGACCGCCCCGGCACTGGATCAGCTGAAACGGGGGCAGGTCGTCGGGCTGGTTGAGCAGCCGCACAAAGCTGCCCGGCCTCAGCAGCTCAAACACGTTGGCCCCCAGAAGGACAGGGCGAGGAGCGCAATTGCGATCACTCGCGGCTGCCTCCGGGGCGCTCAGGGTGCTGGAACGGGACGGGCCCATCGAAGGCTCTCACCGGCAAGTCGTGCCATCCTCTGGTGGTTCCGGCTGAACAGGCTTCGGCCTTGGTTTTTGTTCCGTTTCCCGTGTGGTTCCATAACGGAATCAACACCAGGCCGATCCGGCAGGACGGGACGCATCCCATGGCCCCCAGGCAGCGTCTGGATCTGGAACTGGTCGCCCGGGGGCTCGCCGTCAGCCGTCAGCAGGCCCAGCAGCTGATCCGCAGCGGCCGGGTGCGCAGCGGCGATCGGGTGCTCGACAAGCCCGGCGTCGATGTGACCGCCGAGCTGGCGCTGGAGGTGGAGCTGCCCCCCCGCTTTGTGTCCCGCGGCGGCGAAAAGCTGCTGGCGGCCCTGGAGCAACTGCCGATCCAGGTCGCAGGGCGCGTCTGCCTCGATGGCGGCATCTCCACCGGCGGCTTCACCGATTGCCTGCTGCAGCACGGGGCCAGCCGCGTCTACGGCATCGATGTTGGCTATGGCCAGACCGCCTGGAGCCTGCGCACCGATCCGAGGGTGGTGCTGAAGGAGCGCACCAACCTGCGTCATCTCACCCCGGCCGATCTCTACGGCCCGGAGGATCCCTGGCCGGATCTGGCCGTCGCCGATGTTTCGTTCATTTCGCTGACCCGGGTGCTGCCGGCCCTGGGGGCGTTGTTGCGGCCCGCGACCGGAGTGGTAGGCGGCGAGCCGGCCCAGATCGGGGTCGAAGCCGTGCTGCTGGTCAAGCCCCAGTTCGAGGTGGGTCGGGGTCGGGTGGGCAAGGGGGGCGTGGTGCGCGATCCCGCCGCCCATCTGGACGCGATCGAAACGGTGCTGGCCGCGGCGAGGGACCTGGGCTGGCTGGCGGCTGGTCTGGTGGCCTCACCGATTACCGGACCCGCCGGCAACCATGAATACCTGCTCTGGCTGCGCCGACCGGCGAAGGCCCCGGTGCCCGCGGCCTCGGGCTTATCCGCCGATTCCGCCTGCAGGGGTGCTGGCAACCCCGAAATCAGCCTGGCTGGTGGCGGCGTCACCCAGCCTCCAACCAGCGAGACCGGTGACAGGAGCGACCTAGCCCCTGCCCTGGTGGACAGGGCGTACATCCGGGCCTTGGTGCAGCGCACACTGGCTGCGCCCTGAAGCGGGCATCCAGCACCCGGGGCGGTTCAGGCGGATGCGTGCCCGGCGGTGTTCAGGGCCAGTGCAACGCCATGACGCCGAGAGACGGGTCCTGAATCGGGGACCTTCTACAACCGCAGGTATACCCACCCTGAAGCGGGACAGGAGCTCCTGCGGTAGGTCAGGCGGCCGGATTGGCCAGCATCGACGAGCACCCTGACAAGGTGACCCACAAGAGCCCCCTGGGAGCTTGGCCCCGCGGGCGCCGCGCTCAGATGGCGCTGCTGTCGCGGTCGCCGGTGCGGATGCGCAGGACAGAATCGATCGTGCTGATGAAGATCTTGCCGTCGCCGATCTCGCCGGTGCGGGCCGCATCCTGGATGGCGCTCACCACGGTGTCGACGCGCTCGTCATCGACGACGATCTCGAGTTTGAGTTTCTGCAGGAACTCAACCGTGAACTCAGAGCCCCGGTAGCGCTCCACCTGGCCCTTCTGGCGTCCAAAACCACGCACTTCGCTCACCGTCATGCCGACGATGCCTGCATTCACGAGTGCGATCTTGACGTCCTCAAGCTTGAAGGGACGGATGATGGCCTCGATTTTCTTCATGGATGCGGCGGGGGTCTAAGGGAGCTCTGGAACAGGATCCTGACGAATGATGGCAACCGCTGGGGCTGCCGTCAGCCGGCTCAGCGGCGCTGAACCGTCATGCACCAATCCAGGGTGACCGGTTGGTGGGTTTCAAGCATTTCAGCCGGGTGCAGCCGAATCGGCGGTTGCCTGCTGAACACCGAAGGGTTGGAACCGGGGGTGGAAAGGTTGTGCCACTCCAGCCCACGGCTTCAGTGTTGCAGACATCAGCGGTGAGGGACCACCGCGTCATTAGGCCCGAGTGCGGCGCGGCTCGTCGTAACGATCGCTACGGGGCACTGGCCCTTTCCTGAATCCAGTACGTTCCCATTCTGCGTCCCTGTCGTCTGTCCATGCTCAACGAAGCCCTCCCCAGCAGCGCAGCCCCCACGCCGAACCCCCCGGCAGCCGCCGCGGGCAGCGATCCCGCCGAGGTCACCCGCACCCCCAGCTATGGCGAGCGGGCGATCGCCGAGGCCCAGCTGATCTGCTTTGACAATCCACGCCCCGGTCGCCCCTACGAGGTCTCGATCGAACTGCCGGAGTTCACCTGCCGCTGCCCGTTCTCCGGCTACCCCGATTTCGCGGTGCTGCGGTTGCTGTACCAGCCGGGTCCGCGGGTGCTGGAGCTCAAGGCCCTGAAGCTGTACGTGAACGGCTACCGCGATCGCACCATCTCCCACGAGGAGGTGGCCAACCGGATCCTCGACGACTTCGTGGAGGCCTGCGCCCCGAACTGGATGGAACTGGTGGCCGACTTCAATCCCCGCGGCAATGTGCACACGGTGGTGCGGGTCAGCCACGGGCAGCGTCAACCCTGCTGAGGCGGAGCAACCGCCGCCCCCATCCCCTCCCAGGCGGGCCTGGAAGCGATGCGCCGGTTCCGCCCCCTAGCCCGGCTGGGCCGAAGCCGCCGACACCCTCTGGAGCAGGGCAGGCAATTCGGCGGCGAAGGCGGTGAGGTTGCGATTGCAGAGGCCGGCCACATGCAGGCGACCGGCTTCGGCCTCGCTGATCGCCCAGAGCTGGCGGGTGGCCACCAGGCTCAGTCCCCCGCCCAGCAGGGCGATGGCAAATCCGCTGTACACGAGCGGCACGCCCGGATCCCGCTTGAGCAGGATGCCGCTCGCCGGCAGCACCGAGGCCACCCGGATCGGCAGGCCGCGCACCTCCACCGCTTCCCCGCCGGGCTGGATCCGGGCCAGCTCCTGGCCGTCGGGGCCGTAGACCTCCACCGGTCCCTGTTCGCTCCGCAGGCTCAGGAACACCGGTTCGCTGCCGTCGGGGCGGGTGGGCAGCACCAGCCCCCAGACCTGTTCGCCCAATTCGGGAAAGGACTGCAAGGGCAGCTGCAGCACGGGGCTGCGACCCAGCTGGATGTTGATCGCCGCCAGGGCCCAGTCGGCCTGATAGAGGGTCATGCCCCGGTGGCGTAGCGGATGGTTGACGCTGATCACAGCCCGCAGTGGTTCGGCGGCGGCCGCCGCCTGGAGAGTGGGCGTTTCCCGGGGTTCCTGGTTGACGGTGGTCACGACCATGGCCACGGGCGTACCTCTGGCTGGTTGGTCACCACTGGCTAACGCCTGGCCCACTGCTGCGGCCTCGCCGGTCGTCGTTGCTTCGACGTTTGCTGCTCCCTCGCGGTTGGAGGCTGACTGGGGAGAGGGGGGGGGGGCCAGGTCCGGGCCCGGGAGGGTCGGGCTGGCCGCCTCAGGAGTTGTTACGGCGGCCGCGGCCGGCATCTCGATCGCCGGGGTCGGAGGAATCAGCCGCAACGTGGAGCTGAACTGCTCCGGCCGGCCGGCGGGATCGCGCTGGATCTGGAAGTCGTCGAGGGCCAGGGTCAGCTGGGTGTGGCCGCGGCTGTCCAGCAGCTCCAGTTCGCGACCGGGGGCGAGGAAGCGCTCCAGCCGGGTGCCTGCGACGGCGCCCCAGGCGGCTCCCACCATCAGCACCACCAGCCCGGCATGGACCAGCAGCGGTCCGACCCGGCCCAGCACCCCGCGACGGGCGGCCAGGCGATCGCTCTGGCGCTGCACCTGCCAGCCGCCGCCGCGCAGTTCCTGCTCCAGTCGGTCCAGAGCGGGACCCGGTTCGGCGCTGAGCACGGTTTCGGCCACGCTCAGCTTGCTGAGCTGGCGCGGCGAGCGGTAGTCGATCCAGCGCAGGGAGGCCTGCAGCGCGGGCCACTGGCGACGCCAGCTGCACAGCACCAGGGCCAGACCCAGCCAGGCCAGCAGCGCCAAGAACCAGCCACTGGAATAAACGTGATCCAGCTGCAGCCTCAGGATTCCGTCGCCGTCCACGAGCCCCAGCCAGGGAGCCAGGTCATAGCGCTGGTGATAAAAGAGCTCGCTTTCCTTCTGGGGGACGGCGGTGCCGATGCCGCTGGCCAGGGCAATCACCAGCAGCAGCGTGATCGCCAGACGCAGATCGGCCAGCCAGGCGATCCATCGCCACAGCCGTCGCCAGCCGGCCGGGGAGGGGGCTGCCGTCATGGCAGCTGGGCGAGCAAGCTGAGACCGCCGGTGGTCAGCAGCACCACGCCGCTGATCGGCGGGATCCACTGGCCGAGGCGACGCAAACGCAGCAGATTGGGCAGGCTGGCGGCGGCGGTGCCGGCCAGCAGCAGCGGCAGCACCTGGCCAGCCCCGAAGCAGGTGAGCAGCACCATGCCTTGCAGGGGGCGGCCGTTCTGGGCCATCCAGGTGAGCAGCACGGCCAACACCGGGGTGGTGCAGGGGGTCGCGGCCAGCCCGAAGGCCAGGCCCGCCGCCAGGGGAGCCAGGGGCGCCGGCACCCGTCGCCGCCACAGCTCCGGATCCGGACCCGCTGGAAGGGGAAAGCGCAGCAATCCCAGCAGGTTCAGCCCCATCACCACCGCCACCACGGCCACCAACAGCGGAATCTGGCTGGGCAGGCTGCCGTAGAGGCGTCCCATCAGACCACTGGCCAGACCCAGCAGCACCAGGGCCGAGACGATCCCGGCGGCAAAGCTGATGCTGCGCTGCCAGGGCAAGGGTCGGGAGACGGCAGCAAGGGCATCGGGCCTGGAGCCATCGCCGCCGAAGCCCGCCAGATAGGCCAGGGTCACCGGAAGCAGGGAGAGGGAACAGGGGCCCAGGCTGGTCAGCACCCCACCGGCGAACACCACAGCCAAGGTCAGCGGACCGGGATGGGCCAGGGAACCCTGCAGCAGTTGTTCGCTGCTGCGGGCCCAGTCGGCGAGCAGCAGCCCGAGGCTGGTCATGGCCAGAGTGAGCAGGGCCGAGCAGGTCAGCCTATCGGGGCCGCTGGCTGGCGCTGGCGCCTGGGCCGGGCGGTTTCCAGCCCCGTGGTTTCCAGGGAGCAGCGAAGCAGCAGGCCGGCGACGAACAGGCTGCTGAGCAGGGAGTTGCCGCCGTAGCTGATCATCGGCAGCGGCAGGCCGGTGGTGGGCATGGAGCCGCTGGCCACGGCGATGTTGAGAATCGACTGACCGACCAGCAGGGTGGTGCAGCCCATGGCCACCAGGCGATGTTGGTTGCTGCGGCAGCTCAGGGCGATCCGCAGGCCAACGAAGCCGAAGATCAACAGGAACAGCAGCAGCATCACCGAACCGACGTAGCCGAACTCTTCGGCGAACACCGCGAAGATGAAGTCGGTGGTCTGGATCGGCAGGTACTGCAGCTTCTGGGTCGACAGGCCAAAGCCCTCCCCGAAGATGCCGCCGGAACCGATGGCCAACAGGCTCTGAACCAGCTGATAGCCATCTCCCTGGGCATCGCGCCAGGGGTCCAGGAAGGAGGTGACGCGCAGCCTCTGATATTCGTTGATCATGATGCTGGCGCTGCCCAGCAAGCCTCCAGCCCCCGCCGCTCCGAGCAACAGGGGCAGCGACAGGCCGCCCGCCAGGGCCATCAGCCAGAGCAACAGGCCCAGCAGGGCCGCGGTACTGAGGTTGGGCTGTTTGAGGATCAGCAGGATCACGGCGCCGAAGATCCCCAGCCAGAGCAACTTCTGATCGTTGCCGATGCGGCGCCAGTGGGAGAACAGCACCGCCCCCTGCAGGACCACAAAGGGCTTCACCAACTCGGTGGGCTGGATCTGAATCGGCCCCAGGACCAGCCAGCGACTGGCCCCGTTGACCGTGCTGCCGATCACCAGGGTGGCCGCAATCAGCACCATGGAGATCAGCAGGGCCGTGCCGGCCAGATGCAACCAGCGGCGCATGCTGGTGCGGATTGCCAGCCACAGCAGCCCCCAGCTGGCCAGCAACCAGATCGACTGACGCTTGAGGTAGTAGGCCGCATCGCCCATTTCCCGGTCCGCCACGAACCAGCTGGCGGAGGTCAGGATCAGCAGGCCGACGATGCTCCACAGGGCCACCAGGCCGACCAGCAACCTGGCTTCAGCGGGCCACAGATGCCAGGGGAGAGGCAACAGGCTTTTGCCGGCGGGGCCGGCATCCCCGCTGACACGGCGGCCGGACGATCGGGTCGAGGTCAAGGCTGGGGGCACGGGGAAACGGATCCCCCATTGAGCCGCGCGGGACCCTGGTTTGTCGAGTCAGTTTGTGGAGCGTGAGAGCAATCCCAATCCGGCCCGTTCCCGGCTCAGCGCACCAGCAGCGGCAGGGCCTCTGGCTGGGCCTCACGAACCCGCTGCAGTTCGGCTGCGATACCGGGATCGGCGCGGAAGCGCCGCCATTGCGGGCTGGCGATGATCTGTTCGGCGGCGGCTCGCCCCAAGCGCTGCGCCGCATCCACATCCGAGGGGTAGTGCACCCCGCACATCACTCGGTTGGCTCCGCCATAGGCGCCGATCGTCAGCAGGCGCTCGCGCCGCTCCGGCAGCAGATCGGCGAGCAGCTCGGCGGCCGCCTGGTACCAGCTGGAATGGCCGGAAGGGAAGGAATAGCCCCGCTCAGGTGGCAGACAGGGCTTCAGATTGGCATGGCTCCAGTAGGGGCGCGGCCGCCGCACCATCTCCTTGATCTGATTACAGGCCTGGTCAACCAGTGCCAGAAAGACGCCCAGGCCCTGCTCCAACCTCGGCGTTGACTTGCCCATGTCGACCCCCAGCGCCGGCGAGAAGAGGGCCGCATCCCGCCCCAGGGTCGTCCAGGTGGTGGCCACCATCTGCGGTGTGCGGTGGCGCTGCAGCCAGTTCAGGACCGCCAGATCGTCTCGAGCGGCGGCACTACCCGGCGCAGGTGGCTGGCCGGTGATCCTTCCCAGCGCTTCCATATCGAGCTGCAGTCCCGCTGCCGGCGAGGCCACAGGTGCAGCGACAGCCCTCGACGGATGGCCATCGTCCCCCCCGGTGCCGTTGCTGCTGCTGTGGGCTGCTGCTGGACTGGTGTTCGGAGCCTTCACCGGTGCCGGATTGGGACTCGGGGCGCTGGGCGCTCCGGCAACGTTGCTCGCCTGAGCGGAGCCGGTGGATTCGGCGGAGCGAGCGGATTCTGGGGCGATCGCCGGCAAGGAGGCTGAGGCTCTGCTTACCGTCAGCGGCAGCAAAGCCAGGGCGCTGACGAGCAGGGGCAGAGGTCTCATCGAAGGCGAGCGGGGGAGGGGAGGGCCCAGGTGTCGGTCAGGGGGGATCGGGCCTGGGTGAAACAGCTGCTCCGCATCAGTTCGCTCTGCCGATAGGCATGCACCTCAGGGAGGGCGCCGGGCTTGTCGAAGCGGAAGACGAAGAGCTGATCGAAATCCTCGGGGCCGATCGGCATCATGCCGTCCCAGCCCAGCCCGCGTGCCAGCTCCGGCATGCGACGGTGTTCCCAGAACAGCACCAGCCTTTCGCCGGCGGGGCCCTTACGCCGGCGCAACTGGCGACCGATCTCGAGCGAATGATCCGCCGAGTTGACGGCGATCTGGATCGGGACCCCCGTCGCCACTGCCAGCGGCACGGCGCTCTGATAGCTGCGGGCGTTCTTGCTGGTCTTGGGATCCAAGTCAAAGGTGGTGATTCCGGTCGGTGTTCCCAGGCAAGCGGGAATCAGCCGGGCCAGCGCGATCGCGCGGGTGAAGCCGGCGGGAGACAGGTTGTAGTCGCCGCGGTTGACGTCCTTGTCCGCATGGCGCATCAGGATCAATTCCAGGCCTGTTGCCGGGGCCGCCAAGGCCATCGGGGGCAGCAGGGCCACCCCGATGCCGATCAGAAGGCGGAGCAAGGAGTGGTTCCCCATAAGGTCCAACTGGTCTGGCATGAAGGAAAATCTGGAATACCCGATGGCCCTCTCGTCCGGCACTGATCTTGCCTTGGATCGCTTCGTCATTCCAGGCCAGAAACCAGGATTAGCCAGGGATTTCTGAAGGACCGGGGAGGCTGTTTTTGCTGGCACCAGGACTAGGGAAGTCCTTGAACGCTGCCCACCGAGAAAAGGCAGATACGACGGAAAGAGGAGTCTCAGATCCTCCATGGAGGATCAAAGGTTTGGGCTGTCCAGATCTTCTCTGACAGGCCCCCCTTGGACCTCAGTAAAAAGCCCGGCAAAGCCGGGCAGATGTACAAATCGAGATCCGTGAAGAACTGGGTCTGAGCTGGGCTGCAACCTTATGCAGGAAACAGAGACCTTTGAGCGATTCAGTTGCCGCAGCTCTGCTGGCGGCGCCCCGTGGCCAACTCCACCTTCAGGATTTTGCCACCCTGCTTCATGATGCGCTGCTGCTCTGCGAACCAGCTGGAATAGGGCACCCACTTGGTGAAGTAGGTGTTTTGCAACTCACGCTGGGTTCTCGCCTTTTCAGGGCAGGGAATGCAGGCAGTGATCTTGAACAGACGCATGGGGGCTCCTCGTTTGGGACTGACGCGACGTGATCAGGCGAGGCCCGAGCTGATGTAGTCGAAATACACGCCCATTTCACGACCGGCATCAGGACCGACCAGGGATGCGGTGGCTTCCTTCATCGCCTGGATCGATTGAACGGTGGCACCGATGGGCACGCCCAGGGAGTTGTAGGTCTCCTTGAGGCCGTTCAGCACGCGCTCGTCGAGGATCGAGGTGTCACCAGCCAGCATGGCGTAGGTGGCGTAGCGCAGGTAGTAGTCCAGGTCGCGGATGCAGGCTGCATAGCGACGGGTGGTGTACATGTTGCCGCCCGGACGGGTGATATCCGAGTACAGCAGCGACTTGGCGACGGCCTCTTTGATGATGGCCGAAGCATTGGCGCTGATGGTGGCGGCAGCACGAACGCGCAGCTCACCGCTGGCGAAGTACTGCTCAAGCCTGCCGATGGAACCGCCGTCAAGGTAGAGACCCTGAACGTCGGACTGGTTGATGACGTTGGTGATGGCGTCTTGCATGGATCCTGAGAGGAGTGGCAGTGGCGATGAACGGGGAGGGAAGAGGCCTCAGGAGAGGGCGCCGACGACGTAGTCGAAGTAGAAACCGGCTTCCTCGGCATCAGCGCCGGTGAGGATGCCGATGGCCACCGACTTCATTTCGCGCACGGCTTCCGCCATCGCTTCCAGGGGAGTGCCAAGGGCGCGGTACATCTCCCGGGCGCCGATGATGCCGATCTCTTCGATCGGGGTCACATCGCCGGCGACAACGCCGTAGGTGACCAGGCGCAGGTAGTAATCCATGTCCCGCAGGCAGCTCGCGGTCATCTCTTCACCGTAGGCATTGCCTCCGGGGGAGATGACGTCAGGGCGCTTCTGGAAAAGCTGGCCTCCGGCCTGCTTGACGATGCGCTCGCGGCTTTCGGCGAGGACCTGGGCGACGCGGAGGCGACGCTGACCACCAGCCACAAACGACTTGATCTGGTCGAGTTCGCCAGGGCTGAGGTAGCGGGCTTCGGCGTCCGCGTTGATGATCGAGTTGGAGACGATGCTCATGCAGTTCTGCCTCGAAGCAAGCGGTCGCCGTTTAAGGAGACCGGTATCCGGTGGGTAAGGGTTGAGGCCGACAGTGTCGACCGCCGCATCATTCTGCGGCAACGCTCCTCAGGCCCCCCGTCACCGGTAACAGATCTTCACGGCCTAACAGGCGTGCAGATCCCTTGGGCCGCAAAGGTTCTGAAGCCAGTGGGCGACAGGCGCGGCCGTTGCAATTGTTGATCGCTTCCAGGAATGCCTCCAGGGTCAAGGGAAGCCAAACAGGCCCCTATCTTCGCCCAGGATTAGTTCTTGCGAGCGCCAATAAAAAACATAAATAACCTCCCGGAGGTTGCCCCAGGAGGTTATGGCATGCGATTGCTGGCTCGCCGATCCGAGCTGTCTCGATGTGCCGATGCCCCTGGTTGCTGGCCTCAGATGGCTCCGCCCACGGGGGGATTGAGGCCGGCATTGCCGCCGTAGAGGTTGGCCGTGCGGTTGACCGTGCTCAGGGGGAGGCCATCGGCGGTGTTCAACCCCTTCAGGTAGGGCACCGTGTCACGACCGAAGCTGCTGGCGTAATCCGTGCCCGAAAGGATGGCTTCGATGGCCGCCCTCTGGCCCTGGCTGGAACGGGTGGCAAGGAAGCGACTCACCTCAGCCGGCTGGGCTGCGCGTCCCAACAGGGCGAGGTAGGCCGCAGAAGCTCCGCGCAGGGGGGCCATGCGTTGGATCCGCCCCTGGAACAGGTCGCTCATGGCGATCTGGGCGACGAAATCCGCCACCGTCAACACCCCGTTGCGGAACTGGGATTCCGCATCCGTGAGCCGCTCGGCCGCCAGCGCCGGGCGATTGAGGAGCTGTCGATAGCTGGCTTCAATCGCCTCGCTCAGCTGGCTGTCGGTCGGGGCGTTGCCCAGCCGGACGGGTCGTCCCAGGCTCTGGCGGCGACGGAAGCCCTGGGGGGAGCCTGGCTTCAGGGCCTTCGCCATGGCGGCGCCGGGTTGTTCGGCCACGGTCGATGCGTAGCCGCTGCCCATGGTGGCGCGCCAGTTGCCGGCGCCGATCAGCGTCGTTGGCGCCAGCAGTGCCGGGGCACCGGGGGCTGCGGAACGGCCGGGGAGCGGCGTGGCCACTCCAGGCTGCCAGCGCGGCTGGCTCCAGCTGCGGGTGGGCAGGGGTAGCTGCTTGATGCTCTGGGGGCCGGCGCTGCTGGCCGTGGTGGCGATGGTGCTCTGACCGCCACTGATCGCGGCTGTCCAGCTGCCCCGGACCACGCTTTTGCGATCCGGCAGGTTGCGCGTCACGCTGTCGGCGACGGTGCGCAGCTGCTGGGGCCGCGGCACATCGGGCCGGCTGAGCGGGGTGAGATCCGCCACAGCCTGAGCGTTGAACGGGCGACGTAGGGCCGGAACCTGACGGGCGTTGCGGTCATTGGCAGTGATGAACCGCTCGTAGGGAACCGTGTCCTCGCCGAAGGTTTCGTTGTATTCGCGGCTATTGAGCATGGCATCGACGACGCCGTAGAAGCCACTGCGTGCTGCGGTATCGAAGTAGCTGTCGATTTCCCAGCGGCCGAAGGTGGGGCGGCCCAGGATGCGGCGATGCATGACCTCAATCGCCTTGCAGATATAGAGGCCACTCCAGTAGCGACGGCGGAAGGCATTGGAGCGGGCCACCTGGCGCACGAACTCGCGCAGGCTGATGTCGCCGTTTTCGAGTTTGATCTCCTCGACTGTGTTGCGCTCACCGGCATAGCCGGCGGTGCCCAGAATCTGGACATAGACGCCACGGATCACGGCTTGGGTGGCTGCCTCGGTGCCGCGGATGCTCGGCTGGCCGCCACGACGGGGCACGGAATTGCCGCCGGTGGCGATCTGTTGCAGACGCAGCACCTTGGGACCGACCCGGCGCGGGGTGGACTTGCGGAACTGGGCGCTGTCCATCTGGCCCGGTTGGCGCATGCCGTTGCCGATCAGAATCCGACGGCTGTCGTAGCTGAACGGCGCCGGCCGTGTGGAGACCGAGGCGGTGCCGGAGGGGAAGATCGCGCCGTAGTTGAGGCCGATCGGGTCATTGCCGCCGCCGTAGGGATGCTGGTCGGCGAAGGGCTGCCGGTAGGAGGCGTAGAGGGTGATGTATTGGGGAGCACCTTCAAACGGCGCGCTGAAGCGGAACAGCTTGCGGTTGGAACCCCAGCCGGCGCTCTCCTGGGCCTCTTCGCCGAGATCGCGCAGATAGGGAACGGTTTCCTCACCGAAGACGCGGGCATATTCCATGCCGTTGACCAGGGCATCCACCAGGCCGCCCAGTCCCTTGCTGCTGACGATGGCGAAGTACTGGCGGAATTCTTCGATCGAACTGACGCCGCGACCGAGGAAATGGCGGAAGGCCAGCTCGACGACGCGGCTGTTGGAGAAGCGTCCGTAGAACTGCCGCCGGTATTCGTTGCTGCGACCCAGGGCGCGGATGAATTCCCGCATCGACAGCTGGCCCTGGCGCACCTGGGTGGCTTCGACGGGGCAGACCACCTGGGAGTAGGCCTTGCTGATGTCCCGCTCAAACACCTGGCGATAGGCGGCTCGGATCACTTGGGCCTTTTCACTGCCGGAGAGTCGGGGCCGCATGATGAAGCGTTGGGATCCCTCGGCGGCCAGGGCGTAGATCGCCGGCAGCTGCAGACCCTGGTTGACGGGGCTGCCCAGGCGTGAACGGCTGGAGGGGGTGGGCACCTCCAGTTCCTTGAGCAGCACGTTGAAGTAGTCGATCACCAGGCTGCGGGCCTGGGGCTCGCCCTGGAACAGGCCGGCGCCGGCAGCTCGCATCTCCTGCAGGGCCACGTTGGTGGCGGCCAGGGAGCAGGCCTTCTCGAGCACATCCCGCAGGCCGCGGGTGTTGACGGCCAGGATGCTGGGATCTCCGGCGACGATGGCGTAGCTGACGTAGCGCAGGAACCAGGCCAGGTCGCGGATCGACTTCTTCATCCGCTCGGTGCCGTAGCGCCCGACGCTGATGGGCGCGAAACCCGTGGGCAGGATCACGCGCACATCAGCGTCACCGCCGGCGCCCTCCAGCAGGCGGCTCAGCAGATTGCCCCGGTTGGCCGTGGCCCCGGCGAAGGTCTGCACCGAGCGCTGGAAGGCGGCCTGGTCCGCGGCCAGGGGCTCGCCCTCGCCGCCGGCACCGCCGGGGAGGGGGGAGTCGAGATAGGAGAGGGGCGTGCCGCCCGAAAAGATGCGGTTGGCGGCCTTGGCCACGATCGCAGCGGCATTGGCCGACAGGCGCTGGGCGACCGTCACCCTGATCTGGCCACTCTGGAAGAAGGTGGTCAGGGCGTCGAGTTCGCCGCCGTCGGGGAAGCGATCCTGCTGCTCCGCTTGACGGACGCTGGAGAGCGGCAGGGTGTCGTAGCGCTGGGGGGTGACCCTGGTGCTGCCGCTGCTGGCGGTCACGGTCATGAACGAGAGCGAGCCGGGCCTGGGAACGTTACGGCTGGCCCTCCTGCCCTCCGGCCGGCGATGAACAAATGTTTGCAGCCGCCGGCCCTGGCCGCCCCGCCGCCGTGAAATGCTCGCCCACAGGGCCCGTTGTCTTGCCGATGAGTTCCAGTCCCAGGGATGCCGCCACGCCCGTGGTGAGTGCTTTTTACGACCGCTTTCCCTACCCCGGTGACCCGCTCCAGGACGGCCCACCGCCGGGATACAACTGGCGCTGGTGCGTCGACAGCGCCATGGCGGCGGCCCTCGGCAGCCTGCCGCCGGCACCGCCGTCCGGGACCAGGACCTGGCGGATTCTCGATGCCGGCTGCGGCACCGGCGTCAGCACCGACTACCTCTGCCATCTCAATCCCGGTTCGCGGGTTCTGGCGGTGGACATCAGCGCCGGCACGCTTGAGGTGGCCCGGGAGCGCTGCCGCCGCTCCGGCGCGGCCCAGATGGTGCAGGAACTGCGGATCGAGCAGCGCAGCCTGCTGGATCTGGAGGGGGAGGGCGCGTTCGACTACATCAACTCTGTCGGCGTGCTCCATCACCTGCGCGAGCCGGAGCGGGGCCTGCGGGCCCTGGCGCGCCAGCTGCGCCCCGGTGGGGTGCTGCATCTTTTCCTGTACGCCGACGGCGGTCGCTGGGAGATCCATCGCAGTCAACAGGCCCTGGCGCTGCTGGCGGTGGGCACGGGAGAGGACGGCCTGCGGCTGGGGCGGCAGTTGCTGCGCGAGTTGCCCAAGACCAATCGGCTGCGGAGCCATCACGAGCAGCGCTGGGCCCTGGACACGGCCGCCGATGCCAACTTCGCCGACATGTACCTGCACCCGCAGGAAACCAGCTACACCCTCGAGCGTCTGCTGCGGTTCGTCGAGCAGGCGGAGCTGAGTTTCGCCGGCTTCTCCAACCCGGAGGTCTGGGATCCGGCGCGCTTACTGCAAGGGGAGCTGCTGGAGCGGGCCCGGGCCCTGCCCCTACGCCAGCAATGGGCCCTGGTGGAGGCCCTCGATCCAGATATCAGCCATTTCGAGTTCTTCCTGAGCAAGGGGGAGATCGCCCCACCGAACTGGACGGATGAGGCGCTGCTGGTCCATGGCGGCCAGCGCAACCGCTGCCTCTGGGGCTGGCCCTCCACCAGCCTGATGGATCCCGATCTCCAGCCCCTCTCGCTCGCCGCCGAGGATCTGGAGCTGCTGCGGGCCTTTGAGGCCGCGCCTGCCGGAACCCCCCTCTCAGCCCTGTCTGTGGCGATGGACCGCGAGGAGCGGCTGGGCCGTGCTCGCCGGTTGATTGTTGAGCGGCTGTTGCTGCCGGTGCGCCCGTGACTGCCTCCGACGGCCGTTTTCGGCAACGGTGCCGTAACCCTGCGTGATAACCTCCGACCGCCCAGTCAGAACCACGTCGGTTGCAGGCTGCCCTGACCACTCCGGTACCCCCTTCCCCGAACGGGGAATCGATTCCCGAAGCGATCGAGGCGACCACCACCGGTGGTTCGTCCAGCGATGACAGCCCCGGTGATTCCCTCACCGATGGCCATCCTCTGGAACCCACTCCCCTTCCAGATCCTGCCGAAGGCTCTGGTCAAGGCTCAGAACCCGGTGACGACTCTGAGCTCCCCTCCGGATCTCCTCCAGGATCCGAGCAACCGCCAGGGAGTGGATCCGACAACGGAATGGATGGGTACCACCGTCTTCAACGTCGCCTGATTTTGGCGACTTTGGCGGCCACCGCCCTGGCGGTGCCTGTGACGGCGCTCTGCTTCGACCTGCCGACCGCCGGCAGTCTGCTGATCGGGGCCCTTTCGGGTCTCCTCTACATCAGGCTTCTGGCCCGCAGCGTCTCCCGCCTCGGCGGCGATCGCCGCTCGGTGGGCAAATTTCAGCTTGTGGTTCCCGTCGTCCTCGTGCTGGCAGCAGCCAGGATTCCCCAGCTTGGGATCGTTCCCGCCCTGGTGGGATTCCTTCTCTACAAACCCGCGCTGATCGTTCAGGCCGTCCTCGACTCCTGAGCCACCAGCGCCGGCTCATCCCCCCGGGTCGCCGGACCGCTCCCGCGGTCGCCGCCTTGGCGCCTCCGGGCCCCCTGGTTCTGCCAGGCCTCATCTCCCCCAGGACCTTCCTCCAGGACAGTCACTCCGATGGTTCCGTTGCCCTTCGCCCTTCCCCTAGCCGAACTGGAGGTGGGTCAGCACCTCTACTGGCAGCTTGGCAATCTCAAGATTCACGGCCAGGTGTTCATCAGCTCCTGGGTTGTGATCGGTGCCCTGCTTGCCGTGGTGGTGATCGGCACCCGCAAGCTTGAGCGTGATCCCGGCGGTGTTCAGAACCTGCTGGAGTTCCTCTGGGATTACATCCGTGATCTCTCCCGCGAGCAGATCGGCGAGAAGGCCTATCGCGACTGGCTGCCGTTCATCGGCACCCTGTTTCTGTTCATCTTCGTCAGCAACTGGGGTGGGGCCCTGATCCCCTGGAAGCTGATCCATCTCCCCAGTGGTGAGCTTGGTGCTCCCACCGCGGACATCAACACCACCATCGCCTTGGCGCTGCTGGTTTCACTGGCTTACTTCTATGCGGGTCTGAGTCGCAAGGGCTTCCGGTACTTCGAGTACTACGTTGAGCCGACTCCGATCATGCTGCCCTTCAAGATCGTCGAGGATTTCACCAAGCCTCTCTCGCTCTCTTTCCGTCTTTTCGGCAACATCCTGGCCGACGAGTTGGTGGTGGCGGTGCTGGCTTTCCTCGTGCCACTGGTGGTGCCCCTGCCGGCCATGTTCCTGGGGCTGTTCACCAGCGCCATTCAGGCTCTTATCTTCGCCACCCTTGCCGCTTATTACATCGGTGAGGCTGTGCACGAGGAGCACCACTAGGTCTTCTCGCCGGACCGGTTCGCCGGTCTGGCAAACTCCTTGCGCGCAGGTCCGGCTTGATCCGGGCCCGTTCCCCGGCCAACGGCAGGGGGGTGTCCCAGGCGCAGAGTTCAAACCCGGTTCGTTTTCGCGCTTCAACTGCGCCCCTCATCCCTTACCCACCATGGATTCGCTTACTTCCGCCGCGTCTGTTGTGGCTGCTGGTCTTGCCGTCGGTCTCGGCGCCATCGGTCCTGGCATCGGCCAGGGCACCGCTGCCGGCGGCGCTGTCGAAGGCATTGCCCGCCAGCCCGAAGCTGAAGGCAAGATCCGCGGCACCCTGCTGCTCTCCCTGGCCTTCATGGAGGCTCTCACCATCTACGGCCTGGTGGTCGCTCTGGTGCTGCTGTTCGCCAACCCCTTCGCCGGCTGAGGCCTGCCGAGGGGCAGGAGCCGGCCACTGATTCCGATCGGTCCGGCTCCGACATCTTTCGGGCTGAACCCAGCCTGACGACACGTCTCTCCCAACAGTCTTGTCCCGCCACTGCAGTGCCTTCGGGTTCTTCAGGCCTCCGGCTGGCCTTGACCGCTTCATTCACTCCCGCACCACCGCACGCCAACCCGTCCCATGACCAGCTGGCTTCTGCTTGCCGAGGCAGGCGCTAAGGAGGGAGGTCTCTTTGACCTCGACGCCACCCTGCCGCTGATGGCGTTGCAGGTGGTGATCCTCACCTTCATTCTCAACGCCCTGTTCTTCCGTCCCGTCGGCAAAGCCGTCGAGGATCGTGAGGGCTACATCGCCACCAGCCGTGCCGATGCCAAGGCCAAGCTTGCTCAGGCCGAGCGCCTTGAAGCTGATCTGCGTGAGCAGCTCAAGGAAGCCCGCCAACAATCCCAGAAGCTGATCGTGGAGGCTGAGCAGGAATCTGAGCGTCTCTACCGCGAAGCCATTGCTCTGGCCCAGGCCGACTCCAACAGCAGCCGGGAACAGGCACGCAGAGAGATTGATACCCAGCGCACCGCTGCCCTTGGCCAGCTCAAGGGTGATGCCGACAAACTCGCCGATCTGATCGTCGATCGCCTCCTCGCCGCTTCATGACCATGGCCATCCCCTTGCTTCTGGGCTCCCACGGTGGTGGGTTCGGCCTCAATCTCAACCTTTTCGACACCAACATCATCAACCTGGCGATCGTGATCGCCGGTTTGGTTTGGTTTCTGAAAGGTTTTCTCGGTGGCATCCTTGAGCGCCGCCGATCCACCATTCTTGCTGAACTCAAGGATGCTGAGGATCGCCTCGCCTCCGCCACCGCCTCCCTGGCGGAAGTCCAGAAGGGCCTGAGTGAATCCCAGGCCAAGGCCGAGAAGATCCGCAACGACGGGGTCGCCCGCGCCCAGGCTGTCCGTATGGAGAGCGAGCGCCGCACGGTCCAAGAGATGGCCCGAATCAAGCAGGAGTCCGCATCGGATCTCGATGCTGAAGCCGCCAGGGTGACGGCCCAGCTGCGCCGCGAGGCGGCCCGCATGGCCATCGAGAAAGCCCTCGTCGCTCTGCCTGCAAAGCTTGATGCCTCCGCCCAGGCTCGGCTGATCGATCAGTCCATCCAATCCCTGGGGAAAGCCTGATGCCGCTGCTCAATACCATCACCAGTCCGTGGGCTGAAGCCTTTCTCCAGGTCAGCGACGCCAAGGGAGACACCGACCAGGTGATCGAACAGGCCAAGGACGTGCTGGCCCTCTGGCACGAATCGCCCGAGCTGCGCGCTGCCATGGCTTCCCCCGTGCTGGAGGTGACGGCCAAGAAAGCCGCCCTGACCAGCCTGTTCGGCGAACAGGTCTCCCCTGCCTTCCTGAATCTGCTCAAGCTGCTCGCCGATCGCCAGCGCATCGGTTATCTCGATGCGGTTCTGGATCGGGTGCTCGAGCTCTACCGCGAGCAGAAAGGCATCGCCCTGGCCACCGTGACCTCTGCCACCGCCTTAAGCGAGGAACAGCAGGCCCTGATCACCGAAAAACTCAAGACCGTCGCCGGCACGGACAAGGTTGAGATCAACCTCCTGGTCGATCCTGCCCTGATCGGTGGTTTCGTCCTCAGCGTCGGCTCCCAGGTGATCGACGCCAGCCTGGCCGGCCAGGTGCGTCGCCTCGGTCTTGAGCTGGCCAAGGTGAGTTAACGCTCTCGCCAGCGTCGGTAGGGACTTCCCTGCGACGTCTCTTTCCCTCTTCTCCCCTCACCCCCTCCTTCATCGCCTCCCCCTTCCGGGGACTTCCACCCATGGTTTCCATCCGCCCCGACGAGATCAGCGCCATTCTCAAGCAGCAGATCGCTGACTACGACAAGTCGGTTTCGGTCAGCAATGTCGGAACCGTGCTCCAGATCGGTGACGGCATCGCCCGGGTCTACGGCCTGGAACAGGTGATGGCCGGTGAACTCGTCCAGTTCGAAGACGGCACCGAGGGCATCGCCCTCAACCTGGAGGAGGACAACGTCGGCGCCGTGCTGATGGGCGAGGGCCGCGGCATCCAGGAAGGCAGCACCGTCAAGGCCACCGGCAAGATCGCCTCGGTGCCGGTCGGTGACGCCATGCTCGGCCGGGTGGTCAACGCCCTGGGCCAGCCGATCGACGGCAAGGGTGAGATCGCCACCAGCGAGACCCGACTGATCGAGTCGATGGCCCCCGGCATCATCCAGCGCAAGTCGGTGCATGAGCCGATGCAGACCGGCATCACGGCCATCGACGCCATGATTCCCATCGGCCGTGGCCAGCGTGAGCTCATTATTGGCGACCGCCAGACTGGCAAGACCGCGATCGCGATCGACACGATCATCAACCAGAAGGGCGAAGACGTCGTCTGCGTCTATGTCGCCATCGGCCAGAAGGCCGCTTCGGTGGCCAACGTCGTCGAGGTGCTGCGCGAGCGCGGCGCCCTTGATTACACGGTGATCGTGGCCGCCAGCGCCTCTGAGGCTGCTGCCCTGCAGTACTTGGCCCCTTACACCGGCGCGGCGATTGCCGAGTCGTTCATGTACAAGGGCAAGGCCACCCTGGTGGTGTACGACGACCTCACCAAGCAGGCCCAGGCCTACCGCCAGATGTCCCTGCTGCTGCGCCGTCCCCCCGGTCGTGAGGCCTACCCCGGCGACGTCTTCTATTGCCATAGCCGCCTGCTGGAGCGGGCCGCCAAGCTCTCCGATGCCATGGGCAAGGGCTCGATGACCGCCCTGCCGATCATCGAAACCCAGGCCGGTGACGTCTCGGCCTACATCCCCACCAACGTGATCTCGATCACCGATGGTCAGGTGTTCCTCAGCTCCGACCTGTTCAACTCCGGCCTGCGCCCCGCCATCAACGTCGGTATCTCGGTGAGCCGGGTCGGCGGTGCCGCCCAGACCAAGGCCATCAAGAAGATCGCCGGCACCCTCAAGCTGGAGTTGGCCCAGTTCGATGAACTGGCCGCCTTCTCCCAGTTCGCCTCCGATCTCGACGCCGCCACCCAAGCCCAGCTGGCCCGGGGCAAGCGTCTGCGTGAGCTGCTCAAGCAGTCCCAGTTCAGCCCCCTGAACCTGGCCGAGCAGGTTGCCGTGGTTTATGCCGGTGTCAAGGGTCTGATCGACGAGGTGCCCGTGGATCAGGTCGTGGTGTTTGCCCGCGAACTGCGCGACTACCTCAAGAACAGCAAGCCCGAGTTCATCAGCAAGGTGATGACCGAGAAGCAACTCAGCGATGAGGCCGAGGCCATGCTCAAAGATGCCATCAAGGAGGTCACCTCCTCGATGCTCGCGGCAGCCTGAGGATCCTGAGCCATGGCCAATCTCAAGGACATCCGCGACCGGATCAGTTCGGTCAAGAACACGCGCAAGATCACCGAGGCCATGCGCCTGGTGGCTGCCGCCAAGGTGCGGCGCGCCCAGGAGCAGGTGCTGCGCAGCCGCCCCTTCGCCGATCGCCTCGCCCGTGTACTGCAGAACCTGCAGACCCGCATGGGCTTTGAGGGTGCCGATGCCCCCCTGCTGTCCCAGCGGGATGTGGGCACGATCACCCTGCTGGCGGTGACGGGCGACCGCGGCCTTTGCGGTGGCTACAACGCCAACATCATCAAGCGCACTGAGCAGCGCTTCGCCGAGCTCAAGTCCCAGGGCTACGAGGTGGATCTGGTGCTGATGGGCCGCAAGGCCATTACCTATTTCCAGAACCGCGCCTCCCAGTACAAGATCCGTGCCACGTTCACGGGTCTCGAGCAGGTGCCTACCGCCGATGAGGCCAATGGCATAGCCAATGAAGTGCTGGCTCAGTTTCTCTCCAGTAGCACCGACCGGGTCGAGATCATTTACACCAAGTTC
Source organism: Synechococcaceae cyanobacterium ELA739 (assembly GCA_037127935.1). GTDB lineage: Bacteria > Cyanobacteriota > Cyanobacteriia > PCC-6307 > Cyanobiaceae > Cyanobium. The sequence goes on from JBAXXM010000015.1 coordinate 68,416, forward strand.
ATCAACTTGGTGAGTTCCCAGCCCGTGGTGCAGACCCTGCTGCCCCTGGATCCCCAGGGCATCGCCGTCGCCGACGACGAAATCTTCCGCCTGATCACCCGCGAGGGTCGTCTGGGCGTGGAGGTGGGCAAGGTTGAGAATGCCCAAGCGCCGTTGCAGTCGGATTTCGTGTTTGAACAGAATCCGGAGCAGTTGCTTAATGCCCTGCTGCCCCTGTATCTGTCCAACCAGCTGTTGCGCTCTCTGCAGGAGGCGGCCGCCAGCGAATTGGCCAGCCGGATGACGGCCATGAACAACGCCAGTGACAACGCCAAGGCCCTCGCCAAGTCGTTGACCCTGGATTACAACAAGGCTCGCCAGGCCGCCATTACCCAGGAGATCCTGGAAGTGGTCGGTGGTGCTTCGGCTATGTGATGCTTGTTGCTATCGCCAGCTGGTGATGGCGCATGTTGCTCAAGCCCCCTGGTTGCACTGCGGCCAGGGGTTTTTGCTGTGCCAATTCGTTCCTGGAGACTCGATAGCACCAGTCAGGCCCCTGCAGCCATGGCTCCAACCTTGACCTCAGCAGCAGCGTGGAACCACGGGTTCGGTCGCTGCTTGGTGTGGCACGGGGACGATTCGCACCGGTCAGTGCCTGCGATGTCATCGGGCATGGCGCCGACCCTGCAGGAAGGGGCGGATGGGGGCCGTACGTGGCCTGGGGCAGGATGCAGGCTCCATCCCTTTGTTTGATTCCGGGTCGATGGCCGCCACCCTTCCGTCGCCAGGGACACTGCAACTGCAGCCCCTCTTTCCCCTGGCCCTGGGCCTGCTGCAGCTGGCCAGTGACCCGCTCGATACGGCCCTGCAAATGCAGGCGATCCGCCAGCTGCAGGCCGGGCAGGAATCGAACCCCGACCCGGACTGCGCTTGGACCGGGGATCTCAACGGCGTTTGGCAACTCCATCGCCATCCCACCTTTGCGCCCCTGATCGGGACCCTGGCAAGTCATGCAAGCCAGTACCTGGAGGTGCTGGGTTTTGAGCCAAACCGGGTGGCTCTGCACATCCAGCGCTGCTGGCCGGTGGTGAGCGAGGCGGGCCAGGTGGTGGGTCGCCATCACCATCCCAACGCCCATCTCAGCGCCGTTTACTACCTCAATGGTGACGGCAGTGGCCGCAGCGGCTGTCTGCGGCTGTTCCCGCCCCGCCAGCCCAATGAGCTGGTGCCGGGTCTGGCGGTGGGCCATGACGGCCCGATCCGGCCAGAGTCCGCGGCCACAGCCCATTGGAATGCACCTTGGTTTGATCTGGCGCCGAGGGCCGGGCTGCTGGTGCTGTTCCCCTCCAGCGTCGATCACGCCGTGCTGGAGAACGAGGATCCCGACGACAGCCGCTTTTCGATCAGCCTGGATCTGGTGCTCACGGCACCGAAGGCCTGCGAAGGAGCGCCGCCGCCGGAGTATCTGGCGCCCCATCCGGGCGATTGGCAGGAGCTGGGGGCAACGCCCGTCGAATGACGCCATCCTGCGGCTGCCTCCAGGTTTGGGCGACTGGCGCCTCTGTCCCTGCCGACCGGTCACCCCCTTCAGGGAAGATGGAACCCAACCACGGCAAAGCGGTGTCCGAAACCCCCACCTTCTTGATCAAGGCCAGCCTCAACGGCACCAGCCATTCCTTCCCCTGCGGCCCGGAGCAGACCGTGCTGGCGGCAGCTGAGGCGGCCGGGGTGCCGTTGCCCAGCTCTTGTTGTTCGGGGGTGTGCACCACCTGCGCCGCCAAGCTGGTCAGCGGCACGGTGCATCAGCCCGATGCCATGGGGGTGAAGGCAGAGCTGCGGGAGCAGGGCTATGCGCTGCTGTGCGTCTCCTATCCCCGCAGCGATCTGGAGCTGCTGGCCGGCCAGGAGGATGCCCTGTATGAGGCCCAGTTCGGCCAGTATCAGAAGTGAGATTGGAGCCTCTGCAGCTCTGGTTCCGGCCGGCGCAGGGCCCTTTGCTCAACCAGCTGCGGCCCGCCCTTGCGGCGGCCGCCCAGGGGCAGGCGGGTCCGGGCGCCCAGCTGCTGCGTTGGGCGATCACCGCATCCGAACCGGGGAGAGGCCTGCGCATCGAGGCGGTGATGCTGGTGGGAGATCGGGTGGGGCCGTCGGCCGGACTGGGGACGGGTCTGGGCCAGCTGGCGCTGGACCCCCAGGCCAACCGCCGGCCCCAAGGCGCTGCCGACGGATGGCAGCTCCCTGGAGTCGTCGTGGCCAAAACGACTAGCCATGGGCTGGCGCCATCAGGAGCCACTCCTGATCAGGACGCACCAGGATCCGAGGGATCGTGAGCTTGAGCGCGCCGCCCCTGCCCACCCTGCTGGTGATCCCCACCGGCATCGGTTGCGCCGTGGGCGGCTACGCCGGCGATGGCCTGCCGGCGGCCCGGTTGCTGGCGGCGGCCAGTGGCTGCCTGATCACCCATCCCAATGTGATGAATGGCGCCTCCCTCTACTGGAGCGATCGCCGCATCCACTACTTGGAGGGCTGGGCCCTCGACCGCTTTGCGGCCGGCGAGCTGGCCCTGGCGCCGGTGGCCGGTCGGCGGGTGGGCCTGTTGCTGGATGCAGGTATTGAGCCGGAGTTGCGCGCCCGCCAGATCCAGGCGGCCGAAGCCTGCCGCGCCACCCTCGGCCTGTCCATCGGCCCGGTGGTGACCACAGAGGTGCCCCTGGGGGTGGACCTGAGCCTGGGGCCCAGCGGCGCCAGCTGGGGCACCGTGGCGCATCCCGATGCGCTGCTGAGAGCTGGCGAGAAGCTGGTGGCGGCCGGGGCCACCGCCATCGCCGCGGTGGCCCGCTTTCCCGACGACCCCGAGAGCGAAGCCCTGGCGGCCTACCGGGCGGGATCGGGCGTCGATGCCCTGGCCGGCGCCGAAGCGGTGATCAGCCATCTGCTGGTGCAACACCTGGGCATCCCCTGCGCCCATGCACCGGCCCTGACGCCGTTGCCGCTCGATCCCGATCTCGATCCTCGGGCGGCGGCCGAAGAACTGGGGCACACCTTTCTGCCCTGCGTGCTGGTGGGGTTGAGCCGGGCGCCGGATCTGGTGCCCCTGGGACAACACGGGCCACGGGCTATGGGTGCCCCGGACCGCGCCGACGGCAAGGCAGCAGCCGGCTCGGATTCTCCATCCATCAACCCCGCCGAGGGCCTTGGCGGCGCGAGTCGTTGGCCGCCCGGCCGTTTCGGCGCCGGGGAAGGCTTTCAGCCGCCAGGCTCGCTGCTGACGGCGTCAGCCCTCGGGGCCGTGGTGGCGCCCGCCGGTGCCCTGGGCGGCGAAGCGGTGCTGGCCTGCGCCGAGCGGGGGGTGCCTGTGATCGCCGTGCAGAACCCCTGTCTGTTGCAGGTCAACGCCGAAGCCATGGGCATGGAGGTGGTGCCGGCGGCCAGCTACGCCGAGGCCGCCGGCCTGGTGCTGGCCTTGCGGGAGGGGTTGGATCCGGGGGTGTTGCGGCGTCCGCTGGGGGCTATGCGTTGAGCGATGTGGCATCAGCTGTCTGCAGTTGCCCTGGCCGCAGGCGTCTGATTGCTGTAGATGCCCATCAGCTTTAAGGAAACTCTGAAAAACCCGCTAAAATCAGTCCAGTTCTCGAACTGAGACTGGACCGGATGGCTGTCCCTCTCCAGCTGGGCT
>JBAXXM010000016.1:0-71335 GCA_037127935.1 Synechococcaceae cyanobacterium ELA739
GTCCAGTCTCAGTTCGAGAACTGGACTTATTTTAGCGGGTTTTTCAGAGGTTCCTTAGGCGAACTTGAACTCATCAATCACAAGCTGACCAGCAAGCCCGATCGGCTGGAGCGAAACCGCTGATCTCATGAAATCCGGGTCTTGGGTCGCCAAGAATCGAAAGAACTTGATCCCATCGTTTCTCGACCATGCTGAGGTCGCCGGACCAGGGCGGCAGAGGGGACGGCTTCAGGCCCTGGCTGGGGCCACCGCAGGAAGGCTTCCAGCCGCCGCGCGGGACCGAGGGCGCGCCAGGAGTCACCGCGCCCCGAACGCTCCCAGCTGCGGATCTCCAGCGCTCCAGCCGGTCGGCAGACCAGTCGGTGCCGGTAGCGCAGACCGGCCAGGGCGGACCCATCGGCGATCGCCGCGACCGGATCCAGGTCGGCCTGACTGCGCAGCAGGGCGGTCAACAGCCGGCCCCCGCGCACGTCAGAGCCGCTGAGCGGCAGGCCGGCCTGGCGCAGTGACTGACGCAGGCGTCCGGCGACCTGGGCGGGATTGGCACGCCGCTTGAGCAGCAGGTGCAGGGGGCCCCAGCCCGGCACCCCGAGGATGGAGAGCAGGGCCCAGTTTGGGGCATCAGGAGCAAGCACGGTCGAGCGGGGACATACTCCCCGTCAGTGCCACCATGCGTCTCAAGGGCCACCGCGGCCCCTCCCGTTCACCTCCCCAGCGCCATGGCCCAGCCCGACCGTCCCCGACCCGCCTGGCTCAACTGGGTCATCCTGCTGGCCTTCCTCTGGTCGTCCTGGCAGCTCGCCGGCTTCTGGATTGAGCGGTTGCACGGCTGAGGCCGGCCTGGCCCCAGGCAAGGTCTGGCTGGGGTTCCGGTGGTTCAGGTTCAGGGTTCGAGCTGGTAGCCGGCACCGCGCATCCAGCGCTCGAACTCGATCAGCACCAACTCATTGGGGCAGTCGATCAGGGACAGATTGCGGACGGTGCAATCGCCGTGGCCGCCGTGGTGGAGGGTCAGCAGGAACTGTTCGCCGCTGAGGCCGCAAACCTCGGGATCACTGCGGACCACCACATCGAGGGCGGCGCCAAGGCGGGCGACACGGCGGCGCAGATCGGACCAGGTCATCGCAGTTCTCCCAGGCCCAATCTGTGGACCTGACCCACTCTCTCATCAGGCGTTGCGATCCTGACTCCAGCAGCGCTCATGCCAGGGGAAGGGACCCAATGCCCAGGCGCTCCTGCTCAGCGCTTGCCGGCCGCGGCCGCCGGGGCGGAGGGTGTAGGAGCCGGAGCCGGCGGAGGCGGCACGATCAGGGCCAGGGCAGCAGCGGCGGCCAGGGCCGTCAGGCCAGCCACCGGAGCCGCCAGTCGGCGCTGCAACGGCAGGCGCTCGGCCAGTTCCCGTTGGCGCAGGGGCTGGGACGCGGGCAGGGGCAGGGGAAGCTGCAGCCGGGTATCGAGCCGCAGACCATCCAGCACCCGCACCAGATCCGCCAACTCGGCATCGTCGAGCTCCACCACCAGGGAGGGGGTGCCGCTCTGGGAGCTGCGCAGTTCCAGGCGGTGGCCGCCGGCGGGACCGGGCTCAATCAGCACGGGGCGCTGCTCGCCGCCGAAACGTCGGCCGACGCCACTGATCAGATGGCGGGCGTAGGGCAGGACCACCTCCATCAACGCCAGCAGATGCTCCCGCTCCCCCTCCAATTCGGGACGGCCCAGCCACTCGAGTCGCCAGCCGGTGATGATGCCGACGCTGCCGGCGGCCTGGCCGGCGGAGACATCGGGGAAACCATCGACCTCAAGCCGACAGCTGAGCTGGTCGTAGCGGAGGGTCTGTTTCATCAGGGCACTTTGGAGCATGGACTGGAGCCGATCGGGGGCTGGGGCTGCTCGAAACCCACCTAGGCGGCGGCATCCAGCAGGCTGGCCCGCAGACGCTCGAAACCACCCTCGCCGGCGGCCAGGGAGAGGCTGCGCACCATCTGGCGCCGCTCGGCGGCGCCCAGCTCGGGATCGAGCAGTTGCTGCACCCCACTGCGGCGGGGATTCATGCGCTCGCGGATCAGTTCGGCCAGGCGATCCTGAAACAACTGCCAGCGCTGGGCGAGCAACTCCGGTGCCTCCCGATCCGAGAGCAGGGTGCGCAGCATCGGATAGAGACGATCGGCCATCTGACAGAGAATCCGGATCAGGGCATCGGTTTCGCTGGCGGAGATCGCCCCGCGGCGGCAGGCACGGCGCAGGGGATTGTGACAACGACGTTTCCAGAGCTCGACCCGATTGGGGAAAAGCTCGCCAAAGCCCAGTTGCTGGGACATCCAGACCATGGCCTCACCGCCATTGAGGTCCAGGGCCTCCAGGGTGAGCAGCAGCAGATCAAGGCGCTCCAGCCCCCGTCGCGGCAGGGGACGGGTGAGCTGGGCTGGGGATGGAGCCTGGGTCATGGCTGCGATGATGCCAGCAGCAAGGGTGATCCGTCACCCGTAGCGGCCAGCCCCAAGACCGTTTCCCAGCCATCGCCGCCTCCATGACCGTCAGCGCCTCTTCGATGGATCTGCGCCAGCTCGTGCGCGAGATCCCTGATTTCCCCAAGCCGGGCATCCTGTTTCGCGACCTGACGCCGTTGTTGCGCGACATTGACGTCTGGCAGGAGGTGATCCGCCGGCTGGCCGTCCAGTGTGAGCCGCTGCAGCCCGATCTGATTGTCGGGATCGAGTCCCGCGGGTTCATTGTCGGCATGGCCCTGTCGATGGCCATGGGCCTGGGCTTCGTGCCGATCCGCAAGCCCGGCAAGCTGCCTGGCCCCCTGCATCGCGTCGACTACGAACTCGAATACGGCACGGACAGGCTCGAGATCCAGCGGGATGCCTTCGTCACGATCACCCCCTCGGCCACCACGATCGATGAAGGCCAGGTCCTGACCACCACCGTCAACACCACCGGGATTCCGGCGGGCACCCGCCTCTACTACACCCTGAGCGGCAAGGGCATCGACGCCGCCGACTTCGCCTCCGGCCAGCTCACGGGCCAGGAAACCGTCGGCAGCGACGGCAGCTTCCGTCTGTCGCACACGATCGCCAACGACGAGTGCACCGAAGGACCGGAAGTGCTCGAGATCCGGGTCTTCGCCGACAGCGACCATTGCCACCAGCTGGGCGCCACCGCCACCGTCACGATCAACGACACCTCCACGTCACCCTCCTACGCCGGCCGACGGGTGCTGGTGGTGGACGATCTGCTGGCCACCGGGGGCACCGCCGCCGCCGCCGGCGAGTTGGTGACGGTGGCGGGAGGCAGCCTCTGCGGGTTCGCCTTCGTGATCGAACTGGCCGCACTCAACGGCCGCCCGAAGCTGCCGGCCGGGGTGCCCGTCGAATCCCTGATCGTCTACCCCTGATCCGAAACCTCAGGGCCGCTGATCCTGCCAGTCGAGCACCTGGGCCAGCTGGTCCAGGCTGATCAGGCCGTAGCGCCAGAGCACCACCGGCAGCGGCGCCTGCTCCAGCTGGGATTGCTTGAGGCCCAGGTCGAGGGCGCTGTCGCTGAGACCGATCTGATGGCGCAGAAACTGCAGCAGCGGCGCCGGCGGTGGGGACTGGGGTGACGAGCTGACCACCATCATCTCGGCTGTGATCGGCACAGGCTGGGCTCAGGCCTCACTCTGGCGGCGCGCCCAGGAGATCACAAGGGCCACTGCTCATCACGGCCAGGGCCAGTCGCCGCGGCCCGCGGAAGCGGCCCAGCAGCCCCAGGGCCAGGCGCCGCAGCGGCATCAGCACCGGTGAGCGGTTGGAGAAGATCCGCACCAGCAGATCGGTGGCCAGCAAGGTGAGCAGCAGATCGGGCCAGCGGCGGCGGCCGTAGGCAGCCCCAAGCTGGCGGGGATCGAGGGCACCGCGGGCCGCCCTGCGGGCCAGTCGGTGCAGCACCGCCACATCGCGCCAGCAGAGATTGAGACCCTGCCCCCCGACCGGATGGCAGCGGTGGGCGCTCTCGCCCACCAGCAGGGTGCCCCGGCGGTGCAGACGACGGGCCAGCAGCAGCTCGACCGGAAAGGCCCGCGGTTGGTCGAGCAGGTGATCGGGCTGGAAGTGATCGGGCAGCACCCCCGCCAGCCGATCGAGGAAGGCGCTGTCCGGCAGGGACTCCAGCTGGCGGCAGCGGTCCGTGGGCGCGCTCCAGACCAGTTGGAAGCGCTGCCCACCCAGGGGCAACACGGCAAACGGCCCCTCCGGTCGCAAGAGCTCCCAGGCCTGATCGTCCCGGCTCCCCCGCAGAATCACCTCCGCCGTCAGGCACGACTGGCGATAGGGGCGGCGCCAGCAGCCGATGCCCAGGCGTTGGCGGGTGAGTGAATCGGGGCCGTCGGCCGCAATTTCGAGATCCGGCGGCGGGCCCGGCAGCCGCTGGGGCGGCGACGACGGACCGGCGCCCAGTTGAAGATGGACGCCGGTCGCCTGCTGCAGGCGTGCCAGCAGGAGCCCCAGCAGCTGGTCGTGGCGTCCAATCCAGCCGATCGCGTTGGTGCGCGCCCCCAACCTGGGCATCAGATCCGTCAAGGCGAAGACCATCTGCTGCTCCGCGCCCAGATCCCAGAGCTGGAGCTCGTCAAAGCGGACCAACAGCGGCTCGATCGCGCTCCACAGATCCAGCCGTTCCATCAGCTCGCGGCTGGATTGGTTGAAGGCGTAGGCCCGGCGTCGCTGGCAGAGCTGCTCAGCGCTGAGGGGATCACACAATTCCACCGTCCAGCCGGCGTCGGCCAGGGCCAGGGCCGCCAGGGCACCGGTGGGACCGGCTCCGAGCACCCTGGCGCGCAGTCCACCGGCGGACGCCCGGCGGGCGGAACGGATGGGGGATGCGGACACGGAGGGCAAAGGACGAAGGTCAGGGGCACACACAAAGCGCCGCAGCAGAGTCTGCTGCGGCGCTTTGCGAGGGCCAAGGCGAGGGAGAATGGCTGTTATGCAACCGACAAGATATGAAAACTGCCGGGAAAAAACTTAAAAACCAGTCGAGAAAATAGCAAAAACGGGACAAGTTCTGTGCTTGAACGCGTTAATCTACCCAGGCAACAAACGAATGAAACCAAGTTAAACGCCCACTGGAGGCTGGGAGCCCTAACGCTTCAAGACCCTATCAAAGCTCGTAGCAGGACCAACAACCATAAGAAAGAAATGACTGGCTTGGACCAACTTGAACAGACTTGGATCAGCCTTGACCATTAGATCCGAAAAAGCATGACGGATCCCCGCACGTTGTCCTCTACAGACCGAGGAGTTGCACCAAGTAAAACGGAGAGCCAGACCTCGATCTGACTCTCCAACAAGACCCTGCCGGGTCATTCGCAGGGGTATATCCAGAATCAGCCGATGCCGAGCAGGCCGCGGGTGAAGGCTTCGCCGCCCAGGGCGAACTCGGTGGCCAGCAGGGCAATGAAGCCAAGCATGGCCATGCGGCCATTCAGCTTCTCGGCGCGGACGTGGAAGCCCCAGCCGCTCTCGGCGCTGACCACTTCCATGCGGGGCTCGGTGGCGAAGGCATTGAGGCGGCCGCCGTCCTCGGTGGTGACGGTGGCGCCGCGGATCGTGGCGGAAGCTGCGGCACTAGTGGCTTGAGCCATGGGGAACCTTGCGGTGTGTGAAGGAACTGTAACGCATTGTTGCGGGCCTGGGCGAAATCGGGAGACGGTCCCCGATTAAGCCGCCGAGAACCCTGACCAGAACTGGGCTGGCATCCCTCCCTTGCGCCTGTGTCCGGTCATGGAGTCCGCACCCGAGCGGCCGAATCGCGGGCCGCGCACCCCAATCCAGGCAGCTGACAAGGCTCCAAGCCCGTGGTGATGGGCTGCCTCCAGGGCTTCGCGTGCCTGATGCAGCGCCGCCACCTGCCTCTGGACTTACCGACCAGGCCTGGCAGGGGTGTCGGGTCCTTTGGCCGGTCCGGGGGCCTTCAGCGCAGCCGCATCAGGCAGAGCTCCTCGAAGGCCGGCCGCAGCAGGAAGGGGTACTCCCCCACCCAGAGCCTGAGCTGGGGCAGCCAGGCGTCGGTGAGCGCGCCGATGCGGGAGAAGTCCTTGCGCTCACTGAGCACCAAGGTGCGAATCACCATGCCGCGCCGAATCTTCTCGTGTTTTTTCTTGTCCAACGGGAAGCGCAGCTGCCCCAGATAGCCGTCCTCGTCCTCCAGTTCCAGGCACAGCCAGGTGCGGTGGTTTTCCACCAGCTCCAGGCGGCCATCGTTGTTGGCCTGTTCGCGGCGATCCTCGACCACATCGCGGGTGAACAGATCCGCCACCCGGCCCTCGAAGATCGCCGCCGCCGGATAACGGCGCAGGGCCGCGTTCTTCTGGCCCGCCTCCAGGATCGGCCCCCAGAGGATGTAGAGCAGGAACACCACCCCCACCACCAGCATCACCGGGGCGAATTGGCTGTTCATCGACAGCGCCTGGCTGACCAGCAGGGTGATGACGCCGCCGATCACCGAAATCAGCACGCGCTGCAACAGCTTGCGCGGGTTGCCGCTGCAGGCATTGAACTGGGGCCCCGTGGCCACCGCCGGAATCAGGCGGCTGAACTCCTGGGGTTTGACCGGTATCAGCATCGCTTCAGGTTCGCTCCGGACTGGCCCCCCATCACAGCAGCCGCTCCAGGCCGTAGACCAGTCCCTGCAACTGGCGCACCCGCCGCAGGGTGAGCAACACCCCAGGCATGTAAGCGCCGCGGTCGATCGTGTCGTGGCGCAGGGTGTAGGTCTCGCCGGGGGCACCGAACATCACCTCCTGGTGGGCCACCAGCCCCGGCAGGCGGAGCGAATGCAGGCGCAGGCCGCTCTCGCGCTGGCCGCCGCGGCAGCCGGCCAGGGTTTCGTGCTCCTCCACCTGCAGCGGATTAAAGGACTTACCCAGCTCCTCGATCAGCTCGGCGGTCTTGATGCAGGTGCCGCTGGGGGCATCGGCCTTGCGGTTGTGGTGCAGCTCAGTGAGCTCGCAGAAGTCGTAGAAACGGGCGGCGGCGGCGGCCGCCTGCTGCAGCAGCACCATGCCCACCGAGAAGTTGGGAATCACCGCCCCGCCGACCGAGGCCTTGGCGGCGAAATCCGCCAGATCCTGGAGCTGCGCCGGGCTCAGGCCGGTGGTACCGATCACCGGATGGACGCCGTAGGCGATCGCTGAGCGGGTGTGCTCGAACACCACCGATGGATGGGTGAAATCGACCAGGACTGCACCACCGCCGGGGCCGGCGTTGCGCACCGCCTGGCTGGCCTGGCAGAGGGTGCCCTCGAAGTCGGCGGTGATCGCCACCTCCAGCTCGCCCAGGCCCAGCTCCAGGCCCACGTCGGTGCCCTCCTTGTCCGGGGTGGTGTCGATGGCGCCCACCAGGGTGGCGTCGGGAGCGGCGAACACCGCCTTGACCACTTCGGCCCCCATGCGCCCCAGAGCTCCGGCCACCACAACAGGGATCGGCGCGGACGCGGCGGCGGAGCTGGCGTCAGGCATGGGCTGGCTCGTCATGGTGATCGGGGGAACCGAGGCGGACTGGGGCCGAGCCTATGAGCTGCCGGCGATTGGGGTCAGCCCGGCCGAAGGAGCCTCCCCATTCATCGGCTCGATCTGTTCAGGGGGCAGCCGGTCCTCCGCGTCGGTGCGGTGCACACGGGAGCACAGAAACAGCGCGAACGGACAGAGCTGAACAGGCACGCGCAGCGCACGCCAGCCAGCGCCAATCGGGGTTGGAACCCATGCCCCAGCGTATTAGCCGGGCTGACACGACAGCGCCAGCCCCAGCTGTCCGTGGCGAAGCGGCAGCATGACGCGGCGGACCGCTGTTGAGACGGCCGCTGCAGCCAGGGTGTCGTGCTGGGTCCGCCCGTGGCTCGCTGCGGTTGTCAACGGATCGTGCGTCCCGCTCCTGGCGACGAAGTGCCCCTTCGGCAGGCAGAAGCCCCTGGATGCCCCTGCTCGCTCCAGATAATGAACAACCGCCCGCTGCCCGGCGATGGCCCTTTCCCCTCTGGTCACGGCCCTGCTGGCCGTGACCGTGATCATCAGCCTGGCCCAGCTGCTCGGGCATCTGGCCGATCGGCTCGGCCAGCCGCGCGTCCTGGGCGACATCGTCAGTGGCATCCTGCTCGGCCCGAGCCTGCTGGGCGCCCTGCAACCGCAGCTGTCCGCCTGGCTGTTCAGCCCGGCGGTCTGCAGCCAGCTCAACCTGCTCGGCCAACTGGGGCTGGTGCTGTTCATGTTCCTGGTGGGACTGGAGCTCAACCCGCGGCTACTACAGGGCCGCATCCCCCTGGCCAGCCGCATCACCACCGTGGGGGTGCTGCTGCCCCTGGCGCTGGGCCTGGCCCTGGCCCATCGCTTCGAGGCCTGGCTGCCGGATCTGATTCCAGGCGATCACGCCCTGGCAGGAGCCCTGTTCATGGGGACGGCGATGGCGATCACGGCCTTCCCAGTGCTGGCCCGGATCCTGGCGGAGCGCCAACTGCTCGGTCAGCCCCTGGGGGCCCTGGCGATCACGGCCGCCGCGATCGACGATGTGGTGGGCTGGACCCTGCTGGCGGCGGTGGTGGCCTTCAGCCACTCCGGCTCGGCGCTGCGGGCGGTGCCGACCCTGATGGCGACCCTGCTCTACGCGGCGGTGTTGCTGCTGGCCACGGCGCCGTTGCGGCGGCGGATGGAACGGCGCCAGCGGCGGGGGGAAATGCCTGGACCGACCGGCCAGACCCTGGTGTTTGTCGGCGCGCTGCTCAGCGGGGTGGCCACCGAGCTGATCGGGGTGCATCTGATCTTCGGCGCCTTTCTCTGGGGCCTGGCGATGCCGCGCAACGACGTCATCCAGGACTGGCTGTCGCTGCGGCTGGAAACGGTTGTGTTGCGGCTGCTGCTGCCTCTGTTCTTCGCGATGAGCGGCCTCAACACCCGCATCGGCAGCCTCAACAGCCTCCAGCTCTGGCTGGCGGCGGGATTGCTGCTGGCGGTGGCGGTGGGCGGCAAGTTCCTCGGTACCTGGGTGGTGGCCCGGGCCAGTGGTCTGCCGAACCGGGAGGCCCAGGCCCTCGGCTGGCTGATGAACACCCGTGGCCTGACCGAGCTGGTGGTGCTCAATGTGGGCCTGTCCCTGGGGGTGATCAGCTCCGAGCTGTTCACGATGGGGGTGCTGATGGCCCTGATCACCACCGCCATGGCCGGCCCGCTGCTGGCGGGACTGGGCTACGTGCGGCGGCCGGCGCCAACGCCGATCCTGTAAAGCCTTACCCGAGCCCCTCGCACCGGTGAGGTGCTCTTCGTAGGCTCCTTCACATTGCTCAATCCGAACACATGTTCACGCAGGTCCGTTCCGCCAGCCGTCGGGTCAGCCCCGGCCCCAGCGAGCGCAAGGACCGGGCGGTGATGAAGGCCGTCTACGTGGTGCTGGAACCCCAGTACCAGAACGCCCTGACCACGGCGGCCACCAGCCTCAACGACCAGGACGGCCCCCTGGCGGTCGAGCTGAGCGGCTACCTGATCGAGGAGCTGCGCGATCCCCAGAACTACGCCGACTTCTGCGCCGACGTGGCGGCGGCCGATGTGTTCATCGCCTCGCTGATCTTCATCGAGGACCTGGCCCAAAAGGTGGTGGAGGCCGTGGCGCCCCACCGGGACCGGCTCAAGGCGGCGGTGGTCTTCCCCTCGATGCCCGAGGTGATGCGGCTCAACAAGCTGGGGACCTTCTCGATGGCCCAGCTGGGGCAGAGCAGGAGCGCCATCGCCCAGTTCATGAAGAAGCGCAAGGAGAAGAGCGGCTCAGCGGGCTTCCAGGACGCCATGCTCAAGCTGCTCAACACCCTGCCGACGGTGCTCAAGTACCTGCCGGTGGAGAAGGCGCAGGATGCCCGTTCGTTCATGCTCAGCTTCCAGTACTGGCTGGGGGGCACGCCGGACAACCTGCGCAACTTCCTGTTGATGCTGGCCGACAAGTACGTCTTCCCCCGCGGCGACTCGGACCGCCCGGCGGTGACCGTCGTTGATCCCGTCGTCTTCCCCGACCTGGGCCTGTGGCACCCGATGGCCACCGGCATGTTCGAGGACATCCGCGAGTACCTGAACTGGACAGCCAGCCGCAGCGATCTCTCGGACAAGGCGCGCAAGGGGCCGGTGATCGGCCTGGTGCTGCAGCGCAGCCACATCGTCACCGGCGATGAAGCCCACTACGTGGCGATCATCCAGGAGCTGGAATACCGGGGCGCCACCGTGATTCCGGTGTTCTGCGGCGGCCTCGATTTCAGCAAGCCCGTCAGCGCTTACTTCTACGACCCGCTCAACCCGGAGCAGCCCCTGGTGGACGGGGTGGTGAGCCTGACCGGCTTCGCCCTGGTGGGCGGCCCGGCCCGCCAGGACCATCCCAAGGCGATCGAAACGCTCAAGAAGCTCAATCGCCCCTACATGGTGGCGTTGCCGCTGGTGTTCCAGACCACCCAGGAATGGGAAGAGAGCGATCTGGGGTTGCATCCGGTGCAGGTGGCCCTGCAGATCGCCATCCCCGAACTCGATGGCGCGATCGAGCCGATCGTGCTCTCCGGCCGGGACGACGCCACCGGCAAGGCCCACACCCTGCAGGACCGGGTCGAGGCGATCGCCGAGCGGGCGATCCGCTGGGCCTCGCTGCGGATCAAACCCCGGACCGAGAAGAAGCTGGCGATCACGGTGTTCAGCTTCCCCCCCGACAAGGGCAATGTCGGCACGGCGGCCTACCTGGATGTGTTCGGCTCGATCTATCGGGTGCTGGAGGAGATGAGGGCGAAGGGTTACACCATCACCGACATGCCCCGCAACCCCAAGGCGCTGATGGAGGCCGTGCTGAGTGATCCGGAAGCGCTGGCCGGCGCGCCGGAACTGGCGATCGCCCACCGCATGAGCGTCGAAGAGTACGAGCGTCTCACCCCCTATTCGGAGCGGCTCGAAGAAAATTGGGGCAAGCCCCCCGGCAATCTCAACAGCGATGGCACCAACCTGCTGATCTACGGCCGCCACTTCGGCAATGTGTTCGTGGGGGTGCAGCCCACCTTCGGCTACGAAGGCGATCCCATGCGGCTGCTCTATTCACGCAGCGCCAGCCCCCACCACGGTTTCGCCGCCTACTACACCTATCTCGAGAAGGTCTGGGGCGCCGATGCGGTGCTGCATTTCGGCACCCATGGCTCGCTGGAGTTCATGCCCGGCAAACAGATGGGCATGAGCGAAACCTGCTACCCGGATTCGTTGATCGGGGCGCTGCCGAACCTGTATTACTACGCCGCCAACAATCCCTCCGAGGCCACGATCGCCAAGCGGCGCGGTTATGCCTCCACCATCAGCTATCTGACCCCGCCGGCCGAAAATGCCGGTCTCTACAAAGGCCTCAAGGAACTGGGTGAACTGGTGGGCAGCTACCAGCAGCTGCGCGAGAGCTCCAGGGGTGTGCAGATCGTCAACGCCATCGTTGAGACGGCGCGCCAGTGCAACCTCGACAAGGACGTAAGCCTGCCGGAGGTTGACGGCGCTGACCTGGATCTGGACGGCCGTGATGCGGTGGTGGGCGCGGTCTACCGCCAGTTGATGGAGATCGAAAGCCGACTGCTGCCCTGCGGCCTGCACACGATCGGCAAGCCCCCCACCGCCGAGGAGGCGATCGCCACCCTGGTGAGCATCGCCGCCCTCGAGCGCGAAGAGGAGGGGTTGCGCTCCCTGCCGGGCCTGCTGGCCGAGAGCCGGGGCCGCACGATCGCGGAGGTCTACAAGGGCAACGACGCCGGGCTGCTGGCGGATGTGGAGTTCAACCAGCTGATCACCGAGACCTGTCGGGCCGCCGTGGGCGCCATGGTGCGCGAGGTCACCGGCAGCGACGGGCGCGTCAGCCTCCGCCGCAACTTCGGTTGGTTCTTCGAGCTGCTGGAGCGCTTCGGATTCAAGTTCCCCTCCCCCTGGCTGTCCGCCTGCCGCAGCGCCGGTTTCACCGAGCTGGACCAGCATGAGCTGGACAAGACCTTCGCCTACCTGCGCTTCTGCCTGGAGCAGATCTGCGCCGACATGGAGATGGAGAGCCTGCTGCGGGCCCTCGACGGCGAATACGTGCTGCCTGGTCCGGGCGGTGACCCGATCCGCAATCCGGGCGTGTTGCCCAGTGGCAAGAACATCCATGCCCTCGATCCCCAGTCGATTCCGACCCGGGCCGCCATCGCCGCCGCCAAGGTGGTGGTCGATCGCCTGATCGAGCGCCAGAAGGCCGAGCAGGGCACCTGGCCGGAAACGATCGCCTGCGTGCTCTGGGGCACCGACAACATCAAGACCTACGGCGAATCCCTGGCCCAGATTCTCTGGTTCATCGGGGTGCGGCCGGTGGCCGATTCCCTGGGAAGGGTCAACAAGCTCGAGCTGATTTCACTCGAAGAGCTGGGCCGGCCCCGCATCGATGTGGTGGTGAACTGCAGCGGTGTGTTCCGCGATCTGTTCATCAACCAGATGGGGCTGATCGATCAGGGGGTCAAGATGGCGGCGGAAGCTGAAGAACCCCTGGAGCTCAACTTCGTGCGCAAGCACAGCCAGGAGCAGGCCAAGGAGCAGGGGATTTCGCTGCGCGATGCAGCCACCCGCGTCTTCTCGAATGCCAGCGGCAGTTATTCCTCCAATGTGAACCTGGCGGTGGAGAACAGCACCTGGGAAGAAGAAGGGGAACTGCAGGAGATGTACCTCTCCCGCAAGACCTTTGCCTTCAACGCAGACAATCCCGGCGAGATGAACCAGAAGCGTGAGGTGTTCGAGTCGGCCATGAAAACCGCCGACGTCACCTTCCAGAATCTGGATTCTACCGAGATCTCCCTCACCGATGTCAGTCATTACTTTGACTCCGATCCCACCAAACTGATCGCTGGTCTACGGGATGACGGCAAGGCACCCACCAGCTACATCGCCGACACCACCACGGCCAATGCCCAGGTCCGCTCCCTGAGTGAAACGATCCGCCTGGATTCGCGCACCAAGCTGCTCAACCCCAAGTGGTACGAGGGCATGCTCGATTCCGGTTACGAGGGCGTGCGTGAGGTGGCCAAACGGCTCAACTTCACCCTGGGCTGGAGTGCCACCAGCGGCGCCGTTGACAACTTCGTCTACGAAGAGGCCAACGAAACCTTCATCAATGACGCCGAGATGCGCAAGCGTCTCATGGAGCTCAACCCCCACAGCTTCCGCCGCATCGTCGGCACCTTGCTCGAAGTCAATGGCCGCGGCTACTGGGAAACCAGTGACGAGAACATCGCCCAGTTGCAGGAGATCTATCAGGAGATTGAAGATCGCATCGAAGGCGTCAAGGGAAGCTGAAGCGGGGCTTGGTCAGGGGCGTTCTTGCCCCTGATTTGCCATCAGCTCAACGGATCGGCAACCTCAACCGCAAGATCAGGCCTGGGTTCTGATTCGACCCGTCGCCCATCCATGGCCAAAGCGTCTCAAACCTGGTTGATCCTCCATTTGCTCCTGGGCCTGGCCTGGATTGGCCTGCTGGCCAGCCGGGCGCCCAGCGCTGAAGGCAGCGGACTGAGCGGGCCCCAGGTGTTCCAGATGCTGCTGCTCGCCGGCTGGTTGCCCAGTCTGGCCTTGGCCTCCTGGCAGGTGAACCACCGCCAGTGGACGGCGTTGATCCTCAGTGACCTGGCCGGTGCTGGACTGCTGTTGCTGTTGGCGTTCACCGCCTATCTACCGCTGTTCTTTTTCAATGTGGCCTGGTTCCTCCCGCTGGTGCTTCTGCCGCGTGGCGTGGTGAGCGAAGTGCTGATGCGCTGGCTGAGGCTGCAGGGGCCTTGATCTGATCGACGTCTGGCGAGGAGTGGGCGGCTGTTCTCCAGGTCAACTGGCTGCAGAAGACAACCCATGCCTTGGCTGGCCGGATTCAAACTCTGCCTTACAGTGACTTCCAGGTTCCGGAGCCTGCGGGATGATTGGCGAATGGATTCTGCGCGGCGTCGAGGTGCTGGTCGGCGCATTTTTTCTGGGGTTTGGCATGGCGAATGCTCGCTCGGCCGCCCCGATCATTGAAACGCTTGAAACCCGCGGATTACCCTTGCCCCAGCTGCTGTTCTGGGCCGGTGTAGCGAATCAATCGATTGCCGGGTTGTTGCTGGTGTTGGGCTATCAAGCCCCGTGGGCGGCAGCCGCCCTGATTCCATTCACCCTGATCGCCCCGATCATTTTCCATCACTTCTGGGACATGCAGGCTGAGGCCCGCTTCCTGAATCGCATCATCTTCATCTGTGATTACACCTGCGTTGCGGGGGCTTTGCTGTTGATTGCCGCAGCCAATCCTGAGGCCTGGACATTCCTGGCCGCTAACAACTGAAATCGCAAGGTTTCCATTGTGTCAGCTGTCCGCATCAACTTTGAGCAAGCGGACGACGGAATGACCGCCGACTGCAGCCAACTCAAGAACATCTGAGCAGACACGCCAGAAGACAACAGATCGCAGATCCGTTCAGTACTGGGTGGAGTTGACGGGTTGCAACTGTCCTGCCACCCCACCCGGGACCAGCTTGTAGGTCACCTGGCGGGTGCCGCCGTTGGGCTGGGCATTGGTGTCGCCGGGGAGGTAGATCGGGAAACGGCGGACCAGGTTGGACTCAACGACAGCGAACTTGTCGTGGCCGCGGTACCCGGTGGAATCCCGGGACGACATGGCCCCCAGCCGGATCGGCAGCAGCGATCCGCGGCGGCTGACGCTCCAGGCCCAAACCGACCCGTAGCTGCCGCTGCCGGCACTCTGTTCAAAGATGAGCAGCTCGGGCAGGCCATCACCGTTGAGGTCCTCCACCTCCGCTCCCACCACCGTGCCGTCCAGCTTCTGCCGCTCCAGAGCCAGGGGTTTGCCATCGCGCTCGGCCAGCACCGTCAGCTGTTGGCTGGAGCCCTCTCCGACGGCCTTCAGCTTGAGGGTCACCCCCTGGAGCTTCAGGGTCTGCTGGTACGGCGCAGCCAGCGCCGGAGTCATCGATGCCAGCAGGCTGCTGCAGCCGACCAGAAGCATGGCGATGGCAGGACGCAGGGGCGAATAGGACACCGTCAAAGAGGTGGAAAGAACCATCATCCTTGCGGCTGATGCGCACCGTGGCCAGCCCAGGAGCACGGCTCGTTGAGAGCCCACCACGGATGGCTCCCCTACAGCCCGCAAGCCGCTTGATGCAACCGCCTCGGTGGCGGTTCTGATGCGTGCCCTACTGGCCCTGGCCAAGGGGCCGCCTGGCAGCATTCGGCATCGGCAAGAGCACCCTGCAGCGGCAAGGCGGTGACGACCTGGGCCAGCCGACAAGAAGCTGGGGCCTCAACGTTGACCATCGTGCTTGAGGTTCAAGACGGATTGGCGTGGCATGCTGAAAGCTGAGTGGTGATGGTCTATAAAGTCATCAGGATGCAGTTCAACTGATGTCAAAAGAATCACTGGAAGCACTGCTGACCAAGCTTAAAGACGATGAAGGGCTGCAACAAAGCCTCAAAAGTGCCGCCAACCTTGACGAAGCCGTGGCCCTCGCCCAGGCCGCTGGTTTTGATGTCACCAAATATGATTTTCTCGGCCACAAAGGCCTGATCGGCCCCCATTGGCTCTGGGAGTGGGACTGGATTTAAGCGATCGGACGGGAAGGCAGCTGATTGTGATGCCGCTCCTGCTTGAAGCGCATGAAACTCTTTTAAGGCGAGAAGATCGTGAATGCTCTACCACCTGGTCCGTGACCTCGAACGGATTCATTCGGCGCCGACTGCGCACCGAAGGCACCCTGATCAGCCTCGGTTCATCCAGAATTTGCTGCCTGGTTTGGCCTTATGCGTTGCGATTGGCTTGCCCTCCTGGTTGATTGATCAGACAGAAGTCGCACACTTCGGTTATGCCGGCATCGAAGCCATCGTGCTCGCCATCCTGCTTGGCATGGCGCTGAGGATCGCCTAAACCCCGCCCAGCCAATTCAGGTCAGGGATTGTCTTCACCGCCCAATTGGTGCTTGGGGTTGCCTTCGTCCTGCCTGGTGCCTCATGGGACCATCGCAGCCTGGAAGCACTTGGCTTTGGCTAACTGGCGATCTTGACCGCGGTCGGCAACGCCACCGGATCATGAAGGTGAACGTCGCTCAGCCAGTTTCCGTCGCCAAGGCTCCATGGGCATTCGGGCCCGAACCTGAGCCCGAATGCTGGGATGCGAAACCAGGAAGCGACCTATCGGCCAGCGGCTCGCAGGTTGGTCACCATGCCCTGGCCATTGGTGTCGCAGCTGCCCGTGGGATCCTTGCCCTTGGCATGGCGAGCAGTGAAGTTATAGGACAAGCCGCCTCTGTTGATGTCAGCCAGGGTGATCTGACCGGCATCAATGCTCTGCTTCAGGGTAGCCCCGAGGCTGACATCGACATCCGCCATTGACATCCTCGCATTGCCGTACTTTTCGATGATGGCGTTCTTGCAGTTGCGGCCCCAGCTTTCAATGCGGGCATCGATTTGAGCCTGCTCGTTGGCCCGAGCAGGGGCAGGCGCTGCGGCACTGGCTGAGGAACTGCCACTACCGCCATCTGTCTTGACCGTCAGGCGCCGGGTCCGTTGGCCGTCATTCCAGGTGAACACGCCACGCGCACCTTTGTCCTCGTACAACACATTGCTGCTGCTGCCATCACCACTGCCGAGGCGCAGAGACTGGTTGTTGGCACCCATAAACCGGTAGGTGTCACCGCTCTCAAGCTTCACCACAAAACCGGTCGATCCGAAGTCACTTTTCTGCTTGACGCTGCAGTCACCATCGAAGGTCACAGCGCCATTGTCGGTCAGTCGGCACTGCGCATCGGCGCGGGCAACCGTATTGGCCGCACTGGGCGCAATCGGGGCAAGGAATGCTGTTGTGACAGCAAGAACCGAAGTGAAGGCAGCAGGAGCGAGGGATTTCAAGACAGTCATTATCAAAGTGGCTGCAGCTGAGTATTGCCAGCCTTGCAATGAGCCTAGGCAGGACACAGCCTGGGCTTTTGACTCATCACCTTCTGTCACACAACGGCAAGGCAACGAAGCAAATCCCAACAGGATTATCCTCCCGTTGTGCTCAGCTGCCGCCCAGCGACTCCGCCATGCGCGCCACCTGCACGATCGGGCCAACATCATGCACCCGCAGCACGCGCACTCCGGACGCCACCGCCAGAGCACAGACCGCTGCCGTGCCCCAGAGGCGGGCCCTGGGACGCGGTTCGTTGAGCACCGCACCGATGAAGCGTTTGCGCGAAGGCCCCACCAACAGCGGGAAGCCATCGCGGCCCAGTTCATCCAGACGGCGCAGCAGTTCCAGGTTCTGTTCGCTGGTCTTGGCGAAGCCCAGGCCCGGATCCCAGAGGATCTGCTCAGAGCGCACCCCCGCCGCCAGCGCCTGCTCGGTGGCCGCCAGCAGCTCGGCGCGCACCTCGGCCACCACGTCGCCGTAGTTCGCCAGCCCATCCATGGTCTGGCTGGTGCCGCGGCTGTGCATCAGCACATAGGGGCAGCCGGCGCGGGCGATCAGCGGCAGCATCTGCGGATCGCGCAGGCTGGTGCCGCCATCACCGTGGTTGGCACCGCGCACATCGTTGATCCAGTCGGCACCCACCGCCAAGGCGGCTTCGGCCACGGAGGCCTCAAAGGTGTCGATCGAAATCAGCAGACCGGGATGGGCGGCGCGCAGCTCCTGCAGGGCTTCCAGCACCGGCAGTAGGCGCCGCAGCTCGATGGCGGGGCCGACGCTTTCGGCACCGGGCCGGGTGCTCTGGCCGCCGAGATCGAGCAGATCGGCCCCCTGGGCCAGCATCCGTCTGGCCGCCTTCAGCGCCACCGGCACGGTCTGCAGCCGGCCGCCATCACTGAAGGAATCGGGGGTGAGATTGAGCACCCCCATCACCAGGGTGCGGGCCCGCCGGAGCCTTGGGTGCGTCCCGCTGCCGGCGGGCATCGTCGGGCCCGCCGGCTCAGGCAGGAACCGGCACCTGGTAGTTGGCGATGCGGGCGAAGCTGGTCGGATCAAGGGAAGCACCGCCCACCAGCACGCCGTCGATGTCCGACTGGGCCATCAGGTCGTCGATCGTG
Source organism: Synechococcaceae cyanobacterium ELA739 (assembly GCA_037127935.1). GTDB lineage: Bacteria > Cyanobacteriota > Cyanobacteriia > PCC-6307 > Cyanobiaceae > Cyanobium. The sequence goes on from JBAXXM010000016.1 coordinate 18,080, forward strand.
GCCGGATTGACCGAACCGCCGTACTGCACCGTCACATCGGCATTGCCGACCCAGCCACGGATCAGGCCGCAGATGCGATTCGCCTCCTCGGCGGCGCAGGTCTTGCCGGTGCCGATCGCCCAGATCGGCTCATAGGCCACGATCACCCGCAGCGGATCGAGACCCTCCATGCCCTGTTCCACCTGGCGGTGAATCACCCGCTCGGTCTCACCGGCCTCACGTTGATCCAGGCTCTCGCCCACGCACAGGATTGGCATCAGGCCGGTGCGCTGGGCGGTGCGGGCCCGCAGGTTGATCTGTTCGTCCGTTTCGCTGTAGTACTTGCGCGGCTCGCTATGGCCGACGATGGCGTGGCTGACCCCGTGTTCGATCAGCATCGGCGCCGAAATCATGCCGGTGTAGGCGCCCTGCTCTTCCCAGTGCACGTTCTGGCCAGCAATGAACACCCCGGCCCCCTCCAGGTGGCGACAGAGGGTCGGGATCGACGTGAAGGGCGGCGCGATCACCACCTCCCGATCGGAGGGCAGATCCGCGATCAGGGGACGGAAGACCGCAGCGAACTCCCGCGTCTCGGCACAGGTCATGTGCATCTTCCAGTTTCCGGCGATGACGGACTTCCGCACCAGAGGGGCCTCACTACGACGTCAAGGACAAGTTAAGGCTTGGTGGCGCCACCCCCTCTGGGCATCACGATCCACTCGCGGCCGTCGATCGCCACCGCATCGCCGGCCGCCAACTGACGGCCCCGGCGGGTCTCGATCAGGCCATTGACCCGCACATCGCCGCGCTGGATGCGCTGCTTGGCCTCGCCGCCACTGGCGACCAGAGCCTGCCATTTGAGGTATTGATCCAGCTTCACCGCACCACTCCGGCCCCAACAGGCGGGGCGTAAGGTGCCCCGATGCTTGCACCCTCGCCGGCCGGCTTCCGCAGGCTGTTGCCCCTGCTCAGGCCCTATCGGCGCCGTCTGGGCGCCGGATGGCTGTGCACGTTGGTGTTCGTGGCCAGCTTTCCGGTGTTGGCCTGGTTGGCGGGCCAGCTCATCCCGGCGATCGGTGCCGGCGACATCCCGCGGGTTTTGCGGGCCGTGGCCGCAGCCTTGGCCGTGTTTCTGCTCCAGAAACTCGCCCAATTCGGCCAGGACACCCTGCTGGCGGGACCGGCATTGCAGGTGAGCCAGGAACTGCGCCGCCAGCTGTTCGCCAGGCTGCAGCGCCTCGATTTCGGCGCCCTCGAGAAACTCTCCGCCGGCGACCTGACCTACCGGCTGACCGAGGACGCCGACCGGGTCGGCGAGGTGATTTACAAGTCGATCCAGGACACCACCCCCAGCGCCCTGCAGCTGGTGGTGGTCCTGGGCTACATGCTCTGGCTGGACTGGCCTCTGGCGGTGGCCACCCTGCTGCTGGCGCCGGTGGTGGCCCTGTTGGTGAGCGCCTTCGGGGCCCGGGTGATGAACGCGGCCGAACGCAGTCAGAAACAGGTGAGCGATCTGGCCGCCCTGCTGGCCGAGGCGATCGGCGGGCTGCCCCTGGTGCGGGCCTATGCCGCCGAACCCTGGCTGCAGCGGCGCTTTGACACCGAGATCGACCTGCACCGCAAGGCCCGCTACCGCACGATGACCCTGCTGGCCCAGCAGCATCCGGTAGTGGGCTTCATCGAAGCCTTCGGCATCCTGGCGGTGCTGGTGATCGGGGCGGTGCGCATCCAGGCCGGCGGGCTGAATGCCCAGGGCTTCGCCACCTTCATGACGGCCCTGTTGATGCTGATCGATCCGATCTCCCATCTAACCACCAATTTCAACGAGTTCCAGCAGGGACAGGCCTCCCTGCGCCGGCTGCGGGCGATCGAGGCCGAGCCGATCGAGCCGCCGGATCGCCCCGGTGCCCTGCCCCTCGGCCAGGTGCAGGGACGACTGGTGCTGGAGGGAGTGAGCTTCGGCTACGCCGCCGACCAGCCGGTGCTGCACGATCTCCATCTGGCAGTTGAGCCCGGCCAGATGGTGGCCCTGGTCGGCCCCTCGGGCGCCGGCAAGAGCACCTTGTTTTCGCTGTTGCTGCGCTTCAACGTCGCCCAGCGGGGCCGGGTGCTGCTCGATGGCCAGGACCTGGCCGCACTGCAGGCCCGGGAGCTGCGCCAGGCGATCGCCCTGGTGCCCCAGCAAAGCAGTGTCTTCTCAGGCACGGTGGCCGAGGTGATCGCGTTCGGCCGCCCGGCCAGTCGGGCCCAGGTGGTGGCGGCGGCCCGGCTGGCCAATGCCTCCGGCTTCATCGAAGCCCTGCCCCAGGGCTATGACAGCCGCATGGAGGAGCGGGGCAGCAACTTTTCCGGTGGCCAGCTGCAGCGGCTGGCCATTGCCAGGGCCGTTCTCGGCAATCCGGCGATCCTGCTGCTGGATGAGGCCACCAGCGCCCTGGATGCGGAAGCCGAAGAGGCTGTGCAGCAGGGGCTCGACCAGGCCATGGCGGGCCGCACCGTCCTGGTGATCGCCCACCGCCTCTCCACGGTGCAAGAAGCCGATCGCATCCTGGTGCTGGAAGCCGGCAGGATCGTGCAGCAGGGCAGCCATGGCGAACTGATGGCCTCAGGCGGTCGCTACCGCGATCTGTGCGAGCGCCAGTTCATCCAGATGGAGCCCCAGGACGGCTGAGGCCGGTGCACCCCGTTGGCGTGGGTTGATTTCGTTCTGGCCCCGTTGCCGTACGTGGGGGGCACTGCCGTGGTGCCCCCTATTGTTCCCCTTTCATGCCTGGCCCTGCCTTGAACACTCCGACCCAGCAGCAGCCCCCCGTCCTGACGTTCGAGGGCAAGCGCTACAACCTCAATGACCTCCCCGAAGACATTCAGGAGCTGGTGCGGGGCATGCAGGTGGCCGATGCCCAGCTGCGCTTCCACGAGGACACGCTCAAGGTGCTGGCGATCGGGCGGCAGTCAATGGCCCTGCAATTGAATGAGCGCCTCAAGGATGTGCCGACGTACGAGGACTGATCCAGCGCAACAGAAAACGATGGGGTTCGCTGCCGGCAGCTCCGGACCCGGAGCGACGCAAAGGCTTGCGGCGGATCTGCTGGCAGTGCAGCAGGACCCAGGAGGACGGCCCCTGGAAATCACGCCGTTGCGATCGACAACGATTGTCGATCGCTTTTGCCGGATAGCGGCTTCCTATCAGTGGCCAACGGCGCCGCCTGGTCAACTCCTAGCAGCCTGTTGTGCATGGATCATCATCAGTAGAACGAAGCACCTCGCTCCACGCCAACGCTGAGGATGGACTCAGGAAAGTCGCCATAACAATCTCGCCTCAGCCATACAAATCGCTTGAAATCAACGGCAGCCCAGATAATCTCGCCGAATACAGAGAGCCAAGACTCGTTCACTTCTATCTCATTTCGATTTCGGCCTGACCGATCGTCGCAGAGCAAAAGTCACGATTTCGCCTTGGCCATCGACATGGCCCGGTGGACTGCCAGGCCGTACGACCTCGTTCACTCCACCCGGCCCCAGCCCATCGAAGGCCCTGCAAGCTCACGGTGGCCAAGCCGAGGCGATTCCACCAGCGCCGCAGAACGGAGACAGGCCAAATTCCAAGACCTCCGGCTGATACCAACAACGCCAAGGAGACTTTTCTTCAGTCCGTGCGACCGCGGCTTGAATCAACCTTGTGGCACAAACTTCAAGTCACCTGGGGGAACCGGGCCCGGCTGGGATGGTGAACCAAAGACCGCCACAGCAGAGATTGGAAGCGGAATTGGGGCCTGCCCCCCTTGGGGTTGAGCCTGTTTCTGGGTCGATCGAAGCCGAGCCTGAAGATGGTCGGCAAAGATCACTGGGCTGCAAGGTTTTTCAAGGCCCAAGGGTACGCCGATGCCATGGCATGCCAACAAAAAGCCTGGCGATCCCAGGTCTGAGGCCATCCTGATCTCGATGGCCTCCAACTCTCGATTCCAGGCTTGCTTGAGCTCAGGGCTTGATCCTCAGGTCAAGCCTTGGCATGGGCGAAATGCCTATTCAACGATCTCATTGGCTGACTTGAGCACGGGCTCGGGGATGGTCAGGCCGATCTCCTTGGCGGTAGTTTTGTTGAGCCGCACGTCGATCTTGCTGAGCGGCAGAAAAGCCATCTTGGCGGGAGATTCTCCTTTGAGGACCTTCACGGCCAGCTCACCAGCGGCAACGCCATCGTCGTAATAAGACCAGCCGAGGGTGGCCAGCGTACCGGGCAGTTTGATGTCGTCCGCATCGACCGAGAACACGGGAATCTTGTTCTTCAGTCCGACCTTGGCGATCGAGGAGAAGCCCTGAATTGTGGCGTAATCGCCGATCTTCACGAAGGCCTGCACCTTCTTCTGAGCCAACGCCTCGGCCGCCTGCAACACTTCACCGGAGTTGGCCACCGACTGCTCCTCGATGGTGATGCCCAACTTTTCGGCCGCCTCCTTGATCACCTTGGCCTCGAACTCGGAGTTCGCTTCGCCCGGGTTGTAAATCAGGCCCACGGTCTTGAGGTTCGGGATCATCTCCTTGGCGAGCTCAAGCTCCTTGCCCACAGGGTTGGTGCCGATGGTGCCGATCACATTGGCCCGGTGCTGACCGACGCCGCCCGGAGGGGTACCCGCCCCGGCGCCCCAGGGGTTGGAGGTGTAAGCGAAGACCACGGGAATCTTGCCGGGGATCTCCTTCATCGCCGCCTGCAGCGGTGGCGTGCCGATGGCGAAGACCATGGAGGGGGCCTCGCCGGCAAACTGCTTCATCACCAATGTGGTGTTGGGAATCTCGCCGGCGGCGTCCTTCTCGATGAAGTTGACGGTCTTGCCCTCGGTGTAGCCGGCCTTGGCCAGGGCTTCGATGAAGCCGCGCCGCACCTCATTGGGGGGCTGGGAATCCACCATCTGCAGCATCGCAATGGTGGGGCCCTTGACCGCGGCCTGGTTGCCGCCCCCTTGGCGGCCGCAGGCAGCCAGCACCACAGTGCTGCCAAGGCCCGTGCCCATCAGGGCCAGAAAGCTGCGGCGGTCGAGGGTCACGGACATGGCTCAGGAGTTCTGGGTGACATTGGCGGATCCGTACATCTTGCGCAAGTCATCCGGTGTCAAGTGTTGCCGTTGCTGGGCACTCCAGTCGCCCAGCATTCGCCCCTCATGCAGCATCACCAGCCTGTCGCCGAACCGCAGGGCCTGGTCCAGGCTGTGGGTGACCATCAGGGTCGTGGTTCCCAGCTGGCGCACCAGGCGGTCGGTGAGGGCCATCACTGTGGCCTCCGCCTTCGGATCGAGCGCGGCCGTGTGCTCATCCAGCAACAGCATCTGGGGCTGGCCCAGGGTGGCCATCACCAGGCTGATCGTCTGGCGCTGGCCGCCGGAGAGCTGGCCCACCAGGGTGTCGATGCGATCGGCCAGCGGCAGGCCCAGCTGCTGCAGCAGCTCCCGGTAGCGGCGGCGATCGCCCCGGCTGGGATGGACTCCGGTCAACCCCCGCCAGCCGATGGCGGAGCGACGGCGCCCTTCGGCCAGACGCAGATTCTCGGCGATGGTCAGGCCCGGGCAGGTGCCCTCGAGCGGGTTCTGCATGACGCGACCGATGCGTCGGGCGCGGCGATGGTCCGGGAGCTGTTGCAGGGGCTGGTCGTTGAGACGAATGCTGCCGGATGAGCAGCGCAGGGTGCCAGCCAGCAGGTTCAGGAAGGTGGACTTACCGGAGCCATTGCTGCCGATCACCACCGTGAACTGGCCGCCGGGGCTCTGGAAATCGAAATTCTTAAACAACTGGCGCCAGCTCCCCCCCGGCACGGGATGGCCCCAGCTGAGTTGGTCAACCTGCAGGCTCATGGCCGATCGCCTCCGCTGGGGTCTGCGTCCACCTCACCCTCGCTGCCTCCCTGGGCCGCAGGTTCACTGGCCACCTCCTGCGGACTGGCGTTGACACCGGGCAACTTGATATGGCCCAGAGACATGGCGGCCAACAACAGCACCGCCGTCGTCAGCTTCAGATCCACCGGATCCAGGCCCAACTGCAAGGCGATGGCGATCATCATCCTGAAGAGAATCGCCCCAACCACCACGGCGAACAGGGCCACCGGTACGGATCGGGGCCGGAACACCGATTCGCCGATGATCACCATGCCGAGCCCCAGGATCAACGAGCCGATGCCCATGGTCACGTCGGCAAAGCCCTGGTACATCGCCACCATCGCCCCCGCCATGGCGACCAGGGCGTTGCCGGCGGCGATGCCAATGGTCAGGCCCAGGCCCTGATTGATGGCGTTGGCGCGGGCCATGGTCGGGTTGTTGCCGATCGACCGCAGCGCCAGACCGAAATCGGTGGCCAGGATCAGGGCCAGCAGGGCGACCATGCCCAGCATCACGCAGGTGAGGGCGACGCCCCAGCGGCCGTCGTCCCCCTGACCGAGGGTGGGCCAGTTGACCACCGGATTGATGTCGGTGATGGGGATGTTGGAGCGGCCCATCACCCGCAGGGTGATCGTGTAGAGCCCGGTGGTGGTGAGGATGCCGGCAAACAGGTCATTCACCCCCAGGCGGGTGTGAATCAGGGCGGTGACCGTGCCCGCCAGGCCCCCGAGCACGATGGCCGCGAGCATGGCGAGGGGAATGGGCACGCCGTTGGTGATCAGCACAGCGGCGGTGCCACCCCCGAGGGCGAAGGAGCCGTCGACGGTGAGATCGGCGAAATTGAGGACGCGGAGCGTCAGATAGGTGCCCAGGGCCAGACTGGCGTAAGCCAGCCCCTGGTCGTAGGCGCCCAGCCAGAGGGAAATCATCGGGGCATTGTGCCTTGTCACGGCCGGATTTCACGGCCTCCCTAGCCACCACTGACGGCATCACGCCGCCGTTGGAGCTCAGCTGAGCGGGGCCAGATCCTCGAAACGGAACGTCTGGGTGCTGCTCTCCACGGAGGCGCCATCGAGCTGGCTGGGCTCGGGTTCGGTGACCACCACCCGCTCCGCCAGCACCCAGGGACCACCGCCGGGCAGGGCAACGAAGGTGTCGGTGAAAGAACTGGTGCCACCGCGGGCTTCGCCGGTGGCGGGATCGTTGTAACGGCTGGTGTAGGTGTGGCTCAGGTAGCCGGCGCCGGTGTCGGTGACGGCGGTGGTGAAGATGGTCACCACCGTGCCGTGGATGTGGCGGTGAACCATGGTCACCACGTCGTCCTTGATGCGGTAGCGATCGCCCTCACCCTTGCCGCCAACGATCACCTCGGTGCCAACGGCGTCGGTGTCGCCGGCGCTGAAGGTGTTGGCGCCATGGGTCTGCTCAAAGGGACGACGGACCCGGTGGATCGCCACCTCCCACAGCTGGGAGGCGACGGCCTTGTGCACTTCTTCATCGTCGATGCCGCTGACCGTGGCCTTGAGGTCGGCGCCGACCGTGAAGCGGCCCTCCAAGCGGCGGTCCCCTTGCAGCCAGACGCAACGGCCCCCGTAGCCGCCAAAGCCCGGTTCCCAGGTGTAACGGTTCTCATAGGCGGCCTGAAAGGCCTGGCGCAGATCGCTGCCTGGGGCCGGGGCTGCCGAAGGGGCTGAAGCGGTGGAGGCGACGGTCACGCGAGGGCTAGTGGCTGGAAAATCACCCTAAGAGACAGCTGAAAAACCCGTGTCGGCCGCGGTGGATCGCGCCTTCGAGAGCCACAAAGCCTGAGTTGACAGGGGGCAGACCAGCCGGTCAAAGCGGCAGCAGGAGATCGGCTGAGGGAAGGGCTCCGCCGTCTGCTCGTTCACCAGGGCTGGTGAATGTCCTGCAGGGCGGCCACCTCCACCTGGCCCTGCTGCTGCAGGGCGGCGATCGCCTCCACGGCCGCCCGGGCCGCGGCCAGGGTGGTGACCGTGGGCACGGCGTAGTCGAGGGCGGCCCGCCGCAGATAGCGGTCGTCGTGGACCGCCTGCCGGCCGATCGGGGTGTTGATGATCAGCTGGATCAACCCCGAGCGGATCGCGTCCTCGATGTTGGGCCGGCCCTCGTGCACCTTCAGCACCGATTCGACCGCCAGACCCGCCGCCGCCAGCGCCTGGGCGGTGCCGCTGGTGGCCATCAGGGCGAAGCCCTCCTCCGCCAGCCGCCGCGCCACCGGGATCAGGGCATCCTTGTCGCGGTCGTGGGTGGACAGGAACACCGTGCCGCCGGTGGGCAGGGGTTCGCCGGCGGCCAGCTCGGCCTTGGCGTAGGCCAGGCCGAAGCCACTGGCGATGCCCATCACCTCGCCGGTGGAGCGCATCTCCGGCCCCAGCAAGGTGTCGGAGCCCGGAAAGCGCTTGAACGGCAGCACCGCCTCCTTGACCGTCTGGCGGGGCGGTTGCGGCTCGCTGGTCAGGCCCAGCTCCGCCAGGGTGCGACCGGCCATCAGCTGGCTGGCGATCTTGGCCAGGGGGACGCCGGTGGCCTTGGCCACGAACGGCACCGTGCGCGAGGCGCGGGGATTGGCCTCGATGATGAACACCCGTTCTCCCAGCTCCGGGTCCACCTGCACGGCGAACTGCAGATTGATCAGGCCACGCACCTCCAGGGCCAGGGCCAGGGCGGCGCTCCACTGGCGGATCGTGGCCAGGGCCGCCGGGCTGAGGGAAACGGCGGGCAGGGCACAGGCCGAATCGCCGGAGTGGATGCCGGCCGGTTCGATGTGCTCCATCAGGCCACCGATCACCACCCGGCCTTCGCGGTCGCAGAGGGCATCGACATCGACCTCGATGGCGTTCTCCAGGTATTGGTCAATCAGCACCGGGTGGTCGGGCTCCACCTCCACGGCCTCGACCATGTAGCGGTTCAGCTCCTCCTCGTCGTAGACCACCTCCATGGCCCGGCCGCCGAGCACGTAGCTGGGCCGCACCACCACCGGGTAGCCCACCCGGCTGGCCACGGCCCGCGCCTCCTGGTCGCTGCGGGCCAGGCCGTTGCGGGGTTGGCGGATCTCGAGGTGGCGCAGGATCGCCTCGAACTGCTCCCGGTCTTCGGCCCGGTCGATTGATTCCGGCGAGGTGCCCCAGATGCGGGTGCCGGTGGCCTGGCCTTTGGCGGTGGCGAGCCAGTGCAGCAGCGGAATCGCCAGCTTCAGCGGCGTCTGGCCGCCAAACTGGACGATCACCCCTTCGGGCCGCTCGGCTTCGATCACATTGAGCACGTCCTCCAGTGTGAGCGGCTCGAAGTAGAGCCGGTCGCTGGTGTCGTAGTCGGTGGAGACGGTCTCGGGATTGCTGTTGACCATCACCGTGGCGAACCCCTCCTGGCGCAGGGAGAAGGAGGCGTGACAACAGCAGTAGTCGAACTCGATGCCCTGGCCGATGCGGTTCGGACCACCGCCGAGAATCATCACCTTGCGGCGCTGCTCGGGCTGCACCTCATCCTCGGGAGCAAGGGTCTGCAGCGACCCGTCCTCCAGCAGCCGCTCGAGGGGCCGCTCATAGGTGCCGTAGTGATACGGGGTGGTGGAGGCGAATTCGGCGGCACAGGTGTCGACCGTTTTGTAGACGACGTTGACCCCCAGCGCCTGCCGATGGCGGCGCACCTCCAGCTCATGGCTACCGGTGGCCCAGCCGATCTGGCGATCGGAGAAGCCCAATTGCTTGAGCTCCAGCAGCGCTTCGGCCCCCAGCTGCTCGAGGCTCCGGCCATGCAGCAGGCGGGCCTGGGCGTTGACTAGCCCCCGCAGCTTGGCCAGGAACCAGGGATCGATGGCGCTGAGCTGGTGGATCTCGGCGTCGCTGCGGCCGGCCACCATGGCGCTGCGCACCGCAAAGATGCGATCCGGTGAGGGGGTGCGCAACTGGCGGTCCAGGTCACCCGGCTCGGGCTGGTTGTCGTCGCGATCGCAGCCCCAGCCGGCATGGCCCGTCTCCAACGAGCGCAGGGCCTTCTGGAAGGATTCCTCGAAGCAGCGGCCGATGGCCATCGCCTCGCCCACCGACTTCATCGAGGTGGTCAGCACCGCCGGACTGCCGCGGAACTTCTCAAAGGCGAAGCGCGGCACCTTGGTGACGACGTAATCAATCGTCGGCTCGAAGCAGGCCGGGGTGGCACCGGTGATGTCGTTGACGATCTCGTCGAGGGTGTAGCCGACCGCCAGGCGGGCGGCGATCTTGGCGATCGGGAAGCCGGTGGCCTTGGAGGCCAGGGCCGAGGAGCGCGAGACGCGCGGGTTCATCTCGATCACCACCACATCGCCGTTGGCGGGATTGATGGCGAATTGGATGTTGCTGCCGCCGGTGTCGACCCCGATCTCGCGGATGATGGCGATCGACTGGTCCCGCAGGCGCTGGTATTCGCGGTCGGTCAGGGTCTGGGCCGGGGCGACGGTGATCGAGTCGCCCGTGTGCACCCCCATCGGGTCCAGGTTCTCAATGCTGCAGACGATCACCACGTTGTCGGCGGTGTCACGCATCACCTCCAGCTCGAACTCCTTCCAGCCCAGCAACGACTGCTCGATCAGAATCTGGGAGACGGGACTGGCCTCGAGGCCGCTCTTGCAGAAAGCGCGGAATTCCTCCGGGTTGTAGGCGATGCCGCCGCCGGAACCGCCCAAGGTGAAGGCCGGCCGGATGATGCGCGGATAAGTGGCGATCGCGTCACCGACGCTCTCGGCCTCCTCCAGGGTGTTGGCGATGCCGGAGGGACAGACCGCCACGCCGATGCGGGCCATGGCCTCCTTGAACAGCAGCCGGTCCTCGGCCTTGCGGATCGCCTCCAGGTTGGCGCCGATCAGCTCGACCCCGAAGCGCTCAAGCGTGCCGTTCTCGGCCAGGGCCACCGCCAGGTTCAGGGCCGTCTGCCCACCCATGGTCGGCAGCAGGGCGTCGGGTCTCTCGATCTCGATCACCCGGGCCACCACCTCGGGGGTGAGCGGCTCGACGTAGGTGCGATCGGCCAGGTCCGGGTCGGTCATGATCGAGGCCGGGTTGGAGTTGACCAACACCACCTCGTAGCCGTCGGCCCTCAGGGCCTTGCAGGCCTGGGTGCCGGAGTAATCGAACTCACAGGCCTGGCCGATCACGATCGGCCCTGAACCCAGCAGCAGGATGCGCCTGAGATCCGTGCGGCGGGGCATGCAGTTACACGGGCCAAACGGTCCCAGCCTCTCACGGGGGGCAGTCACTGCCCTCGCCGCCAGCTCGACCGGCCAGCGGCACGCTCGCTAATCTGGCCGGATACCCCGCTTCACGGCACACCCGGACGTCACCTGCGATGAGCGAACTCCAGCGTCTGAAGGGGCTGCTTCCCCCGGAAATGCAGAGCTGGGTGTTCGTGGAAGCGTCGGCCTCGGTGGATCCGCCCCTGATCACCCTGGAGGAGATCGGCCGCGACGAAATCGAGATCCAGGTGGACCTGGAGAAGTGGGACGCTCTAGCCCTCGATCACCGCAACCTGCTGTTCTGGCATGAGGTGGGCCGGGTGCAGAACGATGCCGTCCCCCGGGATGGCTGGGAAATGGCCGCCCTGGCGATCGGCCTGGGGGGCGCCATCGGTGAGCTGTGGGTGCAGGACGGCCTGCTGCTGCTGATGGCGATGGGCCTCTCCGGGTTCGCCGGCTACCGCCTGTACCTCAAGAACAACTCCGAAAAGCGCCTGCAGGATGCGGTGCTGGCCGATGAGCGGGCGATTGACCTGGCCTGCCGCTTCGGTTACAGCCTGCCCAATGCCTACAAAAGCCTGGGCGGCGCCCTCAAAGAGCTGGTGGAGCAGACCCGCAAGAAGCGCCGCCGCGCCTTCTACGAAGACCGGCTGGAGGCCCTGCGCAAGAGTGCCGGCAAGGCCCGGGCCGAAATGGCCCAGCAACAGGGCTCCCGCCAATCCGTGAGCAGTGAGAACGTCTATGGCTGAACCCTCGACTGCCCCGTCCATGGCCGATCTGGAGACTGCCGGCCCTGAAGCTCCGATTCCCGTCCCCAGCCCTGCCCGCCTGCGGGCCGATGCCGACAGCCGCGCCCTGGCCCTGCTGGCGGCCGAGGCCTGCGATGACCGCAAGGCGGTGGACATCCGGCTGATCCGCGTCGATGAGGTCTCCTCGCTGGCCGACTGGTTCGTGATCTGCAGCGGCCTCACCGATGTGCAGGTACGCGCCATCGCCCGCTCGGTCGAAGACAGCCTGGAGCAGGAGAGCGGCCGCCTGCCGTTGCGTCGGGAAGGTCAAAGCGAAGGACGCTGGGTGCTGCTTGATTACGGCGAGCTGATCGTGCACGTGCTGACCCCCCAGGAACGCAGCTACTACGACCTGGAATCCTTCTGGGGCCACGGGGAACAGGAGCGCTACACCAGTCCGCTTCAGGCCGGTGCCCCGGATCCGGCAGCCCCTCCCCCCCCCAGCGCGTGAACCCCGAAGCGGCCGCCGGTGATCCAGGCCAGATTCAGGCCTCGATAGCCTGTCCGGTGCCACCGGAGCAACGGCCCCTGTGCGAATACGAGCAACTGCTTAGGTCCTGGTTCTTCGTCTGGCCCTCGGGCCAGCCCCGGGCGCTGCTCAGGCCCCTGTTGATCAGCTGGCTGCTGGCCCTGGCCCCGACCCTGCTGGTCGCCAGCGGCAGCCTCAACCTGCGCCAAGATCCCCTGCGGCTGCTGCTGGCCGGCGCCGCCGCCGCCCTGCTGTTGCCCCTGTTTCTGCTGCTGCGCCAGTGGCTCGGCTGGAGCTACGTGCAGCGGCGACTGATGGCCATTGACGTGGCCTACGAGGAATCGGGCTGGTACGACGGCCAGATCTGGGAAAAACCCGTGGCCTGGCGCCAACAGGACCTGCTGGTGGCCACCCACCAGGTCACGCCGGTGTTGCGGCGCCTGCAGCAGGCCCTGGGACTCACCGTCGCGCTGCTGCTGGCCGGGACCGGACTCTGCCAGGCTCTCTGAGCCCGAACGGCGCCAGCCACCGGATTCCGCCATGGCCCAGTCGACCTCCAGCTTCCCCGGCTCCAGCCGTTCGCTGATTCCACCGCTGGAGGTGAGACTGCTGCGCAACGGCATCGTCGAATCCCAGCACCGGGTGCATGCGGTGGTCTGCGATCAGCGCGGCCGCGTGCTGATGCGGGCCGGAGACTCCCAGCAGCTGAGTTTCATCCGTTCGGCGCTCAAACCGTTCCAGGCCACGGTCTTCGTCAGCAGCGGCGCCATGGAAAAGGGCGGCTGCGGCGATCGGGGCCTGGCCATCGCCTGCGCCTCCCATGCCGGCACCCCGGCCCACGCCCGCGAAGCCTTCCGGCTGCTCTGGGGGGCCGAACTGGATGCCGAGCGGCTCCAGTGCCCGATCCCGAAAGGGGGCAACAGCCCCCTGGAGCACAACTGCTCGGGCAAGCACGCCGCCTTCCTGGCCACCTGCCGCCAGATGCACTGGCCGCTGGAGAGCTACCTGCAACTGGCGCACCCGCTGCAACAGGAGGTGCTCAAGCGGGTGGGGGAACTGCTGGGGTTGCCGGCCGCCGAGCTGGTCAGCGCCCGCGACGACTGCGGCGCCCCGACCCTGCAGCTGCAGCTGGCGCAGATGGCGTTGCTGTACGCCCACCTCGGTGCCGGTGCCCATCCCGATCTGGAGCAGATCAGCCGGGCGATGCTGGCCCACCCGGCCCTGATCGCCGGCCCGGGCCGCTTTGACACCGAGCTGATGCGCCTGGGCCATGGCCAGGTGCTCAGCAAGGGCGGCGCCGAAGGCATTCAGTGCCTCAGCCGCATCGGCGAAGGGCTGGGAGTGGCGATCAAGGTGGAGGACGGCGCCAGCCGCGCCAAACACGCCGTGGCATTGCACCTGCTCGAGCAGCTGGACTGGATCACCCCCGCCAGCCTGGAGGAACTACGCCAGCACCATCTCAGGCCCGCCGACCATCTGCGGCTCGATGTGCTCGGCGAACTGCGCTTCATCTGAGAGAGGCGCAGGGGCTGGGCTCAGCCCCCAGCCAAGGGGGGTGAAGGCCGGCTGGTATAGTAAGGAAGTCGACGCGGGGTAGAGCAGTCTGGTAGCTCGTCGGGCTCATAACCCGAAGGTCGCGAGTTCAAATCTCGCCCCCGCCACCAACGCCAGAATCCCCATCTCCGGGAATCAAAGAACCCCTCAGGTGTCAAACCTGGGGGTTTTTTGTTGTTACGCGGCACCGTATCGAGAACGTAACGCCCAAATCCTGATTGCAGACCATTCAGGCGCGGGCGACCTCCATTCGAGGCGGCGTTGGCAGACGCAGGCTGGCCAGCCAGGACAGCCCCACCAGCAGGGACGAACACCACAGGCAGGCCTGCAATCCACCGTTAAGGAACAGGGCCCCGGAGAGCACCGTTTCAAGCAGGCGGCCGGCGGCGTTGGCCATGTAATAGAAGCCGACATTCAGGCTCACGTCCTCGGCCTCGGTGTAGGCCAGGATCATGTAGCTGTGAATCGAGGAGTTCATCGCGAACACCACGCCGAAGGCCGCCAGCCCCACCACCACGGCCACAGCGGGATCGGCCACCTGGCGCCAGAGGGCGATCGCGATCAGGGCAGGAATGGCGCTGAGCAGGGCACTCCAGAACTTCACCGCACCCACCCCTGGAGGGCCGCTCTGGCCCCAGCTGCGCCGCAGGGCCGGCGCCGATCCCTGCACGATGCCGTAGCCGATCACCCACAGGCCCATGAAGCCGCCCACCTCCCAGAAGCGCCAGCCAAGGGCCTGCTGCAGAAACACCGGCAGGGCCACCACGAACCACACGTCGCGGGCGCCGAAGAGAAAGAACCGCGCCAGGGAGAGACTATTGATGCCGGCGGATTTGGAGAACAGAGCGGTGAAGCCGGGTTTCTGCTTCATGCGGCCGATCTCCGCCGGCAGCACCAGGGTGAGCAGGAAAGCGAGGAACAACCCGGCCGCCATCGCACCCACCGCGGCGTTGAAGCCGATCGTGGTGAGCAGCACACCGCCGAGGAAGAAACCGACACCCTTGAGGGCATTTTTGGAGCCGGTGAGGATCGCCACCCACTGGAACAGCTGATTCTCGCCCTGGCTGTGATCCTCGGGCGTTTCCGGCACCACCGTTTTGATGGCGCTCTTGGCGCTCAACTTGTTGAGATCCTTGGCAATGCCGCTGAGCGCCTGGGCCACCATGACGTAGGCCACGCTCCACCACTTCGGCCAGGAATCCGCCACCGGGATCAGCATCAGCAGTGCCGCCACCTGCATCAGCGTGCCGCTCCACAATGTGAGCCGCAGACCGAAACGGGCGCCGAGCCAGCCGCCGTAGAGGTTGGTGATGATGCCGAAGAACTCGTAGAAGAGGAACAGCAAGGCAATCTCCAGCGTGCTGTAGCCAAGTGCGTGGAAGTGAAACACCACGAGCATGCGCAGGGCGCCATCCGTGAGCGTGAAAGCCCAGTAGTTGACGGTGACGATCGCGTACTGCTGCAGCGCCGTCAGCGCTTGGCGCGGCTGGTTCATCGCCTCGATCTGGGCGGGACGTTGATCTCTGCTCATGACCAGCCCTCAGCGTGCATCCAGCAGGGCCACGTGGCTGACCAGATCGGCCATGCGGCAGCTGTAGCCCCACTCGTTGTCGTACCAGGCGTACACCTTGAGCTGGGTGCCGTTCACCACCATCGTCGAGAGGGCATCGATGATCGAACTGCGGCTGTCGTTGACGTAATCCACCGACACCAGCGGCCTGGTTTCATAGCCGAGGATGCCGTGCAGGTGGCCACTGGCCGCCGCCTCGAAGGCGCCATTCACCTCCTCCACTGTGACGCTGCGCTCCAGCTCGAACACCGCATCGGTGAGCGAGGCATTGAGCAGCGGCACGCGCACGGCGTGACCGTTGAGCTTGCCCGCCAGTTCGGGAAAGATCAGGCCAATCGCCTTGGCCGAGCCGGTGCTGGTGGGGATCAGGCTCTGCAGGCAGGAGCGGGCACGGCGCAGATCGCTCTTGAAGCCATCGACCACCACCTGGGTGTTGGTGATGTCATGCAGGGTGGTGATCGAGCCGTGGCGGATGCCGAAGGTTTCGTGCACCACCTTCACCACGGGCGCCAGGCAGTTGGTGGTGCAGGAGGCGGCGGTGAGCAATCGGTGCCGCCCGGGGTCATAGAGGTGATGGTTGATGCCGAAGACGATGTTCAGCGCCTCCTCGCCGGCGATTTCCCCCTTGACCGGGCAGGCCACCAGCACGCGCCTGAGACCGACCGCGTCGAAATAGGGCTGAAGCGTTTCCGGTGTTTTGATCTTGCCGCTGCATTCGAGCACAAGCTCGACGCCGGCCTCCCGCCAGGGCACAGCGGTGGGATCCTTGTCCTGGGTGTACGTGACGGGCTGGCTACCCACGAAAAACCCCCGCGTGTTCCCCTGCACCGCCTGCTGCCAGCGACCGTGCACCGAATCGAACGCCAGCAGGTGCGCAGCCGTGTGGGCGTCGCCAGCAGCGTCGTTCACGTGCACCAGCTCGATGCCGGGGCGCCCCCAGAGGGCACGAAACACTAGGCGACCAATGCGCCCGAAGCCATTGATGCCGATCTTCATCGCAGGATGGGGGACAGCCGCCACGTTGTCGGCCCAAGATAGATCAATGAAAGTTGATGGATCAATCCTCCAGGTTGCAGGTGGAGTCCTGGAGCACCAGCTGCAGCGCGATCAGGCCCGGGCGCTGCTCAAGGCCCTGGCCGACCCAAGGCGCCTCGAGATCCTGGAGGTTCTGGGTGGCGGCGAGCGCTGCGTCTGCGATCTCACCGGTGAGCTGGGCCTGGCCCAATCCAGGCTCTCGTTTCACCTCAAGGTGATGAAGCAGGCCGGCCTGTTGGAAGCCCGTGAGCAGGGCCGCTGGATCTACTACCGCCTGCGCCCCGAGGCGATTGAGGCACTGCAGAACTGGCTCACCCAGGTCGCTGCCAGCTGCGATCGCCCCGCCGCGGCCTGCGATTGACGGGTCCTGGCAGGCGCACCCCCAACACAGGCTGCGGCGTCTGTTGTGATGGCTGGAGCACAAGCAGCCTCTGGTGATGCATTTTCAAGCCGTGCCAGGGCTGCCATGGTCTGCATCGCTAAACAGGGATGGTCCCGAACAGCGAGGGACAAAATGAAGGGTTGATCCCATCAGCCCAGAGCACCCTTGCCAAGGCACAAGGGATCGAGCTGTTGCATGAATACAACCATGCCCAGTGGCAGCCCCAGTACGCCGATCAGGTGATCCGTCAGGCGGCCGAGCTGGAGTTGCTCTTGATCGGGAGTGCCACGCTGCCTGAATCCTTCGATGGGCTGATGCCGGAGGCCTTCCGCTCCTTGCTGGCCGGTCAAGCGGAGACGGATCTGAAGGAGCTGGTGCGCGATCTGCTCACCAACCAGAGTTTCCGGCGGGATGTCTACACCAAGGGTCGCGATAATCTCTGGAACCTCGATGCCAGCGAGGCGATTCAGCGGCTCGAGGTGATCAGCCTGATCGAAAACGAGGATCTGTTGCATCCTGATGCCTTCAGCTTTGGTCTCCCCTTCGGCGAGGTGCAGGGCAATCGGGTCTGGTTTCTGGGGTTGATGGAGCATCTGCAGCTGGGCCCTTGCCGTCTGGGGGATCTGCATCGCGTGCCCCTGCACAGGGATAGCGCCACCCCATTGCCGGAACTGCTGCAGAACGTGGCCCTGCTGCTGCACAAAGGCTCGATCGCCCTGCAACCACCAGCACGGGATCCCGAGCCCGCCCAGCGCTTCAACCGGGTGATCGCCGCCCACGTCGCCGCCGGCGCCCCCTACGCCGCCATCGCCCTTCCCCGCACCGGCAATCTCATGGCCCTCTCCGATCTGGAGCTGATGCTGCTGCACGCCTGGCAACAGGGCAGCCGCGGCGATGCCCTGATCGAAGCCCTCGGCGCCAACCTCCAATCCCTCGGTCGCTCGATCCAAAAGGAAGGCCAGCCGATGGAGGGCAGCGAACGCCAGGAGCTGCTCAAGGCCGATGGCAGCCGGTTTGAAGCCCGAACCCTGCCGCTGCTCCAGCGGCTTGAAGCGGTGACGCTCGCCGAGTGATCAGCGCCTTCGCTGCGTGTGCTGGCTGAGCTCCGGTTCCGATCCTTCGGCGAGCTGCTGGTCCAGGGACTGGCCAACGGCTGTCGGTGGCTCCTGGCTCAGGCTGCCAACGGAGGCCGAGCTCACTGACTGGCGATGCGGCAAATCTTAAATCTTCAGGGCTTTTTGCATCGCTACGCCCGTTGTAAACGCCCTTGAAGTTCCAACACCCCAGGTAACAACCTGGCGGCTTTCCTGAGTTGATTCGGTGCAGGATCCCTAGGGTCGCGGCACCTGATTGGTGCTGTCCTGTGACCCCTTCCCCCAGCCCCCGCGGTGAACTCGTCACCCAGTTGGCCGTTGCCGCCCTTGGCGCCGGTGTGATCACCAGCATCGCCGTGGCCCAGGGCCAGAACCCGCTCACTGCCCTCTCGATCACCCTGTTCTCCGCCATGGCAGCGGTGCTGGTCGGCCAAGCGATCTGAGCCAGGTTCTGAGAACTTGAACCCCACAGTCTTCCCCCCTCTGTGGGAGCGTGAGCCTGAAGCTGCAGGCCCTGCCGTGATCACCACCTTGCGCCGGCAGATGCCGGCCCTCGCCAACAAGACCTACTTCAACTACGGCGGCCAGGGGCCGTTGCCGAACGATTCTTTGGCGTCCATCAACGCGGCCTGGGCCACGATCCAGGAGCTGGGTCCGTTTAGCGGCGACGTCTGGCCCTACGTGGCCCGTACCACGGACAGCCTGCGCCAACGGCTGGCGGGCTGGTTCGGCGTGTCTCCGGCCCGGGTGGCCTTCAGTGAGAACGTCACCACCGGCTGCCTGTTGCCCCTCTGGGGGCTGCCCTGGCAGGCGGGGGACCAGCTGCTGATCAGCGACGCCGAACACCCCGGCGTCGTGGCCGGCATCCGCGAATTGGCCCGGCGCGAGGGCCTGGAGCTGGCTGTCCTGCCGGTGATGCAGCTGCGGGGCACCGCCGAAGCGGCGGCGGTCGGTGTGTTGGCGGCCCTGGAGGCGGCCCTGACGCCGCGGACGCGTCTGGTGGCGCTCTCCCACATCCTCTGGAACACCGGCCAGCTGATGCCGATCGCCGCGGTGGCCGAGCGGCTCCAGGCCCATGACCGCCAGCCCTGGCTGCTGGTCGATGCTGCCCAGTCCCTCGGCGCCGTTGGGGTGGCAGAGGCCGCCGCCGCCGCCGACATCTACGCCTGCACGGGCCACAAGTGGTGCTGCGGCCCCGAAGGTCTGGGGGCAGTGGCCCTGTCGGAGCGGCTGCTGGCCGACAGCGCACCAACCCTGATCGGCTGGCGCAGCCTCAGCAACGAGACCGCCGCAGGCAGCGCCTTCCACCGCGATGCCCGCCGCTTTGAGGTGGCCACCTCCTGTCTCCCCCTGTTCGCCGGCCTCGACACCTCGCTGCAGTTGCTGGAGGCCGAAGGTGAGGCCCAGACCCGCCTCCAGCGCATCCGCGAGCGCAGCCAGCAGCTCTGGCAAGGACTGCAGGCGATTCCCCAGCTTCAGACCCTGCTGGCGCAACCGCCGCCGGCGGGCCTGGTGAGCTTCGTGCTGGCGGATCCTGCCCACCAAGCCCACGCCCCAGGGATGCCGGCCGCCGCCGCGGCGGCCTGGGTGCGACGGCTGGGTGAGCAGCGAATCTGGCTGCGCAGCCTGGATGATCCGATCTGCCTGCGGGCCTGCACCCACCTCACCACCACCGCTGCTGAGGTGGAGCAGTTGCTGGCAGCCCTGGCGGAACTGGCGCACCTGCAGCCCTGAAGGGAGCCCTGGTTTGGCCATACGTCCGGACTAGAAGGCTGGACCTCGCTGGGCATCTCCAAAGAAAAAGGGCCCTCCAGGGGCCCTGAACGGAAGCGTGATGCCAGCGCCCCGGAATGATTCGGCGCAGGGAAGAGCTCAGATCGGATCGGAGGGAATCACACCGCCCACGGAAGCTTCGTGGGTGAGGAAGCTGCGGTACACCCAGCCGGCCAGCAGGGCGCCAATGATCGGGGCCAGCCAGAACAGCCACAGCTGACCAACGGCATCACCACCGACCCAGAGAGCGACACCGGTGCTGCGGGCAGGATTGACCGAGGTGTTGGTGACGGGGATGGAAATCAGGTGGATCAGCACCAGCGACAGGCCGATCGGCACACCGGCGAAACCGGAGGGGGCCAGCTTGTCGGTGGCGCCGAGGATCACCAGCAGGAAGAAGAAGGTGAGCAGGATTTCGATCACCAGCGCCGAGGTCAGCCCATAGCCACCGGGGGAGTGGGCACCGAAGCCATTGGTGGCCAGCGGATTGCTGCCCGCCAGCTCAAAACCGGCCCGGCCACTGGCTACCAGCTTGATCACACCACCGGCGATCACCGCACCGATGACTTGGGCGACGATGTAAGGCAGCAGCTTCGAACCGGGGAAACGGCCACCGGCCCACAGCCCGAAACTGACGGCGGGATTGATGTGGCAACCGGAGATATGGCCGATGGCATAGGCCATGGTCAACAGAGTCAGACCGAAAGCCACCGAAACACCCAGGAAGCCGAGGCCGAGGGGATTGGCGGCTGCATTGTCATAGGGGAAAACAGCGGCCAGGACAGCACTGCCGCAACCACCGAGAACAAGCCAGAAAGTGCCGAACAATTCGGCGAGAAAAACCTTCGGCAAGGGAGCACCCTGCGCCATGAAAAGCAAAAGAACAACGGCAGTCGAAAACTAGCCGTCACCTCTGGGGCTGTCAGGTTCAATCCTCAATCTGTGACAAAGGCAACAGCGTCGGCGGCGATTGCCGTTGCGGCAACGGACTCAACAGCTCTCGCAGCGGCTGTAGGCACCGCTCCAGCCACCAGATTTCGCCCCAATCCCCGACGCCAGAGCCAGGCCCCTCCCACACCAAAACGATCCAAGCCGGAATCGGATTGAGATCCAACCCAAGGACGATCGGCGCCCTATGCACCCGGACGCTCGCCTAAGGCTTGTCCCTGGAGTTCGTCACAGTTGATGACCAAAGGCCCTCATTGACTGGCCGTGCGGCCACGAGCCCGGCGGCACAACCCGCACCCCGTCTGCAGCTCCGATCGCCTGGGCTTCAGCGGCCGTCCAGGCAGCGGCGGGCCTGTTCCCGATCATCGAAATGCACCTTCTCGGTGCCGAGGATCTGGTAGTCCTCGTGGCCCTTGCCGGCGATCAGCACCAGGTCGTCCGGACCGGCCTCGGCAATCGCCAGGGCAATCGCGGCAGCCCGATCGGGCTCCACCAAGGCGCCTGTCGCGGTTGGGATGCCCGCCATCACGTCCGCCAGGATCCGCTGGGGATCCTCGGTGCGTGGGTTGTCGGAGGTCACCACCACCCGGTCGGCCAGGTCGGCGGCGATCGCTCCCATCTGGGGACGTTTGCTGCGATCGCGATCGCCACCACAGCCGAACACGCAGATCAGCCGGCCTTGGGTGAAGGGCCTGCAGGCCGCCAGGGCGTTCTGCAGGCCATCGGGGGTATGGGCGTAATCCACCAACACCGCTGGGGCTCCCTGGGCACCAGCACTGGCCAACACGCGCTCCATCCGTCCCGGCACGCCACCGAAGCGGGCCAGGGCCTCCAGCAGCGCCTCCAGAGGCAGCCCCTGCTGGGCCAAGACCCCCACGGCCTGCAGCAGGTTCATCAGGTTGAAGCGGCCCACCAACGGCGAGCGGAACGCACCGCTGCCCACCGGAGTGATCAGGGTGCCGCCCATGCCGCTGGCGTCCATCGTCAGGTCCTCGACGCGCAGCTCGGCAGCCGGATCCTGCAGGGAACTGCGCCAGCAGGGGCTGCCGGCGGCGAGCAGCCGATCGGCCAGTTGCCGTCCCCAGGGATCATCGATGTTCACCACGGCGCCACCGGCCAGCAAGGGCGGCGCGAACAGCAGGGCCTTGGCCTCGAAATAGGCCGCCATCGACGGGTGGTAGTCGAGGTGATCCTGGGTGAGGTTGGTGAACACGGCGCCGCTGAAGCGGCAGCCCCCGACCCGCTGTTGATCGAGGGCGTGGGAGCTCACCTCCATGGCGCCGATGCGGGCCCCGGCCGCCGCCGCCGCCGCCAGCTGGCTCTGCAGCCGGTCGGCGAAGGCGGTGGTGTGCTGGGCGGTGACGCTGTGGCCGGGCCAGCGGTTGACCAGGGTGCCGAACAGGGCCGTGGGCTGGCCGGCGCTGCTGGCCAGGTGCTCGATCAGGTAAGTCGTGGTGGTCTTGCCGTTGGTGCCGGTGACGCCGATCAGTGCCAGCTGGCGGCTGGGCTGCTCCCAGAACGCGGCCGCCAGCTCGCCGGCCCGGCGGGCCAGCTCGTCGCTCACCACCAGCACCGCATCGTTCTCGGCCGGTGGCACCTGCTGGCCGGCGGCCGCGCCGATCACGGCGGCGGCCGCACCGGCCGCCAGCACCTGGGGCCAGTAGGTGCCGCCATCCACCGTGGTGCCCGGCAGGCCGATGAACAGATCGCCGGCCTCGATCCGGCGGGAGTCGCAGCTCAGGCCCGAGAGCTCCGGGTTGGCCAGCCCCTGCGGCACCGCCAGGCCCACCTCGTGCAGCAGCGAATGGAGCAGCTTGGCCATAGCAACGCCGGGAAAGGGGCAACGCCGGGTGGGTGCCGCCCGGACGAACATGGGGCCATTTAAGAGCGGGGGGGACCTCGGCGGGGCAAGGCACTGGCTCTGGCCAGATCCACCAATCCCCAGCCGCCTGAGTCCTTCCCTGGGCCGCCAACGATCGGGACCCGCCGAAGCACACAACTGCCTGGTTCTGAACCGAAACATCCTGAACCTTGTAGGAGCGAAGCCCGTTCAGCCTGGAGGCCGATCTCGGTTCAGGGACTGGGCTGAGTTCCCCCATCGGCGCCGTTTTTCGACAGCCAGGCCGCCAGCCGTTCCCCCGCCAGCCGCGGCGGCACCCGGGGCAGCTGGCGCAGGCCGCCGTCGGCTTGCACCAACGCCAGCACCGGCACCTCCATCCCGTAGCGGCCCTGCAGGGCGGGATCGCCATCGACATCGACCAGTTCCAGGGCAGGGGCGGAATCGAGGCCCCTGAGCCGTTCCTCCAGCCCTTCGCACAGGCAGCAGCCCGCCCGGGTGTATAGCCGCAACAGGCTCATCACTCAGGCACTGGATCGCAGCCGCAGGGGGTGAAGGGATGGCAGCGGCCCAGGCGCCGCAGGGTGAGCCAGCCGCCCTTCCAGGGACCATGGCGCCCGATCGCCTCCAGCCCGTAGGCACTGCAACTGGGGATGAAGCGGCAGCGCGGGCCCAGCAGCGGCGAGAGGGTGAGGCGATAGACCTGAATCAGGGCCAGCATCACGGCCGCCAGGGTGCTGTTGCAGCGCCCGCGGAGGGCGTTCAGCCTGACGTTTAAGATCGCGAATCGGCCGGACACGGCGGAGCAGCCGGGGTCACCCAGTTTGCCCCAGTCGCTGCCGGACCGACCATCCCCATAGCCCCAGTCCTCCATGTCTCGCTACCGCGGCCCTCGCCTGAGGATCACGCGGCGCTTGGGAGACCTTCCCGGTCTCACCCGTAAGTCCGCCAAGCGGTCTTATCCCCCCGGTCAGCACGGCCAAGCCCGTCGCAAGCGCTCCGAATACGCGATCCGTCTCGAAGAAAAGCAGAAACTGCGTTTCAACTACGGCATCTCTGAACGTCAGCTCGTCCGCTACGTCAAGAAAGCCCGTGCCCAGGAGGGTTCCACCGGAACCAACCTGCTCAAGCTTCTCGAAAACCGGCTCGACAACGTCTGCTTCCGTCTGGGCTTCGGGCCCACGGTCCCCGGCGCCCGTCAGCTGGTCAACCACGGCCACGTCACCGTCAACGGCCGGGTGGTCGACATCCCCTCCTTCCAGTGCAAGGCCGGCGATGTGGTGGCGATCCGCGAGCGCAAGGCCAGCAAGCTGCTCGCCGAAGCCAACCTCGCCTTCCCGGGTCTGGCCAACGTGCCGCCCCACCTGGAGTTCGACAAGGCCAAGATGACCGCCAAGGTCAACGGCAAGATCGAGCGCGAATGGGTCGCCCTCGAAATCAACGAACTGCTGGTGGTGGAGTTCTACAGCCGCAAGGTCTGATCCATTCCCTGCGTTCGGGGCCTGTCCCCGACCTGGCCCCCGCCCGATGCGGGGGCTTTTTCATGGCTGGCCGCCAGGGACTGGCACCGGCGGGCTGGGCCCATCACCTCAGGGTTGAATCAGGGCCGCCTCGATGTAGGCATGGGGGCGTTCATCGGTGGCCAGGTAATAGACCAACACCAGCTCGCCGCGCTCGTTCTGGCGCAGCTGGGGATAGCCCATGTCGAAGCTGTGGGGGTTGCTGCGAATCACCCGCCTGAGCCCCCAGCTGCGGCCGCCGTCATCGCTCAGCCGCAGCAGCATCCGCTGGCCGTCGCGATCGGCCCAGGCACAGGCCAGCCTTCCGTCCCGCAGGCGGGTCAGGGCGGGAGGATTGCCGTTGTGAACGCCCGTCTCGCCCACCCGCGACAGAAAGGTCCAGCTGCGGCCGCCATCGCTGGAGCCGTAGGCATCGATCCAGTTGGCCTCCTGTTCGCCGGCCAGCGGATCGCGACGGCGCAGGGCGGTGACCAGTCCCGCTTCGCCCAGATCAACGGTGGAGGGCATCACCGCCCGCCGGCCATCGCTCCAGGGCACCACCCAACTGACAAAGTGAAAGCTGAGGCCGCCATCGAGGCTTTCGGCCACAAAAGTTTTATCGAGGCGGTTGTTGAACTTGCCGAGCCTGGGATTGCGCGCCGACAGCAGGAACAGGATCGAATCGGGGCCCCGCACCAGATAGGAGGTGCGGGAGGTGAGGATCAGACCGCGCAGGGCGGGTTCGCGCTCCAGGCCCTGGAAGCGATAGGGCCCCTGCCAGCTGTGGCCCCGATCGCCAGAGACGTAGAAGCGGCCCAGTCGCTGTTCCGGGTCCTTGGGCCCATCGGCCAGCACCCGCACCGCCAGGTCCGGATTGTCGAAGTGGATCGCTTCGCTGGGCCGGCCGGCCTTGCCATCGAGGCTGAAGGGGGGATCGGGCTCCTGCCGGCTCCAGCTCATGCCGCCATCGCGGGAGCGGGCCAACTGCAGCACCTGGGGACTGCCGATCTTGTGGCCCTCCTCCTTGTCGACCCAGGGGCCATTGACATACCCGACCAGCAGTTCGCGGCCGTTGTCCCAGCTCCAGAGGCCCTGATTGGCCGGCCAGGCCAGAAAGCGCCCCGGCTCCGCCACCACGGTCCGCAAGACAACCCGGTTGGCCGCTGGGCGCACCGTCCGGCCACTGGCGGGAGCCGGAGCCGGAGCCGGAGCAGCTCTTGGGCCAGAACGGGAGCCGGAATCGGAAGTGGTCGTGGGGCTGGGGCCTGGGCTGGGCGCTGGGGGCAACGCCGAGGCTGGGATTGGAGCCTGCAACAACAGGGCCGTGCCCAGCAGGCCCGGGGCCAGCCATCGCCGCAGGCTCCGTCTCCTCAAGGACTGCCTTGCCTGAAGCTGCCCTGCCTGCAGCAGGGGGCCCTGAAACCAGGGCGCCAGAAGGCCGCTCCCCAGCCGCCGCCGGCCCCCGGCCCTCATCCCTGAATCAGGGTTTCCAGCGCCGCCGTCACATCGGCCTGGCGCATCAGCGCTTCGCCCACCAGCACCGCATCGGCGCCCGCCTGCATGACGCGATCGAGATCGCCTCGGTGGAACAGGCCCGATTCGCTCACCAGCAGGCAGCCCTTGGCCCGGATCCGTTCGCCGTAGCGCTCCATCAGGCGCTCGGTGGTGGCCAGGTCGACCTCGAAGCTGCTCAGATCGCGGTTGTTGATGCCGATCAGGTTCACCCCGTCCAGCGCCAGCACCCGCTCCAGCTCGGCCGTGTCGTGCACCTCCACCAGCACCGCCAGGGAGAGGCTGCGGGCCACCTTGAGCAGGTAGGCCAGGTCCACATCGGTGAGAATCGCCGCGATCAACAGGGCCGCATCGGCACCGGCGGCCCGGGCCTGATACAGCTGGTAAGGCGAAAGGATGAAGTCCTTGCACAGCAGCGGCAGCTCCACCGCCTGGCGCACCTCGACCAGGACCTCGAAGCCCCCCTGGAAAAACTGTTTGTCGGTCAGCACCGACAGGCAGCTGGCGCCGCCGTCGGCGTAGCCCCGGGCGATCGCCACCGGATCGAAGTCCTCGCGGATCACCCCCTTGCTGGGGCTGGCCTTCTTCACTTCGGCGATCACCGCCGGCTTGCGGCAGCTGGCCTTGAGGGCGGAAACAAAGTCGCGGGGGGCGGGCAGCTCGGCCACCTGGCTGTGCAGCTTGACCAGGGGCACCCGCTCACGGGCGCTGGTCACCTCCCGATCCTTGGCCCAGACGATCTCCTCGAGGATGTGGCGCGGCTGTTCCTCCGGGTGGGGGATGCCGTATTCGAGATGGGCCACCTTCACCGAGGGGTTGGGCGGCCGGCGACGAATCTCCATCTCAGGCCCTCCCAGGCGCGATCGCCATGGCGGCCTGTTTGTAGGCCACTTCCACCACCTCGCTGAGGGTGGGGTGGGTGTGCACCTCTCGGGCCAGCTGCTGCACGCTCTGGCGCCGGGCCACGGCGTTGGCCACCTCCTGGATCAGATCGGCCGCGTGCAATCCATAGATGTGGGCGCCGAGGACCTCACCGGTGTCCTTGCGGAACAGGAGTTTCATCAGACCGTCGCTCTCCAGTTCCGCCAGCGCCTTGGAGTTGGCCTTGAAATAACTGCGCACGCTGCCCAGCTCAAAACCCTCCTCGGTGGCCAGTTGCTTGGCCTCGGCCTCACCCAATCCCACCGAACTGATCTCGGGATGGGTGAAGGTGGCCGCCGGAATCGAGCGGTAGTCGATGCGACGCGGATGGCCCAGGATGTTGTCCACGGCCACGGCCCCCTGGGCGGCGGCCGTGTGGGCCAGCATCATCTTGCCGGTCACGTCGCCCACGGCCCACAGATGGGGCACCGGCGCGGCGCCGGCCTCACGGCTGGTCAGCACCCGCATCGTGTCGTCCACAGGGATGAAACCCCGGTGGGTCTCGACCCCCACCGAGCCCAGGTTGAGCTCCTGGCTCACCGGCACCCGGCCGGTGGCCACCAACACCGCATCCACCTCCAGGGTCTCGACGGGCTCGCGGGTCTTCATGTCCACCAACTCGATCTGCACCGGACAGCCCGGCTTGATCGATTGGGCGAGGACACCGGCGCGGGCGTCGATCTCGCGGCCTTCGATCAGCTTGCGGGCGGCCAACTTGGCGATGTCGGGATCGAAGGTGGGCATCACGCGATCCAGAGCCTCGATCATCGTCACCTCACAGCCCAGGGCGGTGTACACATCGGCGAACTCCAGGCCGATGTAGCCGCTGCCGATGATCGTGATCCAGCGGGGCAGCCATTCCAGATTGATCGCCTCGTCGCTGGTGAACACGGTGCGGCCGTCGGTTTCGATGCCAGGGGGCACGAACGGATCGGAGCCGGTGGCGATGATCACCTCCCGGGCGGCGTACACCCGCTCGACGCCACTGGCCTCGCGCACCGCCACCCGCTGGGGGCCGTCGAGGCGGCCCTTGCCCCGCAGGATCGTGGCGCCTGCGCGCTCCAGGCTTTTGGTCAGATTGGCGCGGATCGTCGCCACCAGCTGGGCGGCGTGATCGGCGATCTTCTGGCGCTCGAAGCGCACCGGCGCCGCATGGATGCCGAAGCCCTTGAGATGGTGGGCATCGGCCAGTTCCCTCACCCGTCCGCTGGCCGCCAGCAGGGCTTTGGAGGGGACACAACCCCGGTTCACGCACGTGCCACCCATGTCGCGGGACTCGATGATCGCCACCTTGAGGCCGTGGTCCGCTGCATGTTTGGCGGCATCGAAACCGCCGTAGCCGGCGCCGATGACGATCACATCGAAGTCGAAGGAACCAGGGGCTGCGGTCACCGGGGGCTGCTGCGCTTATTGACGGGCATTCTCCCCCCTCAAGTGGCAGAGGCCGTGGCGCCGCCGCGCTGGCGCCAGCGTTCGAGCAGCAACGGCGCCGCCGCCACCGCCACGTTCAACGATTCCACCGCCGGGCTGTGGGGGATGGTCACCCGGTGATCGGCCAGGGCCGCCAGCTCCTCGGCCAGGCCCGCCCCTTCATTGCCCAGCAGCAGCACGGTGGGCCGGCTCCAGTCCAGCTGCCAGTAGGGCTGGCCCGCCCCCACCTGGGTGGCCAGTCGCTGCAGGCCGGCCTGGCCGGCTTCCTCCAGGCAATCACGCAGGCCTTGGCGGTCCAGCCGTTGCACCGGCAGGGCCAGGGCAGCACCACTGGAGGCCCGCAAGACCTTGGGCGCATGGGGGTCGGCGCTATCGGCCAGCCACACCTGCTCGACGCCGGCGGCCAGGGCCGTGCGCAACAGGGTGCCGAGGTTGCCTGGATCCTGGAGGCGATCCAGAGCCAGCACAAAGGACGGGGTCGCGCTGATCGGCAAGCAGGGAAGTTCCGCACTGGCCACCACGCCATCGGGGCTACGGGTGGTGGCCACCGCCGCCAGCACCTCGGCCGTGGCGGCCTGGAGGCGGGTGCGTGCGGACAGACCTTGCCACAACGGCTCGTGGCGGGCGATCCAGTCGGGCGTGGCCACCACCAAATCGAGCCGAAGACCCAGCTTCAGGGCCTCCTGCAACAGATGGGTGCCCTCGAGCAACAAGCGCTCCTGCTGGCGGCGACCGCCCGGATCATGCAGATCTCGCAGCCGCCCCACCAGGGGGTTGCGACGGCTGCTGATCAGATCAGGATCAGAAACTCTGCTGATGGCGGACATGCAGCTTGTCCTGAAGGATCAGCTCCTTGTCCTTGAGATCCAAGCCCCGCACCGAAGCAACCTGACCCTCCAACCCCTGTGCCTGGAGATTTTCAACCAACTTGCGCATCAAAATGTCCTCGACCGTGGTCTGGTCAAAGGCATCAGGGGTGAGACTCTCGAGGAACTTTCCCACCTTGGCCGCCATGAACTCGGAGGCGTTGGTGATCTTGAGGACGATCATGAGGTGGGTGATGCGGATGGGGAGACTTGAACTCCCACGACATTGCTGCCACTAGTACCTGAAACTAGCGCGTCTACCAATTCCGCCACATCCGCGGGCGTATCGCCGCGGCGGAAACCGCCGCAACCCAGCCACCATAAAACATCGAGGTCACCCCGACCTGCCGGAGCGGCTCGGACCGCCCACCCCTCCCGTCCAAGCCGGGTGACAGGCAGCCCGATTGCCGGTGCGTCAGGGCAAGCCAGTTTGAGTGGCGGCCGCCTAGACGGTGTGACGATTCATTGTCAAGATCTCCGAACCAGACGCCCCGTGCGGACAGCCGAACCATGACCAGTGCCGCCGTCCCCGCGTCCACCAAAATCCCTTCGATTTCCCTGGCCGACATGGCTGCGCCGGCGCCCCTCGGCCAACCCCGCCTTGAAATCATCGGTGGTCGCCCCCTAGCCGGCGAAATCCTGGTCAGCGGCGCCAAGAACTCCGCCCTGGTGCTGATGGCGGCCTGCCTGCTCACCCGTGACACCCTGCGCCTGCGAAATGTGCCGCCGCTCACCGACATCATCGGTATGGGTGAAATTCTCGGTGCCCTCGGCGTCTCCGTGCAGCGCAGCGGTGACTGCATCGAGCTCAACGGCGATCACCTCACCAAGGCCGCCCCTCCTTACGAGCTGGTCAACAGCCTGCGG
Source organism: Synechococcaceae cyanobacterium ELA739 (assembly GCA_037127935.1). Classification (GTDB taxonomy): domain Bacteria; phylum Cyanobacteriota; class Cyanobacteriia; order PCC-6307; family Cyanobiaceae; genus Cyanobium. The sequence goes on from JBAXXM010000016.1 coordinate 47,696, forward strand.
GCCAGCTTCTTCTGCATCGGCCCCCTGGTGGCCCGCATGGGCATGGCCCAGGTGCCCCTGCCGGGCGGCTGCCAGATCGGCTCCCGTCCCGTCGTCGAGCACGTCAAGGGACTCAAGACCCTCGGCGCCCAGGTCACCATTGAGCATGGGGTCGTCACCGCCGTGGTGCCGGGCCGGGGTCATCGCCTGACCGGCGGGCATATTCACCTCGACTGCCCGAGCGTCGGCGCCACCGAAACCCTGATGATGGCCGCCGCCTTGGCCGACGGTGAGACCACGATCGACAACGCGGCCCAGGAGCCCGAAGTGATCGATCTGGCCCGCCTGCTGATTGCCATGGGGGCCAAGATCCGCGGAGCCGGCAGCCCCACGATCACGATTGTCGGGGTCGAGCGTCTCCACGGCGCCGACTACGCCGTTATTCCCGACCGCATCGAAGCCGGCACCTTCCTGCTGGCTGCCGCCATCACCCGCTCGCTGCTGCGGGTTGCCCCCGTGGTCCCCGAGCACCTCGGCGCCGTACTCACCAAACTCGAAGAGGCCGGCTGCCGCATCCAGCACGATGGCCTCGGCGTGGTGATCGACGCCCAGAACATCCATGCGGTTGATCTGCGCACCCAGCCGTTCCCGGGCTTCCCCACCGATCTGCAGGCGCCGTTCATGAGCCTGCTGGCCACCGCCGAAGGCACCAGCATGATCGTGGAGAACATCTTCGAGAACCGCCTTCAGCACGTGGCTGAGCTGCAGCGCATGGGCGCCTCAATCCGCATGCAGGGCAACACCGCCTTCGTCGAAGGCGTCGCCCGTCTCAGCGGCGCCCCGGTTCACGGCACCGATCTGCGCGCTTCGGCGGCCATGGTGCTCGCCGGATTGGCGGCTGAAGGCACCACGACCGTGCGGGGTCTGGAATTCCTCGATCGGGGCTATGCCGATCTGGAAGGCAAGCTCAACGGCGTGGGCGCCGAGATCCGTCGTCTGCACGATGAGCCGACCAGCCTGAACCTGGTGGTCTGAGCCCACACCCCCCCTTAACCGGGCGGGGGGGGACTGGGACCACAGCCTCCTCCAGCCCAGTCAGGGCCTACTATCTCCACCGAGGGAGCGTGCCGGAATTGGTAGACGGACTCGACTCAAAATCGAGCGCCTTCGGGCATGTGGGTTCGAGTCCCACCGCTCCCATCAACCCTCAGGAGCGACCGGCGACAACGATCGGTCTGCTCCCAATGTCCCCCATCCTTTCCTGATCCACGGTGTCCGCGGCCCAGAGCAGTAACGACGTCACCGCCGTGATGGGCACCTATGCCCGCTACCCGCTGCAGCTGGAACGCGGCAAAGGCGTCTGGCTCTACGACAGCCAGGGCCGTCGCTATCTGGACGCGGTGGCGGGCATTGCCGTCTGCACTCTGGGCCACAGTGACGCGGTGCTGCGCCGGGCCCTCTGCCGCCAGCTCGGCAAGCTGCAGCACGTCTCCAATCTCTACCGGATTCCCGAGCAGGAGGCCCTGGCGAAGGCCATCTGTGCGCGCAGCGCTGCGGACGCCGTCTTCTTCTGCAACTCCGGCGCCGAAGCCAACGAGGCCGCCATCAAGCTGGCCCGCAAGCACGGACACAGCGTGCGCGGCATCGAGCGGCCGCTGATCCTTACGGCCCAGGCCAGCTTCCACGGCCGCACCCTGGCCGCTGTCACCGCCACGGGCCAGCCGAAATACCACCAGGGCTTCGAGCCGATGGTGGAGGGATTCCGCTATTTCCCCTATAACGACACCGCCGCCTTCGAGGCCCTGCTGGCCGAATCCGAGGCCGAGGGGCCGCGGGTGGCCGCCGTCCTGCTGGAACCGATTCAGGGTGAAGGTGGGGTGATCCCCGGCGATCCGGAGTTCTTCCGGCGGGTGCGCGAGCTCTGTGACCAAAAGCAGATCCTGCTGGTCTTCGACGAGGTGCAGATCGGCGTCGGCCGCAGCGGCCACTGGTGGGGGCACCAACGGCTCGGCGTCGAACCCGATGCCTTCACCATGGCCAAGGGCCTGGGCGGCGGCATTCCCATCGGCGCCCTGGCGGTGAAGGCGGCGTTTGATCACTTCCGCCCCGGCGACCACGCCAGCACCTTCGGCGGCAATCCCTTCGCCTGCCGGGCCGCCCTGACGGTGATCGCCGAAATCGAGCGCCGCCAACTGCTCAGCCAGGTGCAGGAGATGGAGCGCTGGCTGATCGAACACCTCACTGAACTGGCGGCCCGCCATCCCGGCACGATTGAAACGGTGCGGGGCTGGGGCCTGCTCCAGGGCGTGGTGCTGGCCGAGAACGGCCCGACGGCGCCGGATGTGGTCAAGGCGGCCATGGCGGAAGGCCTGCTGCTGGTGCCGGCCGGGCCGAAGGTGGTGCGCATCGTGCCCCCCCTGGTGATCAGCCGCCGCCATCTGCGCAAACTGATCAAACGCCTCGAGCAGGCCCTGGTCAGCCTGACCTGAAGTGGCTGCTGCTGAAGCCCCAGGCACCCCTTGGCCCCTGTCGCTGCCGGCGCCGGTGGATCTCGACGACCTGCTCGAGCCCTTTGCCCGGCGCGGCGTGGACCTGGGGCTGGATCGGCTGCGGGCGGCCCTGGCCGAAGGGGGCCATCCCGAGCGCGGTTTTGCCGCCGTCCAGGTGGCTGGAACCAATGGCAAGGGCTCGATCTGCACCCTGCTGCACGCCATCCTGCGGGCCGCCGGCCTGCGTTGCGCCAGCTACCGCTCCCCCCATCTGGTCAGCTGGTGTGAACGCATCCAGCTCGACGATGGCTGGATCAGCCCCGAGCAGCTGCGCGCCGACCTGGCCCGCTGGCAACCGATCGGCCGCCGCCACCAGCTCACCCCCTTTGAGCTGCTCACCGCCGCCGCCTTCGACCGTTTCGCCCGTGAAGCCCCCGATCTGGTGATTCTGGAGGTGGGTCTCGGCGGTCGTCTCGATGCCACCACGGCCCATCCCCAGCGCTCCCTGGTCGGTTTTGGCAACATCGGCCTCGACCATCGCGAGCACCTCGGTGACAGCCTGGCCGCGATTGCGGCGGAAAAGGCAGCGGTGATGAGCCCGGACAGCCTGGCCTTCAGCGCCCCCCAGCCGCCCGACGTGGCCGCCGTGCTCAACGCCGAAGCCCAACGCCTGGGCTGTGAGCTGCGCTGGCTGGAGCCCCTGGCACCTGCGGAAGCCGGCGGACCACGGCTCGGGCTGGCCGGCGCCTGGCAGCGGAGCAATGGGGCCGTAGCCCAGGCCATGGCCCAGGCCCTGGTGGCCCAGCGGGGCTGGCCGATCGACGCCGCGGCCATCGCCCGGGGCCTGGCCGCCGCCCGCTGGCCCGGTCGCCTCGAACGTCGCCGCTGGCACGGCCGCGAACTGCTGCTGGATGGGGCCCACAACCCGCCGGCGGCACTGGCCCTGCGCCAGGAGCTTGACCGCCGCCAGGGACGGCGCTGGTTGCTGGGGATCCAGCGCCACAAGCAGGCCCCCGAGGTGCTCGATGCCCTGCTGGCAGCCGGCGATGTTCTCGGTGTCGTGGCCGTGCCCGAGCACCGCAGTTGGACCGCCCCCGAGCTGCTGGCGGAGCGCCCTGCCCTGGACGGGCGCATTCAGGCCTGGAGCGAGCTGGAGGCGGCCCTGGAGTGGCTCACGGCCCCTGGCCCGTTGCCGGTGGTGAGCGGTTCGTTGCACCTGCTCGGGGCCGTGATCCCCCTGCTGGATGGGCCCCCTTCCGGCTGAGGCCGGTACGCAGCCTGCGCGGATCGGTGATGGCGTGTGGCAGCCGGAAGTCCCGGGCGCAACGATGGGACGGCGCCCCCGTTCGTCCAGCCATGGCCCGCTCCCCGATTTCAGTACCGACCGCGGTCGCCGGCGCCCTGCGGCGCTGCCTGCTTGCTCTGGCGCTTGCCCTGCTGCTGGTCGCCGCACCGGTCGCCCCGGCCTGGGCCGAGTTCAGCGGCATCGACTACACCCTCACCAACCAGAACGAGCAGGACTTCAGCGGCCAGGACCTGGCCCATACCTCCTTTGCCGGTGCTCAAGGCAGGCGAGCCCACTTCGCCGGCGCCGATCTGCACGGGGCCATCTTCACCCAGGGGGCTTTCCCGGAGGCGGACTTCCGTGGTGCCGATCTGAGCAACGTGCTGATGGACAAGGTGGATTTCAGCGGCGCCGACTTCAGCGGTGCCGTGCTGCGGGGCGTGATCGCGGCCGGCAGCAGCTTCGCGGGCGCCACCGTCACCAATGCCGACTTCAGTGATGCCCTGCTCGATCGCAATGACCAGCGCGCCCTCTGCCGTGAGGCCAGCGGCACTAATCCGATCACCGGCGTCGATACCCGTTTGAGCCTGGATTGCGGCTGAAGGGGCTGGGGGCGCGCCGCGGCCCGATCCAGGGACCCCGGATCGGCGCCAAGAGCCCATCCCTGCCGTGGCGAAGACCTGGGACGACGGAGGTGTGCCCGAGCCGCGCCCGTCACGGGGTTGGGGATTGCAGGGATTGGGCAACCGACGACCAGAGGATCCAGCAGGCTCCATCCGTTCTGAGCCCCGGCGGGGCCAGGGCGGAATCAACTGGAACGCCCAGCAAGGCGAGTGACGGCTGTCCCTACGGATGGATCTGGGGCAAGACCACCACTCCATCGCAACCACTCCATCGCAATCGCTCCATCGCAATCGCCGCTTCAATCGGCTCCCGCGCCCAGGGGCCGCTCCAACCAGCCCCGCAGCTTGCCCGGGTTGAGCAGGCCGGCCGGGTCATAGAGGGCCTTGGCCGCCACCTGATCCGCGTCGATGCCGCCCAGTCCCCCCTCCTCGACCGTGACCTGGTGGGGATCGAAGACCAGGGCGCCGAGATCGCGACAGTGGCCGATCAGCGCTGCCAGAGCCTCAGGCCCCTGATAGCGCAACAGGGGCAGCCCCGAAAGCCGCACCTCCCCGTGCTGGCGCACCGCCTCCAGGTGCCACAACAGGTCGTTTCCCCAGCGCTGCTGCAGGGCCGCCAACAGCGGCCGTGGATCGGGGGGCAGCAGCAGTTGCAGATAGGTCCAGTCGGGCCGCGGGCCGCGCCAGTGCAGGGTGGTGTGGTTCCAGCAGAGCTCCCGCAGCGGCAGCCCCCGACTGGACGCCTGGGCCTCCTGCCAGAGCAGCTCACCGCCCCAGGCCCCCAGCAGCTGGGGCTGGGCCTGAAGGCTTTCGGGTGCGGCGAGCAGCAGCAGGCGATGCTCGCCGGCCGGGGCGTTGGGGCAACCGGCGGGCCAGGGCATCGCCGCCGCCAGCGGCGCCGCCAGCAGGGTCACGTTGTTGAGCAGCAGGTCACTGCTCGCCAGACCCTGGAGCGCCGCCAGGGCCTGCATCCAGTCATCGAAGCCCAGCACCAGTTGCTGCCAGGCCACCGCCTCGCAGGTGGGCAGGCGCAGGGCCGTGAGGATGCCATTGGTGCCGTAGGCGTGGTTGAGGGCCTGGCTGGCCCTGGCCTCGAGTTGGAGCAGCCGCGGTTCGGGCTCCACCGTCATCACCTCCAGGCCGAGCAGGTTGCCCGGATCGCGCAGGAAACCCCAGCGCAGGGAGCCGATCCCGCCGGCCCCGCCGGCGATGAAGCCGCCCAGGGTGGCCGTGCGATAGGTGCTGGGCGCCAGCCGCAGGGCCCGGCGGTGGGGGGCCAACAGGCGATCGAGGTCCGCCAAAAGGCAGCCGGGCTCGGCGACGAGTTCGCCGCTGGTTGGATCGAGGCTGCGCAGTTGGTTCATGCCCGTGAGATCGAGCACCAGGCCCCCCTGCAGCGGCACGCACTGGCCGTAGTTGCCGGTGCCGGCGCCGCGCAGGGTCAATGGCACCTGGAGCCGGGCGCAGGCCGAGGCCACCCGGCGCACATGCTCGACAGTCGAGGCCCGCACCGCCAGCTGGGCGCGGCAATCCGCCAGCAACGGGCTGAGCACCGGCGAATATGCGTAGAAATCCCTGGACAGCCGCTCCAGCTCCGCTGCCGTCCGGATCGGCGCCAGATCCGCCAGTTCAGCCGCCAGCTCAGCAATGAGCGGCGCAGACGGTGGGGGGGACAGGTCGGGCAACTGGGAGAGGGTCATGGTCGGAGCGTCAGCGAGGAACCGGCAGGCAGGAGAGCAGGGGGGAGGGCCGCTCCGACGCTGGGGGCGGCAGCCACTGGCCACCGCGCAGCACGCGCCGCTGGGGCGCCTGGGCCAGCAGCTGCCCCCAGGAGCCGGCGCCGAACACCAGCAGGTCCGCCGGCGCCCCGGGGCGCACGACCCCATCCCAGGCCAGGCCCAGCAGCCGCGATGGAGCGGTGGTGAAGGGGGCCAGGCCCTGGCGCTGCCAGGGCACCACATGGCTGGTCAGGCTCGCCAGACGCAGCAGTTCCACCGGATCGAAGGCCCCGCCCGGATACCAGGGATCCTGAACGTTGTCGCCACCGAGGGCCACCTCCACCCCGGCGCTCTGCAGCTGGCGAATCGGGGCCTGGATGCGGAGCAGCGGTGTCCGGCCCGCCCGGCGGCCCAGCAGCCAGAGATTGGTGGTGGGCAGGGCGATCACACCGATACCAGCGGCGGCGATCGCCTCGCAGAGGCGCCGGCAGGGGCGTTCGGCCAGCAGGGCCATGCTGCTGGCATGGCTGCAGACCAGGGGCACTGCGCTGCGCTGCTCCAGCATCAGGCGGCAGACCATGGCCACCCCGCGACCGGGCTCGCTGCTGCCCTCATCGATGTGCAGATCGACGCCGCAGCCCAAGCGTTCTGCCAGTCGCAGCAGGGCCACCAGCCCCTCCCGATCCTGGCGGCGGCTGGCGAATGGAGGACCGATCACCCCGCCCAGGATCCCCGCCGCGGCCGCCACCCGCTGGGCCAGCGCCTCCCCTGCCGGGGTCAGCCAGTGCTGGATCGGCACCATGGCCACCAGCTGCAGCTCCAGCCGATCCGCCCAGCGTTGGCGCAGGCTCAGCAAGGCCTCCCAGCTGGGGTCGGCGGCGACGCCAAGGCTGTCGATGTGGCTGCGAATGGCGCGCAGTCCCTGGCTCCAGCCCAGCGCCAGGCCCCGTTCGGCGCGGGTCAGCACGCCCTGCAGATCGCGGCTGCGGGACTCCTCAATGTTGGCGGCAAAGGCCCCGGCCACGGTGCCCTCCCAATTGGGAAAAGCGGCGGCGGTGAAGGGCTTGTCGAGATGGGCATGGGGCTCCACCGGCGGCGTGATCGCCAGGGGCAGCTCAGCGCTGGCCAGCTCCGCTTGGCACGAAGACCCGGGGTCAGGCCAGGGGTGGATGGCGCAGATGCGTCCCCCGCCATGCTCCAGCCGTACAGCCACCAGACCCTGGGCATCGGCCGCGCCGAGTGTCCCCAGCCGTGGATCCAGCAAGGCCCGCGGCATCCGCAGCGGCGGCAGGAGCTCGGGGCTGCTCATGGGTGCCGTACCCGTCGGCGACGGTTGCTGTTCAGGGACTGGCGTTGCGATGGTCCCCATTGTCCTGGCCGGTGCGCAGCAGCAAAAAGCGACCGGCTCCGGCCAGGGTCAGGGCGTGGTATCGGGGCAGGCTCCAACTGGGGAGGATCTTCTCGCCACCCAGCTCGGTGACATAGAGGCTGAACAATCCCAGGTTGCGGCGCCGGGAATGCTCCAGCGCCAGATGGCCCAGCACCCGGCGCTGGGACGCCACAACCGCCGGGCAGTCCCGGATCACCAGGCGCAGCATCAGCGGCAATCCGTCCTCGCGGCAGAGCTCGTCGGTGATCAGACGCGTCAGTTGCTCAGAGGCGAATTCCTCAAAATCGCCGGGTCCGGGATTGGTAACGGCCAGGCCGATGGCGGTGCCGGCGGTCAACAGCACACCCAGCAGGGTGGAGGTGGTGGTGGTGACGCGGGAGGGGGGCAAACGCCGGGTGGCGGTACTCGCCCCAGAATTGCAAACAACCGCTCCGTTGCCACCCTGGCTGGGGGGCCGCGTCGCATTTGCGGCCCCAGGGTCGTGGGTGGCGGCCTAGCGATGCCGTCAAGTTGGAGCCGATGGCGGCCCGCTCTGACTCCCAACGCGAGGGCAGCGATCTGGCCGAAGCGGGACCATGCCGGTTGCGATCGGCGGCCATGGTGACGGCTTGGGGATCGGGCCCATCCGCAGGATTGCCACTGGCAGCGCAGCCGCGTTGCGGCAGGCGACGCCTGGATCTCTCGCTAAGGCCGGTGTTGTAAGTTCCAGTTTGCGCGGCGGGCGTCGCCAAGTGGTTAAGGCAGTGGCTTGTGGCGCCACCATTCGGGGGTTCGAGTCCCCTCGCTCGCCCTTCTTTCAGCCCGGTGTCTTCTGACATCGGGCTTGTTTTTTGTCAGGGGTTCAACCCCAGCAGCGCATCGAGCAAGCCCCGACCGCCGGCCCGCACCGGATCGTGGCAGGGCAGGCCCGTCAGGGCTTCCGTATCGGCGATGGCGGCAGCCGCCTCCGCGGCCCCCAAATGGCCGGTGTTCAAGGCGATGGCCCCCACCCGTGGCGGATCGCCGCTAGCCGCCGCGTGGGGACGGGCCAGGGCCGCCATCGCCTCCAGGGTGGCGATCAGTTCAGCAAGGGGGGGCAGGGGGATTTGGGGATGGTTGCGGATCGTCTCCTGGCCGGCGCGATGCACTAGCACCAGGGCTGTGGGCTGGCTGCCCCGCAGCAGCGGCAGACTGGCTGTCGAGCCTGGATGGCAGAAGGAGCCCTGACCCTCCACCAGCACCAGGGTGCCGGGTTCGGCTCCGCTGGAGGCCTCCAACACGGCCCGCTCGACGGCGCCGGCGGCGTAGTCGACCCTAACCGCATCGAGGGCCACACCCTGGCCACTGATCAGGATGCCGGCCTGGCCGGTGCCGACGAAGCGGGCATCGAGACCGCGCTCCAAGGCGGCGGCCTGCAGTTCCAGGCAGGCACTCATCTTGCCCACTGACATGTCCGATCCCATCGCCAGCCAGCGCTGGCCTGGCAGGCTGGCTGCCTGGGCCGACGCCACCGGCAGATCCTCAGGTTCCTGGCGCAGATCCCAGATCCAGCGACCGGGTTGCACCAGGGCCGCCAACAGTTGATCGTCCGCCAGCCGGGTGTGCAGGCCGTTGGCCACACAGAGACCCGCTGCCAGCGCCGCCTCCAGGTCGGCCCTCAGCCCTGCCGGCAGACGCCCCCCCGCCGGGGCCAGGCCCACCACGGCCACGACAGGGCTGGAATCGGGCGGCAACAAGGGCAGGGCCTCGGCCAGCGAGGCGACGATCGGCACCGCGCGATCGATGCCGGTGACCTGCCGCAGGCTCTGCCCCGCATGGTCGGGGTCGATCACCGCCAGGATCGGAGCGCGGCGATAGCGCAGCAGGGTCAGGCCGGTCTTGCCGCTGAGATTGTCGAGGCCGTGGTGCTGGAGCAGCACCACCGGCGCCGTTGCGCTCAGCATTGGCCCGACTCCGGGGCCGCCGCCGTGTCCTTGGGCGTCACCCCCAACCCTGGACTCAGGCCAGCCCGCAAGCGGTCAGCCTCCAGCCTCGGACCCTCGAACGGGTCGTCCAGCAGGTTGAGATGGCTGTCGAGGTCGGGCCACTGCATCAGGGGCAGCAACTGGGCGGCGGCGCCATTGAGCAGGGCGCTGTCGGAATAGCAGCCCACCATCACCCCCAGCCCCAGGCGCCGGGCCGCTTCGGCCATCAGCCGGGCCTCGCTCAGCCCCCCACTCTTGAGCAACTTGATGTTCACCCCGTCCACATAGGGGGCGAGGCGGATCACGTCGGCCAGATTCCAGCAGCTCTCATCAGCCACCAGCGGAATCGGGCAATCGAGTTCCAATGCTGCGAAGGCAGCGCTGTCGGCATCGGGATCCTCCAGCGGCGCCATGGGCTGCTCCACCAGCACCACCTGCTGATCCGCCAGCCAGCCCAGCATCGAGCGCGCCGCCTCCAGCGTCCAGCCACCGTTGGCGTCCACCTGCAGCTCCAGGGCCTCCCCCCGCTGCTGCCGACGCCCCTCCAGCGCCTGGGTCACCGCCGCCACCAGGGCACGGTCGTGCTCCAGGCCCTCCGGGCTGCCCAACTTGAGCTTGATGCGGGTCGCGGGCAACTGGGCCCACCAGCGCTCCAGCCGCTCCAGCACCGCCGGCACCGGGCCCAGCCCCAGGGTGACGCTGGTGGCCACCGCCTGCTCCGGATCCAGGCCCCAGAGCTGGTGAAGCGGCAGCCCCAGCCGCTTGCCCCACCAGTCGTGCAGCGCCAGATCGAGACCGCAGCGCGCCGGCGGGGAGAGCTCGGCCAGCAGGGGCTCCAGGGCCTGGTGCGGCTGAGGGGGCAGGTCCGCCAGCCGGGGGAACAGGGCCTCCAGCTCAAGGGCGATGGCCTCGCTGTCGTAGTGGCGATGGCCAGTATCGAAGCCACCGGTCTCCCCCAGACCGGTGATGCCGTCCTGTTCGACGCTGACCAGCAGATGGTCCACCGCGGCGGTGGTGCCGCGGCTGATGGTCAGGGGAACGGCCTTGGTGAGCGAGAAACGGTGCAGGTTGCACTGCATGGCGAAATCAAAGCTGGCCGGCTACAGAAGACGCTGGCACAGCCGATGTCGGCCCAGCCCAGACCAGAAAGTAACAACGATCACAGTCATCGGCTGCGGCCAGCGGTTGAAGTCGCCCCCTCGATCAGCCGCCTCGGCATGCCCCCCATCCGCGAGACCTCCGTCGTCATCCAGGAGTTGCTGGAGTCGATCCACCAGCGCCACAGCGCTGGCAACGACGGGGCTGTGGCCGATTACATCCCCGAGCTGGCCCGGGCCGATCCCAGCCACTTCGGCATCGTGCTGGCCACCGCCGACGGCCGCATCTACGCGGTGGGCGACACGGAGGTGCCATTCACGATCCAATCCATCTCCAAACCATTCAGCTACGGCCTCGCCCTCAAATTGCTGGGGCCTGACCACATGCAGCGCAAGGTGGGAGTCGAGCCCTCCGGAGAGGCCTTCAACGCCATCAGCCTCGATCCCCAGACGGGGATCCCGCGCAACCCGATGATCAATGCCGGTGCGATCGCCACCACGGCCCAGATCAGCCAGGCGATCGGCGCGGACGCGGAACGGCTGCTGCTGGAGTTCTTCTCCGATCTGGCCAACCGTCCGCTCAGCTTCGATCAGGCGGTCTATCGCTCAGAGTGCGACAGCGGGCATCGCAACCGGGCGATCAGCCATCTGCTGCGCAATGCCCAGGTGATCGAAGCGGACCCGGAGCAGGGTCTGGACCTCTATTTCCGCCAATGCGCCATTTCGGTCACCTGCCGCGATCTGGCCGTGATGGCGGCCACGCTGGCCTGCCAGGGCAGCAATCCCCTCAGCGGCGACCACATCCTCGAGCCGGAGATCGTCACCCGGATGCTGGCCCTGATGGGCTCCTGCGGCATGTACGACTACGCCGGCCACTGGCTGCATGACGTCGGCATGCCCGCCAAGAGTGGTGTTGCCGGCGGCGTGCTGGCCGTGGTGCCCGGCCGCCTCGGGATCGCCACCTACTCACCGCGGCTGGATGCCTACGGCAACAGCAGTCGGGGCATCGCCGTCTGTGAAGAGATTTCCCAGCGGCTCGGCCTGCACCTCTACAACCAGAACCCCGGGCTCACCACGCCGATCCGGCGCAGCAGCAACGCCACCTTCCAGCAGTCAAGGCGGTTGCGCAACACCCTGGAGGAATGCCAACTGGCGGAGCAAGGCGCCCAGTTGCGGATTCTCCACGCCCAGGGCGTGATCGATTTCGCCGATTGCGAGCTGCTGCTGGCCGAAATTCAGCGCCTCAGCGGTGAGGCCCGGGTGATCTTGCTGGATCTGGCCCAGGTGACCGAAGTGCAGAGTCTGTGCTGGCCGCTGCTGGCGAGCCAGTTTGAGCTGCTGCGGCAGCTGGGCATCCCGTTGGTGCTCTCCCGATGCCGGCACCTGCCCCTCGACCCGGCCCTGACCCCCTACCCCCGCTTCTCGAATTTCGATGAAGCCCTGGAGGCCGCTGAGAACCTTGTGCTCGGAGGCGCGCTCGACGCCCTTCCCGAAGCGGGTGATCAACCCAGCTGGTGCGACATTCTCAGCGACGTGGACCCGGAACTGATCCGACCGATGATGCGCCTGCGCCGCCTGGAGCCGGGCGAAGCGGTGATCGAGCGTGGCCAGGCCGGCGACAGCCTGTTCATCGCCCAGTCCGGCCTGTACTCCACCACCGTTGACCTGCAGGAGCTCGATGGCCAGCTGCGGGCGACCCGGATGGCCACCTTTGCGCCGGGGATGTGCTTCGGTGAAATCGCCTTCATCACGGGCCTGCCGCGCAGCGCCGATGTGGTCTGCACGACCGGCGGTTTCTGCTGGGAACTGCTGCGCGAGGACTTTGACCAGCTGCGCCTGGACCATCCCCAGACGGCGATCCAGCTGCTGCTGGCCCTGGCCAGGGATCTCGGCGACAAGCTCGGCCGCACCAACGTGCAGTTGAGCCTGATGGAGCAGCTCTGACCCCGGGCTGCTGATAGCTGAAAATGAGCGGATGAGCGCCTCCCCCAGCACCTTCCCTGCCGCCCAGACCCCGCCAGCCAGAGGCGATCGGGGCCGCGGCCGCTACTGGATCACCACCTTCGGCTGCCAGATGAACAAGGCCGATTCCGAGCGCATGGCCGGAATCCTTGAGGCCATGGGCTACACCCCCGGCAGCGATGAGCACAGCGCCGATCTGGTGCTCTACAACACCTGCACGATTCGCGACAACGCGGAGCAGAAGGTTTACAGCTATCTGGGGCGCCAGGCCCAACGCAAACGGGACAACCCCCATCTCACCCTGGTGGTGGCCGGTTGCGTGGCCCAGCAGGAAGGAGAGGCCCTGTTGCGGCGGGTGCCCGAACTCGATCTGGTTATGGGCCCCCAGCACGCCAACCGGCTCGACACGTTGCTGAGCCAGGTCGAAAGCGGCCAGCAGGTGGTGGCCACCGGCGAGCACCACATCCTCGAGGACATCACCACGGCCCGGCGCGACTCCCCGATCTGTGCCTGGGTGAACGTGATCTACGGCTGCAACGAGCGCTGCACATACTGCGTCGTGCCCTCGGTGCGCGGCCGGGAACAGTCCAGGCTGCCGGAATCGATCCGGCTGGAGATGGAGGGACTAGCAGCCCGGGGCTTCCGCGAGATCACCCTGCTGGGGCAGAACATCGACGCCTATGGCCGCGATCTTCCCGGCATCACGCCCGAAGGACGACGGGCCCACACCCTCACCGACCTGCTGCAGCAGGTGCATGACGTCAAGGGGCTGGAGCGGATTCGGTTCGCCACCAGCCATCCGCGCTACTTCACCGAGCGGCTGATCGACGCCTGCGCCGATCTGTCCAAGGTGTGTGAACACTTCCACATTCCCTTCCAGAGCGGCGATGACGACGTGCTGCGGGCGATGGCCCGGGGCTACACGGTCGATCGTTACCGCCGGATCATCGAGCGCATCCGCCGGCGGATGCCGGACGCCTCGATCACGGCCGATGTGATCGTCGCCTTCCCCGGCGAAAGTGACGCCCAGTACCGCCGCACCCTCGCCCTGATCGAGGAGATCGGCTTCGACCTGGTCAACACCGCCGCCTACTCGCCCCGGCCGAACACCCCCGCGGCCACCTGGGCGGACCAACTGGATGAAGCCGTCAAGGTGGAGCGCCTGCAGGAACTCAACGCCCTGGTGGAACGCATCGCCCGCCAGCGCAGCAGCCGCTATCTCGGTCGCCGGGAAGAGGTGCTGGCCGAGGGGGTGAATCCCCGGGATGACCAGCAGCTGATGGGGCGGACACGCACCAACCGCCTCACCTTCTTCCCGGCCCAGCGCCCCGACGGCAGCTCCGTTTGCCCGGGCGACCTGGTGACCGTCCAGATCGAGGAGACCCGCCCCTTCTCCCTCAGCGGCAGCCTCGTCTGAAGGTCGGCGGGGATCAGCAGCAGTGGCTGGTCCGGCTCCACACCCTGGTCAGCGGCCCGATCGCTGATACGTTTGGCGCCGCGATCGGCCGACGATGACCCAGCTCCCCACCCATCTCGGACTGGTGTTCGGGGGAGCCTCCGGCGAGCACCAGGTCTCGATCCGTTCGGCGGCCACGGTGCTGGCCGGTCTGCGTGGCGGCGCCAATGGCGAGCGCTACCGGGTGAGCTGCTTCTACATCGACCAGCGCGGCCGCTGGTGGCCGCAGGCGGTGGCCCAACAGGTGCTGGAGCGGGGCGCCCCTCCCGCCGAGCAGCCCGATGCCGCCGGTCCCTCCGGATTCCGGGGCCTGCCGGAAGGGGCCCTGGATGTCCAGGTGTGGTTCCCGGTGCTCCATGGTCCCAATGGCGAGGACGGCACGATCCAGGGGCTGTTCACTTTGATGCAGGTGCCCTACGTCGGTTCGGGAGTGCTGGGTTCGGCAGTGGGCATGGACAAGCAGGCGATGAAGGCGGCCTTCGCCGCCGCCGAGTTGCCCCAGGTGCCCTATATCGGGCTCGATGCCACCGAACTGAAGGCCGACCCTGAAGGCTTGCTGGAGCGCATCGAGGCCCAGCTCGGCTATCCCTGCTTCATCAAGCCCGCCAACATGGGTTCCTCCGTGGGCATCAGCAAGGCCGGTGATCGTGCCGGCCTGCTGGCCGGCCTGGAGCTGGCCATCGCCCTCGATCCCCGGCTGGTGGTCGAGCAGGGCGTCCAGGCCCGGGAACTGGAGTGCGCCGTACTCGGCGTCGGGCAACTACGGGCCTCGGTGCTCGGCGAAATCCGCTTCGATGCCGACTGGTACGACTACGAAACCAAATACAGCGCAGGGCTCAGCCATACGGTCATCCCCGCCGATGTGCCGGAAGACCTGGCCGAGCGCGCGCGGTCCATGGCCATCGCCGCCTGCCGGGCCGTGGGGGCGGATGGCCTGTCACGGGTGGATTTCTTCTACGACGAGAGCGGAGGTGGACTCTGGGTCAATGAAATCAACACCCTGCCCGGATTCACCAGTCAAAGCATGTATCCGATGTTGTGGCGGGCCAGTGGGTTGCCACTCGAAGACCTGGTGCACGAACTGGTGCTGGGGGCGAGAGAATCCTTCGAGCAACGCAATCACCTGGGAGGTGCGGCGGCATGATCCACGGCCTGCTTTGGCTGCCCCTGCTGCTGGTCTTCGTGCTGCTGGCCGCCCTGGGCTGGCTGGAGCGGCGCCGGCAGACCCTGTTTCGCCAGTGGGCGGAAGGGGCTGAACTCGCCAAGCTCGACGGCTGTGGCGCCGCCCGCCTGCGGGATGGCATCCTCAGCTGGAGTCGCTTTGAGGCGGGCTGCTTTCAGCCGGAAGGGGAGTTTGTGATCAAACACCTGGAACTGGTCGAACTGCTCGCCCTCGGCTCCGGCGAAGCTCCCTTGACCGAGGAGAGCCAGGGCGCCTGCCGCCTGCGCCTGGTGGGCGACGGACAGCAGCAGGACCTGCCCTTCGCCGACGCCCAGAGGGCCCGCCGCTGGATCGATGAACTGATGGCGCGCTCGCGCTGCGAACTGTGAGCGCCAGCGACTCCCAGGACGCCCCCAGGCCAGCGGGTTCCCCCCTGCAGCCCGGTGTCCTGCGGCGCAAGGAACTGCGCCAGCAGCGGCGGGCGGAGCGCTGGCGCAATCTCTGGCGGCTGCTGGTTTTCAGCCTGATCTCGGCGGGCTTGGGCTACGGACTGTTGCGCCAGGGCTGGAGCCTGCGGGACCCGTCCCAGGTGGAAGTGATGGGCAGCAAACTGGTCAGCCGGGAGCAGGTGATCGGCGCCGCCCGGCTGGCCTTCCCTTTGCCCCTGCTCTCCCTCAGTCCCCGTCAGCTGAAGGCCGAACTGGCTGAGGCGCTGCCGGTGGAGCAGGTGCGCGTGACCCGGCTGATGTTGCCGCCCCGACTGCGCATCGACCTGGTGGATCGGGAGGCGGTTGCCCGCGCCCAGCGCCGCACCGCCAAAGGCCCGGAACAGGGAGCGATCGATCAGCGGGGCAACTGGATCACCTCCAGCCAAGCCTCCCTGATGGCCAACCCCAGCAGCCAGGGACTGCTGGTCCTCGGCTGGAACGAACGCCATCGCCCAGCCCTGGTCACCCTGCTGGACCAGCGATCCGCCCTGGGGCCAAGCCTGCGCCAGATCCGTTTCGAACCCGATGGCAGCATCTGGCTGAGCACGGCTGAACTCGGCGAACTGCGGCTTGGCCCGGCCGATGGCAAGCTTTCGCGCCGCCTGGAGGTCGCCGCCCACCTTATTCACACCCTTCCCAGCCAGTTGAATGGACGTCGTTTCCAGCTGATTGACCTCAGCGATCCGGAGCAGCCTGAGCTGAGCCTGCCCGGCCCTGTGGTGGACGGTAACGATGGCGGCCCGGCCCATGCCCGTCGCCCCATCGGCGCCCAGTGAGCCGGCCGGCGAGAGGCCAGCTATTCCTCACAACCGATTGCGCGCCCAACCTAAAAGGGCGATTCTGTACAACACCCCCCAAGCACTCGCCCCTGCTCCGGACATAATGCAGCCGCCGATCAACGGATTTCCCCCTTCGCACCCCGCGATCACCCTTGATCACGACCAGCCCCCATCCGTTGACCAGTCGGCCCAGCCGGCGTCCCCCCAGGAGCACCACGACATGAGCCAGACCTCACCCCAATCCAACGGGATCGTGCCGAGTCAATCGGCGCGGATCGAGGTCATCGGCGTCGGAGGCGGCGGCAGCAACGCCGTCAATCGCATGATTGCCTCCGATCTCCAGGGGGTCGGCTATCGGGTGCTGAACACCGATGCCCAGGCCCTGATCCAGTCCGCGGCTAAGCAGCGCATCCAGCTGGGCCAGAAGCTCACCCGCGGTCTGGGCGCCGGTGGCAATCCGGTGATCGGCCAGAAGGCGGCTGAAGAATCGCGCGCCGATCTGCAGCAATCTCTGGAAGGGGCCGATCTGGTCTTCATTGCCGCGGGCATGGGTGGCGGCACGGGCACCGGGGCAGCGCCGATCCTGGCGGAGGTGGCCAAGGAATGTGGCGCCCTGACCGTCGGCATTGTCACCAAGCCCTTCGGCTTCGAGGGCCGCAAGCGGCTGCGCCAGGCCGAGGAGGGCATTGCCCGCCTGGCGGAGCACGTCGACACCCTGATCGTGATCCCCAACGATCGCCTGCGCGACGCCATTGCCGGTGCCCCCCTGCAGGACGCCTTCCGTGCCGCTGACGACGTGCTGCGCATGGGCGTCAAGGGGATCAGCGACATCATCACCAAGGCGGGCCTGGTCAACGTCGACTTCGCCGATGTGCGCTCCGTGATGGCCGATGCCGGCACCGCCCTGCTGGGTATCGGTGTGGGTTCCGGACGCTCCCGGGCCAGTGAGGCTGCCCAGGCCGCCATGACCAGTCCCCTGCTGGAATCGGCCCGGATCGATGGGGCCCGCGGCTGCGTGATCAACATCAGCGGCGGCAAGGACATGACCCTCGAGGACATGACCACGGCTTCGGAGGTGATCTATGACATGGTCGATCCCGACGCCAACATCATTGTCGGCGCCGTGGTCGATGAAAGCCTCGAGGGCGAAATCCACGTCACCGTGATCGCCACGGGCTTCGAAAGCGGCGGCAGTTACCGCCCGGAGCGCAGCAGCCGCACCAGTTTCGTCGAATCGCTCACGGCCACCTCCGAGGAGCGCGGCGCCATGATTCCCCCGTTCCTGCGCAACCGTCAGGGCCGACTCGACTGATCGTCGGCAGCTGGTTGCCAGACCGTCAAGTCCTATTCGTGCTCTCAAGCCCAGGCCAAGAGAATGGCCTGCTCAGCTCGTCTGAGCACAACTCTGGAACGGGACCCGGCGCTGCAGCCGGTTGCGTGTGAGGCGAGCGCTTGCGGTTGAGACCTTGTCGTAAGGCCTTGGCAAGGTTTCCACAGACACCAGCCATCCCAACGGCCGTCAAGCTGTGGTCGTCGTTCTTGGAACCAAAGGGTCAGCGCCCATGGTTTCTCCTCGTCTCAGTGCTGCGAACTGGCTTTGTTCGGTCACGGCCCGACAGCCCCCTGTCAACAGCCACCGGAGCGAAGCAGGCCTGTCCCGCCAGGCTGACTCCGTCGCGGAGATGCCCCCCGGTTAGCGCCCACAGTGGCCAGTTCTGAGGCCGATCAGAACGAAGGCTGTCAAGCTGGGGCCTTTGTTTTGGGCACCCTGGAGGTATTCAGCGCTGCCCGATAGCGGACTGACTTGATTGGGATCACAACCAGAAAGGCCCTAACAACGGACCAAATGACCGGAGCAGGCCTGTCGTGCCTGACAAACTCTGCGGGCGGTGATTCCTTCGGGCTGGTGAGCGCCCACTGCGGCCGCTCCTATGGGCCGTCATGAGGTGCCAGCGGAGATTCCTGCCACTTCCGGCAGATTCCGCACGATCACCCGATCAAAGCTGCTTCGGCACTGATTGGCGTGCCGCCTTTCGAGCCCAGGCTTCGGTGAGCTGGCTTGAATGGGGTGACCCGGAATCCACGCCTGCTCTGAGCATCCCGTGTGGCTGCTCCCTTCCGGTCCTGACCAGATTTGGGCGTCCGGGCCGCGTGGGTCCGAGTCAACTTGATCGTAGCAATGCCAGTGCTGCTGCTGGGCGCCTCCAAGGAGCGGTGGTGGAGCAAGGCCGCAGGACCGAGGCAAGGAAGCTGAACCACCGGATGCCAGGCTTGCCAACCCATCGCAGGCCTGTGTCGATGCGTCCCGTCGATCTGATCGTTCGCAAACAGGCAGGTCTGCCGATCGCGATGCTGACCGCCTGGGATGCCCTGTCGGCCTATGTGGTGGCCGAAGCCGGCGCCGATGCGGTTCTGGTCGGGGATTCCCTGGCGATGACCGTGCTGGGCCATGGCACGACCTTGCCGGTCACCCTGGAGGAGATGTTGCACCACTGCCGCGCCGCCTGCCGGGGCCTGGAGGCCTGGCGCCTGGAGCAGCTCCAGCGCGGCATCCGTCGCCCCGTGCCCCTGACGATCTGCGACCTGCCGTTTCTGAGTTATCAATGCGACGCCGATGAGGCCGTGGCCGCCGCCGGCCGGGTCCTCAAGGAGACGCCGGCAGCCGGCGTGAAGTTAGAAGGGGCCGAGCCGGAAACACTGGCGGTGATCGATCGGATGGTGCGGATCGGCATTCCGGTGATGGGCCATCTCGGCCTCACACCCCAGTCGGTGCATCAGCTCGGCTACCGCCGCCAGGCCAACGATCCGATTACCCAGGAACGGCTGCGGCGCCAGGCCGAGCAGCTGGAGGCCGCCGGTTGCTTCGCCCTGGTGCTTGAACACATCCCTGCGGTGCTGGCCAGCGAGCTGAGCCAGGGACTGCGCATCCCCGTCATCGGCATCGGCGCCGGCAAGGCCTGCGATGGCCAGGTGCGCGTCACCGCTGATCTGCTCGGTCTGACCAGCCGCCAGCCCCCGTTCTCCCCCCCGTTGCTCGACGGCCGGGGCCTGGCGGTGGAAGCACTGCGCCAATGGATCAGGGAACAGGGTCCGGTTCAACCGGCCACCAGGCCAGCAGCTCCCGCAGCACCGCATTGCTGAGGGCCAGCCCGGCCGGATCACTCAGGCGCCAGCGATCGCCCTCCACCAGCAACAGGTTCCGCTGCTCAAAAGGCGCCAGCTCCTGTCGCAGGGCCGCCAGGTCCTGGGGGCCCAGACCAGCGGCCGCGGCCAGCTGCCTGGCGTTGACCCCTTCTCGGCGCCTCAGGCCCACAATCCAGCTCTCATCGGTGGCCATACCCAGGTGCGCCATCCCATCGCCCGCCGCTCCAGCCTCCTCGGCGCCCAGCTGAAACGCGGCGACAGCAGCCTGGGCACCCAGCCAGGCGGAGTAGTCGCCGCGGGTGCGCGGCCGGGCCTGGCGCCGTCCGTACGGGGCGGCAGTGGCCCCCATGCCGAAGCCCCACCAACCGGCGCCGCTCCAGTAGACGCGGTTGTGACGCGAGGCATGGCCGGGCTGGGCGTAGTTGGAGATTTCGTAGTGGCCGTAGCCCGCCTGGCGAAGATCCCGCTGGGTGAGCTCCATCAGATCGGCCGCCAGATCCTGATCGACCAGCTCCAGCTCCCCCCGCCCCAGTCGGCGCTCGAACACGGTGCCGGGCTCAATGCTGAGCTCGTAGATCGACAGGTGGGGCGGTGCCTGGGCGATCGCCGCCTGCAGCTGCTGGTGCCAGTGGCTCAGGCTCTGCCCCGGCAAGGACTGGATCAGATCGAGACTCCAGCTGGCCAGGTCGCCCTGCGCCTGGGCCCGCCGCAGCCACTGCGTCGCCTGCAGCAGGTCGGCCGCCCGGTGGCGCCGCCCTAGGCTGGCCAGGACGGCGTCATCAAAGCTCTGGCCCCCCAGGCTGACCCGGTTGACCCCCCCCGCCAGATAGCCGCCCAGGCGCGTCTGATCAAAGCTGGCCGGATCCATCTCCAGGCTGATTTCGGCACCCGGCACCAGGCCATAGCGGCAATCGAGGGCCTGCAGCAGGGCGGCCACTTGGTCCGGGCTGAGCATCGAGGGGGTCCCCCCTCCCAGATAGACGGTGCTCAGCGGCGGGCCGGGCGGGCTGAGCGCGATCTCGCGGTGCAGCAGCTCCAGGTAGGCGGCGATGGAGGTGGAGCCGCTGCCACGGGCACCATCGGCCCGATCGCCCAGGGGAACCACCGGGAAATCGCAGTAGAAGCAGCGCCGATGGCAGAAGGGGATGTGCACATAGGCCGAGCGCGGCAGGCGGGGCCTTGCACTCGGTTCGAACTCCGGCCGGGCAATCGGCTGGGCGGGCAGCGACGGGTGAAGGGGAGGGCTTGCGGTTGAACCGGCCGATGGCAGAGGCGCCGAGCTGACCTCACCCTCAGCCGATGCCCCGGCAGCGGCCGATGGGGCCGGGCTCGATGGCGTTCCCATCACGGGCGGTAACCCCTGCCTGTCAAATGGCGGCAGATCGGGCATGCTGCGGACCTGATGTGATGGGCCGCCACACGTTTCCGGCATGGTGGACACCCTCATCCTGGTGCTGTTCCTGGTCTCCGGTGCAGCGACCGGTTGGCTCGGTGTGGATCTGCTGCCCGAGAAGCTACTGCTGCAGGTCACAAACCTGGAGGGCCTGCGCGGCGTGCTGGCGGGGTTCGGCGCCTTCTTCGGTCTGATCGCCGGCTTTATGTTCCAGCAGCTGCGGCGGCGGCTGATGGCCCAGGTGCGCTCCATGCCCACCGACCTGCTGATCAGCCGCGCCGTGGGCCTGATCCTGGGGCTGCTGGTGGCCAACTTGCTGCTGGCTCCGATCCTGCTGTTGCCCCTGCCCTGGGAGGTGGTGCTGGTCAAGCCCCTGGCGGCGGTGCTGAGCAACGTGTTCTTCGGGGTGCTCGGCTACAACCTGGCCGAAGTGCACGGGCGCACCCTGCTGCGGCTGTTCAATCCCTCCAGCACCGAGGCCCTGCTGGTGGCCGAAGGGGTGCTGCAACCGGCCAGCGCCAAGATCCTCGACACCAGCGTGATCATCGACGGCCGCATCCGCGGGCTGCTCGAATCCGGCCTGCTGGAGGGTCAGGTGATCGTGGCCCAGGCCGTGATCGACGAACTGCAGGCCCTGGCCGATTCGGCCAACAACGAAAAACGGGGCAAGGGGCGCCGCGGCCTCAAACTGCTGTCGGAGCTGCGGGAGCAATACGGGCGGCGGTTGGTGGTCAACAGCACCCGCTACGAGGGCAACGGCGCCGACGACAAGCTGCTCAAGCTGACCGCTGACACCGGCGGCACCCTGCTGACCGCCGATTACAACCTGGCCAAGGTCGCCGAAGTGCAGGAGCTGAAGGTGATGAACCTCAGCGAGCTGGTGATTGCCCTGCGCCCGGAGGTGCAGCCCGGCGACAACCTGCAGCTCAAGATCGTGCGCGAGGGCAAGGAGGCCGATCAGGGCGTGGGGTACCTGGAGGACGGCACCATGGTGGTGGTCGAGGACGCCCGCCGCCGCATCGGCGAACGGCTGCCGGTGACGATCACCGGCGCCCTGCAGACCTCCACCGGCCGCATGGTGTTTGCCCGCTGGGAGAAAGGGGCCCTCGACAAGGCCAGCGGCGACAACGTCCCAGCGGATTCGGCTCACAGCGAAACAACCGGCACCGCCACGTCCGGGAGCACCCCAGCCCGTGCCGGCCAGGCCGGCAGCGTCACCAATGGCGACAGAACGCAGGAACCAACCGCCGCCAAGACCCAGGAGCCGCCGCTCGGAAAGGCCCAGGGCAAATCCGCCGCCCGGGCGGGGGGAGGCAAACCCAACACCCCCCGCGAACCGCTGCCTCCCGGACCCGGCTAGGCTCCGGGTCCAAGCCAACTGGTGTGCGCGGATGACGGTGTCGGCCCCTTACTACGGCGATTCCGCCGTGATGCGCACCCCCCCACCGGACCTGCCGTCGCTGCTGCTCAAGGAGCGCATCGTCTATCTGGGCCTGCCCCTGTTCTCCGATGACGACGCCAAGCGGCAGATGGGCATCGACGTAACGGAGCTGATCATTGCCCAGCTGTTGTACCTGGAGTTCGACAATCCGGAAAAGCCGATCTTCTTTTACATCAACTCCACCGGCACCAGCTGGTATTCGGGCGACGCGATCGGCTTTGAGACCGAAGCCTTCGCCATCTGCGACACCCTGCGCTACGTCAAGCCGCCGGTCCACACCATCTGCATCGGCCAGGCCATGGGCACCGCCGCGATGATCCTGAGTGCCGGCACCAAGGGCCAGCGGGCGGCCCTGCCCCACGCCTCGATTGTGCTGCACCAGCCCCGCAGCGGTGCCCGCGGCCAGGCCAGCGACATCCAGATCCGGGCCAAGGAAGTGCTGCACAACAAGCACACCATGCTGGAGATGCTGGCCGAGAACACCGGCAAATCCGTCGAAGAGCTCTCCCGCGACTCCGACCGCATGACCTACCTGACGGCCGAGGAGGCCAAGGATTACGGCCTGATCGATCGGGTGCTCAACAGCCGCAAGGACCTGCCCGCCCCGGTGGCCACGGTCGCCGGCATCGGCTGAATCCGCGCCGGGGCTCCCGCCCCACTTCCTTTCACCGCCAGCCCTCACCGCCCCACCAGCAAGACCCATGCCCATCGGCACTCCCAGCGTTCCCTACCGCCTTCCCGGCAGCCAGTACGAGCGCTGGGTCGACATCTACACCCGGCTTGGTGTGGAGCGGATCCTGTTCCTCGGCCAGGAGGTCACCGACGGCATCGCCAACAGCCTGGTGGCTCAGATGCTCTATCTGGATTCGGATGACAGCTCGAAGCCGATCTACCTGTACATCAACTCGCCCGGCGGCTCGGTCACGGCCGGCCTGGCCATCTACGACACGATGCAGTATGTCAAGAGTGAGGTCGTCACCATCTGCGTCGGTCTGGCCGCCTCCATGGGGGCCTTCCTGCTGACGGCCGGCACCAAGGGCAAGCGGCTGGCCCTGCCCCACAGCCGGATCATGATCCACCAGCCCCTGGGCGGCACCAGCCAGCGCCAGGCCAGCGACATCGAGATCGAGGCCCGCGAGATCCTGCGCATCAAGGACATGCTCAACCAGAGCATGGCCGACATGACCGGCCAGCCCCTGGCCAAGATCGCCAAGGACACCGACCGCGACTACTTCCTCAGCGCTGCCGAGGCGGTGGAGTACGGCCTGATCGATCGGGTGATTGCCCATCC
>JBAXXM010000017.1:0-54315 GCA_037127935.1 Synechococcaceae cyanobacterium ELA739
AGTCTCAGTTCGAGAACTGGACTTATTTTAGCGGGTTTTTCAGAGGTTCCCTAAAGGCGGGAATGCCTTGATGTATCTCACCATCCTGGTCACCATCATGGTCGCCACCTTGCTGCTGGGCCATCAACTCAGGGGCAACCTGTCGGGGCTATTCGGTGAGTCCAAGCTGAATCATCGCTGCAGCGGTTACGTGAATCGCTGGGCGAATAGCCGGCTGGACGGCTATCGCCAGCAGCTGGAAGCCCAGCACCATGGCAGCCAGTTGCCCGGCTCTGTCTCCGACAGCAGCGGCACCCAACTGATCAACTGGTTTGACCGTTTGATTACGGAGCGGATGCTCGACAAACAACGGATGGAGATTCTCAACACCACCCTGCGCACCTATCAATGTCGACCCGTGTTCCAGTGACGGCCCACACCCCCACGGGCCTGGGCCAGCCGATCCTGGTGCTGGGTGGCTTTCTCATCAGCCCCGAGACCTATCAACCGATGGCCGACACCCTGCAGCGGCTGGCGGGCCAGACGGTCCAGGTGGTGCCGGTCAGCAAGCTCGACTGGCTTCTGACCGTCTTTCCTCTGGGCTGGGCCCGGATTCTCGATCGTGTCGCCGCGGCGGTGCGAGCGCTGGCGGCGGCATCGCCCACCGGCAAGGTGACCCTGATTGGCCACAGTTCCGGCGGCATCATGCTGCGCCTGTTCCTCGCCGATGGCCCCTTTGAGCAGCGCCACTACCGAGGCCGCCAATGGGCCGACACCCTGGTCATGCTGGGTAGCCCCCACACGGCCCTCAAGGCCACGCCCCTGCGGCAGCTGGTGGCACGCCAGTTGCCCGGCGCCTGGTTCGACCGAGCTGACGAGAGCCATCCGGTGCGCTATCTCTCGGTGGCCGGTGAGGTCGGCCTCGATGATCCAGGCGTCACCGCCACGGCCCGGCGTCTTGCCCCCAGCGCATATCGCAACAGCACCGGCCGCAGCGACGATCGCGGCGACGGCCTGGTACCGGTGACCTCGGCCCTGCTGGAGGGGTCCCAGACCCTGGTGCTGCCGGGGGTGGCCCATGGCGGTGCCTTCGGCCGACATTGGTACGGCAGCCCGGAGGTGGTGCCCCAGTGGTGGGCCCTGCTGCAGTAGGCGCCACCACCCCCGCTGATTGAAGGGTCAGGATTGTCCTTGCTTCCTGAGCCGTTGTCCCTCCAGCGCGATCCTGGAACTGTGCGCCCGGGATGGGGCACTCGGGAGTGCTTTCTAGGCTGATTTTCAGGTGATCCCAGCTTCGTGCAGCAGGTACGGTTCCATCTTTCGATTCCCTGCGGGGATCTCGATCAAACCCACCGCTGGTATGTCGATGGCCTGGGCTGCATCGCCGGCCGCCGCAGCGAGCATGCCCTGATCCTCGATCTGGGCGGCCATCAGGTGGTGGCCCAACAGGTTCCAGCTGGCCCGGCCGAGGCCCCACAACCGGGCATCTATCCCCGTCATTTCGGACTCGTGTTTGCCACGGCCGAGCCCTGGAAAGCCCTGCTGGAGCGGGCCCGGCTCCAGGGTTTGCGCTTCGGTCTGGAGCCCCGTTGCCGGTTTGCCGCAGGCCCCCTGGAGCATCACACCTTTTTTCTGATCGATCCCAGTGACAACTGGCTGGAGTTCAAGCACTACCTCGACCCCGAAGCTGCCCTGGGACTTCGGGAGTGCGGTCAGGTCGGTGACGCCGAGTTCCGCTGAGCCCAGGCAGGGGGAACAGCCCAAGACCATTCGTGGATAGGCTTGGCTGGATCGTTCAAACCGAACGTTCGGCTTGATCCCAGTTCCTTCCGGCCCTTTCTCAGGAGCGCGGTGCTGGTTCAGCAGCCTTTGGGGCACCGCTGGTCGGCGCCTCAGGCGAGGCCTGCGGCCGGGTTTCGAACTTCAGCAGCACGGCTCCGCCTTCGTCCAGCAGTTCAAAACGGTGATCGATGAATCGCCAGCCCCGTACCTGCTGTAGATGAGCCAGGAAGCGGGCCTCATCGGCCATCACCTCGGGCTCGCAGCGGAGCGTGGTGCTGTCGATGGAGCTGAAGCTCAGCCGGTCTCCTTCCAGGCGGTAGTTGCCCTGTAGGCGATTGCAGTCGCTGCTGCCGCTGACCGTGGGGCTGAGGGGATCGAGTCGCAGCTGCACCTCCTGCCGGGCCGCCTGGGCGGGCACCGGTTGGCTGGCCGCCGGAGCCTGGAGCCAGACGATGCCGCGCAGGGGAGCATCGCCCACCGGAGCCAGCTCCAGCCGCAGGGGCGAGCGGGAGCCCTGGAACACCGGCTGAACGGTGTCGGTGCTGAACAGCAGCCGGCCCTCGTCGGTGATCAGCGCCCGCACGCTGTAGAGCTGACCGGCTCGCACCATGCCGTCCACATAGGGAATGCGGAAGTGGAAGGGGGCTGCGCCGGCGGGCTTGAGGCGGGCCTTGCCCAGCAGGATGGCGGGGGCATCGGCGGCCCCGATCTCCTGCAACTGGGCTTCAAACAGAGCCCCCTCGGGCACCGGCATCGGCACCCGCAGCGTGGCCGTGCCCTCCAGTGATCCAGCCCGTGTTGGCCCTGGCAGTCCGCTCAAGCCGATCAGCAGGGAAGCCCACACCATCAAGCCCCAGCCCCGGGACCGGCAGGGGATGTCCATCAGCGCAAGCCTTGATATGGGGTCGATCGCCTCACGCTAGGGGCGTGACGCGGGGCTGGCCGGTGGGCTCAGCCGGTTGATCCGACCAGCTCGTCTTCCCGCACTGCGCCCGCTGTGATCGTGCTGGAGCGCCAGGACGTCGCCGGCGTTGGATAGCCACCGGGCGCCGATCGACCCGGGGATGTCGCCAGCGTTGCCAGGGTAGCGCCGCGCTCCAGTGGCAGCCCCGCATGGATCGGCTCTGGGACCACGAGCCGATGGTCAGCACCTTTGCCTGTCCCGAGGACCTCAACACCCTTCTCTTCCCGCGGGTCCCCGTCACTGAAGCTCCCGGCTCCAGCGACAGCACGCCCCCGTCCATGGATCCAGATGGCCCATGACGATGTTGGGTCAATCACCTCTCCCTCGAGGCCTTTGTCGGTGCAGCCGTTTGTTGGCAAGGTGTCGTCAGCCCTGATGTCGTGGATGAAGCCCCGTGCCCGGCTGTTGGCTCACGCCCTCGCGGTGGTGATCTCCCTTGCCCTGGCTGAGTTGATCGCCCACGTGCTCCAGCTTGGGCGGATCGGCGGGGTGCTCTGCCTGGCGAGCCTGGCCAGCCTGGTGGTCTGCGCCCGGTTGGGCTGGCATCAGGCCCGGTTCGGCGTTGTCGGATTGGCGGTGTTGTCCATTCCAGCGGTGTACAGCCAGAACGATCCGCTGCTCGCCACCACCGTGCTCACGTGTACGGCCCTTGGCCTCGGATTGAGCGTCCGCTGGCAGATCAAGCCGGCGTACTGGTTGATGGTGGTGAGTCTCTGCATGTTGATCACCAACAGCCCCCTGCCGGCGGCACCTGCTGTCTGGGACGTGGTCAAGTTGGCCATGGCCCTGCTCGCCTGCGGCAGCCTGGCGATCGTGTTGCAGACCCAGGCGCTGACCCTGGTCGGCAGCCCGCCAACGCCGACCCCGTTTGCGGTGGTCAACAGCTGGCGGCGAAGTATCGCCCACGCCGTGATGCTCGCCACCGCCTCCCTGGTCACCACCCCGATCGCCCTGGAGCAGCATTGGCACATCGCCGGGCTGTGGTTGGTGCTGACGCCCTTCCTGGTGCTGCAGCCCTTCGTCAGGGACTCCTGGAGCGTCGCCCTGCATCGCTCGTTAGGGACTTTTGCCGGGGTGGTGTTGGTGATCCTGCTGGCGCACACCTGGCCCCCCAGCCTGCCCTTGGAGCTGCCGGCCATCGTTGCCGGCGTGATCACGGTTGTGATCGCCGTCAGGCACGGTCACCGTGCCTTGATGATCACGGCCCTGACCGCCACCATCGTGTTGTTCAACAGCAGCAACCGCGACCTGTTGCTGATGGCTGATCAACGGGTGCAGGCCTCGGCCCTGGGCATTGTCATTGCTCTGGGGCTCATGGCCCTGGCCCACCCGATTGAGCGGCGCTTCGGGGGACCTCCGCCCAGGTTGGCCCCCAGTCCTTGACGACCCGCTTCCAAGCTGGACAGTGCGCAGGCTTTGCTCGGATAGCGGAGCTGCAACAGGTCGAGGTCATGGAGAACGCCACCGCGGGTGCGGTACCCGTTTGCGGAGACCCGGCCCCAGCAGGGGTTCACCGGGGATCCGGTCGCTAGGGGAGGTCCGCTGAGGCCGAACATGGATCAAGCAAGTGACCGGTCGCGCTCAGTTCAACCCGTTCCTTCCAGCAGGTTGATCCGGTACAGCACGTCCTCCAACGCTGCGGCCGCGTTGATGGCGTTGAAGCGCTGGGGGTTGGCGGCGGTGCAGCAGCTGGCCAGGGGGGAGAGCACCGTCCAGGGGCGGGCGTGGCAGAACTGCACGACGCTGTAGCGCTCCCCACTGCCTGCCTCCGGAGCCACGACCCGATGCCAGCCCGCCGGGATCAGGCCGTTGCTGAGGCGCTCGAGCATCAGCCCGGTGTTGATGATCACGCGCCCCTGGGGCGGCAGGGCATCGATCCAGAGGCCATCCACTAGCACCTGCAGGCCGGCGGCGGTGGCCCGAGGCAGGGCGGTGATCAGGTTGATGTCCCCGTGGGCAGCCGCCCAGACGTGGCCCGCACCGGCGGGAGCCGCGGCCATGGGCGGATAGCGGATCGCCCGGGTCAGGGTCGGGGCATCGGCCGTCATCTCCTCGAAGAAATGTTCAGCCACGCCAAGACCGAGGGCGATGATCCGCAGGAACCGGCCTTGCAGGTCGGCCACGGCCCGATGGAACGCGCCCAGCACGGCGGTGATCCCCGGCACCACCTCCTCCGGCAACACCTGCTCGGGGTAGAGGGTCGGGTAATGCCGTCGCAGGGGGTGATGGGCCGCAATCGGTACCGACCAATTCAGCATCTCCTTCCAGTCGGCCTTGGCGCTGCCCGCAGCCGTTTCCACCAGCAGACCGGTGTAGCCCGTCTGGCCGCTGGCGCCTGGCACCACGAAGCGCTGCTTGATCGACGCCTCCTGCTGGAAGAAGCTGGCCAACATGCCGTAGGCCGAATCCAGCAGGTCCTCCGGTAGATCGCAGCGGGCGTAGACGAAGCCCGTCTCAAGACTGCGTCGCACCCCGTCCACCACCGCGGCGCGGACATCCTTGCCACCGCGTTCAAAGGCCAGCAGATCGACGTCGAGGATGGAGCTGGTCATCTCAGGCCTGCTGCGGAGTGGGACGCGAATGGGGGCGGGCGCTGCCAGGCAGGCACCCCGCGAGCGTAGGCAGAGCGCTTCCCGGCCTCGAGCCGATCACCTCGGCCCTGGTGAAGCAGCAGCTCACGTGACGAGCCTGGACGAATCAGTACGCCTGCACCACAGTAAGCCTGTACCAATGAGGGCGCTTGTTCTCGGCGCCGCCTGTCTGCCATGGCCCCCGGACAGATCGATCCAGCTGTTGTTCCCCTCAAGCAGGCCAATCCCCATCGCTTCCGCGATGTGCGCCTGGGCCACCTGGCGGTGGTTGCCATGGCCGGCCGGCCTTGGTTCATCGGTCGCGTCTGCGACGTCAGCTCGGCCCGAGGCAGTCGCACGCCGGGCTTCGTGCAGGTGATCAACATCGACAACGGCGAGCCGGAGCGGCTGCCCGCCAGCTGGATCGTCGAGCTGATGTCGGAGCGGGGTCTGGCGCTCTGAGCTCAGGGCTGGCGCTGGCGCACGAATTCCAGGTCCTGGCAAAAGGGTGGACGGCCCAAGGCGCTCTCCGGATCCACCGGTTTGCCATGGCGCCGCTCCACCGCCTGGATCTGCCGGTTGATGCCGCACTGGGCCGTCAACCAGCGCATCAGGGCCTGCCGTTCGCTGGGGGGCGGCCCCAGATCTTCCCCGGCCCGAAACAGGGGTCCCAGCTCATTGGCCCAGAGCGAGAGTGTCACCGGATCTTCTGGCAGCGCCCGGCCGTGGGTCAGGGCGGCCTGATCCCAGGCGGAGCGGCGATCCGGCCAGTTGAACACCACCACCAGCAGACCCACGCCGAGCACCACCACGCTGACCAGCTGCCACGGACGCCACAGGGACATCAAGCCAATCCATCGGCCCTGGACACCGTGCTGCGCCTGAGCCGATCCGGTCAAGTCCTTCGGGCGCCATCAGCCCGCTCAAGCTGGCGTTGCCAGCCACGGCACGTCCATCCGCGGCACCGCCAGGGTCTCCTGGCCACGGCTGGCCTAGGGCCAACTCCTGGTCCCAGCGCATCCCGGCGCTGAGGGGGCGGGCCGAGCCCGGGCCTGGGCCGATTGGCCGTGGCGGCCTTTTTCGCTGGATGAACTCCGGGTAGGCCGCGCCCGGTTCGCTGCGGGCAACCGTCCGGGTGCAAGCGACGGGATGCAAGCGGGAACGCCGATGATGGCTGCGGCTCCTTCGATTCGATGACGCACCTCGCTGCGTTCAGGCGCCATTCCCGCCGTAGAGCCCGTCACCGCTCCGTTCCGCCGTTGAAGCGACTCCGTTCCACCCTTGGCCTGCCCCTGCTGCTGCTGGCGATCGCCTGGGCCCAGGAAGTGATTGACCAGTTGGTTTTCGGCGGCCGCTGGAATCTGCCGATGCTGCCGGGCGGGTCGATCCTCGGTGTCCTGACCGCCCCGTTCAGCCACGGCGGTTTCGGCCACCTGATCAGCAACAGCCTCTGGTTCCTGCCCCTCTCCTGGCTGGTGCTGGCCAAGGGGCGCCGCGACTATCTGGCGGTCTGGATCGGGGTCTATGCCACGGCCATCCCGGTCTGGCTGTTCTGGCCGGTGGGCAGCCATGGCCTCTCCGGGGTGATCTACGGCCTGCTCGGCTACCTGCTGGTGATCGGCTGGCTGGAGAAACGCCCCCTGTCGCTGCTGCTCTCCCTGGGATGCCTGGTGGTCTACGGCGGCCTGTTGCCGGCCCTGTTGCCCGTGCTGAGCCCCGCCGGTGTCAGCTGGATCGGCCACGCCTCCGGTTTTGTCGGCGGCTTGCTCGCCGCCCTGGCCATCCATCGCGAACCCTCCCCGCTCTGAACGCTGGTCCTGCCCATGCCCCTGCTGCTGGCCCTTGTCGCCGCCCTGATCCAGCTCCGGGGCCAGCCCCTCTCGGGCGGCAACCTCAAGGGCAGCGCCACGATCCGTCTGGAACGGGCCAGTGGCGGCGACACCCCGGTGCTGAGCCTGCGCAGCCCCGCCGGCCCGGTGCGGCTCCTGCTCGACAGCGGTGCCTCCTCGACCATGGTGACCCCGGAGCTAGTTCAGCGCCTCGGTCTCGCCAGCCGGCCCCTCGCCAGCCAGGAGGTCGAACTGGCCGGCGGCGGTTCCCTCTGTGCCGCGCTTCGGCCCCGGCGCACCCGGCTGCCGGACCTGGACCTGGCCAGTGACGACCAACAGGGCTTTTTGCGATTGAACGCCGTCGAGGCCCTGGTCCTGCCGGTGGCGGCCCTGCCCAGGGGCGTCGATGGCGTGCTGGGCAGTCCGAGCCTGCGCCAGCTGCCCGTGTGGATCGATCCCCATCGTCAGCGCCTCGCCCTGGGTGACGCGGCCCTGGCGGCGGCCCAGGCCGCTCCCGTCAGCCCCACCAGCCCGGTGATTCCCCTGCGCTGGCGGCGCGGTGTGCCGTTGCTGGCGCTCCAGACCCCGGCCGGCCCTGTGGCGGCCCTGGCGGACACCGGCGCCGAAGGTCTGTTCATCACCCCGGCCCTGGCGGCCCGGCTGCAGCCCCTGGGCCCTGCCCAATCCTTGAAGCTGGCCGGGTTCTGCGGCGAGCAGGCGGTGGAGCTGCGGACCTATGGCGGCCTGTCCCTGGCTGTCCCTCGCGGGCTTTCAGGCCAGCCAGCGGCGGTGGAGGCCATTCGCCTGGAGAATCCGATTTTCCAGCAACTGGGGGTGGAGGCGATCGTCGGCCAGGAGCTGCTGCGTCGCCATTCCCAGCTTTGGCGGCTGGACCGGCAACCGCCACAGCTGGAGTTGCGATGAGCTGGATTCACCTGCTGCTGGCCCGCTTCGGCGCGGCCCTGACCGCCCCGTTCGGCCCGGTCCAGGGGGCGATCGTGCTGGGCTTGCTGGGTTTTTTTGGACTGGTGACCATCCCCCAGGCCCTGGCCTCCGGTCTGCTCAGGCCCCCCTGGCGCCAGCTGACGGCCCTGAGCTGGCTGCGCCTGGCGGCCGCCCTGATGCTGATGCCGTCGTTGCTCGAAGAAGGGATCTTCCGGGTGCTGCTGCTGCCCAGGGGGTTGGCCGGGCTGGCCCCCCTGGAGCAGCTGGCCTGGGCTGGCCTCAGTGTGGGGCTGTTTGTGCTGTACCACCCCCTGGCCGGTCGGCTCTGGTACCCCCAGGGGCGCCGACTGTTTGACCAGGCCCGCTTTCTGGTGCCCTGCGGCCTGCTGGGGGCCGTCTGCGTGATCGCCTACGCCAGCACCGGATCGCTTTGGGCGCCCGTGCTGATCCACTGGTTCACGGTGTTGATCTGGCTGGGGCCGGCCGATGGGGGTCGTGATCTGACGGAGTGGGGTTCTCAGGGATAGGCGTTCGGTACGAAGAACTGCTCATTGAGGGGCGGCCGTTGATAGTCACCACCGCTCTTGCGGGGCGGCAATTTGATCGCTTTTGGCGTCATGTCCTCGTAGGGCACTTTGGAGAGCAGATGGCGGATGCAGTTGAGACGGGCCCGCCGCTTGTCGTTGGCCTCGACGGTGAACCAGGGGGCCTCGGGGATGTTGGTGTGGGCGAACATCTCGTCCTTGGCTTTGGAAAACTCCACCCAGCGATCTCTGGACTCCAGATCCATCGGGCTGAGCTTCCAGCGTCGGGCCGGATCCTTGAGCCTGGAGCGGAAGCGCAGTTCCTGCTCCTCATCGCTGACGGAAAACCAGTATTTGATCAGGGTGATACCACTGCGCACCAACATCCGCTCGAATTCAGGACAGGACTGCAGAAACTCCTCCACCTGGGAGGTGGTGCAGAACCCCATCACGTTTTCGACCCCGGCGCGGTTGTACCAGCTGCGATCGAAGAGGACGATTTCACCGGCGGCCGGGAAATGCTCGACATAGCGCTGGAAATACCACTGGCTTTTCTGCTGATCCGAAGGCGTGCCCAGGGCCACCACATTGCAACCGCGGGGGTTCATCGGTTCGGTGATGCGCTTGATCGTCCCCCCCTTCCCGGCCGCGTCGCGCCCCTCAAAGACCACAATCAGCCGGTAGCCGCTGTCCTTGATCCAGTACTGCATCTTGACCAGCTCCACCTGCAGTCGGGTCAACTCCTTTTCGTAGAGCCGTCGATCCAGGCGTCCATGGGCATCGTTGCTGCCATGGGCACTCAGGTCTTCCAGGCTGGCCGATGGCTGGTACTGGTCGGGATTGTCGTCGTTGCTTTTCCCTCCTTTGCTTCGGCCTTCATGGGCCCAGCTCTGGTCGGCTTGGCCCTGGTTGTCATGAGTGTCGCCGCTGAGGCCCTTACCAGCCAGCGCAGCCTTGCCGTGCTTGCTCCCTGTTTTGTGCTTACCCACAACCTTGCAGCAGTGTTCGGCTCAAGCCTGGCTCAGACCAGGACCGGCCCCTCAGGCGCCCACTCGGCGATCAACTGCTCCATGCGCACCAGCTGGTAGCGGCTTTGTTCGTTGGGTTCACTCTGGTAGCGGCGACGCCGTGAGGCCAGCTCCAGCATCAGAGCCGTCAGTACCGGGTGGTTCTCGTCCATACGCCCTTCGCAGACGGTCAAACCTTAATCGATTCTGGAAATCCAGGCCGCGGCGGCCATCGCCCCCTTCGGCCTATCGGCGGGGGCGCATGGTTCGCGTCGTGGAACCCCTGTTCCGCGCCATCCGCCCTGCTTCACCCCGTCACCAACAGGGCCTGGCTGTGATCGCTGGCGGCGGTGGACCTTCCAGGCAGAACCAGGAGTGTTCAGGCTGGACAGAGCCCGGAGCAACCGCCGCCGAAAATCGCCAAACTTCTCAACGTTTGCAACGCAGCGGTGGCTTCCCCCCGGTTCCAGGCCCCCACGGCACACGGATCCCCTGCAGCGGCCCAGCTGCTCAGCACCACGGAACTGGCCGAGGTCAACGAGCGGCGCGATGGCCCCGGCTTGCGGCAGCTCGCCGTACACGGCGCCCTCCTGCTCAGTGGCGCCCTGCTCTGGGGCCTGCCCCTGGCCGGTGGCTTGGGCGCAGGCCTGTCGATCCCCTGGCCCTTGCGGCTGCTGGGGCTGCTGCTGCTCGGCCTGGGTCTGGCCTTCGGCTTCTGTGCCATGCATGAGTGCGGCCATCGCACCGCCTTTGCCAGCCGCCAGTTGAACGACACGGTGGCCTGGTGGGCCGGAGTGCTGAGTTTCTACAACGCAGACTTCTATCGCCGCTATCACCAGTGGCACCATCGCTACACCCATCAGGTGGGGCTCGATCCCGAGCTGGAGGACAGCCCGCCCACCACCCTGTCCGCTTACTTGCTGGAGTTGAGCGCCATCCCCTGGTGGATCGGCAAGGTCCGCGGCCATCTGGCCGGCTGGCGCGGTGATTTCTCAGGCCGGCCTTACATCCCGGCCGATGCGATCCCGGCCGTGCGCCGCTCGATCCGCTGCCAGATGGCCGTCTACGCCGTGCTGCTGCTGGCCTCGATTCCCGCCGGCAATGGTCTGCTGTTCTGGGGCTGGCTGTTACCCCTGGCCGTGGCCCAGCCCCTGCTGCGCTTCGTGATGCTGGCGGAGCATGGCGGCTGTCCCTTTGTACCGGACAGCCTGCGCAACACCCGCACCACCCTCACTCTCGCGCCGCTGCGCTGGTTGATGTGGCAGATGCCGTACCACTGTGAACACCATCTCTACCCTTCGGTGCCGTTCCATGCCCTGGTTAGGGTCCATGGCTTGATCGCTGCGCGCATCGAACATTGCGATCACGGTTATCTCTCGGTCCATCGCCGTTTTCTGTCCGATCTCACGGCCCTCGCTCTCCCTCCGCTCGCCCCCTTGCCCGAGCCAGCTCCTGTGTCTGTCTGATGGCTCCGATCCACACCGTGCTGTGAACCGCCGCCATTCAGCCGGGCCCCTGGACCGAATCCACCGGCTCGGCGATCTGCCCCTGCGGAGCGCTCTGGTGCTGCGGGATGCCCAGCTGGCCTACCGGGTCTATGGCGAACTCAACGCCTCCCGCTCCAACCTGGTGCTCTATCCCAGCTCCTACGGGGCCTGGCCCGAGGACCTCTCCTGGGTGGTGGGGCCAATTCTGGATCCCGAACGCTGGTGCATCGTGCTGGTGAGCCAGTTCGGCAATGGCCGCTCCAGCAGTCCCAGCAACGGCGGTCCGGCGCTGCAGCCGGGCGGTTGGCCCGTCAGCCACGCCGACAACGTCCAGGCCCAACGCCGCCTGCTTGAAGAGGTCTTCGGGGTCGAAAGCCCGGCCCTGATCTACGGCTGGTCGATGGGGGCCCAGCAGGCCTACCACTGGGGCGTGCTCGAACCGGAGCGCAGCCAGCGGCTCTGCTGCATCTGCGGCACGGCCCGCACCACCCCCCACAACCGCCTGTTCCTGATGAGCCTGCGCCAGGCGCTCACGGCCGATCCGAGCTGGAACGGCAGCGGTTTTGACGCCGAGCCCCAACGGGGGCTGCGCCACTTTGCCTTGATCTACGCCAGCTGGGCCGCCAGCCAACCCTTCTACCGACGGGGCGGCCATCTGGAGCAGGGCCATGCCGATGTCGAGAGCTATGTGGAGCAGGTCTGGCTGCCCGCCTATCGCCGTCACGACCCCCGCGATCTGCTCGCCATGCTCGATGTCTGGCTGGCCTGTGATGTGGCCGCCGCCGCCGGCATCGCCAGCGGTGACGCGGACACCGACCTCGCGGTCGCCTTAGGGCGGATCCAGGCCCGCTGCGCCGTGGTGGCCGGCCGCCATGACCTCTACTTCCCCCCCGCCGATCTCGCCGCTGAAGCGGACCTGATTCCCGGGGCCAGCCTGCAGGTGCTCGAATCGGACCTGGGGCACCGGGCCGGCAACCCCAGCGGCAGCCAGGCCGAGCAGGCCCAGTTGCGCGCCGTGGTGGAGGAGCTCTGCGGCAGCTGAAGGTCGGGGGCAGCGCCGAACCGCTGACTCTCGATTCGGCCCACCCTGAACCTGTGGCAGCGCCGGATCGCCTTAGACACGCACTCGCGACGACACCCCACAGGCCCCCGACCCATCCACACTCGCCCCGGGCGGAGACGGCTTTCCCCTGTCCCTCCCAGGCCAGGCCCCTTTCCCATCGCCGTGCCCTGTCCTGGTGCCTGCCGGCAGTTTCCCTCGGCCCGCGACCCGCTTACGGCTGCCTGTTGCCGGCTCGCCGGATTGAGCTCCAGGCCCATGCACCCCCCTTCGCCATCCCTCGCAAGCAGCAACTGCCCCGATGACTGACCTGGCCAGCTTCGCCGCCGATCGCGGCATCCGCTATTTCCTTTTTTCCTTCGCCGACCTGTTCGGGGTGCAGCGCGCCAAGTTGGTGCCGGCCTCCGCCGTGGCCGATCTGGCCGCCAATGGGGCGGGCTTCGCCGGCTTTGCCGCCTGGCTGGCGATGACGCCCGCCGATCCGGACGTGCTGGCCCATCCCGATCCGGCCAGCCTGATGGTGCTGCCCTGGCAACCGGAGGTGGCCTGGGTCGCCACCGATCTGTCGGTGGAGGGGGTGCCGCTGGAGCAATCGCCGCGCCGGGTGCTGCAGCGCCAGCTGGAGCGCGCGGCGGCCCTGGGTCTGGAGTTCCGCAGCGGTGTCGAGGCCGAGTTCTTCCTGCTCGATCCCCTGGAAGGCGGCGTCGCCGACCGGCTGGATCAGCAAAGCAAACCCTGCTACGACCAGCTGTCCTTGATGCGCCGCTATCCGCTGATCAGCGAACTGATCGGTGCCATGGAGGTCCTGGGCTGGGGGCCGTATCAGGCCGATCACGAGGACGCCAACGGGCAGTTCGAGCTGAACTGGACCTACGCCCCTGCCCTGACCACTGCCGACCGGCATGCCTTCTTCAAGGTGATGGCCGCCAGCCTGGCCGAACAGCATGGCTGCGCGGTCAGCTTTGATCCCAAGCCGATCGCCGGGCTCACCGGCAACGGGGCCCATCTGCATATCTCGCTGTGGGATGGCGCTGGCCGCAACCTGTTCCACGATCCAGCCGGTGAGAAGGGTCTTTCGCCCCTGGCCTATCAGTTTCTGGCGGGACTGCTGGCCCATGCCCCGGCCCTCTGCGCCCTCACCAACCCGGTGCCGGCCAGCTACCGGCGTCTGGCCCGGGCCGACACCAGCTCTGGCTCCACCTGGTCGCCGGCCTGGATCAGTTATGGCGGCAACAACCGCACCCACCTGGTGCGCATCCCCGATGACCAGCGGCTGGAACTGCGCCTTGCCGACGGCGCCGCCAACCCCTATCTGCTGCAGGCGGCCGTGTTGGCGGCGGGTCTCGATGGGATCGAGCGGGGCCTGGACCCCGGACCGCGCAGCGACACCAACACTTACACCGATCCGCCGGATCCGCAGACGGCCAGGCCCCTGCCCGGCAGCCTTGAGGAGTCCCTGGACGCCTTCCGCCAGGATCCGGTGCTGCGGCAGGCCCTGGGTGAATCCTTTGCCCAGGCCTATGAAGCCCTGGCACCGAGGCGGTTGGCCTGAAACGTCGCCGCCAGGCAGCTGAGGGCCACCATCCCCTCCTCATCGGCGGCGACCACCAGCAGCTCAAACGGCGGCAGCCAGGCCAGGGCCTGCTCCAGCTCGGCGCGCAGTTCGCCGTCATGTTCGCCGATGCCACCGGTGAGGGCGATCACATCCACCCCCTGCAGGCTGGCGGCCATGGCGCCGATTCCCTGCAGCAGGCGATGCCGAAACACCGCAATCGCCAGTGCCGCCCCCGGGTCTGCGGCCTGACCTGCATCGCCCGCCGCCAGTTGCCGCAGCTCGCGCATGTCGGCCGTGCGTTCCGACAGGGCCAGCAGGCCCCCCTCGTGATTGAGGGCCTGATCGAGCTCTGCCGGGGTCACTCCCTGGCGCAGCTGGTGCAGCAGCAGCCCCGGATCGATCGAACCACTGCGGCTGGCCATCACCAGCCCCTCCATCGGCGTGTAGCCCATGGTGGTGGCGATGCTGCGCCCCGCGGCGATCGCACAGAGGGAGCAACCGGCACCGAGATGGGCGCTGATCAGTCGGGGCTGCCCCGGACGACCCGCCGCAGACCAGCGTTGCTGCACCACCGCGCTGACGTGCTGATGGCTGAGGCCATGGAAGCCGAAGCGGCGCAGGCCCTGGCGGCGCCAGCTGGCCGGGATGGCGTAGGTGAATGCCTCTGGCGGCAGGCTGGCGTGGAAGGCCGTGTCGAAACAGGCCCACTGGGGTAGATCCGGCTGCCAGCGCTGCAGCCAGCGCATCAACCGCAGCGCCACGGCGTTGTGCAGCGGCGCCAGGGGGACAAGCGACTCGATCGCCGCCAGCACGGCGGCATCGATCGGCGTCGGTTCGGTGAACTGCAGGCCGCCATGCACCACCCGATGGCCGGCCAAGGCCAGCTCCAGCCGACCATCCACCAGCCAGGGCTCCAGGGCCTGGGGCAGCCAGGCCTGCAGCAACAGCTCCAGGCCCTGCTCCTGGTCTCGGCTCTGGGACCAGTCCCGCTGACCGCGCAGCAGCACGGTGCCGTCAGCGCCGATCACCGCCAGCTTGAGGCTGGAGCTGCCGGCATTGAGCACCAACACGGGAGGAGTTGCCGGAGTCGGGTTGCCTGCTGACTCCGCGCCGTTGTCCCCGGGCTCGCCCGCCATCAGTCTTCACTCGCCGGCAGGGTCCAGCGCCACTCGGTGACCTCGGGCGCATCGGTGCCGTGGGTGTGGGCATAGGCGCGGTGGTGAAGAATCGCCTCCTTCATCCGCTCCTTGACATGGGCGGCTCGGGAGCCAAGACCGGGCACCCGATCAATCACATCGATGACCAGGTTGAAACGATCAATCTGATTGTTCATCGCCAACTCCAATGGCGTGTTGATGTTGCCTTTCTCCTTGTAACCGCGCACGTGGAAGTTGGCGTGGTTGCTGCGGCGATAGGTGAGGCGGTGAATCAGCCAGGGGTAGCCGTGGAAGTTGAAGATCACTGGCCGATCGACGGTGAACAGAGTGTCGAAGTCGCGATCGCTCAGGCCATGGGGATGCTCTTTGGGCTCGGTCAGGGCGAACAGTTTGACCACGTTGAGCACGCGGATGCGCAGGCTGGGGATTTCGCGGCGCAGGATCTCGACCGCCGCCAGGGTTTCCTTGGTGGGGATGTCACCGGCGCAGGCCATCACCACATCCGGCTCATCCGGTTCATTGCCGTGGTGGTCGTTGCTGGCCCAGCTCCACAGGCCGATGCCTTTCGCCACATGCTGGCGGGCCTGCTCCAGGTTCAGGTACTGCAGGTGTTTCTGTTTGTCCGAGACGATGATGTTGCAGACATTGGGCTCGAGCAGCGCTTCTTCGGCCACCGCCAGCAGGGCATTGGCATCGGCGGGCAGATACACCCGCACCACCTCGCCGCTCTTGTTGCCGGCCAGATCAATGAATCCCGGATCCTGGTGGGTGAAGCCGTTGTGATCCTGCCGCCAGACCGTGGAGGAGATCAGGCAGTTCCAGGCGCCGATCGGGGCGCGCCAGGGGGCATGGTGCAGGCAGCTCTCCAGCCATTTGGCGTGCTGGTTGAACATGGAGGCGATCACATGGGCGAAGGCCTCGTAGGTGTGGAAGAAGCCATAGCGACCGGTGAGCAGATAACCCTCCATCATTCCCACCAGAGTGTGCTCCGACAGCATCTCCACCACCCGTCCGCTACGGGCCAGTTCACTGCCGTTGAGGTCCTCCGGCAGAAAGTCCTCCATCCACACCTTCTTGCTCACCTCGTAGATCGCCTGCAGGCGGTTGGAAGCCGTCTCATCGGGGCCGAACACCCGCAGCGAATCGGGATTGCGTTCAATCGCGTCGCGCAGCAGTTCCCCGAGCGGGGCGGTGTTCTCTGCCTCCACCGTTCCGGGGCGCTCCAGGTTGACGGCATAGGCCTCCACCTGCGGCAATTGGAGTTTGCGGCGCAACAGACCGCCGTTGGCATGGCGATTGGAGCCCATGCGGTGGTTGCCCCGGGGAGCCAGTTCCTGCAGCTCCGCCATCAGGCGGCCGTCCTGATCGAACAGCTCCTCGGGCCGGTAGCTACGCAGCCATTGCTCCAGCATCTGCAGCTGCTCGGGATCGCTGGCTGGGGCCGGCAGCGGCACCTGGTGGGAGCGCCAGAAACCTTCGAGTTTGCGGCCGTGCAGCTCGGCCGGTCCGGTCCAGCCCTTGGGGGAGCGCAACACGATCATCGGCCAGGAGGGCCGGCGGGCCACGCCGCTGGCGCGGCATTCGGCCTGGATGGCGCGGATGCGCTCGATGGCGGTCTCCATCGCCGCCGCCATCGCCCGATGCATCGCCAGCGGCTCATGGCCTTCGACGAACAGGGGCTCCCAGCCGTAGCCGCGCATCAGGCTGGCCAGTTCCTCACGGGGGATGCGGGCCAGCAGGGTGGGATTGGCGATCTTGTAGCCGTTCAGGTGCAGCACCGGCAGCACCGCCCCGTCGCCGATCGGGTTGAGAAACTTGTTGATGTGCCAGGAGGTGGCCAGGGGGCCGGTTTCCGCTTCGCCATCGCCGACGCAGGCCAGGGCGATCAGGCTGGGGTTGTCGAACACGGCGCCGCAGGCATGCGAGAGCACGTAGCCCAGTTCGCCGCCTTCATGGATGGAGCCGGGGGTTTCCGGGGTGCAGTGGCTGCCGATGTGGCCCGGAAACGAGAACTGCTTGAAGAAGCGCCCCATTCCCTCCAGGTCCTGGGACTTGTCGGGATAGACCTCGCTGTAGCTGCCATCGAGGTAGGTGGGACCCAGCACCCCCGGCGCGCCGTGGCCCGGGCCGGAGAGATAGATCATCTCCAGGTCGTGTCGGCGGATCAGCCGGTTCGCGTGGGCCCAGATGAAGGCTTGGCCGGGACTGGAACCCCAGTGGCCCAGCAGGCGGGTCTTGATGTGCTCCGGCCGCAGCGGTTCGCGCAGCAGGGGATTGGCGCGCAGGTAGATCATCCCCACGGCCAGGTAGTTGGCGGCCCGCCACCAGGCATCGAGGCGCTGCAGCTCCTGGTCGCTCAAGGTCTCAACGCTCCATGGGATCGACTCCGAATCAGGAGCCGCTCCAGCTTGAAGATCATGGGCCGCAGGGGAGGATATCTTGCCTTGGTTTGCAATTGGGAGACGTCAGCCGAGCCGGTCCTTGCGGACCAAGTCGTGGCTTGATGGCAGTTGACACGGATTGGGCTGCAAGGGTGGTTTCTGTCAGCTGATGCCGACACAACAGGCATGAATACCCATGGCGTCCGCCGCCATTCAGGGCAACAGTGAGGGCATCAATCCGGGAGGTCCAGCGATGGAAGACACGCCACCCAATTGGCCTTTAGGAGTGCGCTGACCGCAGGCCCCTGCTCCAACAGTCTTGTTTCGATCTGCGGTTTCCAGATTCCTTGAGAATCACCCGATGCGCCGTTCAACGCGCTCAGCCAGCTCCCTCCGGAGTCCTCGTCATGGCCGAGCGCAGCAGGTGCCCCCGGGTTTACGGAAACCAATCGCGTTGATGCTCGGCCCCAGGTGCATGCCTTGGCAACTCCGCACCAAACCGATCCTGCTTCAAGACCCCGCTGACGACATCTTGATGGCGAGAGCATGACGGAGTGCGATCCCGCCGGCTATGGCCGGAATTCTGGATCCCTCCGCATCACCCATCCCCGGCCTTGACAGGCCCGTCGTCCGTTCAGCTCGCGACAACCGTTCACCAAGCCCGGCCCCAAAAGGGTCGGGCTTCATCAATTTGGGCTTACGCTCAGCTAGGCATTCAGGTTCGTCATGCTGATTGGTGAGGTCTTCCTCGAGGCCCTGTCCACGGGCATCGTCACCCAGGCGGAAATCGACTGGTTGACCATCAACCAGGCCAGCTTCAGCCGCGAAGAAGAGGCCAAGGCGCTCAGGATCGGCAGGCTGCTGGATGAAGGTCAGCTGCAGATCGGTTGCCGCATGCTGGGCCGGGCTGCCGCCTGAGATCGGACAAGTCCCCCTGCATCAGGGCCCACGGCTTGCGAGAAAAAAACAAGTCACTTAACTGAGGGCACCGCCGCAACTGGAGCCACCGCCGGCCGTGCAGCCCCAGCAGTGCTCGCCGACACGCACCGCCGTGCCGGCCGGATCGGCCCAAAGCAGATCCCGCAGGTGGGCCCTGGTGGAATGGTCCGCTGTGGAGGGGGCACCAGTCCGGTCGTTGTCCTGGCGCCATGGCTGCATCGCCTCGGCCTGCGGGCGCCCGGGTCCGGTGCCCGGTTCCAGCTCCTGCCGATCCAGGCCAAGACCCAGCATCTGGTTGAAGTCACAGTCGTGCAGCCAGCCCTGCCAGTCGACGCTGATCAGCTGCCGGCACATCACCGCCGCGAGATTGGCGTCACGATGGTGGCGCCGCAGCAGCTCGCGATAGGACTCCAGTTCGCCCGTGGCCCGCAGCACCGCCTCAAACCGACGGATCGGCATGTTGGCCAGGGCATACAGACCGTTGAACACGACGTCGTGGTCACGGGAGAGCGCCTGGCGGTAGTCGGCCTCCAGGGCCGCCTGGGGCGGGGGCAGCACCGGCCCCTGGGGGTTGTACACCAGATACAGCTCCAGGCCGGAGCCCTCCTGGCCGTAGCCGAGGGCGTTGAGCTGGTGCAGGCCGGCGATGCTGCGTGCAAACACCCCATCGCCCCGCTGGCGATCGACGTTGTCGCTCAGGTAACAGGGCAGGGAGGCCACCACGGTCACCCGTTCGCGGGCCAGAAAGGCCGCCAGATCCTCCTGGCCCGGTTCCCCCAGGATCGTGAGATTGCAGCGATCGATGACGCTGACCCCGGCCCCGCGGGCGACTCGGACCAGATCGCGAAAACCGGGATGGAGTTCGGGAGCACCGCCGGTGATGTCCAGGCAGCCGATCTGCCGAGCCGCCAGCACCCGGGGAATCAGCTCCAGGGTGGGCGGGTCCATCATCTCGGTCCGGCTCGGCCCGGCGCCCACATGGCAATGGCTGCAGCTCTGGTTGCAGCGGTAGCCCAGGTTCACCTGCAGGGTGGTGAGTGCTCCGCGGCGGATGGCGGGAAACTCCGTGGGGGCCAGGGTTCTGGTGCTCATCGCCGAGACGGTAGGGCGCGGCCCTCGGCATCGCCGAATGTCGTCATCAAGGGGGGAACTCCTGGCACTGCCAGGCCTGAGGGACGCCCCTGATACCAACTGGTCAGCCGCTCGGCCCCTGCGTCGCTCCCCCTGGGGGGTTCCATGGGTGAGCTGGTGTTCGGCAGGGGGTCGGGGCTGACGGAGCTGGCTGGGCCATCCGGGCTTTTCTGCCGCCCTGCCGCCTGCCCCAGGTGCCGCCGGGTTGTCCTCCCTGCGCTCCAGTGCTGCAATCCCGTCCCGGTTCCCTGCCTGCGGCCCCGAATTGGAGCGATGGCCGCGCGTTGGCGATCCAGTCCGGACGTTCGATTCATACTGAAACCCAATCCAGGCAGCCGATGACTCCTGACCTGCTCGTGATCAGTGCCAGCAATGGCGAGAACCTCAAGTTGGCCGAGCGCTTCGCCGCCTGCGGCCGCTCCCGGGGTATGGCGGCGGCGGTGCTGGATCTGACCGAAACGGCCCTGCCCCTGTTCACCCCCCGCCAGCTGGCCGCCAGCGGCATCCCCGAGGCGGTGTCCCTGCTGTCGGAACAGCTGGCGGCCAGCCCCCGCTGGGTGATCTGCGCCCCGGAATACAACGGGTCGATCCCGCCGGTGCTCACCAACGCCATCGCCTGGCTGTCGGTGCAGGGGGACGACTTCCGCAGTCTGTTCAACGGCCGGCCGATCGTGATCGCCACCCATTCGGGCGGGGGCGGTTTTGCGGTGCTCACGGCCCTGCGGATCCAGCTGGCCCATCTCGGCGCCCATGTTGTCGGTCGCCAGCTCGTCAGCAACAGCAGCCGGCCCGCCCGCGACGACAGCCTCGAGGATCTGATCGATCGCCTGCGCCAGCTTGAACCGATTCAGCTTTGAGCCCCCCGCGGTTCCGCGAAATGCAGCGGGTCCGCCTCCCTCACGGTGCCAGGGAGCGCCCCCGCCAGGTCCAGCCCCGTCCGGTGAGGGTGCGCCACACCGACACGGGCGCGATCGCGCCGAGGATTAGGCCGCCGAGCCCCGCCAGCCACCAGTGGGTGAGCGGCAGTCCGAAGTGCTGGCGACTCCACAGCCGCAGGACCAGCTGCAGGCCGATGGCGGCACCGCAGGCCAGCAGCAGCCACGGTGAGGCCAGCAGCAGCCAGGCCGCCAGAGCGACCGGCAGCAGCAACCAGGGCACGGTGAACAGCTCCACCACGACGGCACCGGCGGCCAGGGCCCGTGGCACGTCGCCATCGAGCCCCAGCAGCCAGTTCTTGCTCCAGCCCTCCCAAAGGGCCGCGAAGTCCCGGTACATCCGCAGGGTCAGGCAGTCGGTGGCCAGCAGATAGCGCAGCCGCAGCCCAGCGCCCTTGATGGCCCGTGCCAGGGCCAGGTCCTCCACCACCTCACCGGCCACGGCCCGATGGCCCCCCACAGCCCCGTAGGCCCCGCTGCGGAACAGCATGAACGGCCCGGCGGCAAAGGCCAACGCGTCGTCCGGGTCATTGGCACGGTCAATCGGAAAACCCAGCCCCAGCAGGCTGGTGATGATCGGCTGCACCAGCCACTCCGCCAGGCAGCCGCAACGGAGCTGGGGGGCCAGGCTCAGCAGATCGGCGCCGCTGCTGACCGCTTCCGCCAGGGCCCAGGGCAGGGCGTCCGCATCGGGACGCAGGTCGGCATCGACGAACAGCAGCCATTCCGGCGGTGCACCCTGTTGCTGCAGA
This sequence comes from Synechococcaceae cyanobacterium ELA739, assembly GCA_037127935.1. Lineage (GTDB taxonomy): Bacteria > Cyanobacteriota > Cyanobacteriia > PCC-6307 > Cyanobiaceae > Cyanobium. Next base: position 20,998 of record JBAXXM010000017.1, read on the forward strand.
TGGCGCCAGGCCCGATCACAGGCCCAGTTCTTGCCCACCCAGCGCTCGCCTTCGGGCCTGGGGCCCGCCTCCAGCAGCTGGAAGCGGGGATCCTCCCCGGCCGCCTGCCGGGCCAGGGCGACCGTGGCGTCACTGGATTCGTCGTCCACGACGAGAAGGGACCAGGACCGGCAGGGGGGGCGGCTGGCCAGCAGGGCCGTGACGAGCTCGCCGATGTTGTCGGCTTCGTTGTAGGCGGGCACCACCACTGTCAGCTGGCTGTCGATCGGGGCCATTCCCGTCTCGGCTGGCTGCAGCCGCGGCGCCTGGTTGATCACCCTCTGCAAAGCCGCCAGCATCACCACCAGCCCCGCACAGGCAAGGAGGGCCAGGCCAAGGGCGATCCCGAGGAGGAGGTCGGTCAACCGCGGTGCAGCAGCAGGGGTCTGTTTAGCTCAAGCCATCGGCATCCTGGCCCGCCGCTCAATCACGGCTGGCCGGATCGCGGTAGGGGGTCGGTGGCAAAGCAGGATGGGGACGTCGACGCCGATGCCATGGCCCGCTTTCTGGTGGTGCTCAAGCCCCGCGAGTCCATTCCCTGCCGGGATCTGATTGCTGGCATGGATGCGCTGGTGGACCAGCTGGGTGCCCAGGTGGACCACCGCACCCCGGCCCACCTCAGCGCCATGCTGCGAGATAACGGTGACAACCTGCGCCTGCAGTTATTCGCCGATGTGCAGGCCAAAGCCCAGGGACCGGTGCTGGAGCTGGTGCTGATGAGCCGCGAACCGATGGGCCGCGGCGCTCCCCATACCCTGCAGCGGTTCGTCCATCTGGTGGACGTGGCGGCCCACACCATGCCTGGCCTGGATCTGGTGTTCCGGTCCGACCGGGACGGACCCCTGCCAGACCGAGGCTGAACCCATGACTCCGATCAGCGTCCGGGGCCTCGGCTCCCTCTCCACCTCAGCCAAGCTCATTCCGCCCCGGGGCTATCGGCCCCTGGCCTGGCTTGGCCTGATCGCCAACGGGCTGACGATTCCCCTTGGACTGACCCTGATCTTGATGGATCCCACCTGGCGTATCACCCACATCGCCTTGGGGGCCGGAGCGGTGCTGCCCTGCGCCGCGCTGGGCATCGTCGCCTGTGTGGCCCTGCTGCAATGGCGGCACTGGGGCCAGGTGGTGGCGATCGTCGCCCTCTCGATCAGCCTGGCCATCAGCCTGCCCTATGGCATCGTCCGGCTGGTGCTGATTCACGTCGATCGTCCCCTGGTGGCGGTGCTTGCGGCCCTGTTGTGGGCTCTCAACGTGGCGGTGCTGGTGTTCTGGTGCCGGCCGACGGTGCGCCGGTATCTGCGCTGAGGCCCCGGCCGCCAGCAGGGAACCTGGGTGATTTTGTAGCAATCGAGTCATCGGGCGGTCCCTCGGGCAACTTGGATGGAGTGATAAGCCGAGAGCCGCCGTGCCCAGCCCCCAACGCCTCGCCGTTCTGCAGAGGATCCAGCAGCGCCAGCCCGTCGCCACGCCGCCGATCCAGAAGCTCGACGAGCTCTGGGCCAGTGATGTCTTCACCCTCGATCGGATGAAGGCAGCCCTGCCCAAGGACATTTACAAGTCCGTGCAGCGCACAATTAAGGAGGGCAGCAAGCTGGATGTCTCGGTGGCCAATGTGGTCGCCCAGGCGATGAAGGAATGGGCCACCGCCAGGGGCGCCCTCTACTACTCCCACGTCTTCTACCCGCTCACCAACCTCACCGCCGAGAAGCACGACGGTTTCATCGCCCCCCAGGGCGACGGCAGCGCCATCGCCGAGTTCACCGGCAAGCTCTTGGTCCAGGGTGAACCCGATGGCTCCTCCTTCCCGAATGGTGGCATCCGCTCCACCTTCGAGGCTCGCGGCTATACGGCCTGGGATGTCACCAGCCCCGCCTACCTGATGGAGACCCCCAACGGGGTGACGCTCTGCATCCCGACGGTGTTCGTCTCCTGGACCGGCGAGGCCCTCGATCACAAGACACCCCTGCTGCGCTCGATCGCCGCGGTCAACAAGCAGGCCCAGCGGCTGCTGCGTCTGCTGGGAGAAACGGATGTGGCTCCGGTGAACTCCAGCTGCGGTGCCGAGCAGGAGTACTTCCTGATCGACAGCTCCTACGTGCCGCTGCGCTCCGATCTGCTGCTGGCGGGACGCACCCTGTTCGGGCGCCCTTCGGCCAAGGGGCAGCAGTTCGATGACCACTACTTCGGGGCCATCCCTGAACGGGTTCAGGTGTTCATGCAGGACGTGGAGCGGCAGCTTTACAAGCTGGGCATCCCGGCCAAGACCCGGCACAACGAAGTGGCGCCGGGACAGTTTGAGATCGCGCCTTTCTTCGAGGCGGCCAATGTGGCCACCGATCACCAGCAGTTGACGATGACCATTCTTCGCAGCACGGCGAAGAAGCACGGTCTCACCTGCCTGCTGCACGAGAAACCCTTCGCCGGCATCAACGGCTCCGGCAAACACGTCAACTGGTCGATCGGCAACGCCACCCAGGGCAATCTGCTCGATCCCGGCCACACCCCGCACGAAAACCTGCAGTTCCTGTTGTTCTGCGGAGCGGTTATCCGGGGCATTCACCTCTATGGGCCGCTGCTGAGGGCAGCGATCGCCACCGCCAGCAACGACCATCGTCTGGGGGCCAATGAGGCGCCGCCCGCCATCATCTCGGTCTATCTGGGCAGCCAGCTGGAGGATGTGTTCAACCAGATCCGGGAGGGTCGCCTCACCGATTCCACGATCGGCGGCATCATGGATTTCGGCGTCGACACCCTGCCGGAGTTCCCCAAGGACGCGGGGGATCGCAACCGCACCTCACCGTTTGCCTTCACCGGCAATCGCTTCGAGTTCCGCGCCGTCGGCTCCGGCCAGACCGTGGCCGGTCCCCTCGTGTCGCTCAACACCGTGCTGGCCGACTCCCTCGGCTGGGTGGCCGATCAGCTGGATAGCAAGATCTCCGCAGGCAGCTCCGTGGAGAGCGGCGCCCTGGCCGTCCTGCAGGAAGTGATGCAGCATCACGGCGCTGTGGTGTTCGGCGGTAACGGCTATTCCGAGGAGTGGCATCGTGAGGCCGTCGAGCAGCGGGGCCTGGAGAACCTGCGCACCAGTGCCGACGCCCTGCCGGTGCTCAAGCGCGACAACATCCGTGATCTGTTCTCCCGCACCGGTGTGTTGAGCCCGGTTGAACTGGAGAGCCGCTTTGAAGTCTGCGCCGAGCAGTACATCCTGGCGATCGAGGTGGAGGCCAAGCTGGCCGTGCAGATCGCCCGCACCCAGATCTATCCCGCCGCCCTGCGCTATCTCGGGGAATTGGCGGGTTCCCTGCAACTGCAGAGCTCCTTGGGTCTGGCGATGTCACCGGAGACCTCCCAGCAGGTGGCCGGTTTTGTGCAGCAGCTGGATAGCCTCTGCGCCCAGCTGCAGGCCGCCCTGGATGGGGCGCCCCATGGCACCGATGCCCATCTGCGTTACAGCGCCGACTGCATCATCCCGCTGATGGACCAGCTGCGGATCTCGGTGGATGGCCTGGAGGCTCTGGTGGACGACAATCTCTGGCCCCTGCCCACTTACCAGGAGATGTTGTTCATCCGTTGAAGCAACGGTTGTGGTCCGTGGCCGGTCGCTCAGGTCGGCCATTGTTCTTGTTCCCGTATGGCTGAGTGGGACCCAGGGCGTTCGTGAAGGATCCGCCGGAGCAGATCCCTGGCAAGGGCTATTGAAACAAGCAGGAGCCAGATCCAGGAACCTGGCAGACCCGAAGTGCCAACCTCAGCTGTGGCGCTCTTGCAGCGCCATTGCCTGATGGGCGAGGTCTTGATTGCGAACAGGCGCAGCCGCCTTTAGCGGGCCTGCTAACACAGCAGTGCCCCGGCTTTGGCCATGGAGGGGCGACAGTCGCCTGAGCAAAGCCGGCGTCGTTTTCGCTCCGGTTGTCGGGCCCATCCCCCACCCGCCCTTGGTCGGCCGGCGGATCATGGTGCACCAACCTTGCCCTTTTTCCTCTTGAATGGATTACCCGCATGGGCAGCCCCCATTTCGCCATGCCGCTTCAGCCTCAAACTCCGCTCCGATGGAGGGGCGCCCTGGACCCCTGTCGCTGATGGCCTTCAACCGCAGCCTGCGCCATCACAGTCTCAGGGCCCGGGACGTCCTGCCCTTCTATGACAGTGTCTTCGCGGTTGCTTTCACCCTGCTGGCCTTCAACCTGCCGGATCGCCTCGGCATGATGGGGGGGACGTCCACGTTGCTGGACACCCTGGCCTGGTACGGGCTGAGTGCCGTGGCGGTGTTCCTGTACTGGCTCAAGCTGCGGCGGCTGGTGGTGCTGGATCGCTTCGTGCAGCTCCCCCAGCTGGGGCTGATCAGTCTCGGCCTACTGACGGTGGTCCTGGTGCCCAAGTTGGCGAGCCTGGTATTGCGCCATGGCGTTGGCGCCGGCAGTTTGCTGCAGTGGACTCTGGCCCAGGTGGTCAACACCACCTGCCTTGGCTTTCTGTTTCTGTTCAACTTCATCTGTCTGCTCTATGCCATCAGCTTGCAGATCCGACGCAGTCATCGGCGCCGTAGTGACCATGTCCTGCAGGGAATTATTGCCACCCAGGTGATGGGAATGGCGGCGATGCTGGTCCTGGTCATCCTGGAGTTGAGTTTCTCCTGGTTCGACAACCAGTACATCTATCTGCTTCCCCTGATCCTCTTCGCTGAGGAAGTCAGGCTGCTTCAGGTCATTGATCGCCGTCAAGTTCAGCATCGTCCATGAGACGCCATCCTCATGCCATCCACAATCACGGCCTCCGCAGCCTGGAAGTGCTGCCGCTGTTCGATGGGGTCTTCGCGGTGGCCTTCACCCTGCTGGCCTCCAGCGTGCCCGAGCAGCTGATGATGGGCAGAGATGGGGTGGGCAGCTTGATACTGGCGATCGCCAGTTTCCTACTCAACGGGGTGGCGGTGTTGCTCTATTGGTTCAAGTTGAGGCGCTTGGTGGTGATCGCCCGCCATCTGACATCCGCTCAGGTAGCCCTGGGTTTTGTCAGCATGCTCACCATCGTGGTGCTGCCCAAGCTGTCCGCCCTGGCCATGGTCTATGGCAATGGCACGGGCAGTCTGTTTGCCTGGACCCCTGCCCAGGAGGTCAACATGGTCTTTCTGGGAGCTCTGTTTCTGTTCGATGGCTTCTGTCTGCTGTTTGCCCTTAGCCTGCGGCGCCACGGCCCCAGAGCAGGCCACACCCAGCAGGAGCTGATGACGGCGATTCAGGCCCAGGTGATCGGATTTACGGCCCTGGTGACCCTGGGTGCGATGGAATTGTTGTTCAGCTGGTTCAACAATCAGTACGTGCTGCTGGTTCCCCTGGTGCTGCTGCTGGAGGAGCTGCTGGTGGCCCGCAGCTTCAGCCGGGGATCGCCATCAGTGCGGCGATGACACCCTCCATGGGTCGCATTTTCTGGCAACTGCTTCAGAATGGTGGCCTTCAAGAGCTCATGGTGAACATTCACCCTGGAGATCGCCGTTGCGGCTGGCCTTCTTGGCCGCCGCGTCTGAGTTGGCGCTGGGCAGCGCCAACAATGGCTTTGTGCTGCTGAGTTCGGCCCTGGTGGCGTGGGATCTGGAGCCAACGGGTGCCCGTCGCTGACGCCTTGTACAGCTGCTTCAGCGCCCGCCAATCCTCCCCGCCGTTCCCTTCCGTTCTTCGATGGCCACCTATCTGATCACCGGCGCCAACCGCGGCATCGGCTACGAGTATTGCCGCCAGCTCCGGGAGCGGGGCGAGCAGGTGGTGGCGGTCTGCCGCACCCCATCGCCGCTTCTGGAGGAGCTGGGTGTGCGAATTGAGGCGGGCGTGGATCTCAGCAGTGAAGACGCGGTCAACAGCCTGGTGGCACGGTTGGACGGCCTGGTCATCGATGTATTGATCAATAACGCCGGCATCCTGGAGACGATCAGCCTTGAGCGGCTCGACATCGAGAGTGTGCGCCGCCAGTTTGAGGTCAATGCCATCGGCCCCCTGCGGCTGACCCGGGCCCTGCTGGCCCAACTGCCCCCGGGGGCCAAGGTGATCCTGATGACCAGCCGCATGGGCTCAATTGAGGACAACAGCTCCGGTGGCTCCTACGGCTACCGGATGTCGAAGGTGGCGCTCTGCATGGCCGGCAAATCGCTGGCCATTGATCTGCAACCGCGGGGTATCGCCGTGGCGATTCTCCATCCCGGTCTGGTGAGCACCCGCATGACGGCCTTCCATCGGCAGGGCATCAGCGCGGCTGAGGCGGTCACCAACCTGCTCCAGCGCATCGAGGCGCTGAACCTGGCCAACACCGGCAGCTTCTGGCACGCCAACGGAGAGGTGTTGCCCTGGTGAGCGCTCACTGGGTGCTGGAAGCCGGCTAACGGATTTGAACCGATGGCCTTCGCTTTACAAAAGCGCTGCTCTACCACTGAGCTAAGCCGGCCTGGGAGTTGACCCGCTCCAACTTTAGGCAATGGCCGGCCTGCAACTGCACGTTGGAGCGCTTCGGGTATCAGGTGACCGTGGGGGGGGGCACCAGTGGGGCTGCGGGCTGGCCGGTTTGACATCCAGCGCCATGGTGACCGGCGTGTGCCCAGAATCTCCCTTGACCGGAGCCCGTCCGCTGGCGGCTCCCACGCCAGATACCCATGCTGCCGCAGCCCCAGACCCCGGTCCCGTCACTGCCTTTAGGGGTGGCGCTGGCCCGCTTCACCGTCCGGGCCCTGCGCATCAGCGCCAGCACCGTGGCCATCGTCGCGTTGCTTCGTCAGCAATGGCTGGCGGGGGCCTGCTTTGCCGCCGCCTGGCTGCTGATTCTGGCGGCACCGCGCCTGTTTCCCGCTCTGAACGAGGCCACGCCGCCGGTGGCGTCGCCTCCGGATTGATTCCTGGCCTTCGTGGTTTGCCCTGCGCTCTTCGATTGATCCCCAGCAGGACTTCTGAATCGATCAAGGTCTTGATGACAACGGCTCTGCATCAAGGCCTTCAGGTGCAGCCCGGCGACCTTGTCAGCCCATGGGCCCTTGCCATCGGACAACGTCGTGCTCGATGCTCGTGGTGGGCCTGAACCGATCGCCTGACCACCAGCAGGAATCACCGCATTGGCCAGAATCTGTTCAGAACAATGCTGCTGAGGAGGCTTTTGGCCACTGGATTCAGGCCGGTATCGCACCGACGAAGTGGCGCCGGGGAGCCTTGCTATCAGTGAGGACTATGGCGCGGGTCGTCGCAGTCCTGCTCGTAGGCGAGATCCAGCAAGGACCGTTGTGAATCCATCCACATCTCGGCCAGATCTTCATTGGAAACCCCTTCCTTCTGTGCCTCCATCAGCCGTTGATTGGACTGGGCCCGTATGGCGATGCGGCGCCAGCCTTCAAGCTGGAGGTCGTGAATCAGCAAATCAATACAAGGATAACTTTTCAGGACATCATCGGCATAGTCGAGAGCACGTAAATGCTCGAGGCAACGAATCGCCAAAGCCGTTTTTTCACATGAAATCTCCATGAACTCTTAAGTCGAGGCACGCATGCCGAGCGAAGCATAATCAGACCCTAACGTTGATCTGTCGCTGGCGACGCTCGGCGATGCCGAAGTCTTTCTTAAGACCCTGGAGCGTTATCCAGGGAGATCCTGGCCAGGTCAACGGCCTTCAGCACCAGGGGCTCATTGGCTTGATAGGAATCGCCCCGACCCCCGGCACTGGCGGAGGCTCGGATGAGCAGATTCAACTCACACAGCAACTGCAACTGCCGGCAGATGTGGGGCTGGGTCATCCGCAGCAGAATCACCAACTCTTTGACCGTCAGGGGGCGCTCGATCGTCAGCCCGAGGATGCGCAGGCGGGTGGGGGTGCTCAGACCGCCGAACAGCCTGGAGACGGGTTCGGCACGGGAAACCAGCAGATCAGCAACAGGAGTTTCCACAGCCCTTGACGGATTCTTAAGGCAATCAGAACATCGGCGCACTCCTTCCCGCCATGGGTATTTGTCCCCATTTCGCCTGTTTGGACCCTCGCTGGCGCGGTTGGCTTGTGTGAGGGATGACTGGAGTCCAGGGGCGCAAGTATGCCGGCTCAGGCTATGTCGCTGTGCCTATGGATCGCAGGGTCTTGATGTTGTAATCCCTATCCGCCGCGTCGATAACCAGGTCCACAGGTTCCGCTGGCGAGCAGGGCGCTGGCTCTTGGGGGCACCGACTCCGGCCCGCGATCGATCAGGGCCGGGGCGGCTGCTGTTGAATCGCTCCCGATGGGGGCTGGTCGGCGGGGGGTGGCGCCGGATCCTGCAGGGTCTCGAGCGAGGGACCGAAGGATTTGCCCCCCGCGGCGGGGGCGAAGCGGCGCAGGCCCGGCGTTGCCACTGGGGAAGGCAGGGGAGCCAGCCAGGCCCAGGAGCGGCTTCCTGGCGGCAACACGGGAATGGGACTGGGGCCGGCCCAGCCCAGAGGGCGCTGCGGTGGCCGCTCGTAAACAATCTCGATCAGGCTTCCGGAGCGCAGCGGCGGCTGCAGCGATTGGCGTCGGATGCTGAGCAAGCGGGCCCTCAGGGTCTGCTTCAGCCCATGGGATCGGTTCTGTTCGATGCGGATCTCTGCCAGCAGCGGTGCCCGGCGTTGCTCGTCGCCGTAGACCCAGGGCGGCAGCTCCGCCCAGGCCGGGGCCGTAAGGCCGACCAGCAGCAGGGCTGCCGCGGCACGGCTGAGCGTCTGATCCATGGCCCCTCCGCGTCGTTTGACCCATGCTGCCGCAGCTGGCCAGGGCCATGGCTGGCCAGTCAGAGTCGGGCCGCGGGACCGACCTCGCCGGGTTCCTGATCAGCGTGAATCCCAAGCTGGACCGATCAGCGAACGAACTGTCTGGCCCGGTCCTTCAGCGATGCCGGGCTGCTTGCGGGTGGTTCAACTTATGTTACAGTCTCTTCAAGTTTCGTAACCAACGAACCCTCCATGTCTGACTCCACCACCCGCTTCGGTTTCGTTGCCTTCGCTGAAACCTGGAACGGCCGCCTGGCCATGCTCGGTTTCGTGATCGGCCTGGCCACCGAACTGCTCACCGGCCAGGGCATCCTCAGCCAGATCGGCCTCGGCTGATCGTCCAGCCTCGCTGGTTGTCTCCTCTGACCCGGATGGCATCGCCATTCGGGTTTTGATGGCATGTCCATGCACCCTCCCGGGGATTATCCATGGCTACGGCCCTTGTCTTTGTTCTGGCTCCGGAAGAGTTCCTACCAGCAGACGGTGCCAGCTGGGAAGACCTGCTGCATGCCCAGGCCCTTGGATTGCGCAGCGGCATCACCCTGCGAATTTTCTCCGTACCCTCCGATCAGGATCCATCCCTTGAGTCCCTGATCAGTCAGGGATCTGCCGACATTCGCGGACTCAACCCCCTGGGTTCCACCCACGGCCGAACCCTCTGTGATGCCCTGGTGCCCCACATCGATCCCCGAGTTCTCGGTCTTGGGGTCTATGCCTTGAGCGATGACCCGGCCGCCGCTGCGTCGATCCAGGCCGGCTCAGCGACACCGGCAGAGCCGCCGATCCATCCCGCCTCCGGCTTGCCGATCCACGCGATCCGTTGCCTCGATCGCTTCGCCCTGCGCGACGCCGAGAACGAAACCTGCTGGTTCTACCCCACCGATGCGGGGCGCTACTTCAGTTGGGAGAATCGTCGTCGTCTGCGCACCGAACCGGGGTTCCTGCCGGAGATTCCCCGTCAGGAGGGCACCATCGACTACCGGCGCGACGACATCCACGTGCTCTGGTCCCTGATGGCCGATGACCGGGCCCTGACCTGTGTCGGCCTCACCTACGCCAGGCGGCGCATCGAATGGCCGCTGCTGCGCAGCGAGGCCGAAGAGTGCGCCACCTGGAGCTCGTTCGGCATCGATCCAATGGCGGAGGAGAGCTATGAGGAAATCTGCAGCATCAGTGTGTTTGGAGCGGAAGTGACGCCGTGAGCGGCCGGCTGGCGATCACGGCGAAGAAGGGATCCCCTTTGCCGCCCAGCCAGCCCAGTGGTCCCTGGGCCCTGGTGGTTTCGGCCATGATCATGGGTGCGGGCCAACCCTGGGCCATCAGCACCCGGGCCACGTAGTCGAGATGGTCGCGGTCGCCGCCATCGGTCCAGACCTGGGGTGCCTTCTGGAAGAACATGCGGTTGGAGAATGCGACGATCAGTTCTCCGCCTGGTCGGGTGATGCGCCATAACTCGGCGGCGATCGCCTCCGGTTGCTGCAGGTACTGCCATCCCGCCACGATCAGGCAGACGTCAACGCTGGCATCGTCGAGAGGCAGTCGCTGATCCTGGTTGAGGTTCTGAATCCAGTGCTGATCCAGCCGGGGATTGGCCGCCAGCTCCTGCTGGTTCAACCCATGGCCGATGACGCGTTCGTAGGAGACATCCGGCGGCAAATGGCTCACCCAGCTGCTCATCAGATCAAGCACCACGGCGCATGGGGCAATGCGCTGGCGATAAAGCGCCGTCAGCCTCGTTCGAAAGGCGCCATCAAGATGGTGCACAAAGCGGGGTTCGGCGTAGAAGAGCGCATCGTCGTCGCGATCGAGCTTGAAGCGTTCCTGATCTCCGAGCACCTGCTCCACCATCGCCTTCCCCAGCACTTACACTCGCGCCACTCTGGCAAGAACCGCGTCGCGGCTGCCCGAGCCTGTTCATGCCAGCATGGTTTTCTGTCTTGCGAAGTTCGCAGCAGCCATGCGTCGCCGCACCTTTCTGCTGTTCTCTAGCGCGGGCGCCCTGCTCGGGCAGATGCTGAACCCCCTGCTCGGCCGCTCAGCCCAGCTTCCCGTTCCCAGCCGGCGCCAAGCTTTGGACCCCAGCACGCTTCTGGAGCAGGGTCCGGCAGTTGATCACCCCATCGCTCAGGCGCGGAACCTGGATGTGGCGAGCGTGGCCGAGCTCAACAAGAAGGGGGCGGTCCTGATCCCCAACAGCCCCCTGGGTCCGGTGCTGGTGATCCGGGATCGGGCCACCGGGCAGCTGAAAGCGGTCAATCCCACCTGTCCCCATCGAGGCTGCACGGTGGACTGGAACCGTTCGAGCGATAATTTTCTCTGTCCCTGCCACCAGGCCCGCTTCAATGCCGATGGCCGCTGGATCGGCGGTAAGCCCGTGCCGAGACCCCTGGAGCGTTTCAAGGTCACGGTCGCGAACGGCAGGATTTTGGTGAGCCCGGCCTGAGCCCTGCAGCGGCGAACGAGGGCGGCAGCGCTCGGCGATGCCGTTGACCGTCTGCTTGGATCGGCAATTCCTCCTGTTTGGGCTCCTACAGTCCCTCAGGGGGAGCGTGGTGGGGCGGCAGAAGAACGATGGATCTGCTGGTCATCTCCCTAGTGGTGCGCTGGATCCTGGGTTGGTTGCTCTGCATTCACTTGCCGCGCCTGCCGGAGGCAGCGGCGGACCATCCCCCCAGCTTTTCGGTGCTGATCCCCGCTCGCAACGAGGCCATAACCCTGCCCCATCTGTTGGCGGCTCTGGGGCGGCAGAGCCTGAGGCCGCTGGAGGTGATCGTGATCGACGACCACTCCAGTGATGGCACAGCCGCCTGCGCCCGGCTGGCCGGTGTCCAGGTGCTGCAGCCGCCACCGTTGCCGGTGGGATGGTGCGGCAAGACCTGGGCGCTCCACCATGGCAGCCGCCACAGCCGTGGCGAACTGCTGGTGTTTCTGGATGCCGACACCGAGCCGGGGCCCCAGTTCCTGCAGCGGATTGTGGCTGCCCAACAACAGCTGGGCGGCCTGGTGTCGGTGCAGCCGTTCCACCGCACCGAAAAGGCCTATGAACAGCTGTCGCTGCTGTTCAACCTGGTGGGCCTGATGGCCGTGCCCCTGGGGGAGCGGGCCCAGGTGGCCTTCGGACCGGCGATGGCCACCAGCCGCCGGGACTACGAGCAGGTGGGAGGGCACGCTGCCGTCGCCGGCAAAGTCGTGGAGGACTGGTTCCTGGCCCATGTCTACGAAGGGGCCGGGCTGCCGGTGAGCGCCTACATCGGCCAGGGGCAGATTGCTTACCGCATGTATCCCGGTGGTCTGGGGGATCTGGTGGTCGGATTCGACAAGAACTTCGCCACCGCCGCCGGTGAGGTGCGTTGGTCTCGGATGCTGGCGGTGCTGTTGTGGCTGTCGGGACTCTTCTGGATCGCCTGGGCCCTGCCCGCCTCCCTGCTGGGCTGGCCCCTGGTCGGCAACCCCGATCCCCTGCTCAACCTGGCGATCTATGGGGCCTTTGCCCTCCAGTTGTTTCTGCTCAGCCGGCAGGTGGGGCGTTTCGGCTGGATCAACCTGATCTTCCCCGTGCCGGTGCTGTTCTTTCTGGCCGTGTTCCTGCTGGCCATCGTCAATCTGGAACGGGGCAGCGTCAGCTGGAAAGGGCGCCAGTTCCCGACCCGATGAGCGCCAGCACCCAGCTGTGGACCCCGGTGCTGGCGAGCGCCGCCGGCTGGTTCGGTTGGTCGTTGCTGATCGGCACTCTCGCCAACCGTCTACCCCAGGATGCCCTGCGCCGCGACAATCGGTTGACCCAGCTGCGGTCCTGGGAAACGCGTCGTCGTTACGAGCATGGGCTGGCGATCCGCTTCTGGATCCGGGTCTTGCCCGATGCGGGTCAGGCCCTGCCGGGTGGAGTGGCCAAGCGCGCCCTCGTGCGCCGCGATTCCCAGGCCCTGGAGCGGCTGATGGCCGAAACCCGGCGCGCCGAGTGGGTGCACTGGGCTCTCTGGCCCTTTTGGATCGTCACCGCTCTGTGGATGCCGCCGATCGGAGTGCTGGCCAATCTGCTGTTCGCCACCCTGTTCAACCTGCCCTGTCTGGCAGTGCAGCGCTACAACCGCCGCCGGCTTCAGTCCAGCCTGGCCCGTTGCGGCGAGAGCGGCCGCTGAGCGGCACTTGTGGCCGCGGGCCGTCGTCCCGGGCGGCAGCCCTGAGGTGCTGGACTCCGAGTTGGTGCAAGTTCCGCTGCTCCACCGGCAACTGAGCCAGCGGCAGCAATGTCCCATGGCCATCGCCCCAGCGGGCTAAGGCAGAGGCTGCTCGCTGGTGGGATGCGGATTGGCTAAGGCGCTACCTGGGCTGATCAGCTGTCGGGCTGGGTCCAGCGCCGATACAGCCAGAGGCCGCCGGCGCCCCAGGCCAGGCTCCAGACGATGAAGGTGGTCGCTGTTCCGAGCTGGCCTGTTTCCAGCGTGTAGACCCCGGCCTGAATCAGACCGGCATCGATCAGGGAGCCGCCGATCCCCCAGCCCAGCACCCAGCTGATCAGAAAGCCAATCGCCTGAAGATTGCCGGTCATGGGGTGGGGATCGGGACAGAAGGATTCTGGGCCCGGTGCAGGCCGACCGCTGGGCGCGGCCGTCGCCGTGAGCTTGGGTTTCCGGGTGCTGCGGTGGGAGCGCTCCAGCAACGACAACCGGGGGGATGGTGATGATCCATCGACCGTTGGCCGTCTGCAGCTGAGCTCTCAAGGCCGTGGAATGGCTCCAGCCTGGGCAGTGCCGCCGCCTGAATCAGACCACCAGGCAGGGCGGTGCTTCAAGGGATGGCTGGAGATTGGAGTCGCTGGCGCCTGAGCCATCGTCCGCAATGGTGCCGGCGATCGGCCCCGGGATGGCATCCGGCATGGACCCAGCGATCGACTCCGTGGTCACCACCAGCTTGATCAGGCGGTGTTCGCCGAAGGAGCGCAAAAACGGCACATCGGCGGCGTCGCGGCCGCGGGCGATCAACACCCGGCCGCAGCGGGGGATGTTGTGGCGGGCATCGAAGACATACCAGCGATCGCCGAGGAAGGCCTCAAACCAGGCGGAGAAGTCCACCGGGGCCTCACCGATCGCGATGCCCGTGTAACCGAGATAGCCGGTGCAGTAGCGGGCCGGAATGTTCAGGCAGCGGCAGAGACTGATGGCCAGATGGGCGAAGTCGCGGCAGACCCCGGCGCCATCGCTGAGGGTGTCGCTGGCCGTCTTCTCGGGCCGGACCGCGTCGTAGTCAAAGCGGATCTGCCCATGCACCCAGTCACAGATGGCCTGCACCAGCGGCCAGCCCCGGGGAACCGTGGCGAAGGTTTGCCAGGCCAGGGACATCAGCGCAGCCGTATCGCAGTAGGTGCTGGCGTTGAGGTAGCCGTAGGTGTCGATCGGCAAGCCTTGGATCGGGCACTGGGGCACCGAGGGCAGCACCGGATCGCAGCGGTCGGAGCAGGCGATCGTGGTGGCGTAGTGGAAGCGGGTCACACCACTCGGTGCCATCAGTCGGCACCAGCGATTGCCGGACTGGTCACCCAGCACCTCAATCGTGCGATCGGGATTCAGGTGCACCAGTTCCTCTGAGCAGATGTCGGACTGGAGGCTGGTGTGCGGATGCACCAAGGCCAGCACCGGAGTCGACATTTCACAGCGCAGGTCCAGCTGGCAGCCAATTCGCAGATGCACAGGCGGCAGTGGGGTGACTGGATTGGGTCAATGGAATCCTGGCGGCCTCGCTGGCGTTGTGCTGTTGCCGATGCGGCAGTGCCAGCATCGGCTGACTTTGCGGGGGCCTGAGCGGCCGAGACTGGACGCCGAAACCCTGATGGGATGCCAGGAGCACCGTTGCCGGTGTCCTGGGCTGCAGGCGCCAGGGATCAAGGGTTTCCCCGCCAGCACCTGCGACCGATCAGCAAATCTGAGCGATTCAATTTTGCTGCCGCTCCCGGCCGTCCTCCCCATCCCGGCCCTGGGTTTTCCACAGCAGGTCCTGCCTAAGTGATGCTTCGGAAGCGGGGCCCGGACCCGGGCTGTGGAAAACAGGTTCTCCCCTTGACTCCGGCGAACCAGGGACTTCCGCCCGAGACCGTCCATGCGCTGAGATTCCACACCGCCGTTGGCGACTGCATTCGCGGCGTTGGTCCCAGTGGGATGGGCCAGAGCACACCATTTTGACGACGGCGGTCCGCCATGGCCTTATGGGGGCCATCCCGAGCCGAGCAGTCCGCGTGAGCCCGACGACCGAGCCTTCCCGATTCAATCCACAGCGTTTCCAGTCGGCACCGGAGCACGCGCCCACCTATGTGAGCGTGGTCAACGAATTGCCGGAAGATCTTTATAATGCGATGCGAGAGTTTGTTCGCACCCACCCCCAGTGGGATCAATACCGTTTGATGCAGGCTTCGCTGGCCGGTTTCCTGTTCCAGCACGGCAGTACGGACCGCGCGGTTTCGCGCCACTATCTCAATGGACTCTTTCGCCGCGAGGGCGGCCCCCAGGCCCCCGAGGCGAGCCCAGGCTTGCATCCGACCCGACCTGAGTCCTCCATGGTGCAGCCATTGATTCCCTCGCAACGGTTGCAACAGGATCGGCCCTGGCCCTCCGCAGCCTGAGAGGGAACGCGGAATCCGGCCGGTTGGGTGCAGTGGAGACCAGCGTGGTGCGTCGCTTTCCGATCGACCGCTCCGGTGACACCAACGCCAAAGCCACGGGTGGCATCCGCCAGGTGAGCAACAAGCTGCTGCCCGGTGAGGCGATGTGGCAACGCAAGCCCGTCAGTTCGACCCAGTTCTGAACGGGACCTGGCTTCATCGGTGCCAGTCGCGGAAGCTGACGGTATCGACCGCTGTGAAGGCTGAATCGTCCGGGTCTTGCCTGGAGAGGTGTTCTCGTCGTTGTCACGACTGGACCACATCGGCGGTCGGCCGCTGTGCTTTCAGAAAAAAAGACCCGGATGGTCACCACCATCCGGGTCAGAAAACCCACGTTGTTGTCGAGACAGGTTGCGGCTCGTTCAGCCCAGACCGAGTTGGCCGAGAATGCCCTGGCCGGTGAGCAGTTCGGTGGCCAGGCCGATCACGAAACCGAGCATGGCGAGACGGCCATTCCAGGTTTCGGCGAAGCCGACGAAGCCGAAACGGGAAGGAGATTCAGCCATAGATCCGGGTTGGAAACTGTAGAAAATCTAAGGGTGCTGGGTGCCGCTTCGGACCTCTCACTGTTCGGCATTGCCTCTGGCAGCGATCAGCTCCGCTGATCACCCCTCTGTGGAAGCGGGTTCTGCCTCCCCTAAATGCCGAAACACCAGGGTGCGGTTCTGGGCCGGCATCGCCAGATCGGCCAGGGATTCCAGGCCCAGGCTCCGGGCCTGCTCCCTGATGACGAGAACATCGCGCAGTCCCATCTGGGGATCGAGGCTGCGCAGATGGGCATCAAAGCTGAGGTTGCTGGCTGCTGCCGGCAGATCGCCCTCCAGAAACGGACCGTACAGCAGCAGCAGGCCGCCGCCGGTCAGCACCCGGGCGGCCCCGGCCAGGAGCTGGGGCACCGATGCCGCCGGCATGATGTGGAGCGTGTTGGCGCTGAACACCGCATCGAAGGGTTGGTTCGGCCAGGGTTCGCGCTGATCGACATCCAGGGCGATGGGCTCGGCCAACGTTGATCCAGATGCCAGGGGCTGCCATTCATCCGCCGGCTGCTGCTGATGCTGCTGGGGCAACTTTTGCCACGCAATCCGCGCCGCCAGACCCGGCAGCTGGCTGGGGCGCTCGCTGGGCTGCCAGTGCAGGTCTGCCAGGTGCTGCGTGAAATGCACGGCGTGTTGTCCACTGCCCGAGCCGATCTCCAGCACCCGGGCCCCCGGCGGCAACCATTGGCGCAACATCGCCAGGATCGGCTGCTTGTTGCGCTCGCAGGCGACAGAGAACGGCAGCACCACGTCCATGGCCGGGATTGTCTTCATTGTCAGCCCGGAGCCTGATCCAGGGGGCGCTGGGCCTGGATGGTGAACAGCTGGTTCCGGCGGTCGTCCGCCCAGGTGTACAGGGCGATCTGATCCACAACAAAACCGTGCTGGGGCAGGGGAACCCGTTGCAGCCAGGCCTCGACCTCGGCCTGCTCGCTCGCCGCGTCCCGTCGCCGGGGCCGGGCCAGGGTGATGTGGGGCAGGGCCGCCCGCCGTTCCGGCGGCAGGTCGGCGGCCACCAGCGCCGGCACGCGCCAGCGCTCGATCAGCGATCGGGTCAGCCTGCAGCCATGGTCCTGGTCGAGTTCCTCAGCCGAATCCGGCCTGAGGGTCAGGGCATAGGCCGAAGGGGTCTGGGCTGGGCCCATGGCGCGCCAGCCAGCCGGGACAGCAGCGATGGCCGGATGTTGCAGTGGCGCGATCGCCTGCCAGGCCCGCCAGGCCCGCTCCGCCCCGCAGGCGCCCAGGAAGGCCACGGTGATGTGCAGGTCGGCGGCAGAGAACGGGCGCAGGCTGGCGGGCAGATCGACCAGCAGCTCCGCCAGATGGGCCTGTTCGGGCACCACCAGCGCCAGGAACCAGTTGGCAGGTGACATGGCGGCTGGTGGATGGAATTCAACTCTGGGGTGGGTTGCCCTGGATGGTGAGGTGGTGGGCTTGGTTCAAAGGGATGGGTTCAATCGGCTGGGGGCGGGGTAGGGGTTCTCAGCGCAGTTCAAACCAGAGCAGGTCGGTGCCGGCTTCGAGCCCCTTGATCGCGCCAGAGTGGTCGGCGGCCAGACCCAGGCCGTCTCCCGCCAGAAGCTGGCCGCCAACAAGTCCAGCAGGGCCGTCAACCTGCAGCTCCAAGCCACCGGCGATCATCTGGAGCCAGCCTTGGGCTTCCGGGGCGTGGGGAAGATCCAGACAGCTGCCGGCCTCAAGTCGGCCCCGCCACAACCGCACCGGCCGCTCGATCGTCAGGGCGTCGCCGCCGGCCTGGGGATCGAGCAGCAGGGTCCAGCCAGGGCCGCTCGGGAAGGGCCGCTGCTCATAGCTGGGGGGGATGCCCCGACGGCTGGGTTCGATCCAGATCTGCAGGAGATGGCAGGGCCGCTCACCCGTGTTGATTTCGCTGTGCACGATGCCCGTGCCGGCACTCATGCGCTGCACCTCTCCGGCGCGGAGGATGCTGCTGTGGCCCAGGGAATCCTGGTGTTGCAGGGCTCCGTCCACCATCACGGTGATGATCTCCATGTCGCGATGGGGGTGCATGCCGAAGCCCCGGCCCGCGGCGATGCGGTCGTCGTTGATCACCCGCAGGGGTCCGAAGCCCATCCAGTTGGGATCGAAGTGGTCCGCAAAACTGAAGCTGTGCCAACTGTCCAACCAGCCGTGCTGGCTGTGGAAGCGTTCGGCGGCGGGCCGCAACAGCAGACCGCTGTCGTTGGTGGAAGGCGCCACGACCACCGGGGGCGTGCCCTTGGCAGATGCGGCGTCTGGAGCAGCGGGGGCCATGGGGGCAATCGGGTTGGGGAGTGGCATCCGTGGCCCGAGCTGCCGCTGCGGCGGGTGCAGCGGAAGCTCGGGCCCGACTGGACCGATTCTGGGGCAGAAGTTTCACGGGCAGATCAGCTGGCCCCAGCCTTGGGGTCGTCGTTGCCCATGCCCAAGGCGGCGACGGTCCCGCCCAGGCCCGCCGCTGGCACCGGCGAGCGGACGTCGTACTCGGGGGCCTTCGCGCTGGGCGAAGCTGGAGCCATGCTCGACCTGGCGCCAACGATCGCTCCTGCGGCTGTCCCGCCGGCCATCTCGCGGGCTGCTGGGGGAGCGTCAACTGGGGCGCCGGCTGCGATTCGGACCGTTGCGAGTCAGCCGACGGCCAGCCAGAACGCCCCCAACCCTGCGACGCCGGCCTTGCCCGAGCGACTGCGACCATTGGCGCAGGCCCTGCAGCGCTATGGGTTCAAGGTGACCATGGCTCCGCCAGCTAACCGGCGCAACTACGGCGAGTTCGTGCTGCGAACCCGCACGCTCTGGATTGCACCGCTGAGCTTTGAACTTGGCATTGGCACCCAGGTGTTTCTGCATGAGGCCACCCATGCGGTGCAGAGCTGTCCCCATGGGGTGCTGACGCCGGTGGGCTGGAAACTGCCGCTGGCGCCGGTGGTGGCCCAGGAAATCGGCGGCATTCTGGTCAACAACTATCAGCACGGCAATCTGGTGCTCGAGCAGGAGGCCTTCGCCCTCCAAGGTCAGATCGATGCGATCCCCCGGCTGCTGAAGGCCCTGGCGCAACGCTGCCGCTGAAGCGCAGTTGGGTGAGGTCGCATGCCAAGGCGCCCCAGCGGGACCTCCAGCGGCTTGCTGCGGGTTCAGGACAGCCAGGCCTCCGTTGATGTCCGGCGCCGGGAGTGGGAGATCAGGGTTGGGCCTTGGTTTCGCCTTCGATCAACTCCACATGTTCCTGCTCGTTGGGATCATTGCGGGCCACGATTGCCACGGCGGACTGGGTGCTGCTGAGATTGGTGGGTTGGTGGGGCACTCCGGGCGGGATGAACAGAAAATCCCCGGCCCCATGGACCACGCACGGACCACTGCAGCGTGTCGGCGTAGCGGGTCAGCACCGTGCCTTGAATAATGTAGATCGCCGACTCCGAGCCGATGTGGCGATGGGCCTTGGCGCTCTTGCCCGGTGGAATCACCACCCGGTGGAGCGAGAGCCCCGGGCACCGCTGTTGGTGCCGGAGATGCCGACAAACTGCTGCAGCTGCAGCCTGCTGATGGAGGTTCCGCTGGGTCACACCGTGATGACGCCGCCATCGCCGGGCTTGCCGATCACCACATCGGCGCTGGCGGGCCTCGGGCCGATCATGGTCGGCTGACTCGCCACGCCAGCCAGCAGCAGCGTTCGTTCCAGAAGGGATGCCAGTCTGCTGCGGAACGTGTTGGGCTCGAATCGGTGGAATAAGGAGCTCATCGTCTCGGTTGCCGTCGGCTGCTGGCGACCTGGCGGGGAGCCTGGGCGATCACTCCGCTCCAGCCCACCAGCTGTTGGGTTCAGTACGGGTGATGGCTGACGGGCTCTCCGTAGACCGGGGTCTCAAGGCCTGCCTGGCGGGCTTTGAGCTGGAGGGCCAGGTAGAGCGAGTAGTGGCGACATTGGTGCAGATTGCCGCCGTGGATCCAGAGGTTCGGCACCGGGGTGGGCTTCCACATGTTGCGCAGTTCCCCCTCCCAGGGGCCGGGATCCTTGGTTGTATCCGAGCCCAGCCCCCAGACCTTGCCAAGGGTTGCGGCCAGCTCCGGTGAAATCAGCTCCGCGAGGTAGCGGTTCATGGAGCCGAAGCCGGTGGCATAGACCACCAGATCCGCCTCCAGTTCGCTGCCATCGCTGAGCACCACCGTCCGCGGCGTCAGCCTCTCGATCGTGACGCCGCTGCGCAGGTGGATGCGGCCATCGGCCACCAGCTCGGAGGCGCCCACATCGAGGTAATAGCCCGAACCGCGCCTCAGGAATTTCATGAACACCCCGGAATCGTCGTCGCCGAAATCGAGCAGGAAGCCCCGCGCCTCCAGCCGCGCGTAGAGGTCGGCGTAGTCCCGGCGCATGGCGTCATAGATCGGCTTCTGCCATCGGGGCAGCAGCTTGTAGGGGATCGAAGCGGTGGTCAGGTCGGCGTCGTCGGGCATGATTCCAGCGGCCAGCGCCTGCTCGGAGTAGGAGCCGGCAAAGGCCAGGCGCTCCAGAGCCGGCATCGGTGCCACCAGGGTGGAGCTGCGCTGAACCATCGTCACCGCCGCTGCACCGGCTTCCCAGAGGGCGGCGGCGATGTCATGGGCGGAGTTGTTGGAGCCGAGCACCACACAGCGCTTGCCGATGTAGGCATCCGCTCCCGGATGGCGCGTCGAATGGTGCTGATCACCCAGAAACGTCTCAGACCCAGGGATGGACGGCACCATCGGATAGCCGGCAACCCCGGTGGCGAACACCAACTGCCGTGGCCTCAGGGTGTGCTCCCTGCCGTGGCGTTCAACCGTCAGTTCCCAGCGCTGCTCCTGGGCATCGAAGCGGGCCCGGCGGGCCGGGCAGGAGCCCCAGATGTTGAGGTCCATGATGCTGGCATAGGCCTCCATCCAGTCCGCCAGCTGATCCTTCGGTGTGTACAGCGGCCAGCTGTCGGGGAAGGGCAGGTAGGGGAGGTGGCAATAGTGAACGGGATCATGAAGGCACAACGTCTTGTAGCGGTTGCGCCAGTGATCGCCGGGTCGTGGCAGTTTCTCGACGATCAGGGTGGGCACATCGAGCTGCTTCAGGCGCGCGCCGAGGCTGAGGCCGGCTTGGGCCGCGCCGATGATCACCACCTCGGGCTGAACCGAGCTGCCGAGGGCCGCACGCTCACTGGCGCGCCGCTCCGCCCAGGATCGGCGACCCGGATGCACACCGTGCTCGGCGCCCAGGGGGCGTCGGGTCGCCAGGTGCGGCTCCAGGCCCTTCAGCTCCTCCATGGCGGTGAACAGGGTCCAGGCCTGTCCCTGGCGCAGACGCACATGGCCGAGGCCCCGCGCCACCCGGGTCTCGAAGCGGAACCAGGCCTCTGCCAGCTCTCCATCGCCGCTGGGCTCTCCTTTGAGCACAAAGCTGTGGGGAGCCACGTCGTCGAGACGGGCCGCCAGCATGGCGGCGATGGCGTCGGGTCCCTCCTCGGTGCGCAGGTTCCAGGTGAAGATCACCAGATCACGCCAGAAGCACTCCGGCCCGAACAGGGCCAGCACCGCTTCCGGTCGGCGAGACTCCAGAGCGCTGGCGAAGCTGTGCAGCCATGCCGTTGCTGCATCCCGACTGGAGTTCGTCATCGACGCTGTGATCAGTACGACTGAGCATGGCCACGGTTGTGGGGCCTGGCAACGCCGTGCCCCTGAGCCGCCGAGATGGAGCGCCCTGCTCGCGTAGTTTGGGTTGACCCTCGTCATTTGTATGGGTAGAGGAGCACACAAGCAATGTCTGGAAGTGGGTAGAATCCAATTCATTCCTTTTCATGGCCTTGGCCCAATCAAGCTCGCTCGCCAGTCCAACACCTGGTCATCAGGCCTTCCTGCTGATCTCTTCTGTGCTCAGCCCCATGAAACTCTGGGCCAGCATTGAACAGCAATGGCCGGAGCTTGCGCCGCATGATGTTCAATGCCTGTGGTCAGCTCCTCTCTACGGCCGTCAGGGTGCGGGCCTCTATCTCACGGCCAGCCTGCGTGAGCAGATTGAGTCCGTCGCCGAGTTACTGCAGCAGGGTATCGCTGGATGTGAGGTTGATCTCAGGCTGTGCAAAAACGATGGCCACAGCCATCCCCTGATTGACCCCTTGCTCAGCCACCCTGTCCAGGGTTTGGTGGCGATCAGCCTGCTGGCTGAAGCCCAGACCCGCGAAAGCGACATCGTGGGGGACTTGCAGCTCTTGCCGGGGGTGCAGCAGGTGCGGGCCTGTTATGGCGAAACGGATGTGCTGATGCTGTTGGCTGCCAGCGATCTCGATGCCTTTCGTGAGGTGCTCGTGCAACGGATCCGGGGCGCTGACGGTGTGGCCACCACCAGCACGCGTCTGGTCTATGCCCTGCATGGCGGCTGAAAGCGCAGGATCCAGATCGCCAGCCCCAGGGCCAGAGCGACACTGAAGATCTTGATCGGCCACCAGCTCCAGATCAGCACGCCGAACATCAGCAGCACCAGCAACCCGATGCTCAGCAGGGCCGTGGTGACCAGCGGATGCCCCGCGATCGGCCAGCTTCCAGGCACCGGGCCGGGCCTCAGGCGGCGGGCCTGCCGCAGGATCATGGCCGGCACGATCCAGCAGCCCACGGGGATCCCCATGCCACCTCCGACCGACAGGGCTGCGGTGAGATTGGTGGCACCTGTTTGCATCCAGACCAGGATCAACAGCAGGCCAGCCAGGGTGGGCACGGCTGGCATCAACGCCTGGCCCCAGTTGGTGCGGGACAGGGGCAGATCACGCAGCTGATTCCCCAGCACGCCGCCGGCGCGAATGGCGGCAAAACCCGACAAGGTCACGGCCAGGGCTGCACCGAGCAGTGCTACCAGTGGTCCCCCCGTGTTCCCCAGGGCCACCAGCACGGTGCCCTTCATGGTCTGCAGGCTTTCCCGTGGCACCGCCCGGCTCACCAGGCTCAGCCACACCATCACCACGATGACCATGCCCAGGCTGCCGGCGATGCTGCCGCGAATCAGGCTGCGCCCGGACGGGTCGCGCGGCAGCACGAAACTCGCGGTCGGGGCCAGCAGGGATGTCCCGAAATAGGTGTAAAAGCTGATCGCCAGCAGCGAGGACCATTCAGGTAAAGAACTTGGATTGGCGCTGGCCAGGGGCAACCAGAAACTCTGCGTTTCGATCGGCGACAGTCTGGGGATGAGGCCAAGGCTGATGCCCACCAACAGCGCAAAGGTCAGGATGCCGAGTAGCAGCATCGCGCTGAAGCCCAGACTGCGGCGTCGGTTCAGGGCGATCACCAGCGCGCCGAGACCCAGCAACCAGGGGATCTGGGGCGTCTGGGTTAACCCCGCCATCACATCGACGAAACCCAGCAAGCCCCCCACGAGGGCTGTGAACCACATCGTCAGGATGGCAAAGGTGGCCACGCGCCCTCCCCAGGCGCCCAGATAGAACTCCGTCACGGCCGGCAGGGTCGTTCGCGCCTCCCCGTCCGCACCGAGCCGCACGATCGATTCACTCAGGCCCGCGGTGATCAACAGGTTTCCGCCGCCGATCAAGGCCAAGGCGAGCAGCCCCAGGCCCGGTCCGAGGCTGGCCGTGGCAATGGCCGAGACCAGCAGGGTCTGGGGCAACGGCAGCAGCAGCGAACAGAGCAGGGAGAGCAGCAGCGGCGGCAGATCCAGCAGGCGCTCCAGCCCTTGATGGCGGCTGGCAGGTGTGACGACCACGGGGGATCACGAAGATCAAGAAACCCAGCATGAAGGTTCCGGCCAGGGCCATTCGCACGTTGGGTGTTCAAACCCTTGACGTTCCGAGGCTGTCAGCTCCGTCCGAGGCCGCAATCCACCGTTGGCCTTGCTTGGCAAGCGCGAAGGCGATGCAGGAAGCTGGAGTCACGGATATTTCTGATCATGCCCCAGACCAAGCGCGAACGATCCCATCCCTTGGCGGTGACCCGAACCAGCAGGGCCGATCCTCAGCCGTCAGCTAACTCCGCCGATCCCGAGATCAAGGGCTTCGGCGGTGGTGGGCAGGCCCGCCCGTCCAAGCGCAAAAGCGGTAAGAAGCGCAGTCCATCGTTGAGCAAGGCGGACTGGGGCCCCCTGGGCAAGCATCCCGACGTCGAGGCGATCGTGGCCCGCCAGCGTCTGCACTTGCCCCTCTCCGGTCGTCTGACGTCCGGCGAGGTGACCCGGGCCTGGAAGAGTGCCGCTGCTGAGCACCATCCCGATCGCGGCGGACTGCACGACACCATGCAACTGATCAATATGGCCCGGGACCTGCTGCTGGACCGTGGTCAGCTCTGATCGCCGCCGCACCATGGCGCCACTACGGGACAGCACGAAAGCAACGGTGCCCCTGGGAAGGCCGAACACGGCGGCGGCGATCGCGGCCGGGTCTGCCGGGGTCAGGTCGTCCATGCGGGGAATGGGTGCCGGGTGGTGCTCGGTCAGGGTTCCCAACTGCGGTCAGGGGCAATCACGGCTGGAACCTCAAGCGACAACGATCGGCATAGGGCTTCAACTCCACACGCTGAGCTTGACCGGTCGGACCATAAATAGACGGGTTGTTGGCAGCAGTGATGGCGTTACTCACGTTTGAACAGCCATCGATCCCATTCTTAGAAGCCAGATCAGCAGCGTTGAGATTGTCAGCAACCGTGGTATTGACAGCTTGGGATGCCGGAGCGGGCGGGGATGGGACTGGCTGAGGTGCCGGAGCGGTTCGACCGTGACAGCAGGAACAAACAAAGATGTTGATAAAAGCCTCAACGATGCAGACCTCAGCTTTCGTGATGGCGACAAAAAGAATGCTTGTGTTTACGTTGGGATAGCCATAAGCCAGGCCAACAGGAACAGCGGCACCGGAGCCGTATCAGAAAACCAGAAGCAACAGATACGGGACTACGCCCAGCAATGCAACCTTCGGTATTGACGTCACGATCAACATCTCACCAGCCATTTGTCAGCCAGTGCCCCTCACAAGTTTCCTAGCAGCGGACACGATCAACGCAGCGTCTCACAAGCGATTTCGTCGCCGGTACGGTCAAAGTCGGTGTGCATCATCATCGCCAATCCCGATCTCTGCCGCCTGCTCGAGCAGGACAGTCAGGAACTGATCGGTCAGGTGCTCTGGGAGATCGACGCCTTCGAGGACAGGCTTCGGGCCCACAACCTGTTCCTGGAGCTCAAGGCCCAAGGCACGGTCCGCTACGACGACCTGCGCCTGATCAGTGCCTCGGGCCAGCGCAAGCACGTGGAGTTCGTCAGCAATGTCTACCTCGTGGGGGAGGAGCGGGTGATTCCGTTCAACATCCGCAACATCTCCGATCGCAAGGCGGTCGAACGCTTGGCCGCCGAGCGCCAGGCCCAGGTGCTGCAGGGTCTCGAGGACACGGTGGCGGCGCTGGTGTCCCGCAGTGAGGCCCGTGATCCTTACACCGCTGGTCAGCAGAGTCGGGTGGCGGATCTGGCCTTCGCCGTTGCTGCCGCAGCTTCGCCGCCGGGTCCATGGGCCGAGCTGGCACCACGGACTGGACCCACGGTCTGGCGAGCAACCCTTGGCGGGTTCAGTCCATAATGTCTTTGCCGTCATACGCCACGCCATGGGTCTCGCCGGCTCCATGCCTTCGCCCCAGGTGCTGGAGGAATACAGCCAGTTCTTCCGGTTGCTGAGTGAGCCGGCCCGGCTGCAGTTGCTCTGCCAGCTCAAGGCCGGCCCCATGGATGTGGCTGCTCTGATCGAGGCCACCGGCTTTTCCCAGTCCCACATCAGCCGCCAGCTGGGCCAGCTGCAGCGGGCCGATCTGGTGCGCTGCGAGCGCGATGGCGTGCGCACGATCTGGAGCGCCGATTGTGAGCTGGTGGATGACCTTTGCCACCTGGTGCAGGCTCGCCTGAAGCAACGGCTGGAGGCCCAGCTCCAGCAGTTGCAGTCGGTCTGAGGCTGATCGGGGATTGGGCTGAACATGGTGGCCCAATGGTTCGGGCCCCACGGCCTGCTTCACCCGGACGGATCGTCGAACTGGAGCCGATTCCGGCGCACGGCTGGGCGGAATGGCAACTCCCGTTCATCGCTCGCGCTCGCCTTGAGGGCCACGGGCTGCTCCGCAATTGTCCCCAGATCCAGCGGGACGTTTTGCGTTTTGCGCCCGCCCATGCATTGCTTAGATGACGAGCCGCCCGGGATCTGCCGCCACAGATGGCCCATTTCGAGGCCTCAGGGCTGGGGCCCTGTCCCCAGGCAGCGCCGCCTTTGCAACGGCGGATTCTCCTGGACGATGCCGGCCAGGCCAAGGCGGCATGCGTGGCCCCGGTGCTCGGACTGGATCCGATGGCGGTCCTGCACGGCTCACCGGCTGACCCGAAGCCCCCTGATTTGGCCCCAGCGTGAGCCCTGGTGCGCTGGATCAGGGCGGGGGCCGGTGCCGCTTCGCCCTGGTGGCCTTGGGGCCGGGATTGCCCTTAACAGCTTCACGATCTGTTACAGTTACGAAACAAATCGAAATCACCATGGCTGACCCCACCCCCCGCTTTGGCTTCGTCGCTTTCGCCGAAACCTGGAATGGCCGTCTTGCCATGCTCGGCTTCGTGATCGGCCTGGCCACCGAACTGCTTACCGGTCAGAGCATCCTGTCCCAAATCGGTCTCGGTTGATCGCCATGGATACTGACTACACCGCCGCCATTGCCGGCATGGTTGCCGTACTTGTTGTGCTGACGGGGATGGTGACTTATGTCCTCAGTCGCCCCAGCGATCTTTCATCGAATCAACGCTGATTCGGCCCATCCGATCCACCTGAGAACACCCATGACCAACAGCCCAGTCAACGACAAGTGGGTTGAAAGCCGTTCCGCCGGCCAGATTCATCTCGATCAGCTCAAGCGTGTCGAGTTGTTCAATGGTCGCGCCGCCATGCTCGGCATCGTCATCGGTGTCGTTGTCGAGGGCCTGACCGGTGCTGGCATTGCCCACCAGATTGGCCTCGGCCCCCTGGTTGATGGTTATGCTGCCTGCCACGCCCAATTCCTGCCTTTCTGCTTCTGATCCGCTCTCAGCTGGGAGTTGGTTACGACCCCGGGTCTCGACCTGGGGTTTTTCGTGGCCGCGGTGTTCGGCGATCTTCAGCGCCGATCGGGGAGCCCACGGGGAGACCACCGATCCATCGGCCTGATCTTGTCGCTCGGCACCCGCAGCATCGCCTGCTGCAGTTGGCGGCCTCGCCGGCTCAGAGGGCAAACAGCGCGTCGTACTGGTGGTATTCGGGCTTGTGCAAGCCCTCCAGCGCCAGCATGCGGCGCAGTTCCATGATTTCGGCCCGCTGGGCCACGATCACGTCGCGGGCGAAACGGCGCACGGTGGGATTGGTGCTTTTGGCTAGGGCGTCATGGGCCATGACCAGCGCTCCACCATGGTGCTGGAGCATGCCTTCAAGGAACCACACCACCCGGTTCTCGCCCGTGGGGCCGGCGCCGACCATCCGCATCGCTTCCATCTGGGCCGGGCCCATCCGCGTCAGACCTTTGATGCTGTGCGGATCGCCGCCAGGGGCCAGCATCACCGGATAGATGGGGGCCTGGGGATACCAGGCCTTGCGCCATAGCCCCATCGCCCGGAGTTCATCAGCCTGATCCCGCCAGATGGTCCGGGCCAGGGCCCCCACGCCGGGCTGGCCGATGCCGAAGACGAACTCACTCATCCGCAGCGCCCCGGTGTGGTGCTGCACCATCCCATCGATGAACCGCAGGTCATAGGTGGCACCGGCCGGCCCCACTCCGTGGACGTGGACGGTGTGGACAGGTGCCACGGTTGTGGGGGCTGGGCTGGCTGGCATGGCTTCCAGTCCGTGCATGCCGTGATGACCGGCATGGGGATCGCCCTGGGCCAGGGCCGGGACCACAAGCAGGGCCGATAGGCCGAGAGTCCAGACCCCGAACCGCAGGGCAACGAGTGACATTGAAAATGTTGGGAGGGAGCGAATAACCCCACCGTATGGTCTCTGGCCTGCCGGTCGGGGGACAGGGAGGGAGCCGCTCGCCCCGCTGTCAGAGCGGGGCTTCGCAGGCGAAGCTCTGGATGTTGCCCCGGCCGCGCCGCAGGCGGAAATCCGGCTGGCCTGAGGCATCCAGGCTCCACCACCACTGGCCATCGGTGAAGCTGGCGGGGCCGGCGTTGTTGGTGCGGGGCAGCTGCAGGCTCAGGTCCCGCCATCGCAGCACCACGAAGCCGCCGACAGGCACATCGCCGGAGCTGGGGTCAGCCATGGCGGGATCATCCATGGCACCTCGGATCAGCAGGGCGGTGAGGGGATCGCCGTCGCAGCGGTAGGTCCCGGCCGGGGTACCGAAGTCTTCCCTGGTTGAAGCACGCTGCGCGGCGTCAACCGGGGTTGAATCAACCAGCGCCGCACCCACCAGGGTGAGCACCACAACCAGCAGACAGGCCATCGCCCTGACGATCGGCAGCATGCTGCGCCAGGCTGGCGAGGGCGTCGGCACGGCAGCGGCAGGCATGGGTTCGGAGGGTCTGGCGACGGAAGGTGTTGTGACTGGAGCTGGGATCGGTGGGGACATGGAGGCTTCGGGTATGGAGGCTGCGGGTCCTGAACCGTGCGGCCAGCCTGGCCTGATCTCGCCGTTGCTGGTGTTCGACGGCGGTTGTGTGTTCTGCCGCCATTTCGCCGAGCTCAGTGAGCTGCGCAGTGGCATTCCCGGGCTGCAGATCTGCGACGGCCGC
This sequence comes from Synechococcaceae cyanobacterium ELA739, assembly GCA_037127935.1. Classification (GTDB taxonomy): domain Bacteria; phylum Cyanobacteriota; class Cyanobacteriia; order PCC-6307; family Cyanobiaceae; genus Cyanobium. The sequence continues at coordinate 49,675 of JBAXXM010000017.1, forward strand.
TCCGACCTGGCCTTGCGGCAGCAACTGGAACGGCAGGGCTTCCGCCTGCGCGATGGCGCCATGGTGATCGACGCGGAGCGGGTGCTGCACGGCGCCGAAGCCATCGCCTGGTTGTGCGGCCGCATGACCCCCAGTGCCGCCCTGCTGAAGCTGTTGGCCCCCGTACTGGCGCAGCCCCAGCGGGCAGAGGCGATCTATCCGTTGCTGCTGTTCGCCAGACGACTGGCGTTGGCGCTGCGCGGCCTGCCGGTGGATCCGGCGGCCGAACCATCCGGCCCGACAGTGGCCGGCAGATGACCGGTTTTGACCCAGATCGTGCAGCCGGAGCTGCTCCAGGGTCGGTGGACGCTGCCGGGGGGATTGCGCAACCAGCTGCCCGGGCCGTAGTCGCCTAGGTCATCCTGGAACGTCCCATCGAGCACCAGGATCTCCTCGCCGCCGGGATGGCCGTGGGGCTGAAACACCGTGCCGGGCGCCCAGCGCACCAGGGCCACATGCTCGGAGCCGTAGCCATGCAGGGGCATCACCTCCAGGCCGGACACCAGGCCCGGCAACCATGGTTCGCTGCGGGTGTCGATCGCCAGCTGCCGCTGGTCGGCAGGATGCACCTGCAGCAACTTCACCAGGATGGTGCAGCCCGCCTGGCTGAACGGGGCGTGACTGGAGCCGACCGGATTCCTCAGGTAGCTGCCCGCCCCGTGATCGCCCGTCTCGTCCGAGAAGATGCCCTCCAGCACCAGGATCTCCTCGCCACCACCGTGGACGTGACGGCCAAAGCGACTGCCGGGGGCGTAGCGCACAAGCGAGGTGGCCCGGGCCACCTCATCGCCGAGGCGCTCCATCAGTCGCCGTTCCACACCCGCCTGCGGCGATGGGGTCCAGGGGAGGGTGGTCGTGTCAAGCACCACCCGCTGGCTGAGATCGCTGTGGAGGTTCATGGACCTGATTGTGACCCCTCCCGGGAGCAGTGCTGTCCGTGCTGCAGGCGTTATGGCAGTCCCATCCCGAACAGATGGGATGGGCAGATCTCCAGCGATGGCGGTGCCAGTAGCCAAGTGATGGCAGGCGAACAGGTCAGCGCTGACGCCGTTCAGGCAGGGGATGCCGACCAGGAGCTGTTTGCCGTCGCCACCGACGTCGATGGTGCAGGCTTCAGTGCCTCCAGCCCGAACGCCTGGATGTGCTGACTGTGTGGCGCCCAGCCTTGACCTGCCAAGCTGAAGGCGCTTGCACCGATCCGCCGTGGCTCCCCTGTTGATCCTGGTGGTGATGCTGGCCGTGGCCCTGTCTCTCAATCCCAGCCGGGACGATTTTGCCTGGTTTCTGCGGCTGAGGCGCCCCGCCTGGCTGGTGTTTGAGAGGGCGATTCCGTTGATCTGGATTGCCATCTATGCCTGTTTCTACGCCTCGGCCCTGTTGTGTTGGTTCTCCAGCGCCAGCTGGCCGCTGATGGGGGCCTACCTGGTGCTGTTGCTCTTGGTGCAGAGCTACACCCTGGTGATCTGCCGCCGCCGCTCCCTGCGGGCCGGTACCGCCATCGGCTTTGCCGGCTGGGTGTGGGGCCTGGCCCTGACGGTGGCGGTCGCCCCGCTTGGCCTGGCGATCTGGTTGCTGCTGGTGCCCTATCTGCTCTGGAGTCCGGTGGGTACCTTCGTGACCTGGCAGATGCAGCGGCTCAACCGCTGAGGTCAGCAAGGCTGGCCCCCGAGGCGGCTGGTCTTCTCCTGCGATCCGAGTCAGCGTGGGCCCTGCATGCCGAGTGAGCTGACCCTCGTGGGTCGGGCGATCCTGCAAGGTGGAGACTGCCGCATCACCTCGATGGCTGACGCTCCCTATCTCGTGGCCCTGGCCCTGGTGGACAAGGGGGGGCAGCGGTCCCTGCCCTTGGCCGGCAAATCGCTCTCGGCGGCCGCCGCCGCCGCCGGCGACCCCGGCGAGGACGGGCGCACCCTGGCTCTGGAGCTGCTGCTGCGCCTCTGGCAGGGCAGCGACGAGCAGCCGCTGCGGCGGGCGGCCGGCGATCCCAGCCTGCTGCTGGTGGAGCTGCCTTTGGAGGTGATGAGTGAACAGTTGCCGATCCTCAAGGCCCAGTGGATCGCCAGCGGCGATACGCCGGCCTTCCTGGCGCGACTGCAGGCCGTGGTGGGCCGCGCCTGGCGGATCACGATCGCCCGCTATGAACCCCTGACCTTCGTCCCCTGGCCTTGAACGGCCAGCAGAACCGGCGCCAACACCGTTTCCTTGATTCTTGATCCCTGGTGGCTGGGCGGCCCCTTGTGGCAGCCGCGTGCTGATGCGGGCCATGGACAGCCGTTGCTGTCGCTGCGTTCGCGTCGATCGGCCGGTGGCCCGCCGGGGAGGCCGCAGCTCCATCCCATCGCCTGCAGCAACCCTGCAGGCTGGGATCAGCCGCCGCTCAGCGCTGGTGGTCGCGCTGCTGCGTCTGCAGCGCAGGGATTTCGACCACATCCCTGGAGGGACCCAGGAAGGCGCCCTGGCCGTAGCGGATGCCCATCTGCAGCAGCTCCTTGCGGGTTTCCAAGTTGCCCACGAACGACGCCACCACCTTGGTGCCGAGCCCCTTGGCCAGCTGCACCACCGCTTCGATGATCAGGCGATCGGTGTGGTCGAGCTGGGTGCCCAGCCCCCGGATGTAGGCGCCATCGATCTTGAGAATGTCGACGGGGAGATGTTTGAGGTAATAGAAGCTGCCGAAGGCCGCCCCGAAATCATCAAGCGCCAACTGGCAACCGAGGGAGGCCAGGGCGCGGCCGAACTGCTTGGCCTGCTCCATGTTGGCCATGGCCACCGCTTCATTCAATTCAAAGATCAGCAGCTCCGGCTTCAGGCCCGAGCGCTGCAGGTGGGCGCGCACGACGTTGATGAACCGGTCGCCTATTAGAGAGCTGCCGCTGATGTTGACCCCCAGGGGCAGCCGCTGCTCCGGCTCCAACCCTTCAAGCAGGGCGACCGCCTGGGCCGTGACCCATTCATCGATGTCCACCGCCATGCCGAAGCGCTCGGCCGTGTAGAGAAAGACCGATGGCGGAATCAGGATGTCGCCGATCGCCTTGAGACGGATCACAAGTTCGTAGTACACCACGTCATCGGTTTCCAGGTCGATCACCGGCTTGGCATGGACCACGAAGCCGTTGTTCGTCAGCGCCTCCCGAATGCGCACCGACCAGAGCAGCCGGGCCTCCACCTTCTCGTGCAGGCCGGTGCTGTGGGCAAAGACCTCCACCTTGCCCCGGCCCGATTCCTTGGCTTGATAGAGCGCCAGGTCGGCGTTGATCAGCACATCGTCCGCGCATTGGCCATCGTTGGCACAGAAGCCCGCCAGGCCGGCACTGGCGGCCACCTGGATGCCCGAGGCGGCCCCTTCGATCGGCAGCGATCGGATCAGTTCGAGCAGTTTCTCGGCATGATGGCCGGCATCAACCATGGATGACTCGGGTAACAACACTGCGAACTCATCGCCGCCCAGTCGGGCCACGATGTCCGTTTCGCGGCACCCTTTCCGCAGGACTGCGGCCACCGCAATGATCACCTCATCACCGGCGGCATGGCCGAATTGGTCGTTGATCTGCTTGAAGTTATCCAGGTCCAGCATGATCAGGGCGCCGCAGCCGCCATGGCGGCGTCCATAGGCAAGCTGGCGATCGACGTCAATGCGAAACCGACGCTGATTCAGCAGGGACGTGAGCGGATCATGATCGGCGAAATACTCCAGTTGACCGACAAAGTGCTTGCGTTCGGAGATGTCCTGAAGTTGCACGATCAGGCAGCCTTCCCGCTCGCCAATTTCGGTCCGGGCTGGGGTCACGGTCAGCAGGCCCCAGACCAGGTGGCCATCAGCATGTTCGAACCGCTTCTCAAAGCTGCAGCTCTCAATCTCACCGCTGACCAACCGGTGCATCAGGTCTTCGCTGATTGCCACGTCTTCGCGATGCACCAGCGTCGGGAAGGCCATACCCAGCAGCTGCTCGAGCGGATAGCCGGTGAATTGGGCCATCGCTGGATTGGCACTGAGAATGGCCCCGAGGCCCCCCGGGCCTGCGCATGGCGCCACAAAGGCCATGGCGATACCGGCATCTTCGAACGCCCGGCCAAGGGGCGGAACTCCAGAGCCGCCTGCCGCTCCATCCCCAGCAATCTGGTCCTCAACCTGGGCTGGTCCTGTAGCGACTGCCCCAATCCTGTCCTGTTCTTCGGTCATGGTTTCTGTTGACGGGGGCCATGCATCAGCAGTTGCGCCGCGGTGGATCAGGTATTCATTCATCTTAGAACCTTTTTTCTTCGGCGTTTTTTTATCCTCAGTTGCGATGCTGCTGACTTGAATCTTTTCGTTTTCTTGTCAGAGCCAGGCAAGCCTCGGCAGGCATGGATCGCCTTTGCCTCTTGAAGAATCTGTCGCAAGGCCGCCCTCTCCGGCGGTGTTGTCGATCGGCTTCTCATGGACGGCCACAGTGGGTGGCCGGGTTGGCCAGGAGGACATGCTGGCGGTCTCCCCCAGTGCCTATCCGGACGACACGATCCTCGATGTCTTCACCTACAACGGTGCCCCCGCTGCCAATAACCACAGCCCCGGCCATCTCAACGCCTTCGCCCTCAGTGGCTATTGGCAGCCCCAGAACAGTG
>JBAXXM010000018.1:0-50185 GCA_037127935.1 Synechococcaceae cyanobacterium ELA739
TTGAGGTAGCTCCTGTTCTCGACCGGAGTCGGGAGGGTGGGTAAGGGGGTGAGGCGACCGAAGTGCTGGGCTTGCGCCCGTCTGTCAGGGAACCTCAGGATCAAGCGGGAGGGACGTGGCCGTGACTCAGGCGTTGGCGAAGCGCAGGACGCTCGCATAACGCAGGTCGGGACGCGTTGGGTGTATCCCGTATGACTGAACCATTGTTGATCCCGCCCGTGGTTGGTCGTGGCTGCCGTAACAAACGGTCATTGCCCTGGTCTGGCCCAGTGTTTGCAGGCTCTTTGCTGCCTTGTCAGGCATGGATCCACCCACAAAAAAGGCCCCTTGCGGGGCCGTGCAGGATCAAGGCTCCCTGGCCTGGCCAGGGCATCCCTGGTGATCAGCCTTTGGCCTTGGCCTGGGCTTTTTTGGGTGCCTCGCTGGCTGCCGGGGTGTCACCACCGCTCACGGCCACTTCGGTGACCTTGCCACCCATGCGGTGAACCAGGCGCAGGGTCTCGTTCATGCGGGTGTAGGGGACCTGCATGACGCAGTCCGAGCTGCGCACGAAGTCGTTCTTGGCCAGCCCGGTGACACTGATGGTGACCTGGCGGCCGTTGCTGAAGCTGGTGCCTCGGGTGCCTGCAGAGACCTTCATGGGGTTGATGCCGTGGGTTGGAAAGGGGGGAGCGAAGCCGCTCAGTTGACGGGGGTGAGGCTGGCGATGCGGCCACCCTGGCGCTGGACCTGCTGCTGCACCTCCAGCAACTTGTTGAAAGGCACGAACAGCACCCGATTGCTGCGCTTGTGCAGGCGGTAGTTGTTGAAGCCGGTGACCTCAACCCGGAAGGTGCGGCCCTCCTCGCCGGCACCGACGCCCTGACGGGTGACGCCGTCGCTGCTGACGGCACGGAAGACACTGCCCTTGGCGTTGGGGCTCACCACCGCCATCGGCTTCTCGGCGTGCACCGAAGGGTTCAGGCGTGACTGGGTCTTGAGGGCGTCGCCCCGCACCGAGGCGCCGACGCCGCGGGCCAGTTGCAGCATGTAGGAGAACTGCAGGCCCTGCTGGCCAGCGGAATAATCCCAGCCGTGCAGGAAGGGAACCACCTCTTCGCCGAAGCGATTTTGGTACTCGACGCTGTCGAGGTAGGAATCGATCTCGGCGTCGTAGCCCTGCTCCTGCAGGATGGTGAAGTGATGCAGCATCTCCGCCTTGTTCTGGGGAGCGCGGCCGAGCAGGTGTTTGAAGTTGAGCTCAATGAAGCGGTAGGCGTTGCAGTTCTCGAAGAACTTGGCCTTGTATAGACCGCTCTTGGCCACCTGGCGCACAAACTCCCGAACGCTCAGATAGCCGCGCTTGAACAGCGACTCAGGCCCTTCCAGCCGCTCGCTGGCCATGATGTACTGGTTGCCAAGCACCTGCTTGTAGACCGCACGGATCAGGGCCGCCTTGTCGTTTTCGGTGGCGTTGGACCAGTTTTCCTTGTTGCGGTCGCTGGCGAAACGCTCGATGCCCAGATAGGCAGCGTTGGCGAGTGTCATGGGCGTGGGCCTGGGGAGATGGCGTTGGAGAAAAGGCGGTTCGGCAGCCTGAATGTCTCAATCTCAGGCCGCAAGCCGGATCCTATGGGCCTGCCTTGACATCAGGACAAGGCTTTCACAATCGTTACAAACGCCTGGCAGGCCGGCCCCCTGGCGGTGTGGTGCTGTGCCGATACCATCCCGCCAGAACCCTGGCGCCGTCTTGCCATGACGTCTCTGCCCCAGCCCCCCGCCTGGTCCCACCGACTGGCGGATCAACTGCAGGTGCTCTCGGAGGTGGCAGAGAGCCTCACCTACCGCCTGCTGGAGTTTGAGGAGAGGTTGGCGGCGCAGGAGCACCAGCTGCTGGAGCAGGCGGAAACGGCCGACCCCCAGCAAGCTGAGGAGATGGAGCTGCGGCTGCTGGAGACCGAGGAGCGCCTGGCCCGGATCGAATCCTTGCTGGGCGGTGGCGAGGCTGCTGTCCCCGGCCGCCACGTCCAGCCTCTTCGCCTGGCGAACTCCCCCGCCCAGGCTCGGGCAGGGGCGGCGTCGGCTCGCCCTGTTGCGGCAACCCGCCCGGACGAGGAGGAGATCCTTCAGGAGGATCCCTTCCTCGACGAAGGCGAGCAGCCCTTCATGGATGAACTGACGGCCTAGCTAGGGCCCTGGCCCGCTCAGGCTCGCGCGCGTCCATACAAGGGCGCGCTCCGCCCTGGTTCGACTCAGGTTTTGCAGGGGTCGATCCCATCACTCGCCGCCGGCGATCCTCCAGCGGGGCGCATCGAGCTCGGGGGCCGAGCCGTTCCTGACGGTCCGTCAGTCCTGCTCAAGGGCGTCGAGCCAGGGATCGGGGATTTCGTGGCTGTAGTCGTCGGTGCGCGTGAACTCAAACGGGCCGGCCAGGGAGCCCCAGAGCTGCTCGTGGGTCTGGGGGTCGTGGCCGCGATCGATCGTGCGCATGCCGCGCGGATCGAGCTCGAAGCTGCTGACCAGGTAGGCGGTGGCTCCTTTGCGTTCGACCAGGCAGCGGCAGCCGGGCTCCACTTCGCCAATGAAACCTTCGCCGTGTTCGCGCACCACATAGGTGCAGCCCTCCAGCGGGAGCAGATCATCGGGCCCGATGGCCTCCCGTTTGGCGCCATCCTCTACCGCTCCCCAGAAGCGCTCGTCGCCGTGGAGCGCCTGGTTGTGAATGATCAGACCGCCGTCGCGCCGTTCGGCCCGCAGCACCCGGATGCGATAAGGCGCCGCTGGGTTGATGGCATAGGACTGCTCCAGCAGCAGCGAGCCCGGCTCCAGCTGGGGCAGGGGCCGGAACTTGACCAGGATGTGGGCGTAGAGAGGCGGATTTTCAAAGGCCTGGGCCTGGTTGCTGAAGCCGGCGCTCAGCATCCGGACCAGACGGGTGAGGGAGCTGCTCATCTCCAGAACCTACAGACCGAGAAGTCGCACACGGAACTCCGCCACCTGGCGGGCCTGAGCGGGGTCGTCCTGGGCAAAGGGATGGTCGGCGACACAACCGAGGATCAGCTCAATCTTGTCCGCCGAGCTCAGGCCGTGGTTGGGTTCGCGCCGACCATGGTCCTGCCAGGCTTCGTCGAACGCCTGGGCGAAGCTGTCGGCGTTGTTGAAGGTGCGATCAGTGAAGGGTTGCGGCTGTTGCATGGACGAAGGCTGCCGCGTGTCGTGATGCCAGGACCCAGATTTGAACTGGGGACACGGCGATTTTCAATCGCCTGCTCTACCAACTGAGCTATCCCGGCCCGTCGCGGTGGCGGCTGCCGCTGCGACGAAAAGATATTAGATCACAGCCCTTTGGGGACCTGCCGCGGAGGCGTGCGGGCCAGGCAGACCACGCCCAGCACCGGCCAGCCGGCGGCTTTGAGGCAGAGGGCTCCGTTGAGGGCGGTGGCGCCGGTGGTGAGGATGTCGTCGACGATCAGCACCGGGCGCCGGCGGCGGCGATCGCCCGCCGGCTGGCAGCGGAAGGCACCCTCCTGGTTGGCCAGCCTCAGCCGGCGATGGAGACGGTGTTGGACCAGGACCGGGTGGGAGCGCTCCAGCAGCGGGGCCTGCCGCAGGCCCAGTTGCCTGCCCAGGCACCGGCAGATCTGGGGTGGCAGTGGATTGCCCTGCCGTTTCCAGCTGGGGATCGGCACTAGCAGCGGAGCTGGGCCACTCCCAGGCGCTGCCAGGGCTGCCAGAGAGGGCTGCAGTGGCTGGAGCAGGGCCGACACCAGCTCCGCTCGGGGCTGGCGCTTCAGCTCCAGCAGCACCTCCCGCAGGGGGCCGCCGTAGTTGCCGCTGCTCCACCAGGGCAGGGGCAGCTGGCCCCGCAGGCCCTCGCCGGGCAGCTGCAAACGCTGCTCACAGACGAGGCAAAAGGCCGTGCCTGTGACTTCCGAACGCGGAGGAAGTTTCCGGCAGAGCGGGCAGGGGGTAGCCAGCAGCCAGCCCAGGGGCAGCATCGACAGGCCGCGTTCCAGCAGCGCGGGGACGGCAAACGATTTCAGGGGGAGCGCCGCCGGGGCAAGCGGATAACGACAACTGCCTCAAGCATTCCCGGGCAGGGACCGCAGCATGCTGACCAGGGTGCGGTGGGCGTCCTCGCTGTCGCTGAGGGTGTGGTCGAAACGCACCTCCACGGCGGCACCATCCACCTCCAGCCGCATTGCCTCCGGCCCCACCGCCAGCATGCGGGCCTGCTGGGCGCTGACCAGGCCGCCGTAGTGGCGGGCATAGGCGAGCACGGCGGTGGCGTGGTCGTCGTTCATGTGCTTGCAGATCCGATCGCTCACGGCCGGAGTCAGGGGGTCGGCGCTCATCAGGGCAGGTCGGGTTGGGGAGATTCTGGAGTCAGCCGGCGCCGAAGCGTTGCCACAGCAACAGGCCCAGGCGGATGGCGCTGAAGCCCACATAGCCCGCCAGCACCACGAACAGTGCCATGGAGAGGATCGTCTGAAAGCGTTGGTTCATGCGAGGCCTGCGGCTGACGTCCCCATCCTGGCCTGGGCCCGCAGGGCCAGCTGGGCCATTCCCAGGGCGGCGGAGAGGTTTGGTCGATTGAGCACCGGCACCCCCAGGGCCCGTTGCCGCAAATGGCGCCACTGGGGATTGTGGGCGCCGCCGCCCAGGGTGATCACCCGGCGCAGAGGCGGCGCACCCAGCTGCCGCAGGCGCTGCCAGCCCCTGACCTCAAGGGCGGTGAGTCCCTCCAGCAGGGCCTGCAGGTAGAGCGCATCGCTCACCGGCCGCGGTTGCAGGCGCGGCTGCAGGTCCGGATCATCGACGGGAAAGCGCTCACCGGGCGCCGGCAGCGGCAGCAGATCCAGGCCCGTCGGGCGCTGAGGATCGATCTGTCGACTCAGTTCCGTGATCTGGGCGTCGCTGTAAAAGCGGCGCAGGATGCCGGCCCCGGCGTTGGAAGCCCCCCCCACCAACCAGCGGCCGTCCAGCCTGTGGCTGCTGACGCCAGGCGCCTTGATCGGAGCGGGGCAGAACTGTTTCAGCACCAGGGTGGTGCCCAGCACGCAGATTCCGTCCCCCTCCTGGGGGTCCGCCGCCAGGACGGCGGCATTGGCATCGGTGCTGCCAGCCACCACCAGGCAATGGCTGGGCAGATCCAACTGGGCGGCCGCATCGCGGCTGAGCTGGCCGAGGATGGCCCCGCTGGGGCAGATCTGCGGCAGGGCGGCCGACCAGGGCTGGGCGGCGATCGCCCCACTCCAGGTCTGGCGCTCCAGATCCCAGCCCAGGCGCAGGTTGTTGCCCTCTTCCCCCCAGCGCCAGTCGCCCAGGAGCCAGCCCATCAGCCAGTCCGCCTGGTGGCGCAGCAGCAGGTCCTGGCCTTCGCCGGTTGGGTGGGCCCGATGCAGTAAATCCAGGGCCCGGGCCAGGCTGCCGGAGGCACTCGCCGCCGGGCTGGTGTCATCGCCGCAGAGCTGGCGCGCCGGCTCCCGTTGCTCCGGGCAGGCCTGGTGGTAGGGCAGGGCCTGGCCGAGGGCGCCTGGCAGCAGCCTGCCGTCGGGGCGGCAGAGCAACAGGGTGCCGGAGGTGCCATCGATGGCGATGGCATTCACCCTCCGGCGAACTTCGGCCGGCAGGCGCTGGACCAGGGCGATCAACCCCTGGCGCCAGGATTCCGGCTCGTTGAAGTTGCCGGGGTAGGGGCTGCCGGTCTCGGTCAGCAGCCTGGCGGAGCCAGCGCCGCCAGCTTCCGCCAGGGCGAGGCGCAGACCGCTGCTGCCGAGATCAAGCCCCAGCGCCAGCGGCGACACGACCGGCTGTGGCCTGCTTCAGGGTGGCGGCGATGGCGTCCACGTTCTCCCAGGGCAGGTCCAGATCGCGGCGGCCGAAGTGGCCGTAGGCGGCCACATCCTGGTAAAAGCGACCTGAGCGCTGCTGGGGCAGCTGCCGCAGTCCGAAGGTTTCGATGATGGCGCCGGGTCGCAGGTCAAAGTGCTCCTGCACCAGGGCGGTGAGGTCGGCGTTGTCAAGGCTGCCGGTGCCGAAGCTCTCCACCAGGATGCTGGTGGGCTTGGCGACACCGATCGCGTAGCTCAGTTGCACTTCCGCCTTGCGGGCCAGGCCGGCGGCCACCAGGGCCTTGGCCACGTAGCGGGCTGCATAGGCGGCGGAGCGATCCACCTTGGTGGGATCTTTGCCCGAGAAGGCGCCGCCGCCGTGGCGGGCGTAGCCGCCGTAGGTGTCGACGATGATCTTGCGGCCGGTGAGGCCCGCGTCCCCCTGGGGACCGCCGACGACGAATTTGCCGGTGGGGTTGACCAGGAAGCGGGTGGTTTCGCGATCGGGCTTGAGTGCGAGATCGGCGGTGGAAGGTTCCACCACGTGGCTCCAGAGGTCGGCGGCGATGCGCTCCCTGAGCCCCTTTTCGTCGCTGATGCCGTCGATCTCGGCGATGTGCTGGGTGGAGATCAGAATCGTGTCGATTGCCACCGGCAGGTCGTTCTCGTAGACGACGCTCACCTGGGTTTTGCCGTCGGGCAGCAGGTAAGGGAGGCTGCCGTCATGGCGCACCTGGGCCAGCCGACGGGCCAGGCGGTGGGCCAGGCTGATCGGCAGGGGCATCAGTTCGGGCGTCTCATTGCAGGCGTAGCCGAACATGATGCCCTGGTCGCCGGCGCCGATCTTGTCGAGGGGATCGCCGTCGTGGTCATCGGCCTCATCGACGCCCTGGGCAATGTCGGGGGACTGCTGGTCCAGGGCGATCAGCACGGCGCAGCTGCGGGCATCAAAGCCCCCGGCACGGGCGCCGCTGTAGCCGATCTCTTCAATCACACCCCGCACCAGAGTGTTGAAATCGACGCGGGCGTTGGTGGTGACTTCGCCGGTGATCAGGCACAGGCCCGTGTTGACCACGGTTTCACAGGCCACGCGGCTGGCGGGATCCTGGGCGAGCAGGGCGTCGAGCACGGCATCGCTCACCTGATCACAGATTTTGTCGGGATGGCCCTCTGTGACCGATTCCGAGGTGAAGACGTAACGGCTCATGCCTGCGATCATGCTGAAACTGATGCTGAGCCTATGGCGTCGGCGTCGGCCTGGATCGTGCCCATGGACACGACGCCTCCTGGGTTGCTGCTCCCCACGGTCAACTCGTCCCAGTGGTGGATCAGGGGCACATCGGGATCCAGGGGTGGCGGCTGCTTCCAGCCGGCCCGGTAGCCCAGCACCACCGGCACCCCGGCGGCGCGGGCCATGCGCAGGTCGCTGTTGGCGTCACCAATCAGGGCGCAGCGCCCGGCGGCAATACCCAGCTCCCGGCAGACGCCGTGGACGGCGTCGGGATGGGGCTTGCAGGGCCGGTGTTCGGCGCTCCAGAAGGCCTGGAAGTGATGCTCCAGCCCATGGATCGCCAGAAACGCGTGGATTCCCTGTTCGTGATCGTTGCTGATCACGGCGCAGCGCAGACCAGCGTCGCTGAGGCGCCCCAACAGCTCGGCCAGCCCCTCGGTGGGCTGGGGCCTGTGGTTGCTGCCCTGGCCGTGGAGGGCATCGGTGCGGGCAAACACCTCTTCACTGAGGGCCTGGGCGTCGGGCCAGCCCAGCCCAACCATGGCGAAGGCGGTGGCGGTGGAGATCAGGTTGTGCTCGCGGGAGGCGACCGCCGTGGTGCCGGCTGGATGGATGCCGCTGGGCGTGAGGCCGTAGGCGCGGCGCAGCAGATCCTCGAGCACCGCCCGGCGTTCCGGGAGTTCCTGTCCATCTAGAGCCTCCAGACAATGGAAAACCCTTGCCGTGGCAAGAGCTTCCAGCATCGGCTCGCTGTGGCTCATGGTGCCGTCCTTGTCGAACAGCACGGCCTCAATCGCGGCCGGCTCTAGGGTTGAAGCGCTCTGGGGACTTGCTGCCGATGGGGCGGTGTCCCCTGCGCGCAACTCAGGGTCCAGGGATGCCTGGGCCGTGGACTCAGGACCGGAAACGGCAGAGGGGTTGGCCCACCCCTGCCAGGGCTTGAGGGGCTCGCCGGCCAGGTTGAGGTGCACCACGCTGGCTGAGCCCCCAAGAGAGATCAATCGAGGGCGACGCCCATGGGCTCGCCATCTTCGGCCTGCTCCAGCAGCATCTGCTTGTAGCGGGCGGCCATCTCCTCGGCCTTGTCGAACACCTTCTGGGGATCGCTGAGCATGTCGCCGGGCTCGGGCTCGAGGGCCTTGGTCGAGAGGGAGATCCTGCCCCGCTCGGCGTCGAGATCGATGATCATCACCTTCATCTGATCGTTGACATTGAGCACCGTGTGCGGCGTCTCGATGTGCTCGTGGCTGATTTCAGAGATGTGCAGCAGGCCGCTGACACCGCCGATGTCGATGAAGGCGCCGTAGGGCTTGATGCCGCGGACGGTGCCCAGCACCACTTCGCCGACTTCGAGACGGTTCATCTTGCGCTCCACCAGGGCGCGGCGATGGCTGAGCACCAGGCGGTTGCGCTCTTCGTCCACCTCCAGGAACTTGAGGGGCAGGAAATCGGCGACAAGTTCTTCCTTGGCCTTGCGGGTGCTGATGTGGCTTCCGGGGATGAAGCCGCGCAGACCTTCGACCCGCACGAGGGCACCACCGCGGTTGGTGGCAAACACTTCGCTGTAGATGGTGGCGTCTTCTTTCTGCAGCTGGCGCACCCGTTCCCAGGCCCGCTGGTACTCAATGCGGCGCACCGACAGGGTGAGCTGACCGTCTTCGTTCTCCTCGCTGAGGATGAAGAACTCCCGTACTTCCCCGGGCTCGAGCACGTCGGAGAGGTGCTCCACCCGGTTGATGGAGACCTCCTGCAGGGGCATGAAGGCGGCGGTCTTGGCGCCGATGTCGATCATCGCGCCCTTCGATTCGAGGGCGAAGACGGTGCCGTTGACGACGTCGCCAGGCTTGAAGTTGTAGTCGTACTTGCTCAGCAGCGCCGCGAAGTCATCGATCGTGAAGCCCACTCCGTCGCCATCGCGAGCGGCCACCCGGCTGCTGGAATCATCGGCGGAGGGCACATCTTCCGGGATGTCAAGATCCAGAAGGGTGTCGTCCTCCTGCAGATCAACAACCACCACATCGGCGGCCAGGGCCTCGCGTTCGGAAGAAGGGGTCACGGTCATGGAGCAGGGGCGGTCTGCCCGAGGGCAGTGCGAAGGGGATGGCCTCTCTGCCCGCCAGCAGCGGAGGCGCAATCACTCACCCTAGCAACCTGCGGGCCTATGGATAAGGCTCTGCAAAGTGCTGGTTGCGTGTTCTCCGTGGGCGTCGGCCGATGTCTCGGGACGAAACTGGTTCGGGAACGCTTCAGGCATCGGCGGTGTCTGCTGACCCTCCTGGCAGCTGCCTCACGCCAGCGAATTGGCAGCAGTCGGGGCTCAGCCCACAATGACTAGCCGGTTTTTGCCTTTACCGCTGCGGCCCTGGGCGGGATGGCTGAGTCCTTCGAGCGTGGCGACAAAGTCGCTGACACTCTGAAACTGGCGGTAGACGGAGGCGAAACGGACGTAGGCCACCTCGCTCATCTCACGCAACTGTTGCAGCACCAGCTCGCCGATCTCATTGCTGGTGACCTCACGGCCGTTGCGCTGTTGCAGGGCCAGCTCGATGTCGTCGACCACGGCTTCAAGCTGGGCAGGTTCCAGTCCTGTTTTCTCGCAGGCCCTCAAGAGGCCGTGAAGCAGTTTGGAACGGTTGAAGGTTTCGCGGTTTCCGAGACGCTTGATCACCGTGATCGGAACGGTTTCCACCCGCTCGTAGGTGGTGAAGCGAAAATCGCAGTTGAGGCATTCACGCCGCCTTCGCACGCTGCGACCACCATCTGCCGCCCGGGACTCAAGCACCCGGCTGTCGGTGTGTTGGCAGGTGGGACATTGCATCCCCGGAGTCGCTCCATGTTCAGTTTTTACAAGTGTAGACAGACACCGACAGAAAGAAAAGGTTTGCTGCCTACCCGGCCCATTCGCAGGACTTCTCGCAGGGGCTTGGCTTCCGTCAGGCTGTTGGCAATGTCTTGCCGGTGCACCGCAACCGGATGGCTTTGCCTCAGCTGTTGCCACAGGTGAGCGACGCTGCTAACGCATGCCTGCGTTGAAGTTCTGGAACCTCCGGTTCAAAGCAGTGGTGGCTGCCCTCTGAGCCAGAACGGCGCAAAGACACTGCGTCGCGGCAGCGAGCTATGGGGATCTGGCTGGCTCCTCGCCCAAGTTGCGGCAACAAAAAACCCTCGCCTGAGGCGAGGGTTTGGCTGGAGCATGGCCGTTGAACACGGCCGTCGGGTCATTTGCCGATCTTCGGGGGATCGCGGAATGCGATGGCGAAGAACAGGGTGGAAATGGCCAGGGCCAGAATCAGGATGTAGGCGAAGCTCTCCATGGGGAGTTCTCGAGAGAAGAGGGTTGGAGCCGGCGATCAGCTGAGGGTGGAGCCAGCCGGAGGCACGTAGCCCTCGGGCAGGCGGCGGGTCGACCTGTCTCCCAGTTTCTGGAAGAGGCCGAACTCCACCTGTTCGCCGAGATCGGGGTCGATGCCGGCGAAAACATCACGGTAGAGGGTGCGGGCACCGTGCCAGATGTGACCGAAGAAGAAGAGCAGGGCGAAGGTGGCATGGCCGAAGGTGAACCAGCCACGGGGTGAGCTGCGGAAGACACCATCGGAGTGGTAGGTCTCACGATCAAACTCAAAGCCTTCACCCAGCTGGGCCTTGCGAGCCAGGCGCTTGACGTCAGCTGGATCGCTGAAGGTCTGGCCGTTGAGGGCGCCGCCGTAGATGGTGGCCGTCACACCCTGCTGCTCGAACGAGTACTTGGCCTCAGCCCGACGGAAGGGGATGTCGGCGCGAACCACGCCCTCTTCGTCCTGGAGGACGACAGGGAAGTTCTCGAAGAAGTTGGGCAAACGGCGGACCTGGAGGTCGTGACCGGCCTTGTCGGTGAAGGAGATGTGACCGATCCAGCCCGTGGGCAGGCCATCACCATTGACCATCGGACCGACGCGGAACAGACCACCCTTGGCGGGACTGTTACCGACGTAGTCATAGAAGGCCAGTTTTTCGGGAATGGCTGACCAGGCCTGCTCCTTCGTGGCACCGTTATCAATCGCCGTCTGGACGCGTCGGTTGATTTCAGTCTTGAAGTAGCTCTGATCCCACTGATAGCGGGTGGGGCCGAACAGCTCGATCGGGGTGGCAGCGGCGCCGTACCACATGGTTCCAGCCACGATGAAGGCGGCGAAGAACACGGCGGCAATGGCACTGGCCAGCACCGTCTCGATGTTGCCCATGCGCAGGGCCTTGTAGAGGCGCTCCGGCGGACGGGTGGTGATGTGGAAGATGCCGGCGATGATCCCGACGATGCCGGCGGCAATGTGGTGAGCCACGATGCCGCCCGGATTGAACGGGTTGAAACCTTCTGGTCCCCAGGCGGGTTGAACGGCCTCAATGTGACCGTTCAACCCATAGGCATCGGTCACCCACATCCCCGGACCGAAAACGCCGGTGAGGTGGAAGGCACCGAAGCCGAAGCAACCGAGACCGGCCAGCAGCAGGTGAATGCCGAAGATTTTTGGCAGGTCAAGGGCGGGTTCGCCGGTGCGGGGGTCCTGCCAGATCTCGAGATCCCAGTAGGTCCAATGCCAGATGGCGGCAAGGAACAGCAGGCCACTGAAAATGATGTGGGCGGCAGCGACGCCCTCGAAGCTCCAGAAGCCGGGGTCAACTCCGGTTTCGCCGGTGATGCTCCAGCCGCCCCAGCTGCCCGTGACACCCAGGCGGGCCATGAAGGGCATGACGAACATGCCCTGGCGCCACATGGGGTTGAGCACCGGGTCAGAGGGATCGAAAATGGCGAGCTCATAGAGCGCCATGGAGCCGGCCCAGCCGGCGACCAAGGCGGTGTGCATGAGGTGCACGGCGAGCAAGCGGCCCGGGTCGTTGATGACGACCGTGTGCACCCTGTACCAGGGCAATCCCATGGGGGGTCAGATCTGGGTTGGGTTGGCGATCGGCCAGGCCGATCCGTCTGGCGATGGTAGAGGGTGCGGATGGCCGCACGGGGCGCCAGGTAACGGACCGCAACCGCAGGCTTGCGGTCGCCGTTCCAAAATGGAAGCTCCGAGCCCGTTGGTGCCATGCCCGTGATCCGCTTCGTCCGCGAGGGCAGGGATGTGGAGTGCTATCCCGGCGAGAATCTGCGGGACGTGGCCCTGCGCGCGGGCATCGAGCTCTATGGCCTCAAGGGCAGGCTGGGCAACTGCGGCGGCTGCGGTCAGTGCATCACCTGCTTTGTCGATGTGGAAGGGACCGTTGATGGCGCCCTAACCCCACCCACGGCCGTGGAGGTGCAGAAGCTGCGCCGCCGTCCGGAAGGCTGGCGACTGGCCTGTCAGGCCCTGGTGCAGCAGTCCCTGACCGTGGTGACCCGGCCCCAGGTCGGCTTGGCGGACCGGGATGCCCTGTTGGCGGAGGCACTCTCGAGGCCCCTGCCCGCCGGACCCACCGCCTGGCCCACTCCGGTGGAGCCCGAGCCCGACGGCACCGACGAAGACGCTGTACCGGGCTCTGCCGCCGCCGTCAGCGCCCCAACCACAACGAGCGATGAAGCGAACGCCTGAGCCCCTCAGGGGCGGTGATACGTTCTCAGCACCTTTCCGACAGCCATGGAAACCAACGACCTCGGCTTCGTAGCCAGCCTTCTGTTCGTCCTGGTTCCGGCGGTCTTCCTGATCATCCTCTACATCCAGACCAACAGCCGCCAGGGGGGCTGAGCCCTCGGGGTGACAGGGTCCTGGCTCCGCTGGCCGGCAGGGCGAGCGATGGTCAAACCCTTGGCTCCACGAGCCGGCCTGGGTGCCGGTTCGTGGAGCTTTGCCTTGGGCGGTGGTTGCTTGGGTCTCGCTGCTGCCATCCCTCCGTTACGGCTTGGGGCTGCGCAGCAGCTGCTGGACCGTTGGTCCTGGAGCTTTCGCCCGTCTGGTTCGGTCGACTGGCGACAGGAGATTCCCGCGCCGTCAGGGCCCTGGACAACAAGACCCTGGCCTGCCGCCCCAGCTGAAGGAAGTCTCCCGTAGCCATGCAGATAGAGCATCGACCAGATTCGGCGGCAGCACGTCGGGCGTTACGGACGCGCTGAACGGCGCACGGCTCGGGCAGCGACGGGCGCTGACCTGATGCCTGGCTCACAAGCCCGACTGATGGCAGCAGCGGTTTTGCCTCTATCTCGGACGCGTCAGGCGAGGGCTTGGTTGCTGCCTTGGCCATGGATGCCCAGGCCCCAGCAGCGGCTGCGATCAAAGCCGCAACGTCAGGGAACCGCTGTCATGGCCATGGGCGCCGGTGCGCTGGCGGCTCCTGGTTGATCAGCCGCTGTCGTCGTTTAGCGGCGGCCTTCCGGTTCTCGCACCAGCAGCACCGGCGCCGGGGCATGCACGCGGATGTAGTCGCTGACGGAACTCCCCAGCAGGCGATCCAGATCCACCAGCGCCTTGGCCACCAGGGGACGGCGGTCCTGGGAGGCGATCACCAGCAGATCGGTCTTGAGCTCTTCGGCCACCTGGCAGACCGTGCGGCTGACATCGCCGGTGCGATGGATCGGTTTCATCTCCACCCCCAGCGCCCGTGCCCGCTGCACCGCCTTGCCCAGCACCTCATCGGCGGGACTCTTGCCGCCGCGGGAGGGGGTGATGTCCTGACGGGTGACGTGCACGCCCGTCAGGCTGCCGCCGGGGATGCCGTTGACCAGTTCACAGGCCAGGCGAATGGCGTCATCGCCGACGCCCGTGCCGTCGACCGTGACCATCACCCGATTGATCGCACGGACGTAGAGGTCATCGCGCACCAGCAGCATCGGCCGGGTCGAGAGCTGGAACACGTACTGGCTGGCGCTGTTGGCCAGGATCGACTGGAGCCGGCCAAGGCCCCTGGATCCCATCACGATCAGGTCGGCGTCAATCTCGTCCGCCACCTTGAGCACGGTTTGCTTGGTGTCGCCCTGGCGCACGATGGTGGTGACCTCGGCGGCCGTGAGGCCGAGGCGCTGCAAGGCCTCGTTCATCATGGCCTCGCTGCGGTCGCGGTGCTCCTGAAGGTCGCTGCCCCCCTGCTCCGGGATCACGTGCAGCAGGTTGATGCGGGCCTGCCGGCAGGGGGGGATCTCCCGCAACATGCGGACCATCTCTTCCACCTGGCCCTTGCCGGAATTGGCGATGAGGAGGTTACGGAACACGGAATAGTTGGAGGCTGGGCGTCAGCCTATGGCCGATCGGCGATCAGGATCTCCAAGAGCAGCAAGACCGTGATGCAGTCGCCCCCATCCCCCGCTTCGCCGGCTGCAGCAGGCGCGGAGTGGTGTCTGCATCGGCGCGTGTTCCCGCAGCACACGGACCACGCGGGCGTCATGTGGCATGGCGCCTATGTGGGCTGGCTGGAGGAGGCCCGGATCGAGGCATTGAGAGCCGTGGGGCTCCCCTACAGCGATCTGTCCGCCCGTGGCCTGGGGCTGCCGATTGTGTCGATGTCGATCGATTACCGCCAGGCCCTCCTCCACGGTGATGCGGTGGAATTGCGCAGTCAGGTGCTGCCGCGGCAGGGGGCCAGGTTGCCCTGGCGGACGTCCCTGTACGGACCCGGGGGCGTGCTGGCGGCGACAGCCCGGGTGGAGCTGGTTCTGCTCGATCTTGCTGGGGGACCTGCCCGCCGGCGGTTGATGCGCCATTGGCCCGCCGATCTGGAGCGGGCCCTGGAGGCCCTGAGGCGTGGGCCTGACTTGTAGTACGTTTGCACCAGTCGCCGAGCTTCGATGGGGGATCTGGTGCGGGGGGTGTTCCCGTTGGCTGCATCGCCCGAGGCCCAGTCGGCAGCCTGTCCAGCGCCCTCGCGGGTCCGCCAGCGGTTGTGGTGGTTGCTGTGGAGCCGCTGTCCCGGTATCGGGATCAGGCGCCTGCGGCGTTTGCTGTTGCTGTCTGGGGGGCTCGAAGCCGCCTGGGCCCTTCCCGTTGGGGTGCTGGCCCAGCGCCTGGGCTGGCCCCGTGGTCTGGGGGAGGCAGTGGAGCAATACCGCTGTCAGTGGGGGTGTGATCCCCTGCCGCGGCTGGCCCGGGAGGAGCGGGCGGGGCGGTGCGTGCTGATGCCGGGGGATCGGCGCTGGCCTGAGGCGCTGGAGGCCCTCGATCGCCCGCCACCGGTGCTGTACTGGCAAGGCAGGGGCAGTCTCTGGGCCGCCCTGGCCGGCCGCCAGGCCGTGGCGGTGGTCGGCACCCGCCATCCCTCCAGCCATGGCCTCCTGATGGCCAACCGTGTCGGCGCAGCGCTGGCGGCCGCCGGTTGGCCGGTGGTCAGCGGATTGGCCGAAGGTATCGATGGCGCAGCCCATGAGGGCTGTCTGGCCGCCGGCGGGGCCCCGGTCGGGGTGATCGGCACGCCGTTGGATCGCACCTATCCCCGGCACCATCGACGCCTGCAGCAACAGGTGGCCAGCGACGGCCTGCTGCTGAGCGAGTGGCCCGTCGGGGCACCCGTGCGGCCCGGGCACTTCGCCGGCCGCAACCGTCTGCAGGTGGCTCTGGCCCGGGCGCTGGTGCTGGTGGAATGCCCCGAGGCCAGTGGTGCTCTCCATTCCGCCGACCTGGCCTGGGCCGAGGGATTGCCCCTCTGGGTGGTGCCGGCCGATGCCAGTCGGCTTTCGGCCTTGGGCAGCAACCGGCTTCTGGCGCGGGGAGCCACTCCGTTGCTCCTGCCCTGCGATCTGATCGACCAACTCGGACCGGGTCCCCTGGCGAGCCGTGCCTGGAGTGCAGCGCCACCGGTTCGCCCCGACAGGATCAGCCCTGATAGGCCCAGAGGGCCAGGGGACCGCGCTCAATCCGATCCCGCGCAAAACAGTGGTAATCAGGCTGAAGTTGGTGGCGCGACCGCCCCTTGCCCCGTGCGCAGTCCCGCTCAGGCACGGGGAGGCGAATCAGCTGATCACACAACAGACCTTGGCCCAAGGGGGGAAGGTCGAAGCCCCAGAGCCCAAGCTGACACGGGTGGTACGGGTGCTGCCGCTGCCATCGCGAATTCCCCAACCGACGTTGGCACCCACCGGCAGGCCAATCGGCCAGAGGCAGGTCCGGCAAGCCCCAGAACTTCTGCCCCCGCCTCTCGGGCCGCTGCTCCTGCCGTGGTCCAGGGTGCCCCAGGGTCACCGCGGCAAGAGCAGCTGATGCAGCGTCGGATTGGTTCTGCCGGCTGTCGCCTGCTGGCGGCAGTGGGGGTCGGCGCCAGCCTTGAGCAGCTCAGCGAAGCCTTGGGATTGGGTGCCGAGCAGCTGGCTCCAGTCCTGCTCGATCTCGAGCTGGCTGGAGTGCTCAGGGCCGAGCCCGGTCTGCGTTGGCGGCCTGCCGCAACCGCTTGGCAGCCAGGCTCGGCCCAGGCGCCCATGGGGCGTCGAGCCATCAACAGCCAGCGGTGGCCAGGGGAGGACGTTGAGCCATCCCTTGGCAGACCTGAGCGGCATTCCGCTGGGCCTTTGGAGCGTTGAAGACCACAGGGTTGCCAGGCCATGAAGGGGCTCAAGCGTGGCTGAGTCACGTTGTTCTGATGTCGCTCAGGTGATGTGGCGTCCGTTCGCAGCAGCTTCAAGCTGAGGATCAGACGCGGTCGGGACAACCCTCGCTTCGGTCCTGGAGCGGGATGGGCTGTCCTTCATCTCGGGTAGAGATCATTCGCGTCCGAAGATTTGAGGTCGATCACGATGGATGAAATGCGGCAATGATGGCGCGTGGGAGATCGTCCTCAGTCCAGCTGCCCAATGCTCCTGGCGCGAGGGTTGGTGCTGTTTAGGGCTGCCGATGCTGGCTTGTTGTGTCTGTTGAACAATAGTCGGGGCCGGGCGATTGGCAGGCGATGGCCGCGCATAAGCCCTTCATCGACTGGCTTGCCGGCGAGGGGCCAGGCGATGCTTTGGCCCTGTTATCCATCGATCTCCAGGGTCGCTCCTCAGCCACGCGCTGGATTGCTCTCCCGATTGGCGTTGTGTAAAGGCTGCCTAAACTGCAGGGGATGCCGTTGCCCGTACTCCCACTGGCCACCGGATTTCCCGCTGGCCGTCTGCCCGATCACGAACCCGACCCCGGCCTCCAGCTGTCCGGTGCAGCGTTGCTGGCCTGGCGGCGGCGGTTGCTGGATCAAGGGGGGCGCAGCAGTGATCTCGACTGGCTGCTCGATCTGGCTGGGGGCCTGGGCTGGTCTGCGCTGCAACGGCTGAGGCTGAATCCAGACGCGTCGATTCGCCTGCAGCGCAGCCTCGAGAGCCTGGAAGCCATCTGGGACCGCCATCGGCAGACCGCTGAGCCCCTTCAATATCTGGTGGGCCTGTGCCCTTGGCGGGACATGGAGCTGACGGTCGCTCCAGGGGTGCTGATCCCCCGGCAGGAGACCGACCTGCTGGTGGATCTGGCCCTTTCCAGCCTGCCCGCTGAGCTTCTCGCCAAGCTGCAGTCAGGTCCTGCCGGAGCTGCCCCAGCGGGCGAGTCGGAGCCGCCGCCCCTGCTCTGGGCGGACCTGGGTACCGGCTCCGGCTGTGTGGCCCTGGCCCTGGGCCTGGCCCTGCCCCGGGCCCGGGGGCTGGCGGTGGACTGCTCCGATCAGGCCCTGGCCCAGGCGCGGCACAATCGGGCCCGCTTCGGCCTGCAGGAGACCGTGAAGCTGATCCAGGGCGATTGGTGGGTTGGCCTGGAGCCCTGGTGGGGGCAGATCGATCTGGTGGTGGCCAATCCTCCGTACATTCCCAGCGCCGTGATCGCAGGACTGGATCCAGTGGTCCGCGACCATGAGCCCAGGCTGGCCCTGGATGGGGGCGTCGATGGTCTGGAGGCGATCCGCGCCATAACCGCAGGAGCCACCCAGGCCCTCGCACCTGGAGGCGCGTTGCTGCTGGAGCATCACCACGACCAGAGTGCGGCGGTGTTGGACCTGCTCAACCAGGCGGGACTGGTGTCCGCCTCCGCCCATGCCGATCTCGAGGGCACCCTGCGGTTTGCCCGGGCCTTCCGGAGTCGGGCCGATGGATGAGATCCGGCTCGCCGATCATCTGCGCGCTGGCGGAGCGGCCCTGCTCCCCACCGATACCTTGCCGGCTCTGGCGGTGCAGCCGATGGCCGCCCCCCTGCTCTGGCAGCTCAAGGCGCGGCCCGCCGATAAACCCCTGATCCTGATGGCTGCCGATCTGGCCCAGCTGCAAACGGCCCTGGCCCTGAGCTGGACGGCGGCATGGCTTGAGCAGGCCGAAGCCTCGTGGCCCGGTGCCGTGACCCTGGTGTTGCCCTGCCAGGGACCGATCGCGGAGGCCCTCCATCCGGGTGGCACCAGCCTCGGGATGCGGGTGGCAGCCTGCGAACCGCTGCGGGCGCTGTTGCGACGCACGGGTCCGCTGGCCACCACCAGTGCCAACCGTTCAGGGGAGCCGCCAGCCCTGAACCACCTGGAGGCTTTGCGGCAGTTCCCCGGACTGCCCTGGCTGGATCCGGTGCCCTGGCCATCGGCTTTGGGGCAGGCCAGTGCGGTGCTGGCCTGGAGCACCAGGGACGACCATCCTGGGTGCTGGCAGGTGTTGCGTCAGGGCGCTGTGCCGTCCCCCGGGTCCTGATTCAACGATGCAGTCTCTTTCCCTGTTGGTGCTGCTGACGCTGACCTTGAGTCATTGGGTTGTAGAGCCCTTGGCTGGCTTGCTGCGGCCACTGTTCACCCTGTCCTGGTTGGGCTGGGGCCTGCTGGTGGGGTTGATCTGGCTGTTTGCCGGCGATCGGCGTGAGCCCTGAGCCGCAGCTGCCCGGACGGGGGGCGGCCCTGCCCCTGTGGATTCGCCAGTCCCTGGCCTGCGGACTGGTGTTTCTGCTGAGTGCCAGGATCCCTGGCCAGCTGATGGCCTGGATCGCCAGCCTGCGCAATCCGGCCAGTTGGTCGGCGGCGGGCGAGCCGTTGCTGTTGCTGGTCGTGGATGCTTTCGGTTTGCTCTGTGCCCTGTTTTTCACCCACCGCCGCATCCGCGGTCTGGCCTTGCTGCGCTGTTATCCGCCCAATCGCCTGATTCCGCTCAGTTGTCATCTGATCGGCCTGTTGTTCGGGCTGATCAGCCTGGGCAATCAGCTTTAAATCAGGGTCGATGATCACTCGTGTCACTGGGGCGCAGCACCACCACCCTGCGGCCCACCAGGACCAGCATGATCAAGCCAAGACCGGCGACGATCGGTAGCACGACATCGGTCCCATCGGCCAGGCCTGGAGCTCCGCATCCTTACACTTTGGCCAGGGAATGGTTCAGCTGGCTTGGCCTGGCGACTGGGGCTGGGCTTCCACCAGCACCTTGTCGATCCGCTTGCCATCCATGTCCATTACCTCGAAGCGCAGGTCATCCCAGTTGAAGTGATCTCCGGCACGGGGTACCCGGCCGAGCACATGCAGAACGAAGCCCCCAAGGGTATGGAAGCTGCCGCTGGCCTCGTCCGGGAGACTGGTGCGCTGCAGCAGATCTTTGAATTCGCTGATATCGAGGGCGCCATCGAGTAGCCAGGAGCCATCTTCGCGGCGGATGATCTGGGGTTCGTCGAGATCTTCGGCGGAAGGAAGATCGCCGACGATTGCCTCCATCAGATCGGTGAGTGTGACCAGACCCTCAATGCCACCATATTCATCGGTGACCAGGGCAATGTGCACACCGGTCTGACGGAATTGCTCAATCACATTGAGGGCTCGGGCTGATTCGGTGATGTAAAGGGGAGGTTGCAACAAGGCCTTCAGATCCACCGCACCGCCATCAAGTGCAGAGGCGAGCAGGTTGCGTCCGCGCAGGATGCCGATGCAGTCGTCAAGGTTGCCATGGGCAACGGGCAGGCGGGAATAGTTGCTGTCGGTGACCAGCTTGAGTTGCTGTTCCCTGGTGGTGTTCAGATCCAACCAGCAGATTTCGGTACGGGGCGTCATCAGCGCCCGGATCGAGCGATCGCCGAGGCGAAAGACCCGCTGCACCATGTCGTGTTCGGCTTCGTCCAACACGCCCGATTCGGCGCCTTGGCGGACTAAAGCCTTGATCTCCTCTTCGGTCAGATCCGGTTCCGATGAGCTGTGAACGCCCAGCAGATTGAGCAGCAGGTCGGTGGAGGCACCGAGGAGCTGCACCAGCGGGGCGGTCCAGCGGGCCAGCCAGCGCATCGGTCGGGCCACGGCACAGGCCACGGCTTCGGGGTTGTTGAGGGCGATGCGCTTCGGCAGCAGTTCGCCAATCACCAGCGACAGGTAGGTGATCACGCCGACCACCACGGCCACGCTGAGGCCTTCGCTCCAGGCACGCAACAGCGGGATCGAGTCGATCACAGGTTCCAGGCGTCGCGCCAGGGTGGCGCCGCCCACCGCGCCACTGAGGATGCCGATCAGGGTGATGCCGATCTGGACGGCGGAGAGAAAGTCGTTGGGGGCGTTGGCGAGCCGGAGGGCAGCCCGCGCCTGGCCATTTCCTTGCTCGGCCAACTGTTCCAGGCGGATCTTGCGGGCTGAAACCACCGCGATCTCTGAACCTGAAAAGATGCCGTTGGCAACGATCAGAACGAGGATCAGAACAATTTCGACGAGGGCGGTGATCACTGGGCTGTGGAGGACTCTGATTGGTAACTGCCGGGTTGGAGGTTAGCAGGGGCTGGCAGTGTTGAATCGACCTGGGCTGACGGGGTGGCGATGGAAAATCCGCTCAAAGATGCTTGGCTTAAGTGAAGCAAACTCATGTTCCCCTTCTGCAAGATCTGGCCAACTCCCAGCAAGGGCATCGGCTGTCATCTCAGGGGGCATGGGTCCCAGGGCTGATCGCTCCGGCTCCCTGGCTTGTCCAGACCTCCCTTGGTCGTTGGCGTCCGCGCTTTCGGGGATGTTCGGCGCTCGTGCTGTGGTGCGGCGCTTGAGGGGCTTTGGGGCCCGCTGCTGTGGGGCCAGCCCCTTGGCCCAGCTGGTGTCTGGTCGCTTGCGGGGCAGGTTTCTCAGGGCTGGAGTCCTCCGTGACCTGGGGCCGCTGCCCCTCAGGGCCGCCGCCTCTGGCGCAGGACCTCCGAGGGACGCTGGCCGAAACGTCGCAGGAAATCGCGGCTGAAGGCGGCCTGGCTGAGATAACCACAATCCTGGGCCAACTGATTCACCGTCAGCCCAGGCCTGGACTGGTCGAGGATCGTCATCGCCCGCTCGAGCCGTTGGCGCCGCAGCCATTGGGTGGGACCGCAGCCGTAGCGCTGACGGAAGGTGTACTGCAGCGAGCGGCGGCTGTAGCAGCTGCGCTGTTCGATGTCGCTGAGGCTCAGGGGTTCCTGCCGATTCGCCAGCAGCCACTGCACCAGGGCGTCATGGCTGTAGGGATCCTGTTGCCGCTCCTCTTGGCCCAGTTTTGGAGCGGTGTCGTGGCCGTCACCGTCGCCGTGCAGCAACTGCGGCAACAGCAGCATCACCAACAGGCGCCGCACCAGATCGTCCAGCTGCAGGATCGGGTTGATCCGGCCGTCAGCGTCGATTGCGGTATGGATCATCCGCAGGCTCTCTCTCAGCAGCCTCTGCAGGTGGCCCAGCCGACGATCGAGCTGTTGATCGATCACGGTGGTGCGTTGCAGCGCCGCTTCGATCGCCTGGGAGCCCCGCTCGGAGCCCGCCATGGCGGTGGCCCCGCCATGGCGATAGCCACCGGCCGCAGGCTCTTCGGCGGGAAGGTGACGACCACCGCCACGCAGAAGCTGGCGTGGATGTGCAGTCTGGACTGCTCTTGGCTGAGAAACAGACTTTCCTTCTGGAAGCGATAGATCTGCCGATCCACCTGACAGTCGTTGCTCGCCAGTTCCGGTGTGTAGGGCAGCACCAGGTGGGCATGCCGCTGCCGCTCAAGGGTGCCATCGAAAGTTGAGCCGTGGGTGGACAGCAGGCTCAGATCCTTGAGCTGCAGGGTGGCGGACTGGTTGATGAAGGGCCGCTGTTGGTCCAGAAAGCAGCAATGACAACCCAGAACGGCGGCCATTTTGTATTGATATGAGCCGTTTAGCCGTTCGTCACGATCCGCTGGAACATGTAGCCCATGCCCCGGGCGGTGATGATCAGCTCGGGATTTTCCGGGTCTTCTTCCAACTTGGCCCGCAGCCGGGAGACGTGCACGTCCACCACCCGGGTGTCCGCATGCCGTTCCGGCGTATAGCCCCAGATCTTGGTGAGGATGTCGGCCCGGCTCAGCGGTTCGCCCGAGCGGCTCAGCAGCAGTTCCAGCAGGCCGAATTCCATGCCGGTCAGGCGGATCCGGTCGTCGCCGCGGAACACCTGACGCTTGGCGGTGTTGATGCGCAGCCCGCCCACCTCAATGCCGTTGGACGTGGCCGGTCTCGGGCCGCCGTTGGCGCTGCCGGGGCCATGGACACGCCGCAGTACACAGCGGATGCGGGCCTCCAGCTCCTTGGGGCTGAAGGGCTTCATCAGGTAGTCGTCGGCCCCCAGCTCCAGGCCCAGGATCCGGTCCTTGACTTCCGAGAGGGCCGTCAGCATGACGATCGGCACCTCCGAGATCTTGCGCAGCTCCTGGATGACGCCGTAGCCGTCCAGCTTGGGCATCATCACGTCGAGCACCACCAGGTCGGGTTCCACAGACGGGAAGCGCTCCAGGGCCTCTTCGCCATCGGAGGCGGTGGCCACGGTGTACCCCACCATCGACAGACGGGTTTCGAGGATGCGGCGGATGCTCGCCTCGTCATCCACCACCAGGATGGTCCCCTTGCTGCCGGTCGCCTCACGTCCGTCGCTGGCGGAATGGGGAACGGATGCGGTCATGGTGACTCGACTTCAGGATGGGTGAAGGACCTCAGCAGGCCTTCCACGGCTGTGTGTCGATCCTCTCAGACAGGGAGCCCGAGGCTGGGGCGCAGTGTGGTAACGCTCAGTTGGCTACGGCATCGCCGGCGGGATCGGGCTTGTCGCTGTCCTTGAGCGATGGATAGGTGGCGCGGGTGAAAGCCGAGATCTCCCGCCGCACCTTGGTGCGGAAGCTGCGGGCCACGTCGCTCTCCAGCACCGGATAGTCACTGGCCGCGGCAGTCTCGTCGCCCCGCAGGGGCTTCCAGCTGGTGGCCTCCTGCAGTTTCAGGGCCTCCAGGGGAGCGTTGAAGTCGTAGCTGAGCACCCGGCCGAGGGCTGCGGCTTCGGCGGCCAGGCGCTCCCGTTCCGGCTTGAACAGTTTCGCTTTCAGCGTGTCGGGAAGCCCCAGCACCGGTTGGTAGTACTCGAGTGCCCGCAGTTCTTCCTCGAGAAGAATCGGCCAGGCGGCCTCCTCACCGGGCTGCAGCCCGATCGCTTCGGCGTTGGCCTGCATGGCGGCCAGGTGGAAGCTCAGCCAGCGATGGTGCGCCTTCTCCTGGATCGTCTTGCGGGCGGCCCCCCGGGCGGAGCTGGCCCGTTTGGGCAGGGCGGCCTCGGCCTTGCGCAGCAGCTGGCGTTCCTCCCGTTCGAGGTTGATGGCTCCCCAGCGTTGCCGGTACTCCCACAGTTCTTCGTAGACGCGCACTTCTTCTGCGCTCCAGCCCAGCTCGCGCAGCTCTGCCGAGCGACAGCCTTCTTCCTTCACCATCGGGAGTCCGGACACCGTTGGCTGGCACAGTAAGCCTTGGCGCTGAATTGATGGCCTGCCCCAGCCCTGCCCTCAGCTGTACTCCCCAGGCATGTCCCGCTTGGTGACCGTGACGCGATCAAAGGTCTGGCCCGAGGCCCGCAGCAGTTCGTCCCCGGAGAACTCAAAGCCCAGACCTGCGGCAATCTGGGCGACATCGTCGGCGGTGGCGGCCGCCTCGATCGCCGATCGCAGCGCAGGCGTCTCCTGAACCCGGGCCAGAAAAGCCTTCAGTTGTTCGCGGGACATGCGCCTCGGATCGAGCGACGCCATCCAGCATGACGCGACTCCCCCGGTCCTCTGGCTGCTGCTGTTTGGGCCGTCTCCCGTCGCGCGCCAACAGGCTTGAGGACAGCGCCGGCTGGCCCTGGCCGGCGGCCGCTCGGTATCAGATCAGCGAAACAGGCCATTGGCTTCGCCTCACCTGGTGCCGATCCCAGAGAAGGCGCAGGGAGGGGTAGAAGCTCAAGGCCCCGCCTGCCTTGCTGGCCTCTCCGGTGCCACCTCTTCGGTGCCACGTTCAGCCCGGGGGCTGTCTCTGCGTGTTTTCGGTTCGGGATCGGGAATCGGGCTCCCCGGCTGGCCTGGGATGGGCGATGCCCCTAGGTTGAGAACCTGCTTCGGTCGGGTCCGAACGTGCTGCGTTTCATTGCCAACGTCATCTGGTTCCTGTGCGGTGGCGTGCTGATGGGCCTGGGCTGGTGGCTCGCAGGCCTGGTGGCGGCGATCACGATCATCGGCCTCCCCTGGGCCCGGGCCTGCTTTGTGATCGGCACGTTCTCCTTCTGGCCCTTCGGCTCCGAGGCGGTCAGCCGGGCTGAACTCAGCGGCCGGAGCGACCTGGGCACCGGTCCGCTCGGCTTCGTCGGCAACGTGATCTGGTTCCTGTTGGCGGGCTGGTGGCTGGCGGTAGGCCATGTGGCCTCGGCCCTGGCCTGCTTCATCACGATCATCGGCATCCCCTTCGGGCTGCAGCACCTCAAGCTGGCGGTGATCGCCCTGGCGCCGATCGGCATGGCCGTGGTGCCGATCCGCCGTTGAGGGGCCGTTGTTCCAGGCGAGCCCGTGCTGCATCGTTGGCCCCGGCCATCGGGCCTGTTCCATCCGTTGCTGAATGCCTCCGCTGCTGATTTCGGCAGCTCGAGAGACCAGAGAGTCGATCGCCTCCCGATGGATGGGATTCGCTCGACGTCCCAGAGGTTCTTTGGAGGTCGGTTGACGCGCTTGTGGCCGAGCGGATTGTTCAGACTGTGGCACCGAACAGTCGTCCCACCAGGGCCGTCAGGCCCATGGCCAGGGCCCCCCAGAAGAGCATGCGCAGGCTGCCGGTGCGGATCGGCGCGCCTCCGGCCCAGGCGGCAAGGCCACCGAGGGCCATCAAGCCCAACAGGGCCACCACCGTGGTGATGGCACTGATGGCCCCTGGCGGGCTCAACAGGATTGTCAGCAGGGGCAGCAGGGCTCCGGCCGCAAAACTGGCGGCGGAGGCCAGGGCCGCCTGGATCGGTCGGGCCCGCAGGATCTCGCTCAGCCCGAGCTCGTCGCGTGCATGGGCGCCGAGGGCGTCATGGAGCGTCAGCTGTTCGGCCACCTGGCGCGCCAGCGCTGGCTCCAGGCCCCGCTGCCGGTAGATCTCGGTCAGTTCCGCCAGTTCGCCCCCCGGGTCCATGGCCAGTTCCTGGCGCTCCCGGGCCAGATCCGCCGCTTCGGTATCCGCCTGCGATTGCACGGAGACGTA
The DNA here is from genome assembly GCA_037127935.1 of Synechococcaceae cyanobacterium ELA739. Taxonomy (GTDB): domain Bacteria; phylum Cyanobacteriota; class Cyanobacteriia; order PCC-6307; family Cyanobiaceae; genus Cyanobium. The sequence continues at coordinate 25,365 of JBAXXM010000018.1, forward strand.
CTCGCCGGCGGCCATCGACATCGCGCCGGCCACGATCGCGGCCAGGGCGGAGAGCAGCAGGGTCTGGCGCTGGGCACCGGAGGCGGCGATGCCCACCACCAAGCTGGAGACCGAGATGGTGCCGTCGTTGGCCCCGAGCACGACGGCCCTCAGCCAGCCCACCCGATGGCTGTTGTGGCGTTCGTGATGGTGGTGTGGGGAGGGCATGGCAGGGGTGTCAGGGCTGCAGGGCCCTCAGCTTGTCCACCAGGCGCAGTCGGTGCTCCTCCAGGGTGTCGATCGCGAACAGGATCCACATCAGTTCGAGCCGAATCGCCGCGGACTGGCTCTGGTTCTGGTACGCCGCCATCTCGTGGCGGTGAATCTGGCCAGCCTCGAGCTTGGCCAGGAGCTCAGCCAGCACAGGATCCATCGCCGCCCCAGCTCCTGCGGAATAGCCGGCAACACTATGGGGTGGTTCGGGCCGGCGCGAGAATCACCGTTCCGTCGCCCTGACAAGAGCGTGCAGGGCTTCCGCGTTGATCCGTCCAGCCAGGGGGCCAGCCCCCAGCGCTCCCTTCTGTTGGCGGGCGGGGGCCACAGCCATGTGCTGGTGCTGCGCCTCTGGGCCATGGATCCGGCCCGGCGCCCCGCCGGCACGCTGATCACCCTGGTCAACCGCGCCAGCACGGCCCTCTATTCCGGCATGGTGCCTGCTCTGGTGGCAGGCCTGTACCAGAGGAGCGACTGCGCGATCGATCTGCGTCGTCTCTGCGATTGGGCCGGTGTCACCTTCGTGCAGGCGGAGATCACCGGCCTGGATCTCGACCGGCGGCAACTGGAGCTGGCGGGGCGCCCACCGCTGCGTTTTGACACCCTCAGCCTCGATGTGGGCGCGATCAGCGGCGCGGCTGGCGATCGGCTTTCCGAGCTGGCGGTCAAGCCGCTGGAGCCCTTTCTGGCCTGGAGCGCGGCGCTGGAGCCCGGGGCGAGCGTGCGCATCCGCGGCGGGGGCGCCGCCGCGGTGGAACTGGCCCTGGCCCTGCGCTGTCGGGGGGTGTCGGCCCGTCTGCTGTTGCGCGGGGATCAGCTCCACTTCGCGTCGGCTGCGGCACGGCGGACCTTGGCGCGCCTGCTGGCCGCGGCGGCGATTCCGATCGAGCGTCAAGGAGACGATCCGGTCGCAGCGGATCTGGCCTGCACCGGTAGCCGGGCTCCGGCCTGGCTGGCCGCCGCCGGCCTGCCGGTGGAGCCCGGCAGCGGCCGGGTGCTGACCGCGCCCACCCTGGCCGTGATCGGCCATCCCCAGGTGTTCGCCTCCGGGGATTGCGGCCTGATTGCCGCCGCTCCCCGACCGGCTTCGGGGGTGTGGGCCGTGCGGGCGGCGCCGGTGCTGGCCAGCAATCTGCAGCGTCAGCTGGAGCAGCCCGGGGCGTCGCTGCGGTCCTGGCGGCCCCAGGCCTGGGCCCTGCAACTGCTGGGTGTGGGTGGGGCGCCCGCAGCCAGCGGGGGACCGGTGGCGCCACGGGCTGTGGCCCTGTGGGGACCATTTGCCCTGGGGCCGTACCGCTGGCTGTGGTGGTGGAAGGACCGGATCGATCGCCGCTTTATGGCCCGTTTTGATGATCGGGGTGCCGGGGCCGCCGGAGCCGATCCCACTGCGGCGGCCATGGCCTGCCGCGGCTGTGGCGCCAAGTTGGCCGCCTCGCCCCTGGCCTCGGCCCTGGCCCGGCTGGAGCCCGGCGGTCAGGCCCCAGCGGCTGAGGATGCGGCTGTGCTGGCCAGGGCCGAAGGCGGTGATCTGCTGTTGCAGAGTCTCGATGGCTTCCCGGCCCTGGTGGAGGATCCCTGGCTCAATGCCCGCCTCACCACACTCCACGCGTGCAGCGATCTCTGGGCCTGTGGGGCTTCGCTGGACTCGGTGCAGGCCCTGGTGACCGTGCCCCAGGCTGCCCCAGCCCTGCAGGAAGAGCTGCTCCTGCAGACCTTGGCGGGGGTGCGTTCGGTGCTGGAGCCCCTGGGTGCGGCCCTGATCGGCGGCCATACCCTCGAGGGGCGCGATGGGGGCGGACTGGCCCTGGCGCTCACGGTCAACGGCCGCGTCAGCGCGGAAGGGTTCTGGCCCAAGGGGCCGTTGCGCCCCGGCGAGGTGCTGCTGCTGAGCCGGCCCCTGGGCACGGGGGTGCTGTTTGCGGCGGCGATGGCGGGAGCCGCCGAGCCCGACTGGCTCGATGGGGCCCTGGCGGTGATGCAGCAAAGCCAGGCCGCCCTGGTGCCGCTGCTCGCCGCCCATGGGGTGCGGGTCTGTACCGATGTGACCGGCTTCGGTCTGCTGGGCCACCTGGGCGAAATGCTGGCCGCGGATCCGCAGCTGGGGGTGGAGCTCGACGTGGAGGCGATCCCGGCCCTGCCGGGCGCCCTGGCCTTGCTGGAGCGCGGCTATGCCAGCAGCCTGGCCCCGGCCAATGCCAGCGCCCTGGCGCTGCTGGAGGGCCCGGTGCGTCTCACCGGTGGCTCGGCGCCCCACACGGCCCTGTTGCTTGATCCCCAGACCTGCGGTCCACTGCTGGCGGCCTTGCCGGCGGAGCGGGCGCCTGCGGCCCTGGCGGCCCTGGCGGCCGCCGGGTTCACGCAGGCGGCGCTGATTGGCCGGGTGCGGGCGGGCGATGGGGCCGCCTAGCCCGCGCTCACCAGGCCCTGCTCCAGCAGCTCCTGCGCCGCCGCCGCCGGGCTGCGTTGGCCCAGGTCCACCGCCGACACCAGGTGTTGGCTGAGTTCGTGGTCGTAGCAGCGGTCGTAGTAGTCGAGCATCTGCCGGCAGGCGCCGGCCCAGTCGGCCCTCTCGATCGCCTCCAGGGCGGCGGCCGTGCGCTGGGGGCCTAGTCGTTTGGCGATGCGGCGGGTGGCGTCGGCCAGGGCCTGGGGGTCCTGCACGCCGTAGATCGTCACCAGATGGGCTACCCGCTGCTCCAAGGGTCGTTGCACTTCCAGCACCGGCGCGGCCCGCATCTGGCGCCAGAGGCCAGCGGGGATGCGGCAGCGCCCCACCTGGGAGCTCTCCGCCTCCAGCCAGATCGCCGGCGCGCCCTCCAGGTGCGAAAGGGCTGCGGCCAAGCGGTTTTCGTAGTGCTCGCTGCTGGGTTGGGGCGGCAGCCCCAGGGCCCCGAAGCTGCTGCCCCGGTGGTGGGCCAGACCCTCCAGGTCCACCATGGCCACGCCCCGCTCCGCCAGGGCCAGCAACAGTTCCGTCTTGCCGCAGCCGGTGCGTCCCCCCAGCAAACGCAGGGGCCAGGGCCGCTCGAAGAGCTCCAGCACCCAGCGGCGGTAGGCCTTGTAGCCCCCGTCCAGCAGCACCACCGGCAGGTCCAGCTGGTGGGCCAGCCAGGCCACCGAGGCCGAGCGCATGCCGCCCCGCCAGCAATGCAGCCGCAGGGGGGCGGCGGCCCGGGCTGTGGGTTGGCTGGCATGGGCCAGAGCTGCTGGGCTGGCGGCCCGGTCCGCTGGTTCGGCTCGCTCCGGAGCCGGGAGCTGGGCCGCCGCCTGGCTCAGTGCGGCGCCCAGGTCCCCCAGGCGAGGGCCCACCAGGGCCAGGCCCTGCTGAACCGCTGCCTGGCGACCGTTCTGTTTGTAGAGGGTGCCGATCTCGGCCCGCTCAGCGTCTGAGAACAGGGGCAGATTGATGGCCCCGGGAATGTGGGCCTGGGCAAATTCCGCCGGGCTGCGCACATCCAGGATCGGACCGCTGCCGGCCAGGAAATCCGTGATCGACTGCGAGGGAACCTGGGCGCTGGGCCCGGGCAGGGCTCCACCCCCTGGGGCGTCTTCTGGATCGGGCTGCAAAAGGGCGCAGCGGCAAGGTGAACCAACTCTGATCCATCGGCGGAGGCCATGCGCCTGGCGGATCGATCGGCTGGCCCAGCTCCCGGTGGATCAAGGCCAGGCTTCTCCGGCGGGGGGATTGAGGGGATCGCTGCGCAACATGCCGCCGGGGGGGAACAGGGTGGTCATGGAGTGAGGAGCAGGGATTCGGCTCGGTCTTCCCCAGTGGCCCCGATCAGCCGTGGGTCCGGATGGGAGGGCAGGATGGCTCGGTACGCGGAGCCCGCCACGCTCTCCCATCCCCTGGGTTCCCTGGCCCTGAGAGGCCAATCAAGGATGCACTTCACCATTGATCTGGCCACGCAGGCCGCGATGGCCTGCTACGACATCACGGCCGAGCTCAACACTCACCTGGAGGCCAGCGGTCTGCAGGACGGTGTGCTGGTGGCCGTGGCCCAGCACACGACTACGGCCCTGGTGATCAACGAGGCCGAAGAACGGTTGATGGCCGATATCGGCACCTTCTTCAGCTCCCTGGTGCCAGCCGGCCATCCCTGGCAGCACAACGATCTGCATCTGCGGGATGTGCCGCCCGAAGAGCCCCGCAACGCCCATTCCCACCTGATCGCCCTGATGCTCGGCAGCCAGGTGTGCGTGCCGATCGTGGGCGGTCGTCTCGGCCTGGGGCGTTACCAATCCGTGATGCTGGTGGAACTCGATGGGCCCAGGCCGCGGCAGGTGCTGGTGCAGCTGCTCGGCAGTGCCACTCCACTCCTCGCCCAGGTCGCCGCGATCGACTGAGCATCCGTTCGTCAGCGCCGGCCGTACCAGGATGGGGGGCCGACTTTGTGCTTGAGAGGCCTGGGCGGAGCGCGACGATTTCCGGTGCGGGTCGCCCCAGTGGGAGCATGTTGGGGATTGCTCGCCCCAGCCGATTCACCCGTTGCCATGACCATCCGCGTGCGAACCCTGGCCGTGCTGGCGGGGCTGACCCTGCTGGCCACGCCGCTGCTGGCGGCTGTCCCCCACCAGGGATCCAACCAGGCGGCCGCGGCCGAGCCCGCCACGACCGCCAAGGTGCTGCGCATCGGCGCCATCCCGGATCAGAAACCCGAGAAGCTCAACCGTCTGTATCCGCTGGTGGCCACGGAGCTCAGCCGCCAGCTCGGGGTGACGGTGAAGTACGTGCCGGTGGTGGATTACACCGCCGCCGTCACCGCCTTCCGCACCGGTGACCTGGATCTGGTCTGGTTCGGCGGGCTCACGGGTGTCCAGGCGCGGCTGCAGAAGCCCGGTTCCACGGTGCTGGCCCAGCGCGACATCGATGTGGCCTTCCACAGCATCTTCATCGCCAATACCGGCACGGGCATCAAGCCCTTCAGCCAGCAGAAGGATCTGGCCCAGCTGAAGGGCAAGCGGTTCACCTTCGGCTCGGAAAGCTCCACCTCCGGCCGCTTGATGCCCCAGTATTTCCTCTCACAGGCTGGGGTGATGCTCTCCGATTTCGCCGGCGGTGCCCCCGGTTTCAGTGGCAGTCACGACGCCACCATCGCCCTGGTCCAGAGCGGCGCCTATGACGCCGGCGTCGTGAATGAGCAGGTCTGGCGGACGAGCCTGCACGACGGCAAGACCAATCGCGCCAAGGTGGTGGCGATCTGGAAGAGCCCGGGCTACCAGGACTATCACTGGATCGCCCAAGGAGACCTCGATCAGCGTTTCGGCAAGGGTTTTACGCTCAAGCTGCAGAAGGCGATCCTGAGCTGGCGGCCCAGCGATCCTCAGCAGAAGCAGATTCTTGGGCTGTTCGGTGCCCAGCAGTTCACTGCAGCTGAGGCCTCGGCCTACGTCAAGATCGAACAGGTGGGTCGCCAGATCGGCAAGATCCGCTGAATCCTTCCAATGTTTCCCCCAGTCCTGTGACGTTCAACGGCTCGATCGACGATCTCCAGCAGCTGGTCGCTTCGCTCGGCATCCCCTGCCGTTGGCAGTCCAGGGGAGCCTTCCAGATGGCCGTTTTCGAGGACGGCGTCAGCAACCTCAAGCTCAACTGGTGGCCGAGTAACGGCAAGTTGGACCTGGTTGGAGATCCGGCCCAGCGGGGTGACCTGCTGCTGCGCCTCAAGGCCCTGCTGGAACAGCACCCCGATGGCGAGGCCTGAGCCGGCCGTTGCGGCTCCCTTGCTTGAGCTTCGGCGTATCAGCGTCGTCGGTCGCGATCGGCCGCGGCTCGATCAGCTCGATTTGCAGATCTTTCCGGGTGAGCGTGTGGCTTTGCTCGGTTCCAGCGGTGCGGGCAAAAGCACTTTGCTGGCGGTGGCCAACGGCTCCCTGCGCCCCGATGGCGGTGAGCTGTTGTGGCAGGGGCAGTCACCGGCGCGCTCCGGCCGCCTGCGCCGGCGTCAGTTGGCCCGCATCGGCACCCTCTGGCAGGACCTGCGCCTGATCGAGGAACTCAGCGTGCAGCAGAACCTCAATGCGGCCCGTCTGGCCCACTGGGGCTGGCCCAAGGCCCTGCTCAACCTGCTGCTGCCCTTGGAAACCGAGGCCTGTGCGGCGGCCCTGCGGGAGCTTGAGCTGGATCCGGCCCTGCTGCCCCAACCGGTTTCGGCCCTCTCGGGCGGCCAGCGCCAACGGCTGGCCATCGCCCGGTTGTTGCGGCAGCAGCCCGCTCTGCTACTGGCCGATGAACCACTGGCCAGCCTGGATCCGCGCCTGGCCTCCGAGCTGCTGGCCCTGTTGTTGCGCCAGGGCCAGGCCCCCCGGGCGCTGCTGCTCAGCCTGCACCGCCCCGATCTGCTGGCGGGATTTGATCGGGTGATCGGCCTGCGCCAGGGTCGGCTGCTGTTCGACGGCGCGGCCGCTGCGGTGGACGGGGCCCGGCTGCGGGCGCTCTATGGCAGCGAAGCGGAGCCCCCATGAGGCCGGCGCCGCCCCTGTTGGTGCTGCTGCCGGCCCTGCTGCTCGTGCCGCTGTTGCTGACCCTGCCGGGGTTGCTGCACGGCGGCGGCTGGGAGCTGATCGTGGGGTTCGCGGCGGCGGCATTCACGCCGTCGTTGGATCCGCTGGTGTTGCAGTCGCTGCTGTCCGGCCTCGGGGTGACCGTGGCGATGGCCTTGCTGGGCTGGGGGATCAGTCTGTTTGCCGGCCTGGTGCTGGGCCTGGCCAGTTCTCGCACCCTTTGGCGCACCTTGGTGGGTCACAAGCTGCCGGCCCAGTTGATCCGCCGCCTGCTGGCCTTGCCCCGGGCGATTCATGAGCTGCTCTGGGGCCTGTTGCTGCTGCAGGTTCTGGGATTGCAGCCCGCGGTGGCGGTGCTGGCGATCGCCATCCCCTACGGCGCCCTGGTGGCCCGGGTGGTGAGTGATCTGCTCGATGCCCTGCCGACTGCCAATCTCGAGGCCCTGCGGGCCGGTGGGGCCCCCGCCCCCGCCGCCTTGCTGACGGCCCTGGGTCCGCCGTTGTTGCCGGGGGTGCTCAGCTACGGCGGTTATCGGCTCGAATGTGCCCTGCGCAGCGCCACCTTGCTCGGGGTGTTCGGCCTCGGCGGGCTCGGAACCGAACTCAAATTGACCCTGCAGTCCCTGGAGTTTCATGAACTCTGGAGCGGGCTCTGGTTGCTGCTGGCGGTGATGGTGCTGCTGGAGAGCGTCGTGGGGCTGTTGCGACGGCGCTGGGCGATGCCGCGTCGCCTGGCGCTCCATCAGCCCGGTGTGGGCCGGCGGGGGCGGGAGATGGTGCTGGTGCTGGCGGCGCTGTTGCCGCTGTTGCTTCTGGTGGGCCGGGTCTCCGGGGTGGATCTGCAGGCACTGACCCGATGGCAGCCCTTGCCGGGACTGGGATCAGGCCAGTGGCAGGCGGTGCTGGAGTTGCCCTGGCTCCAGTTGGTGGGGGGCACCCTGCTGCTCACGGCCCTGGCGGCTGGTCTGGCCGTGGGAGTGGCCCCGTTGCAGCTGCTGCTCACGGCGCCCTGGCCCTGGGCCCGCCGGTTGGTGGGTTTCAGCTGGATGCTGGCCCGGCTCTGGCCGCCGCCGCTGACTCTGCTGCTGCTGCTGTTCGTCCTCAAGCCCAGCCTGTACACCGCCGCCCTGGCCCTTGGGGTGCACAACCTCGGCATCCTGGGCCGGCTGCTGCGAGAAGGGTTGCAGGATCAGGATCCGTCGGCGCAGCAGGCGCTGCTCGCTGCGGGCAGTGGTCCCCGCCTGGTCCTGTTGTACGGGGGGATGGCGGGTATCGCCCGCTCCTATCTGGCATACGGGGCTTACCGCAGCGATGTGATGTTGCGGGAGACCGTTGTCGTGGGGCTGGCCGGGGCGGTGGGACTGGGCAGTCAGATGCTGGAGAGTCTGAGCAGCTTTGCCTGGGACCAGCTGGCGGCTCTGGTGCTGGTCTATGCCCTGCTGACCCTGGCCGGGGAAGACCTCAGTGATCGCCTGCGGCGTCGCTTGCTGGCCACGGCCTGAGGGGGCGATCAGGCCGACTTGGGCACGGTGCGGTTGAGGTACTGCTCAATGTAGCGATGGGTCTTGATCGAGGAATCGACGAACCGCAGGCCTGCCTTGCAGCTCATCGTCAGCGGCTTCACCCAGCGCACCGTGGCCGGAAAGGACACCTTGAGCTGGATGTCGTCGTTCCAGACCTCGATCCGCACCAGATCAGCGGGCTTGAGGGGCAGGCTGCCGCTGCGTACGACACAGCAGCCACCCTTGCTGATGTCATTGAGGGTGACGAAGATGCTCTGCTTGTCGGGCAGGGTCATGCGGGCCGGCGTGCCGGAGGGCATGCGGCTGCGGTCGCTGCTGCGAGGGGATTGGGTCTCGTCGTTCGCAGTCGGTTCGGAGTTCGCCTGGCCGGCTGGCGTCCCTGGGGCACCTGGCTCAGGGTTGGATGGCTCGATCGGGACCACAGTCTGCTCGTTTATTCGTATTGTTCATTATCGCATGATCCTCGTGGTCCGTGTCCCCAGCCCCAGACGGTGATGGGTGATCCCGAGTTTGAGGCTGGGCGATGGCGTCCCGCTCTCGGGATCCAGGACTGAACTGACTCCGCTGACATGGAGATCCGCAGGCCGGAGGCCATGTCAGCGGCAGTCTGGTGGGATTGGTTGACGGTTGGTTAGCTGTGCTCGCGGAGAATTTCGGTGCAGGTGGTGATGCATTCACCATCGTCGAGAGAACAGGTGGTGATGCATTCAAAATAGGCTTCAACTGCATCGAATGTTTGATGCTTTTCCTGCCCAAACAGCGTGTTGGTGGCAAGGGGGGATTGGGTATCCATACTCAGGGCTTGGCCCAGGGAGTTTGCTGACCAGCTGTTCATGGTCTCGTTGCGTGGTGATCTCCTGACCGTACGATCATTTGCTGTTTTTGATCACAGATTGAGCATGAATGCTCATGGTTTTGTGTTGAACCATGAAGTGCCGCCCGTTTCGGCGGGGCTCCCAGGGCTGGTCGGCGCTGCTGGGTGGCAGGTCCTGCCGCTCTTCGCTGGTGAGGAGAGGGTTCGGGATCGGTGTCCGTTGTTCCTTCAAGGCGGTGATGGGGCTGGGTCCGGGGTGATGGCCTTGGCAATTCCCCTGAGGCCAGGTCCCTGGAGGCCGGCCATGGGGAGGGATGGCGCAGGCTTGGGGCAGAGGGTTCGGTGGGCAGATGGGTGCTGTCGCTGTTTGCGGTCGGGGCTTGGGCCGGAGTGATGGCTGCGGGCCGCTGATCGGCAATCCATCCGCCCCGCTGTCCCGCCGAGCGAAGACGCTAGGTCTGTTGTCTGTTCTTCCGTTGTGTTTCGAGATGCCACGGGCTGGATCAGCGCTTTGGGAGGTGACAGCCTGGGGTTTGAACATGGGAACCCTGGGTGATGGCGAGCTCGATGAAAGCGCTGCTGCCGCTGGTGGTGCTGGTTCTGGTGAGCCTGGCCGTGGCGATGGTGGCTGCGGCCCTCGCCGGATGGGCCTTCGCCCTCGTCCTGTTTCTGACCTTGCTGCTGGCGGGAGGGGTGGTCATGGCCATCAACCGCACCTGAGGCCGGGCAGCCCCTGGCTTTAGGATAATGAGCATCATTCGCAATAAGCCGCCCTGGCCCATCGCGTCGCCCCTCCTCCCTGCTGCCTGCGTCTGGTCGATCTGAGCGCCGGTCAATCCGCTGTCGTCTTGGCGCTGCAGGTGGCTCCCGGCCTGCGTCATCGCCTGGAGGCCCTCGGCATCAAGCCCGGCCAGCCGGTCAAGGTGCTGCGGCGCGGCTGGTGGTCTGGGCCGATCCATCTGCGTGTCGGCATGACGGAGTTGATGCTGCGCCGAGTGGACGCCGCCCATGTGGAGGTGCTCGCAGGTGATGGCAGCCATGGGCACCCATGACCCATTGCCTTGATGCCGCGGGTCTGGTCCAGGTGCCAGGTCAGGCCACCGTCGCCGTGGTGGGGATGCCCAACACGGGCAAGTCCACCCTGTTCACGCAGCTCACCTCGGCCCATGCCCATATCGGCAACTGGCCCGGGCTGACGGTGGACCTGATGCAGGCGGAGTTGACGCTGGAAGGCCGCAGCGTCCAGCTGGTGGATCTGCCGGGCATCTATGACCTGCGCGGCCATTCGGAAGATGAGGCGGTTGTGCGTCGCTTCCTTGAGTCCACCCCGGTGGATCTGGTGGTGATCATCCTCAATGCCTCCCAGATCGATCGTCAGCTCAGACTGGCTCTGCAGGTGCAGCAGCTGGGTCTGCCGGCCCTGGTGCTGTTGAACATGGCGGATGAGGCCCGGCGCTTCGGGGTCGGCATCAATCTCGAGGAGCTCTCGGCTCGCCTGGAGCTGCCGGTGTTGTTGATCAGCGCCAAGTACCGCCAGGGTCTGGGCCAGGCCCGCCATGCCATCGCCAAGGCGCTGGGGGCCGCGGCTTCCGACACGGCCAAAAGTGTGCGGGATCTCGAGTCCAACCTGGCCGCCGCTGACGCTGATCTGGACGGGGCCATGGCATCCATCCTCCAGGCTGCCGTTACCTTTCCGCCCCAGTGGCGCGATGCCCTGACACGCCGGCTGGATCGTTGGCTGCTGCATCCGCTGCTGGGCCTGCCGATCTTCTTTGTGGTGATGGCCCTGATGTTTCAGGCCATCTATGCCCTGGGGGTGCCGCTGCAGGGGGCGCTTGGCGCCCTGATCGACGGCTTGAGCCTGCATGTGCTCGCGCCGGCACTGGCCAGTTGGCCCCCATTTCTGAGGGCCTTTGTCATCGATGGGTTGGTGCTGGGGATCGGCACGGTCAGTGCCTTCCTGCCGGTGATCTTCCTTTTCTTTCTGGCCATGGGCGTGGTCGAGGACAGCGGTTATCTCTCCCGGGCGGCGTTTCTGATGGATGCCTTCATGGAGCGCCTGGGGCTCGATGGCCGCAGCTTTGTGCTGTCCCTGATGGGTTTCGGGTGCAATGTGCCGGCGATTCTGGGCACTCGGGTGATGCGATCCAGCGGCTTGCGGCTGCTGTCGATGCTGATCATTCCCTTTTCCCTGTGTTCGGCGCGGCTGAATGTCTTTTTATTCATGGCCTCGGTGTTCTTCACGCCGCGTCAGGGTGCACTGGTGATCTTCGGGCTTTATTTGCTCAGTTTTGCCGCCGCCATCTTCACGGCGCTGCTGTTCAAGGGACGCTTTGCCAGCGAGGAGGCCCTGGTGCTGGAGTTGCCCCCCTACCGCCTGCCCACGATCCCCCAGGTCCTGCGTCGTGCCTGGGCGGAGGTGCGCCATTTCTGGTTCTGGGCCCGCCGTTTCATCGTCTTCGGCGTGGTCAGCATCTGGTTGCTCAACAACCTGCCCTTCGGGGTCGCCCCCGCTTCGGCCCAGTCGCTCTCGGGTCAGCTGGGCGAATTGCTGCAGCCACTGCTGGCGCCGATCGGCATCAATCCCAGGCTCACGGTGGCCCTGGTGTTTGGCTTCATCGCCAAGGAGATTGTGCTTGGAGGACTGGCGGTGATCTATGGACAGACCGCCAGCAGCGGTGGTCTGGGCCATGCCCTGGCCAGTGAGGTGAGCTGGGTTCAGGCGGTGAGTTTCATGCTGTTCACCCTGCTCTACACCCCCTGTCTCTCCACGGTGGCGGTGATTCGCACCGAGTCCAAGCGGCTTGGCTTCACGCTGTTCTCGGTGTTCTGGTCGTTGATCCTGGCCTGGTTGGTCAGTTTCATTTTTTATCAGGCGGCCTGGCTGTTCGGCTGGCGCTGAGGCTCCCCCCAAGGTCTCGGTCTGAAAACCTTGAGCCTTTACCTGACAGTCACCCCCGTCATCGCTAAAGCGGGGGGGCGTGATCGTTGCTTCCATGCGCCTGACCTCCTTGCTGCCCGCACTGGCCTGTGCTGCTCTGCTCTGGCCTGCGTTGCTCCACCTGGCTCCCGCCGCGGCCAAGGTGGTGGCCCAGGGCAAGCCCAGTCCTGGGGGCTTTTACTGGCAGAAGAATGAGAAGGCCGATGGCAGCATCCAATACCTGTGCCGCTCCACCAAGACCTCAGGCATTCAGAAGAATGCCCAATGCGATGGAGCTAAGGCTGTGAAGCCGTGATGAAGATCAGTCCTGCAATTGATCACCAGCTGCTCTTGATACGGAATCATGGGCTTTCGGTAACGGACCATGGTCAAGACCGGACTTTTGGCTGCGAACCCCTTGATAAATAGCTTGGATTCGTTCCTGGGAAGCCCAAGGTTGATGGACGCGACACAACGATTCCTCCCCTGGCAGCGCTCGTCATCCCCGTACGCGGATTGATGATCACTCACTCATCCATGGCTGGAATGACCGAAAACCCCGGAGATGTGGCCATGCCGCAGGGGCATGGTCAGCCGGGCCAAGGGACTGGGTCTTGAACCTGCAGGCCGAGGGATTTCTGTACGGTTCGACCTCGTCGGAGCCTGAGGTGCCCCGTTGGTTGGCCAGCTGTTCACTGCCAACGGGCCAGACTGCAACCAGATCTTGCTGAATCGATGCCAGCATCTGCGGAGCCTGGCCAGGCAGCAGCGGCGATGGCGTCCCCATGGCATTGACCCCCGGTATCACCTGCCACCCGCTTTGGGCTCCTGGGCCAGCTTGCCTGGCCCCAGGGATTGGAACCGGTTTAGCGGGGCTACCTGTTGGCGCGCCCAGTCGGCCGATCGGCGGCACCGCAGCGGCGAGCTTGCCCAGCCCAGGCGCGCAGACCGACCCCTCAGGTCGGTGGCGTCTGCTGAGACTGGGCGGTCTCGTCAGCGCAGGCCTGATCGCGGCATCGATCGTCTGCCCTGTCAAGGCAGCTGCCGAACCTGCCGGGTCCAGGCTTCCCCAGGCATCACCCTCGCTGCAAGGTCGGTCTCTGGCGGAGACCCCCCAAAAGGCGGCCGATTTGGCCTTGGCCGCCAAGTCACTGTCCTCCCAGCGACTGCCTGCAGAGCTACGACCTGTCGGGCCACAGTCAGCCAGGCCGCGGCCGCGGCCCGCCGAGCCGGCGTCCACGCTGTCCCTGGCATCGCCAACCAATGAACTCCGATCAGCCGATCTTCCAAAGGCAGTTCTTCCATCAGCCCCAGCCGCGACTGTGCTGAGCCCGTCAGCGGTTGCTGAAGTCACGCTCGGCGGGGCGGCGCTTCCTGCGATTGCCGCGGCAGTCAGCCCCACGCCCCAACCCCAGGCTCCCCTGGCTCCGGCCCAGTCCTGGCCGACGCTGAATGGTCTGTTGCAGGTGCCCCCCTGGCTGAACCTGGGGCTGACCGTGCAGGGTGATGGTTTCGTCAATCCCGCCGGCGGACTGGTTCAGGCCCGCAACTGGATTCAGCAGAGCACGTTTGATTTCAGCGCCAGCCGCGGTTTCGGCAAGGATCAGAGCCGTTGGCGCGAGCTCGATCACTGGCGGCTGAATGGGGCCCTCACCTATGTCAACGGTGTGGCCGGCTATGGCCAGCGGATCGGCGCTTCTTTTCCGTTGACGGCCCTGGACAGTCCCACCGGTTTCTGGATCACCGAAGCCAGCCTTGAGCGGCTGGGCGGTGCGGGAGCTGTCGATGTCAAAGCGGGACTGTTCTCGCTGGACCCCGGATTTGTGCAGGCCCCGGTGTTGGAGGCCTATCTCAATACCGTCTTTAACGACGTCCTCAATCTCAACCAGCCCGGCCTGCCGATCAACCCCTATGTGGCACCTGGAGTTCAGCTGCACTGGCGACCTGGCGGCGCCGATCCTGGCCAGGGTGGCGATCGCGGCGCCTGGGGCGAATGGAAGTATGCCGCCTATTTCTTGAGTCCGAGCACCAACATGGCGGCTCTCTTGGGGGTCGATCCCAACCAGCCGAGCTTTGATGGTCATCTTCAAGTGCTGCAGTGGCACTTCGATCGGCTGCCCGGAGCCCGACGCCTGCGGGAGCCGATTCGTCTGGGCCAGCAATCCTTCAGCCGGCTGCTGCCGACGCCTCTGCTGCAGGTGGGCGGCGGTTATGTCGCCGATCGCAGCCATCGAGCCCTGCTGCCGATGGTGTTCAGCTCCCTGACCATGGCACCTGAGCTGCCGATTGGACTCGACAATCGGCTTTGGCTCGGCCTCAGCGGCGGTGATGAGGCCGGAGGCAATCCGGTGACGCTGTTTGGCAGCGGCGGCTGGCTCTGCCAGGGTCTGATCAAGGGACGCCCCTTTGATGTCTTGGCCCTGGGCTTCGGCCACAGCAGCTTCAACCAGCAGCTGCTACCGGCGCTGCGGCCGCAAGCGCTGCTGGAGATCAACTACAGCTATGCCATCAACAGCAGCCTGTCGCTGCAACCGGTGTTGCAATGGATCCAGGCGCCGGCTGGTGTTGGCACGATTCTGGCCCTGGGTCTGCAATGGCAGCTCCAATTCTGAAGCGGCGCAGCGGCGATCAGGCGGCGCTGCGCAACCACCGCGATCACGGTCGCTGGCCATCGGCCGTTCGCTTTTGCGTTGGGCGTACCCTCCGGTTCCGAGACGCAGCCCTCCCCATGGCTTAGGGCTGGCGTAGGCAAGGGGTCTGGGCGGTCAGGATCGAGGCGGATCATGACCTTCCCCTTCCAGCGGCGATCTCTGGGTTCGCTCCTGCGCTCCTGGCGCAAGGGAATGACGCGCACCCCTGCAGTCGCGGAGTTTTGTGCGTTCGCTCGCTCTGGTGCTGTTGATCCTGGTGCCCTTGCTGTGGCTGCAGCTGCAACGGCGAAGCAATGAGATCGTCAAACAGGCGCAGGAATCGCGGGACGACAACCTGGCGAGCATGGAGGCGGACCTGTCCGTGATGAAGCGGGCAGCGGGCGATTGGGGGCACTGCTGATGATGCCGATCGCTCTATGCGGGGACAGAACCCGGATGACCAGCGCAACAATCTTGAATCAGCGGCGCTTTTTGATGGCGGTGCTGTGATGGTCATGCTGGACAACAGTGGGGCACCCCGGCTCAGCTTTGCCGATCCAGCTCTGCGGCCGCCGCCCTGCTGCCAGGTCAGTTGCTGCACTGCTGATTCAGGTGCTGGCTGTGGCCTGGCAGCTGGGGTGTTGCAGGGCCCAAAGCAGCAACTGACTGCGGCTGCGGCAGCCCGTTTTGGCCAACAAGCTTGAGACATGGCTTTCCACCGTGCGTGGACTGAGCACGAGTTCGGCGGCGATGCTGCGGTTGCTGCCGCCGCGGCGCACCAGTTGCAGCACCCGATCTTCGGCGGGGGTGATCGGGGACAGGAGCCAGGCGGGGTGGGCTCCTGCAACCGCGAGAGCGCGAGGGGAGAGAGGCATGTCAGCGCCAGTGATCTGTTGGCAGCATTCCCCGCAGCGGACCAACGCCACCGGCGGCAGCAGGGTCCTCGGGGTGAGTGGGCCTTGTCCTGACTCATCCCAACCCAGCTCTGCACGGTTTGTCCTGCTTCCTGTGCAGGACCGTGGCGAGCCGTTGGTGAAGGGTGTTCTGCGGGCCAGAGCCCACGTCCCGCTCACGGATCGGGGGTGGCTGGTGCGTTGCTCCAGGACGACATCAGTCGGGCGAGTGGGGGAGTGTCGATGCCCACCCCTCCTCTGCCCCCTTCCCTCTGCCACGGGCAGGCCGGCCGACTCACCACTGGATCCGGGCAATCGGTTGGGGCGGAGAGCCGTGATCGGGATTAGCTGAGCGCAGGGGGAGGGGTTGGCTCGTTGCTGTCCTCTGGGGCGCCGTCGCTGGCGTGCTCGATGGCGGCAGGGTCAGAACCGGGTGTGGCGGCCTCGGCGACGGCGCCGCCAGGCGGATCCGTTGGGTTGACATCTTCGCCCCGGCCCTCGGGGGTCTTGGGATCCGAGCCGGGGTTCTTCGGCAGCGGGAATTCCCGGGTGCGCTTGATCGGCAGGTTGGCCAGCAGGGCTGTGACCCGATCCTCGGTTTCCAGGCTCACATCGCAGCTCTCGATGTCAATCTCCACATAGCGCTGCACCACCTCCAGAATCTCGCGGCGCATCTGCTCCAGCAGTTCCGGGTTGAGGTCGCTGCGGTCGTGGGCCAGCACCAGTTGCAGCCGTTCCCGGGCCATGGTGCCGCTGGGCTTCTGGCGTCCCAGCAGCCGGTTGATGAAATCGAGCACGGTCATGGCCGTCAGAAGAGTCCCGTGGTTTTCCTGAGCTTGTTGATTAGCCGCGCCCTCAGGCCGTGACGTTGCTTGGAGGGATCGATCAGCGGGATCTCCTCGCCGCAGAGACGGCGGGCGATGTTCAGATAGGCCTGGCCGGCGGGTGAGGGGTTCTCCTCCAAGGTGAGCGGTTCCCCCCGGTTGGTCGAGACGATGACCCGCTCGTCCTCCTGCACCAGGCCCAGCAGCGGCAGGGCCAGGATGTCGGTGACATCGTCAACCGCGAGCATCTCCTGGTTGGCCATCATTTTGGGCCGCACCCGGTTCAGCACCAGTTGCACCGGTTTGACGTCCATCGTGGCCAGCAGGCCGATCACCCGGTCGGCATCGCGCACCGCCGAGACCTCCGGGGTGGTGATCACGATCGCCTCGCGCGCGGCGGCGGCCGCATTCTTGAAGCCCTGCTCGATGCCGGCGGGGGCGTCGATCAGGACGTAGTCGGAGCGTTCCGCCAGCAGGCCGGCGATGGTCTGCATGTCCTCGGGCGTCAGCCACTCGAGCATCCGGGGGTTCCCGGCCGGCAGCAGGGCCAGGTTGGGCTGCTGCTTGTGCTTCACCAGGGCCTGATCCAGGCGGCAGCTGGCCGCCAGCACCTCCTGGGCGGTGTAGATGATCCGGTTTTCCAGGCCCAGAAGCAGGTCGAGATTGCGCAGACCGAAATCGGCGTCCAGGACGGCCACGGTTTTGCCGAGCCGGGCCAGGGCAACTCCCAGGTTGGCGGTGAGGGTGGTCTTGCCCACCCCTCCTTTGCCGGAGCAGATCAAAATGATGCGGGCGGAAGCTGTCGTCACGGCATCCATCAACGTCGGCGCAGGCTAGGCCGGCTCGGCCGATCCGGCTGGCAGCTGCCCCGCCTTGTGGGGCCCGGCTCGACAGGACCTGGCGGATGCACCTAAAACAAGCTTTGTATCTTGACCCCAAGGATGGCCGAACTTCTTCATTCCCATCAGCGCTTGGTGGTCATGCCCGACGACGGTTGCCGCTCCGTGGTCGAGCTGATTGATGCGGCCAGCGAGCAGTTGCTGCTCAAGCAGTTCAAGCTCGAGTCCGAAGCCATTGAACAGGCTCTGCAACGGGCCCAGGAGCGGGGGGTGCAGGTAAGGGTGATGCTCAACCCCCACACCTCCGGCGGCGATCGCTGGAACGATGAGGCTTTTGCCCGCTTGCAGGCCGCCGGCATCGAAACGGCCTGGACTTCGGAGGCCTTCCCGGTCACCCATGAGAAATCGATGGTGATCGATCGCCATTCGGTCCTGGTTGCCACCTTCAATCTCTCGGACAAGTACTTCACGGAAACCCGTGATTACGGCATCGTCAGTCAGAATCCTGACGTGGTCGCCCAGGTGATCGCCGGTTTCGAGGCCGACTGGTATCGAACCTTCTTCGTGCCTCAACTCAATTTGGGCCTGGTGTGGAGCAGCGCCCATAGCCGCGGTCAGATGGCCCGCATCATTGATGCCGCCACCAGCACCCTCTGGATTCAGCATCCCAAGTTTGTCGATGCGGTGATCCTGGACCGGATCGTCTGTGCCCGTGAACGCGGCGTCAAGGTGCGTGTCCTTTGCGGCGGTAAGCATGGCATCAGCGACTGGGACATCTATGACACGTTTTCATCGCTGCGGATCATGCAGCGCTTCGGCGTTAAGGTCCGCCGGCAGAAACATCTCAAACTCCACGCCAAATTGATCCTCGTCGACGGCGCCTATGCCCAGACCGGTTCGATGAACATCGATCGCAGCGCCTTTGATCTGCGCCGTGAACTGGGGATCGAAAGTGATGCCCCCGAGGTGGTGGAGCGCCTCAAGCTGGTGTTCCAGGCGGATTGGGATCAGGCCAGCAAATATACAGCTCCCGATCCCCTCGACCCCAGCATGCACGAGGCCGGCGAACTGCCCCCGGATCCCCATTTCGTCCATGATTGAGCAGCCCCCCAGTCATCGCGAAATCTTCATCGGCATGTTGCAGGTGGCCCTTTCCGCCTTCGGGGGGGGGCTGTCGGCCTGGAGCCAGCGCATCGTCGTCGAGCAACGCGGCTGGCTCAGCAACGAGGAGTTCCTCACCGGTCTGACGGTGGCACGACTGTTTCCGGGGCCGAATCAGATCAACATGGCCGTCTACATCGGCGCCGCCTTCCGTGGGCTCAGTGGCGCCTTGGCGGCGTTGGCGGGCATGCTGCTGGTGCCGTTCAGCCTGCTGATGCTGCTGGGGGTGGCCTACTTCTCCTTCCACACCCTGCCGGCGGTCGATCGGGTGCTGGCCGGCGTGGTGGCCGCCGCCGCCGGCATGGCCCTGTCGATGGGTTTCAAGATCCTGGATCAGTACTGGAAGGATCCGGTGGCTCTGCTGCTGGCCGCCGCCACCTTCGTGGCGATGGAGTTCTTCCATGTGCGCCTGGTGCCGGTGGTGCTGATCGCCGGGCCCCTGGCGATGGCCTGGTACTGGCCGCGGGGTGAACGTCAGGGCCAGCAGCCGTGAGCCTGCCGCTCCTTCTGACCGGTGCCACGCCCAGCACCTGGTTCATGGCCAGCCTGTCGGTCGCTGCCGCCTCGACAGCCACCGCCACCAGCGACGCGGTCGGGGGCCATTGCTCCCCCACTTCGCTCACCGACCTGGGCCATCTGCTGCAGGTGCTTGGCACCTTCCTGGGCTTGTCGCTGTTCTCCCTTGGCGGCGGCAACACGCTGCTGAGCGAATACCAGCACATCAGCGTCCATCAGTTCTGCTGGCTCACCTCCTCCCAGTTCGCCGATCTCTATGCCCTGGCCGAGGCGGCGCCCGGTCCCAGTTCGATGCTGGTGGGGTTGCTGGGGCTGGGGGCTGGCTGGCCGGAAGGCCCCTGGTGGGCCCTGCTCAGCGGCTATGGGGCCGAACTGGCGATCCTGCTGCCCTCCACCCTGGTGATGGTGGCGGCCTGCCTCAGCTGGAACAAGCTCCAACATTCCCCCTGGCGCATTGCTTTTGAGCGTGGCCTGGGGCCGATCACCCTCGGCATCCTGTTTGAGGTTGGCATCAAGATCCTGCATACGGCCGACACCAACGCCGCCGGTGTGGTGGTGTCCGTGGTGGTCTGTGTGCTGATGCTGCGCACAAGGATCTCGCCGCTCTGGTTCATGGCGTTTGCCGGCCTGTTGGGCGGGTTCGGCGTGATCAATCGCTGAGCTCGGCTCCCTTCACCAGTGCCCCCATGGCCCGATTCATTCGGGCAGCGGCCAGCCGGGATGGGCCGGTTCGATTTGGATTTCACCGTTCACCAGCTGGGCTTCCTCGGCCTGGCCATCGGCCGGGGCATCGGCGGGTCCACGGGCCACCGCATCGGCGATGCGCAGTTGCAGGGGTCGCAGATGCAGGGCCACGATCCGGGCGGTGCGATCACCGCTCACCCCTGCGTGGGCTACGCCCCGCAGTCGCCCCCACACCAGCACATGGCCGCCGGCGCTGACCCGCGCCCCCGGGTTGAGATCCCCGAGCAGCAGCACCGAGCCCTGGCTCTGCAGATGGTCGCCGGAGCGCAGGGTGCCCCGATGAATCGTCAGTTTGTTGTCCGAGGTGTTCGCGGCCTGAGGGCTCAAGGGCGGAGGAGCCGTTGGCGTCGCTTCGGTCTCCAGGCCCAGCGCCGCCGCGGCCACCAGGGTTTCCGGGTGCTGGGCGCGCACGCGTACCAGCTGCAACCGGTGGCGCTGCAGTCGCTGCTGCAGGCTGCGCAGGTCGGGCAGGCGCAACAGCCAGACGCCGGCATCCAGCAACACGCTGCCCTGTAGATCCTGGCCACCCAGGGCATAGAGCGTCTCCTGCAGAGCACTCGCCCCATCTGCGGCCTCGGGCAGCCGCAGCAGATGGCACTGTTGCGGGGCCAGCGCCGGGATCAGTTCGGCGGCCATCGGCGCGCTGCAGGGTGGAGCGAAACCTAGGCGGGCCCAGCGCTGCTGTTTGACGTTCGCTCCTGTCGCAATCGCTCGGCCAGGGCCGGACCCACCTCCACGGGGTGGATCAACCAGGCGCTCTGCTCGGCACGGGCCAGGGTGTCCACCAGGGCGGATCGCTGCTCGAGCGCTTCCAGTCGGCGGCCGTCCCAGAGGCGCAGGCCTCCTTTATAGACGTGGTAGCCCCGGCTGGAGCGCTGTTGCAGGCCGCAACAGCCCTCCGGATCCAGGCCGGCCGCCGCCGCCAGTCCCCGGGTCTCAGCCAGCAGTTCCAGCCGTTCGCCGCTGGGCCGCTCACTCACATCGGTGGCCCGCAGCAGCTGGCGGTCCAGCAGGCGGCGGCAGGGTTCCGCCAGCTCGGCCGGTCCCTCCTCGCGCCAGCGGGCCAGGTGATAGCCGGTGCGGATGTCGTCATTGGCGAGGTAGTCCCCGATCGTCAAGGACTTGGGTTGCCAGAGCCATTGGGCCAGCGGCCCGTCGGCCCAGGCCAGGCCAGGCCCAAGCCGCCTGGCCACGGCGATGGCGCGCATCAGCAGCCAGGTGCTGACCACATTGAGCCGGTGGTTGTAGACGGTCCGATACATCAGCTGGCGCACCACCAGGTAGTGCTCCACGGCCATCAGTCCCTTGGGATGCACCGCCAGATTGCCGTCGGGGGCCAGGGTGAGGCTGGCCAGGATCCGCTCAAGGTCCAGTTGGCCGTAGCTGGTGCCGGTGCTGAGGCTGTCGCGCAGCAGGTAGTCAAGGCGGTCACAGTCCAGTTGGCTGCTCACCAGGGCCTTGATCGCGCCACAGGGATGGCGGCCGTGTTCGAGCAGATCGGCCACTTCAACCGCCAGGCCAGGGCGCTCGGCCTCCAGGCGATCGCGCAGGGCCGGGTGCTCCCGGATCAGTCGCCCCGACCAGCTCTCGTGGCGCAGGCCGAACATTTCCTCGCCGGAATGGCTGAAGGGGGCGTGGCCGATGTCGTGCAGCAGGGCGGCCGCATAGAGGGCGCTGCGGTGTTCCACCAGGGCCGGCTCTAGGCGCAGCAGGTGGTCGAGGGCCAGCCGGGCCAGGTGCAGCACCCCGAGGGAATGGGTGAAGCGGCTGGATTCGGCCCCTTGAAAGGTCAGATAGGCGGTGCCGAGCTGGCGGATCCGCCGTAATCGCTGGAAGGGGGCGGTGTCGATCAGATCAATGGCCAGGGCTTCGGCCGGCACGGCCCGATCGAGGCCGATCGCGCCGTGCAAGGGGTCGTGATAAGTGCGTTGGCTCATGGTGCCGCCGCCGTCTCGATGGTCTGCACCAGCAGCCCTTCGGCCTGCCCCAGCCAGCCGTCGTTATCGCCGCCGGGGTTGAGGGGCTCCGGTGCCGCCAGCGTCAGATCCGGTTCGATGCCCTGGTTTTGGATGTCGCGACCGCTCGGGGTGAGGTAACGGGCCACCGTCACCGCCAGGCCGCTGCCATCTCCGAGGGGGATCAGGGTCTGGATCAAACCCTTGCCGTAGGTGCGGCTGCCGGCCAGGGGCGAGCGGCCGCTGTCCTGCAGGGCCCCGGCCAGGATTTCACTGGCGCTGGCCGTACCGCCGTTCACCAAGGTCAGCATCGGGCCCCGATAGAGGCTGCCTGCTCCAGCGACCTGGCGATCGCTGATGCCGCCGCGGTCCTGGGTTTCGACGATCGGTTCGGCGTCGAGCAGGCTGTTGGCCACCGCCAGGCCCGCCTGCACCAGGCCACCGGAGTTGTTGCGCAGATCGAGCAGCAGGCCCTCGATCGGTTGATGCCCGGGACCTGGTTGGTTGAACGCCTGCAGGGCATCCCGCACCTGAACGGGCACAGGTTCACTGAACTGGGTGATGCGCAGCACCCCGAGCCGGTGCCCATCGCGGGACAACTCGCTGAAGCGGACCGGCAGCAGATCCACCTGGCGCCGTTTCAGCACCACCTCCCTGCTGCAATCCCGTCCGGGGGCTTTCAGGCTCACGATCACCTCGCTGCCGGCCTCCCCGCGCAGGGCGGCGGCCGTGGCCTCCAGCCCCAGCTCCTTTGCGCTGAGGGCGTTCACACGCACCAGTTCACTGCCCGAGGCGATGCCGGCCTCAGCGGCCGGTGAACCATCCAGCGGGGCGATCACCACGATCGCTTGATCGCTGGCCCTCAGGCTCAGTTGCAGGCCCACTCCGCAGACGGTGCCAAGCGTGTTGGATTGCAGGCTGCCGAAGTCGGCGGGCCGCAGCACCCGGGTGTAGGGGTCGCCGATCGGCGCCAGCATCGCTTCGATCGCGTCGTAGGCCTGCGCGGAGCTGACGATCGACTGCTCTAGGGCCTTCTGCCGCAGCCGCCGCCACTGCACCGCCTCCAGCCGGCTGGGATCGACGTAGCTCTGGTTGACCAGCCGCCAGGCCTCGACCACCAGCTGCTGGACATCGCTGAGGGCCAGCGCCGGCCGGGCGCCGAACGGCAGGGGGCCCAGATCGACGGGCAGCCAGAGCCCGAACACAGCCAGCAGGCAGAGCAGTCCTGCCAGCCTGCGGCGAGCGCCTGTTGCAAAGGGTTGAGCGGGACTGGGTGACGGGGCTGGTTCGCTCACGGGGGGGTCAGGACGATCGGTAGACTCTCGCAACCCAAGTCCCAAGGCTGCATGGCGAACTCGTCTCCTGCCGCACCCGACGCCAAGAACCCCGTTTTCAACTGGTTCGACGAACGTCTGGAGATCCAGGCCATCGTCGATGACGTCTCGGCCAAGTACGTGCCCCCGCACGTCAACATCTTCTATTGCCTCGGCGGCATCACGCTGGTCTGCTTCCTGATCCAGTTCGCCACTGGCTTCGCGATGACCTTCTACTACAAGCCAACGGTGGTGGAGGCCTACACCTCGGTGGAGTACCTGATGTCGGATGTCAGCTTCGGTTGGCTGATCCGCTCGGTCCATCGCTGGAGCGCCTCGATGATGGTGCTGATGCTGATCCTGCACGTCTTCCGGGTTTACCTCACCGGTGGCTTCAAGCGTCCCCGTGAGCTGACCTGGGTCACCGGCGTCACCATGGCGGTGATCACGGTGTCCTTCGGGGTCACCGGCTACTCCCTCCCCTGGGATCAGGTCGGCTATTGGGCCGTCAAGATCGTGAGCGGCGTGCCTGCGGCCGTACCCGTGATCGGCGACTTCATGGTTGAGCTCCTGCGCGGCGGCGAGAGCGTCGGCCAATCCACCCTCACGCGCTTCTACAGCCTGCACACCTTCGTCCTGCCCTGGCTGCTGGCGGTTTTCATGCTGATCCACTTCCTGATGATTCGTAAGCAGGGCATCTCCGGTCCCCTCTGATCCCCATCGGTCCGCCTACGCTGTCCTCACGCTCACACCACCATGCACATCCTCAAGAAGCCCGATCTCACCGATCCCAAGCTGCGGGCCAAGCTGGCCAAGGGCATGGGCCACAATTATTACGGTGAGCCCGCCTGGCCCAACGATCTGCTCTACATCTTCCCCGTGGTCATCATGGGGACCTTCGCCTGCATCGTTGGCCTGGCGGTGCTTGACCCGGCCATGCTGCTGGACAAGGCCGATCCTTTCGCCACGCCGCTTGAGATCCTGCCGGAGTGGTACCTCTACCCGGTCTTCCAGATCCTGCGGGTTGTCCCCAACAAGCTGCTCGGCATCGCCCTGCAGACCATGATTCCCCTGGGACTGATGTTGATCCCGTTCATCGAGAGCTTCAACAAGTTCCAGAACCCCTTCCGCCGTCCGGTGGCCATGGCCGCCTTCCTGTTCGGGACCTTCTTCACCATCTACCTGGGCATCGGTGCCGCACTTCCGATCGACAAATCCCTGACCCTCGGCCTCTTCTGAAGCTTCGGCTTCACAACAGCCTCTTCCTGTTTCCCAGCCGCGGCCAGTCCGCGGCTTTTTTGTTGGCAAGCCGCAGGGTTATGGCGCTGAGGTTGCCGCCCATCGTCGTGATGGCCAGTCGAGTCTTCGAAGCAGGCCTGTCCCCAGGGCTGTGCCAGTTGACCTGCCCGCAGCAGTTCGGCTGCATGGAGCCCTCCTCCTACCCCCAGGTGGCCGGTGACACCCATGGCTGCCTTGGTTCACCGGCATCGGCATCGCAGGCAAATGGGGGGGGTGCCAAAGGGTGATTCTTTCGTTCCATGCCACCACTGATGGTCATGGCTCCTGCTGGTGCGCTTGAGCCCCCGATCCTTTCGGCTCACCCTCAGCGGCCGCATGGCGGTCAGAAGGTCCGAGCGCGGAAGGCCAGCCAGCCAGCTTCGCCGGTTCAAACAGGAATGTCGGCAGATGCTGACGGAGAGGTCGGCGCGCGACCCTTTGGCATGGGCGCGGTCGAGACAGTTCTTCATGCGCCGTCCAAGTAGCCTGAAATCAAGGCGCTGCAAGGCGTCTCGTCGCTCAGGGGCCATCACTTGCGGCTGCGTCACCGGCAGTAATCCCCCTGTATCCAAGGGATCTCCCTGCTGATCGACTCGCCTTAGCCAAACAGGTGGTAAGCTTTTGGACTGCGCGGGAAACCGAGCAGCGGCCGAGA
>JBAXXM010000019.1:0-49334 GCA_037127935.1 Synechococcaceae cyanobacterium ELA739
CTGCAGCGGCGTTGATCTTGATGACCGCTGAGCACAATCTGAGCAGCAAGGCCCATCATGTGGGGGCAAGGCTTGGCTGGCTGCTGACCTTGATCTGACCAGCCAGCAGCGTTCCATGCCGGGACGGCCTGCGGTGGCTGTTTTGCAGCCCGTTGCAGCCGCCGCCGCCGTTGGCCAGCGCAGTGGCAGCATCGACATCTCCGCATTGCCTGTCGAGCGCCGATGAGCGACGGCCCGATCGATGAGAACGAGGCGCTCGCCCGGCTGCGCAGCGAGGATCCCTCGGCGCAGTACTACGCCGCCTGGTGGCTGGGCCGCAACCGCAGCCGCCACCCGGAGGCCCTGCCGCTGCTGCTGGCTGCCCTGCGGCAGCGGCGCCCCCGCGATCCCGGCGCCGGCGTCGAGGAGAACGCCGTCGCCCGCAATGCCGCCCGCGCCCTCGGCAAGCTGGGCGATCCCGGTGCGATTCCCGAGTTGCTGGCGGCCCTCGACGACGAGGATGACGGCCTGCGCGAAGCGGCCGCCCGCGCCCTCGGTGAGCTGGAAGCCACCGAGGCCGTGGCAGCCCTGCAACGGCGCCTGGCCAGCGGCCCGGCCGGGGCCGGCGCCAGCCGAACGGACAGCCCGCGCCTGCAGGAACCCTGTGAGGCGATGTTGGAAGCCCTGGGGGCCATCGGCGTGGCGAGGCCGGAGGTGATCGCCGTGATCGAGCCCTTCATCGGCCATGAGCGCCCCCTGATCCGCAGCGCCGCCTGCCGGGCCCTGCTGCAGCTGAGTGGGGAACCCCGCTGGGCCGAACCGCTGGTGGAGTTGCTGGACCATCCCCAGCTGCAGGTGCGGCGCGCCGCCCTGATGGATCTGGGGGCCGTCGGCTGGCGGCCGGCGCTCGAGCCGATCTGCCGCACCCTGGCCGAGAACAGCCTCAAGCTGATCGCCCTGCGGGGCCTGGTGGAACAGGGGGAACACCACGACGACGACGTGGCGGTGGAGACCGTGTTGAGCGCCATGGATTCCCTGTTGTGACAAGCGATGCGAGCCTTGCTGTGATGGACACGATCGGCGAACGGATCCGGGCCGTCCAACAGGCCGCCAGCTCCCAGGCGATGCTCAGCGCCACCTGGGCTCTGGCCAACAGCGACCACGGCGAGAGCGTCAACACCGAGGCGATCCACTGCCTGGTGGAGGTGCTGGGCTTCAACAATCCCGGGGCCGCCGTCGCCGCCGTCGAGGGCCTGATCCGGCTGGGGCCGGCGGCGGTGCAGCCGATCCTGGACAGCCTCGATCCCCGCAACTACGGCGCCAGGGCCTGGGCGGTGCGGGCCCTGGCCGGCATCGGCGATGTGCGCGGCCTGGAGCTGCTGGAGGAGGCCCTCGGCACGGATGTGGGGCCCAGCGTGCGGCGGGCCGCCGCCTGCGGCCTGGGCAGCCTGCGGCTGGAGACGTTGGAGGCGCCGCAACGCCTGGCGGTGCGGGAGCGGAGCCTGCAGGCCCTGCTGGCGGGCTGCCGCGATGGCGAATGGGTGGTGCGCTACGCCGTGAGCGTCGGGCTCGAGAGCCTCGGCCTCCGGCAGGATCGCCGGCTCCAGGAACGGCAGCACCTGCTGGAAGCCCTGGCGGCCCTGGGGCAGCCGGAACGGGAGGAGACAGCGGTGGTGCGGCTGCGGGCCAGGCTGGCTCTGCAGCGGATCCTGGCGCTGTCCGGAGGCGCAGCGGAGCCTGATCCGGCGGGGGCGCAGCCGTGAGCCAGGCACCGACCCGACTGCTGTTCGTCTGCCTCGGCAACATCTGCCGCTCGCCGGCCGCCGAAGGGGTGTTCCTGCACCAGCTGGCCGAAGCCGGATTGGAAAGCAGCTTCGAGGTGGACTCCGCCGGCACCGGCAGCTGGCATGTGGGCCAGCCCGCCGACCGGCGGATGCGGGCCGCCGCCGAACGCCGGGGCATTCACCTGCCCAGCCGGGCCCGCCAGCTCACGGTGGCGGACCTACAGACCTTCGATCACATCCTGACCATGGATGCGGAGAACCTGGCCGCCGTGAGGACCCTCGGCCGCCGCACTCCTCGCCGGGCGGCGATCACGCCCCTGCTGCAGTACGGCCGCCGCTTCTCCCAGCAGGAGGTGCCGGACCCTTACTACGGCGGCGAAGCCGGCTTCGACCATGTGCTCGACCTGCTGGAGGACGCCTGCGCGGGGCTGCTGACAGCGCTTCTGGCGGAACGCAGGAACGGCCTCCCGCCCGAGTCGCCCGCCCCATCACCCTGAACCCAGCGCCCTGAACCGGGCAGGCTGACCTGAGCCAAACCCGCCAGCGCTGCTGGCATGGGGCGCCTCAACTGGGGTCCGGCCAGGCCTCCTCGGGCACGCGCTGGCGGAACAGATCGACCAGGGCGTCGATCACGGCCTCGATGCTCAGGCCATCGGTGACCAGTTCGACCGCATCGTCCGCCTGCAGCAGCGGCGCCACTTCACGGGTGGAGTCGAGATGGTCGCGCTCGGCAATGCTGGCCTCCAGCTCCGGCAGCGGCGGCACCGGGAACCCCCGTTGGCCGAGATCCTCCGCCCGGCGCCGGGCCCTCTCGGCCACCGTGGCGGTGAGGAACACCTTGCAGTCGGCATCCGGGAACACGACCGTGCCGATGTCGCGCCCCTCGGCCACCAGGCCGCCCCGGGCCCCCATCGCCTGCTGCTGGCGGGTGAGGGCCTCGCGCACGCAGCCGTGGGCCGCCACCGTGCTCACCAGGGCCGTGACCTCGGGGCTGCGGATCGCCTCGGTGACGTCATGGCCATTGATCTGGACCCGCTGCAGTTCCCCCTCGCCGCTGGAAAAGCGCAGATCGAGCCCCTGCAACAGGGGCTCCACGGCAGCGGCATCGGCGGGATCCCCCCCCTGGCGCTGCACCCACCAGGTCAGGGCCCGATACATGGCGCCGGTGTCCAGATAGACCAGGCCGAGCCGGCGGGCAAAGGCCCGGGTGACCGTGCTCTTGCCGGCTCCGGCGGGACCATCAATGGCAACGATCGGCGGGCGGGACATCAACAAGACGTGATCGATCAGACGGCCTGTGCCGCAGTGCACCGCGGCCGCCAAAAGGCAGAGGCCCCGGGCCCGTGGCAACGCCTCCAGGCTATGCGCCCGCACCAGCTGCACGTAATCCACCGCGAGATCGGCCGCCTCCAGGTGGCGCCGCACCTGGGCGATCAGCGCTACGGCCTCGGCACCCTCCGGCTGCTGCAGGGCCTCAAGCCGGGCGGCAGCCAGGGCCTCCGGCAGGGCCGCAGCCCGCAACCGTTCGGCGGCGCTGAGGTAGCGATTGCGGGAACTGCAGGGCACGCCGTCGCTCTCGCGCACCGTGGCGCAACCCTGCACCTGCAGCGGCAGGCCCAGATCGGCTATCACCCGGCGCAGGATCACCAGTTGTTGCCAGTCCTTCTCGCCGAGCAGCAGCCGATCCGGTCGTACCAGGGCCAGCAGCCGGCAGACCACCGTCGCCACACCGTCGAAATGGCCCGGTCGGCTGCGGCCGCAGAGCTCGCGCTGCAGCGAAGCTGGCGCCTGGATCCTGGTGATGTCCTGATCCCCGTGGGGATAGACCACGACTAAATCAGGAGCGAACAGGGCTTCGGCCCCTGCGGCGGCCGCCAACTCCCCATCCCGGACCAGATCGCGGGGGTAGCGCTCGAAATCCTCGGCCGGTCCGAACTGCAGCGGATTGACGAACACACTCAGCAGCACCCTGGGCTGCAGGCCGCCTCGGGGCTGGGAGGCCCGGCGCAGCAGCTGCTGATGGCCCTGATGCAGGGCTCCCATGGTCGGCACGAAATGCAGGGGCCTGGTCGCCTCCTGACGACGCCAGCGGTTCAGCTCACTGGCCGTGCGCAGCACCTGCATCGTCACCCCTGCAAAAAGCCCACCCGCCAGATTGGCGGATGGGCTGGAAACTGCAGGCCTACCCAGGAGACCCGGGGTGCCTTCAGGGATGGTCAGCCACGTCGTCGCTGAACCTCAGTTCAGAACTTCGAGTTTCACCTGGGCGGTGCCGCTGGAGGTCACCCCCAGTTGCTGGGCCGCACCGTGGGCCAGATCAATGATGCGACCGCCGTGGAAGGGGCCGCGATCGTTGATGCGGACGACGGCGGTGAGGCCGTTTTGGAGGTTGGTGACACGCACCTTGGTGCCGAAAGCCAGATAGCGGTGAGCCGCGGTGAGAGTGCCGGGCCTGAGAACTTCACCACTGGCGGTGCGGCCGCCATAAAAGCCAGGGCCGTACCAGCTGGCTTGACCGACGCTGACGTCGGCGGAGGCGAGAAGACCATTTGCAGCCGGAGCCGGATTCATCTGCCTGATGAACTTCTCGTCCCAGTTGGGAGCCGCGTCGAGCTCGCGGATGGCCACGGCGGGAGACGTGGACGAGAAGGTAGCGGCCGTTGCAGGAGCGAAGGAGCTGCTGCTGGCGATCAGGAGAGCGGCGGCGCCGAGGAGCTGAGGTGCACGCATGACAGTCGGAACAAGCCAGCGGACAAAGCCAGAGCCGGTGCTGGTCGCGGAACGAAACAGCGGAGGCAGTGACTGGGATTTGCAACATCAGAGCCAGGACTGTGCCCCGAAACTTCGATGCAAATTCGCCGTACGAGTTCCTATCAGGAAGTAACAACGGCGCAAACGTAACCGCCATGCGCCGGCGAAAACAAGCAACAAACCCGACCAAGGAATCATCAGCTTTCGTCATCGCCAACCGCTTCCCCCTGCCTGGCAGGGGTTCTCCAGCCCAGCGACCGGGACGATCATCAGAAAATCCAATGCAGCGCATAAGCCCAGCTGATTGGGGCTTGAGCCGATCGGCCAACCGTCCACCCCGAACGGGGTCAGTCCAGGCCCGGACACCCTCGCTGGGGTCGGCGGCATCGGAAGATCAAGACCTACGACCTTGCTGATCCGATCCATGGACTACCGCACCGCTGGCGTCGACGTGGGCGCCGGGCGGGCCTTCGTGGAGAGGATCCGCAACAGCGTCGAAACCACCCGGCGTCCGGAGGTGCTGGGCGGCCTGGGCGGCTTCGGCGGCCTCTGCCGCCTGCCCGAGGGGCTGCGCAAGCCCCTGCTGGTGGCCGGTGCCGATGGGGTGGGAACCAAGCTGGAGCTGGCCCAGGCCCATGGCCGCCACCACGAGGTGGGCATCGATCTGGTGGCGATGTGCGTCAACGACGTGATCACCTGTGGCGCCGAACCGCTGTTCTTTCTCGACTACATCGCCACCGGCAAGCTCAGTCCCGAAGCGATGGCCGAGGTGGTCGAGGGCATCGCCGATGGCTGCCGCCAAAGCGGCTGTGCCCTGTTGGGTGGCGAAACCGCCGAGATGCCCGGCTTCTACGGCCCGGGCCGCTACGACCTGGCCGGCTTCTGCGTGGCGGTGGTCGAAGAAGACGAACGCATCGACGGGCAGCGGGTACGCCCCGGCGATCGGATCCTGGCGGTGGCCAGCAGCGGCGTGCACAGCAATGGCTTCAGCCTGGTGCGGGCCATCCTCGAAACCCGGAACGTGGACGCCAGCACAGCCCTGGACGACGGCCGGGGACTGATCGAGGCCCTTTTGACCCCCACCCAGCTCTATGGCTCCCTCGTGCGGGCCCTGCTGCAGGCCCGGATTCCCCTGCACGGCATGGCCCACATCACCGGTGGCGGCCTGCCCGAAAATCTTCCCCGCTGCTTCCCGGCCGAGCTGCACGCCGTGATCGATCCCGGCAGCTGGGAGCGCCCCAGCCTGTTCCGCTGGCTGCAGCAGAACGGCGAGGTGCCCGAGTCGGATCTCTGGCACACCTTCAATCTGGGGGTGGGCTATTGCCTGGTGCTGCCGGCCGAGGCCGTGGCCAGCGCCCTGTCGGTCTGCCACGCGCAGGGGTTTCAGGCCTGGGAGCTGGGCCGCATCGAGGACGGACCGGCGGGCGAGCAGCCCCTGGAAGGGCTGCCCGAATCCTGAACAGTCCCCTGGCCCAGCGCCCATCCAGGGCCGCAGCGATCCTGGCCAGCGATCCAGCGGGGGCCATGACCCAACAGTGTTCCTCGCTACATTGAGTTGCTTCCGCGGAAGACCCGGCTAAGTCCGGGTGATGTCCAGCCACCGTCCTACGCGACCTCAGGGAGGGCTCGTCACTCCCCCCACATTGACTGATGTTTGACAACAGCACATCCCGTATCACCCGCCGCCGCTCCTCCGCCGGCCCCGTACCCCCCCAGCGCCCGATCCAGCCCCGGCCGCGCCTGCGGGAAGCCCCCGTCGGCCTGAGGGAGGGCGGTCCCGGTGGCCAGCGCCCGACGTTCCTCACCCTGCGGGACCACGGCAAGGTGTATGTGGCCGACCTGCCCCGCCTCTCCGACGGGCAGCTCACCCACATCGCCAAGGAAGCCACGGAAGTGCTGGACAGCCTGCAGCGCCGGCTAGGGGAACTGGAGAATCAGGTGTCCCTTTCCGATGCCGAACAGGACACCCGCATCCGCGCCGGCACCAAGCGGGACGTGACCGAACGCTTTCTGTCGGCCATTGCCCAGGAACAGGAGTTGCGGCGCAGCAATCCGGCCCTGCGCACCGCAGCCGGCGAATCCCTGCCCCGGGCTTTCCTGGAACTGGCCCGCCACCGTCTCCCCGGCTCCACCTTTGATTCCCTGCTGCAGGAGGCCCTGGCCGCCTGCGCCCCCAGCCAGGGCAGCAGCGAGGGGTCCGTCGACGATCCCCAGGTGCTGCGACTGTTGCAGCGCAACGAGCCCCCCCAGCCCCGGGCGGCGGCCCTGCCGGTGGTTCTTACCCCCGCCCCCGCCGCCAGCGGCGTCAGCTGAGCGCGATTGCCCCGCGGGTTTCAGGCGCTCTCGAACGGGTTGGCCGGCATCCGGGTGCCGCTGGCAGCGGCCGCGAAGGCCAGCTGATCCAGCTCCAAGCGCTGCTCCGGGCTGAGCTGCCAGCTCAGGGCGGCGGCGGCCCGTTCCGCCTGCTCCACCGTGCGCAGGCCCACGATCGGCATCGCCCCATGGGCCCGGCACCAGTTGAGGGCCACGGCGTCACCGCCGGCGCCATGCCCGGCGCCGATGCGGGCCATCGCCTCGAGCAGCGGCTGCACCCCCGGCCACAGCCGGCGCCAGAGCAGCCCCCGCAGTCCAGCCGGCAAGGTCGGCAGCGGACCGGGGGGACGGCCCAGCAGCCCCAGGGCCAGGGGGCTGTAGGCGATCAGTTCCATGCCGAGCTCGCGGCAGACCTCGACCACACCGCCGGGCGCCACCGCCCCCGGACAGAGCAGCGACAGCTGCACCTGGAGGCTGCGCAGCGGCACGCCCCGCTCGGCCAGACGGGCATGGACCTGGCGCAGACGCCTGGGGCCCATGTTGGACACCCCCAGGGCCGCCACCTGCCCCTGCTGCACCAGATCGGCAAGACCTTCCAGCAGGGGGCCCTCCTGCCAGGGGGCATAGCGGCCCGTGCTCCAGTGCAGCTGCACCAGATCAAGCTGGCCTTGCAGCCGCTGGCGCGAGGCCTCGAAGGCGGAGCGATAGCCACCGCGCCCCAGGCGCCAGGGGAAGGGAGCCAGCTTCGTCGCCAAGGTGAGCGTCGAGCGCTGGGCGGGATCAAGCCGGGCAGAGAACGCACCCAACAGCTGCTCACTGCGCCCCAGCAGCCGCCCGGTGCCATAGGAATCGGCGGTGTCGAAGAAGGTCAGCCCCAGCTGCACAGCCCGGCGGAAGCAGGCCTCCAGGCCAGCGTCCTGGGCGGGGTCGTAGCCCCAGAGAAACTGGTTTCCCCAGGACCAGGTGCCCACCCCAATGCCAGGCCCAGCCACCCGCGGATCGGACCCCACGGAACCAGAAGGCTGCTGCACCATGGCCATTGCGCTGCGGGAGCCCGCTGAGCATGATCGATCCCCAGCCGTCGCCGGCATCGGCCGGCCAACCCTGTCCCCCGAAAAGGCCCGGTCCCCTGACCGCCGCCAGAGCCAGGCTCCGCCACGATCTTCCGAACCGGCGCCTACGGCGGCCCAGCCACCGACCCTGCACGCCCCCGATCCCCTGCCAGCCGATGTCCCAGCCCCCGGCCTCGCCAGCACCCGGCCCCGAGAGCGCAACTCCGGTCCCGACCTGCGCCTCCCCCCAGGCCGGGGAGGCAACGGCGACGCGGCCATCCGCCGAGGTCGCGGCCAGCGCCGACCCGGTGCTGTGCGGCCATTGCGGACGGACGGCCAGCAATGGCATCAGCTGCCAGGGCATCTGCGTGGCCGATTCCGGCTATTGATCGGCTTGACCGCCATGGGCCCTTTCCCCAGCCTTCAAGCCAGCGGGGCCTGGCTGCTGGGCCTGGCCGGACTGGCGGGCCTGCTGGCACCGGCCCGGGGCCAGGGCCTGAACGGTCCGGAGGATTTCGGCCGCTGGCAGAGTCGCCCCAGCCACTGCCGACTGCGACAGACCAGCAGCAGCGCAGGGGCCAGCCCCGCGACCAGGGGCTGCCGCTCGGTGCGCATCGACCAACAGCTGCCCGGCCTGCTCAGCCTGCGCTTCAGCGAAGCCAGCGCCGATGGCCCCCTCGGCAGCCCGCAACTGACGCTGGCAGGAGTACTGCAGCCGGGCAGCCGGGCCATGAACTGCCGCGATGGACGCTGCCAGCCCCAATGGCCCATGACGCTGCAGGTCAGCGCCCTGGCCGCCCGGGGCCTGGGGGCCAGGGCGGAGCTGAGCCAGCTGCCCCAGGCACGGCTGGCCAAGGGGATCTGCCACCTGGACGCCCGGGGAGTCCGCTGCCAGGCGGAAGACAGCGATGGGCCGCTCTGGCAGGTGGAGGCGGACTGGTGACCCAAGACCGGAGCGACATCCCGGTCCCACCCGTACCGTTCCGTCACAACAGCCACCAAGGGTCTTCAGATTTCCTTTAGGATTTGACCATCGCTTGAGCTTCGTCATGCCTGCTTCCGCTTCGCTGCTGGCTCTCGCGGGCGTGGTGGGATTCGCCTTGATCTCGATGCTGCTTGGGGTGTTCAGCTGAATCGCCAGCTGATCCCCGTTCAGACCGATCTGCCGAAACCCTCCGCCCCTCTCTCCCTAGCCTGGGGCTCTGCAGCCGTCCAGCGCCTTGAAGCCTCAGCAGCCTGAAGGTCTGGCGTACTGGGCGGTGCCCCTCGAATCCCTGCTGGCTTCGCTGCAGGCGAGCCCCAAGGGACTCAGCAGCGACCAGGCCCGTGAACGCCTCAGTCGCCATGGCCCTAACACCCTCGCGAAGGCCACCGGCTCCAGCGCCGCCTTGCTGCTGGTGCGCCAGTTCAGCAGCCCAATCATCCTGATCCTGGCGGGGGCGGCCTGTCTGTCGTTCCTGCTGGATTCGCCCACCGACGGCGTGATCATCCTGCTGATCGTGCTGATCAGCGGCCTGCTGGGGTTCTGGCAGGAGGTCGGCGCCGCATCCGCCGTCCAGCAACTGCTGCAGACCGTGGAGGTGTGCACCACGGTGCTGCGGGACGGCGTCCCGGTCAGCCTGCCGCTCGCCGAGGTGGTGCCCGGAGATGTGGTGGTGCTCTCAGCCGGAGCGGGCATCCCGGCGGACTGCCGCCTGCTGGAGGACCGCGATCTCAGCCTCGATGAGGCCTCCCTCACCGGCGAGAGTTTCCCGGTGGCCAAACATCCAGGCCTGCTGGCGGCCGACGCCCCCATGGCCCAGCGCAGCAACGTGCTGCATCTGGGCACCCATGTGGTCAGTGGCACGGGCCGGGCGCTGGTGGTGCGCACCGGCCGGCGCACGGCCTACGGCGCCATCGCCGATCGCCTGCGGCAGCGGCCCGCCGAAACCGAGTTCGAGCGGGGGGTGCGTCGCTTCGGCAATCTGTTGCTGGAGGTCACCCTGGTGTTGATCGCGCTGATCTTCGCCTTCAACGTCTATCTGGAGCGGCCCGTCGTCGACTCCTTCCTGTTCGCCCTGGCCCTGGGTGTGGGCCTGACCCCCCAGCTGCTGCCGGCGATCATCAGCGTCAATCTGGCCCGTGGCGCGCGCCGCATGGCCCAGCGGCAGGTGATCGTCAAACGCCTGGCCGCGATCGAGAACTTCGGCAGCATGGATGTGCTCTGCGCCGACAAGACCGGCACCCTGACCGAGGGCAGGGCCCAGATCAGCATGGCCCTGGGAGCCGATGGCGAGCCCAGCGACAAGGTGTTGCGCCATGCCTACATCAACGCCTGCTTTGAAACGGGCTTCACCAATCCGATCGATGAGGCGATTCGCCGCCATGGTCCCGGAGCCGACGGTCCTGGCCTGGGCGAAGGCGGAGTGGAGGGCACCAGTCCGGAGGCGGGGCTCAACGGCTGGAGCAAACTGGATGAAGTGCCCTTCGACTTCGGCCGCAAACGGCTCAGCATCCTGGTGCAGCCGCCGGGCAACCAGCCGCCGCTGCTGATCACCAAGGGCGCCCTGGCCAAGGTGCTTGAGGTCTGCAGCACGGCGGAACTGGGCGATGGCCGGACGGTGCCGCTGCCATCGGTGCGCGCCGACATCGAGGCCCGATACCACGCCCTCAGCGCCGAGGGCTACCGACTGCTCGGCGTGGCGGTGCGCTGCGGCCAGACCGGCGATGACGACCTCGATGGCGTGATCACACCCCAGTCCGAACGGGAGATGACCTTTCTGGGGTTGCTGGCCCTGAGCGATCCGCTCAAAGCGGCGATCGCCGATACGGTGCGGGAGCTGGCGGGGCTGGGGGTGCGGCTGAAGATGATCACCGGCGACAACGCCCTGGTGGCGGCAAGGGTGGCCCAGGAGGCCGGCCTGGCCAACCCCCGGGTGATCACCGGAGCCGAACTGCAGGATCTGAGTGATGGGGCCCTGCCGGTCATCGCCCAGGAGTGCGACGTCTTCGCCGAAGTGGAGCCGAACCAGAAGGAACGTCTGATCCGGGCCCTGCGCCGCGGCGGCAGCGTGGTGGGTTACATGGGCGATGGCATCAACGATGCCCCGGCCCTACATGCCGCCGATGTCAGCCTGTCGGTGCAGGGGGCCGTCGACGTGGCGAAGGAGGCCGCCGACATCGTCCTGCTGGCCAACGATCTGGCGATTCTGGCGGCGGGCATCCGCGAGGGACGCCGCACCTTTGCCAACACGCTCAAGTACGTGTTCATGGCGACGAGTGCCAATTTCGGCAACATGATTTCGATGGCGGGGGCCTCGCTGCTGCTGCCCTTCCTGCCCCTGCTGCCCAAGCAGATCCTGCTCACCAACCTGCTGACCGACCTGCCGGAGATGACGATCGCCGGCGACCGCGTGGATGCCGACTGGATCGAGCGGCCACGCCGCTGGAGCATCCCGTTCATCCGACGTTTCATGGTCACCTTCGGCCTGGTGAGCTCGGTCTTCGACTACCTGACCTTCGCCGTTCTGCTCTGGGTGCTGGGCAGCGATGTGGCCCTGTTCCGCACGGGCTGGTTCGTCGAATCGGTGATCTCAGCTGCCGCGATCGTGCTGGTGGTGCGCACCCGCGGCCCCTTGCTGGGGAGCACCCCCTCACGGCCGCTGCTGCTGGCCACGGGGGTGGTGGTGATCGCCACCCTGCTGCTGCCGAGCACACCGCTGGGGGCCCTGCTGGGCTTTGTGCCGCTACCGCCGTTCTTTCTGTTCTGGCTGCTGCTGATCCTGGTGGCCTATGTGGCCAGCGCCGAACTGGTCAAAGGCTGGTTCTATCGCCACCATTTTGAGCAGGTCTAGGTAGAGCGGGCGATGCAGCGGCACTGCCGGGACAGCCAACACGCGACCGGTGCCGCCGATCACCGGGATGTCGGCCGCCGGGAACACTGGAAGCACAAGCCGGTGCGGTCCAACAGGCCGGCACCGGCCGAGCCCAACGCCTTCGGCATGAAAACGGCTCTCCCCCTGTTGCTGCTGACGATGACCACCACAGGCTGCATGCTCCCCCTTCGGGTGGCGCAGACGCTGATGCCCCCACCGAGACCCGAACCCGACAACACCCCCTATCGCAAGGCGGTGCTGCGGGGCATCGTCCCCGACCAGAGGATCGACTGGATCGGCAATGACACGGTGGTGTTTGCGGGTTGGGGAGCCAAAAATCAACCAGACACATCAATCTATGCCTGGGACCAGCTCAATCCACCGCAACTAGTCATAGAAGACGCCTCAAATTTCTGCGTCAACGGCAACAGCATCAGGCGGTCAGTCCGCGAACCAAATACACGGTCAGCCAAGAGTTACCGGATTAGATTTCCCAGCAGGAAAATAGAATACCTGGGCTCAAGAAAGCCACCACAGGGGTTCAGCTTTACCAGCGACTACACCTGCGAAAACGAACCAGTACCGCCGCCCCTAACAAGGCACAGCTGGAAAGAGCTCAGCCCAGGCCAAGGCTATCTTGACTTCGGATCCAACGACATTCAATCCAACTACAAGGTAACTCATCTCGACGCAACTCTTCAGAACCGACAAGACACAGGAATCCGCGTAGATCTACCGATCCTCGGTGTAATCACAGCTTGGCATCCGCAACCAGGATATCTGCTCTACGACATCAATCTCAGCCCCGAGGAACGCAAACGGTGGCAGCAGACCAATCGCCTGACCCTCTGGCATCTCGATGAGAAACATCAGGGGCATGCCTTCAACGTGCCGGCAGGCCCCTGGGTAAACCCAAAAGGGGGCGACACCCTGTTCCTTAAGACCCGCAATGGCCTTGTGATTACAACGGGGGGAGTCAATCGGGACGGCTCCCCAGGCAATGCCGGTGCCTACCTGGTCCAATCTGATGGCCGCTACGAGCGACTGGAGACGGGGTATGTCAGCGAGCCGGCCCTGTCGGCCGATGGCTGCCGACTCGCCTACGCCTTTCAGGAGCACCTCGATGAGCGCTCGCTGCCCCGAAACGGCGGGCGGATCCTGGTGGTAGCGAATCTCTGCCGCAAACAGGCGCAGCGCTGACCCGGCTCAGCACTGCATCAAGCAGAGCCCAATTCTTGCCTGCAAAACACTCTTTTCAACCATTGACCGATGGCTACGGATCCCCGCGTTCTGCTGGATGCCGCCTTTGCGGCCTATGGCGACAGCCCACCGCCGGACTACAACAGCACCGGCCAGACGATCACCAACAACAATGGTCTTTACGCCACTGTCTATCGCAAAATAGGCACAGACGAGTACATCGTCGCTTTCCGCGGCACAGAGAAAACCATCCAAGACATCAATACCGACGTGCAAAAAGGCTGGTCTCAATACGAAGACAGCGACGACGAGATACAACTTCTACTCAAGGAGCTCCTAGCAAACAGCTCTCACGTCGACATCACCGGCCACAGCCTCGGCGGGGCCTTAGCCCAGTTTGCCGTATACGACCTAGTCGCAAATAATCTTGAAAATCCAATTGACACCAGCAAATACAGTCTCACCACCTGGAATGCGCTTGGCGGCGAATGGGCCCTGAAAGCCAAACGAAAATACAAGCCAGAACTACTGAAAGGGGTATCAGCAACCCACTACTACCGCAGCGACGACCTCGTCTCACGGCTTGGCCGAGGCCATGTGGGGGGCGAATGCATTGAACTGCACGATCCCGAACGCCGGATCGCCGGTGTATTTGAGGCCCACATGAAGGAGGCCCTGCTGATGGGCCTGGAAACGGGTACGGGCTACGTCAAGCCGCCCGCCTACCTCCCGATCAGCGACTCCTCCCAGGCCGCCGCAGCGGCGCTGATAGGCGGCCTCTACGCCCTTGGGAACAAGGACACCCTGCTCGAGGGGCTGCTGCTCACGGAATACGGAAGCCTCTGGTCATCGCCGGCATTCAATAGCCAATTCACAGCAGAGCTGGGATTTTTGGCAGGCATCGTTCTGATTCAGGAGAGAGCAGCGAGGATCAACTGGAACCTGCCACCGATCACCGCACTCGTCACAACACTGGCCAGCGATTTCAAGGGGAGCAGCGAATTCCTGGCCCATGTGGCTTTAGGCATAGCGAAGTTCGTCAAAGAGCAATTTGAATACGGCGGGGCCGGTCAACAGTTCCTGGCCAATTTGCGAGAGCTGGGCACAAACATGATCCAAGGTCTGATCCAGAAACTCTCTGAATTCGACCCCGATACATCGATCCTGATGAACTGGGTGCTGACCAACCCTGCCGTCTTCGTTGGCCTGAACCCCCAGGTTGCCCCGCCACTGCCAGGGTCTCCCGACCTGATGGCGTTTCACTATCTGCTCTACGACGGATTGGCGGAAGCGGCCGCCTATTCCTGCCCCCTGGTGCTCGATCTCGATGGCGATGGCATCGAAACCTTGGCCCTCGAGAGCCTGTTCCTGCATTTCGACCACGACGGCAACCGCTACGCCGAACGCAGCGGCTGGGTGGCCCCGGACGATGGCCTGTTGGTGTGGGACCGCGATGGCAACCAGACCATCGACAACGGCAGCGAGTTGTTCGGCAACCGGACCCGCCTGGATGACGGCACCCTGGCCGCCAACGGCTTCGAGGCCCTCAGGCCCTTCGATCGCAACGGCGATGGCCGGATCGACAGCGGCGATGCCGACTGGGAGCGCCTGAAATTGTGGCGAGATCGCAACGCCAACGGCAACGTCGACAGCGGCGAATTGCTGTCTCTTGCCGACGCCGGCATCGCCAGCCTGGATCTTGCCTACGCCAACGCCAACCTGGACGACGGCAAGGGCAATCAACAGCGACAGCTGGGTCGCTATCGCACCAGCAACGGCGACCAACGGGCCCTCGTCGATGTCTGGTTCCAGGTGGATCAGGCCCGGACCCTCGACCTTGACCCGATCGCCATCGACGCGGCGATCGCCGGGCTGCCGAACATCGGCGGCATGGGCAACGTCCCCAGCCTGCATCAGGCCATGCAGCGCGATGGCACGGGCCAGCTGCGCCAGCTGGTGGAGCAGTGGCTGCAGGCCTCAACGGAGCAGCGGCCCAGCCTGATCCGCCAGCTGATCTACCGCTGGACCGGTGTGATCAACAGTCCTTCCGGCCCTGGGCGGGGGCTGGATGACCTGCGTTCCCTGGCGGCGCTGGAGGCCCTGCTGGGTACCACCTACCGCAACGGTGAGGGCATCCAGGTGGATCTCGCCGGCGCGGTGATCGGCGCCACCTTCGACAGGCTCTGTGGCCTGGTGAACACCGTGCTCGCAGCCGGGGAGCTGCTGGAATCGGTGCTGAGCCCCGAATTGCTGAGCCTGGACCTGCAGGGCGTCGGCTTTCACTGGGACGCGATCGGGGTGATCACAGCCCTGCAGCGCCGCTACGGCGAGCAACCGAGTGATGAGCTGCTGCTGCGCCTGGGGGTGGCCCTGCGGAGCCTGCCGGACACGGGGGCCGAGCTGATGACCAGCTTCCAGCAGCTGGCGATCTCGGCAGCCAATCCCCTCGGCCAGCGGCTATGGCTGCTGCAGGTGGACGAACGCATCAGCCGACGTGATGCCAACGACTGGCTGACCGGCGGCCTGGCCCATGAGCTACTGGATGGTGGCGAGGCAAGCGACCGGATGGCAGCCGGACTCGGCGATGACATCCTGCTGGGCAAGGGCAACGACGACCAGTTGTTTGGCCAAGGTGGCCGCGATCTCCTTGATGGCGGCAGCGGCAATGACAACCTGGATGGCGGCGATGGCGATGACAGCCTTCTCGGCGGGCTGGGCCAGGATCAGCTGGAAGGCTGGAGTGGGAATGACAGCCTGAGTGGCGGCCCAGGCAACGACAACCTCATCGGTGGAGCCGGCAGCGATGTCTACAGCTTCACGGCCGGTGATGGCCAGGACACCATCTGGGACTGGGGCGATCAAGAAGCCAACCTGATTCTGTTGGCAGGCGAATTGCCGACCGGGGAGATTCGTGTCCGCCGCCGCGACTGGGATCTGGCGCTGGAATTGAACCAGGACGACAGCATCACCATCAAAAACTTCTTCGATGCCACCATCTTCAACGTCCAGATTGCTGATTCCACCTACCTCCAGTTCGGCGACGGTACGCGCTGGAGCTGGGCGCAGCTGCTGCATCTGTCGCTGCAGGGAACGGACGCGGCTGACAACATCTTTGGCAGCCTCCGGGCTGACAAGATTAACGCTGGTGCCGGCAACGATATCGTCTACGGCAACGAAGGCGATGATCAAATTTCTGGTGACAGTGGCGATGATGTTCTCCGAGGTGAAGCAGGGGACGACGACCTTGACGGTGGCGCCGGCAATGACAGCCTTTTTGGCGGACTGGGAAACAACACCTACCACCTGAAGCGGGGCGGGGGCGCAGATCAGGTCATCAGCTGGGTGGACCTCCTGCCAGACGCCCGCAATCAAGTCATCTGCGAAGCAGGAATTCGGCCGACAGAGCTGCGAATCCGTCGTGATGCCAACACTCTCAACATAGGCATCATCGGCACCGCAGACAGCATGACCGTGATGTCCGTATTTGACGGAGATCACAGAAATGAGCTCCGCAATCCCGTACAGGAGCTGGTCTTCAGTGACGGCTCAGTCTGGTCCATGCAGACGATGATCCAGATGAGCATGCAAGGCAGCGAAGATTCGGAAAATCTCTGGGGCCTCGACACGAACGACACGATTCAGGGCCTGGGCGGCCATGACAGGCTCGCCGGCAGGGGCGGCGATGATCTGCTGCTGGGCGGCAGCGGCAATGACACCATCGGCGGGGATGATGG
Source organism: Synechococcaceae cyanobacterium ELA739 (assembly GCA_037127935.1). Taxonomy (GTDB): domain Bacteria; phylum Cyanobacteriota; class Cyanobacteriia; order PCC-6307; family Cyanobiaceae; genus Cyanobium. The sequence continues at coordinate 16,668 of JBAXXM010000019.1, forward strand.
CGATGACACCATCGAGGGCGGCACAGGCCAGGACTGGATCAGCGGCGATCAAGGCATCAATCACTACCGCTTCAACAAGGGGGACGGCCAGGACACAATCGTCTCCAGCTGGAATTACAGTTCCAGCGACTTCAACATCCTCGATTTCGGCCCTGGCATCAAGCCAAACGATGTAACGGCGAGTCGTTATGGCTGGGGTTTGAATCTGAATCTCAAAATTGCCGCCAGCAGCGATCAGATCACACTGGAGAACTTTTTCCGCGCCGATTCCTATTACATTCTCGGCACACCACTGCAGCAGGTGCGCTTTGACGATGGCACGGTCTGGGGAATCCAGAACCTGGTGGATCTGGCGCTCACCGGAACCGCCGCAGCGGAAGAACTGGTCGGCACTCCAGGCCCTGACAGAATCAACGCCGGCGCCGGCAACGACACGATCAGCGGCTGTGGCGGCAATGACACAATCACAGGAGGACTGGGCAACAATCTCTATCTGTACGCCCTCGGTGACGGCAACGACACCCTGGCCGCCTACTACGACGCCAACACCTCAAGGCAGAACGTGTTGGGTCTCGATCGCCAGATCAAGCCCGTTGATATCAAGCTGACCCGATCGGGCAGTCGACTGAGAATTGACATCCTCAGCAGCGGTGGATCGATCCTCGTTGACGACTTCTTCCGCGATGGCAATGTTCGCAATAATTACAATCCACTCCAGACCCTGCGTTTTGCCGACGGCACCAGTTGGGCGGCGAGCACCCTGGCGAGCATGGTCAGCAACCTGATCAGCGGCACCAGCGCCGACAACACCCTCAAGGGCGGCAGCGGTGAAGACTGGCTGGACGGCCTGGGTGGCAACGACCTGCTCCAGGGCCTGGCCGGCAACGACCTGCTGAGCGGCGGCACGGGCAACGACACCCTGCTGGGCGGCGAAGGGGACGACCTGCTCGATGGCGGCGACGGACTCGACACCGCCTCCTATGCCGGTGTCGTCACGGCGGTGACGGTGGACCTGGCTCTGACGGGTCCCCAGGCCAGCGGTGGCGGCGGCACGGACACCCTGGTGGCGATCGAACATCTGATCGGCGGCAGTGGCGCCGATCGCCTGCTGGGCAATGGGGCCGCCAACCGCATCGAGGGAGGCGATGGCGACGACCTGATCGATGGCGGCGCTGGCAATGACACCCTGATCGGCGGCAACCACATCAATGGCGACACCCTGTCTTACAGCTCAGCCACGGCCGGCGTGAAGGTGAGCCTGGCGCTGACCACGGCCCAGAACACCGGCGGCTCCGGCAGCGATCTGCTGAGCGGTTTCGAACATCTGATCGGCTCCCGATTCGGCGACAACCTCAGCGGCAGCAGCGCGGCCAACCGACTGGACGGGGGCCCCGGCAATGACACCCTCCAGGGAGGCGCCGGCGCCGACAGCCTGCTGGGCGGTGAAGGCGCGGATCTGTTTCTGTTCAGCAGCCCGGGCGATGCCGGCAATGGCAGTGGCAATCGCGATCTGATCTGTGATTGGAGCAGCGGTGACCGGATTGACCTGGCCAGCATCGACGCCCGCTCGGATCAGAGCGGCAACCAGGCCTTCGTCTGGATCGGCAGTGCCCCCTTCAGCGCCCTCGGCCAACTGCGCTACAGCCAGCTCAGCAATGGTCAAGGGCTGCTGGAGGGCAATTGCACGGGCAGCCTGGCCGCAGATTTTCAATTGGAGTTCAGCGGCGCTCCGGACCTGACCGCCGGCGCCATCGCCCTGTGAGGGGGCGACCAGCCAGACCCTAAAGTGTGCGCTTGCCCAACCGTCACACATGACCCTGACACCTCCCCGCTGCTCCGGCTGTCGCAATCTCAGCGGTTGCGCGGGCACAGGCGGCGTCTGCCGCGTCTGGCAGGTGATGATCAACGCCACCATTGCCTCCCAACAGCACTGCCCGCATTGGCTAGCGCGGGGCCAGGCCTGAATTTCGCCAAGTCAGAGTAGAAAAACAGCTATCGTTGTCGAGATAATGAATGCTAAAGCGTTCTGATCTCCACAGACCTGCTGCAATCGCTTGACGCCCTGCTCTGGCTGAGAACCGGCGAGCACGTGGCCCAGCGCTATGGCGTCAATCAATCCACGATCAGTCGCAGTGTGCGATCGGCACTGGGGACTCTGGGCCTGGAGGCACGCAAGATCAAGGGCGAATGGGTGCTGCTGGGTGATACGACCTTTCTCGATCTTGAGCGCCAGGTCCATCAGCTCTGGCGCTGGAAGGAACAACAGCCCTTGCGCCTAGAGGCCCAGCACTGGTCGGGCCCCCTCTTCTGCCTGCCGGCTCCAGCAGGCTGGATCACGGGCAATTTCGACTTTCTTGATTATCAGCGGCCGATCGAACTACTGCGCAAAGGCATCATTGATGCCTGGGTTGCCTCCTATCCAGACATCCCAGATGATGACGACGATGCTATCGCTTCCATCCATCTCAACCGCATGCCGATGTACCTCGTCGTCTCCGAGGGCCATCCGCTGCTGGAACTTGGCGATGCCATCACGATGGCCGATCTGGCCGACTACCCAAGCCTGGCCTTGCCGGATGGGGCCTTCCCGAAGTTCCAGGCCGTGGCCATGGCCTGTGGCATTTGGAACAACGAGCCCAAATTGACCCGGTTCAGCCGAGAAAACTGGTACGGACGCATGGATGGAGACGATCTGACCGTCGGCTATGCCACGCCCTTGACATTCGGCTTTCTGCAGAAAACCAAGCTGATTCTGCCGCTTCGCCTGCCGATCGAAGTGGGTGATGCCCTACTGGTGCGACGCCCTTTCCTAGAGGCACCCCAGACCAAAGCGCTACAAGAAACGCTGCTGGAACGCATGGAACCGCTGGCGGACAATAATCCAGAGTTGAAACTGATGGCCTAAGGACTGATCCAGAGCGTCAAGCAGTCCAGCGGTGAAGACCTGAAAGCGATTGGAATGAAGAGCCGTTTGGCGCCAACCGGAGTGACAGGATTGACGTCTCAAGGATCAGGGAGTCAACATTGGGGCGGAAACATCAAACATGGCACAGATTAAAAATGCAACCCACTAATCGCATCAGTCGACGTAGTGAAAGCCAACCAATCCAATTAGGTTGAGGGCATTTTTAGCGCCATTCGGAAAGCTCCTGCTGGTCCAAGCAAAGCGTAGATCTTACAGGAACAATCACCTGCCGAAGCCAGCTTCCAGAAACGCAAGATGGAGAAATCAGTAGTTGTCGCCGTACTTAACGTCGGCACTGGCATTCATCAGTTCCACAGTTGTCTGGAAACCTTGTGCCACAGTGACCTCATGTTGAACGCCAATGTCCCGGAGCGAAGCAACATCAAATTGGGGGGCTGTGATCCAACTGAAGCCCTTGCCAAAGGTGTTATCAGGATTGACGACATACCAATGGCAGGCCGTATCCGGCACAGCCACAGAACACTTGGTCCAGTCATTATCCCATTGCGGCACTTGCACAAAACTCAGCGCCAGAAACAAAAAACCAAACAGGCTGGATAACATAGGTTTTAAAAAATCTTCACAATCGTAGCATGGATCCCGGGTTCCACCCCCTCCGATGCTCTGATCCCGAAAACCCGCTGGACCCTTGCCGGGTGTTCCCAACGGGCTCGCGATCGCCAGGCTTCAATCGCGTTTCGCCCAGATCCGCTCCAAGGACTGACGAAATGCCCTTTCCCCCAGCGGACGTGCCAGGCGACGCCGGCCCAGGACGCTGCCGATCCACCAGATCTGTAACCCGCCGAAAACCAGGGCAAACAGAGCCAGCTGGATGTACCCCCAATTCAGATCTGGCATCCCGTCCACCGATGTCGCCCCGAAAGAATCGCTCCAATCCCTGCAGCCATTTCCGCCGCAGGCAGCCAGTTTGGCGCCGGTGCCTTAGGAGTGTGAAGAACCTTGGCCTGGCTCTTGGGGTTGGGATCGTGTGCCGGGGTTGCGGCTTGACGGGCCCACCACAGGAAAGCGGGGCTGATAAAACGCGAGGGCGATGTCGCCGGGAAGGAGCAGAACATGGGGTTCAGAGGTTTCACTCGCACCATCGTCGGCGGTTTGGCGGGCAACAATCAGCTGGCGGGATCGGACTGACGAACAGCTCAAGCCAACACACCTGCGGCATCAGCCGATGAACAGCAGAAAACATACGATCTTTGGCTGTTCATGCTGGTTTGCCGGCCCTGAATACTTGAAGTAATCTTCCCTTATGGCCAAGCAAGTCCGACTGATACTCGCCAAAGCAATCGCCAAGGTAAATCAGCAGCACCACGCGGAGCCCCCAAAGAGGGCGATCCTGATGAGTTCCCTGGCAGTCCAAGGGCGTATGACAGCGACGCCCCTCTCAAGGCTGGTTAGCTAAACACTGAATCCATAGCGGCAAGAAGCGACGGCCCAGGGATAAACGTTTTAGCTTCGGAAAGATGATGCCTTTGGATATGTCCCATTGTCGTTGCCTTCCCCTGGGCAATCTCCTGAAATGCAGGAAGATGAAACATTACCCATTGATAGAAAAACCACTTTCCATAATTCTTGGATGTGACCTTGAAGAGGTGCTGGTTCAATGCACCATCGCCGCCACTCCAAATGTCCACAGCAAGCGAACCAGACCAGGAGAACAACACATCACCATCTCTCACCACATATTCCGCCGGAACTGAGGTTGAGCACCTGTCTGCCCCTGTCGAATCACCCTTTTTTAATTGGGCAATCTTGATGACTGGAAGCGTTGCGCCCCCTTCCTCAGGAGAGAACTTCTGTAGAGCAAGACCATTGAGAAAATGGGCGATTTCATCCAATGCCTTTACTTCCCACCCACTCGGAATCTCTCCCAGTTCCGAATCCTCAAATGAATCTGGGAACAAGTCGCTGATTTCTGCTGGCAATCCAGTGGGGCGACCTTCTACCTTCGCCCTGACTGGATCGAAATCCACAAACCACGACTTGAAGAGCGCCTTTGCCATCGCCTCCAGCGTTTCGTTGGTTTTGCGGTTGAGTTCGATCTTGTCGTCAAGGGTGCCGAGGATATGAGCGATTGCCTTCTGATCGGCAACGGGAGGAGCAATAATCTCCATCTGCTTCAGATGGGTTGGTCCATAGTTCAACTGGGCACTTCCGTTTGCGAACGCAAATATCTGACTCTTGTAGTAATCGGAAAGGAGAAAATATTTTAAGTAACCACGTTCCAACCCGTCATTAGCAGGTCGCATCCTGATGACGCTTGTGTTGAGGCAGCAAGGAAGGTCTTCGGTTTGAACTGTTGCCACTCTTCCAAGAGTTCCTGAACTGGAAACGACGAAGTCATCAGCATCCAGGAGAAAATGTGAATACTTTCCATACGCTTCTTCTTTGGAGATTTGACTCATCTTGCTGGTAATCAGACGACCATCTTCCAGGCACCTGATATTTACAAATCTAACGCCATCTCGTTCTACGTATTGCCAGTTCCTAATGCCAGGACCTTCCTGAAAGAATACGAGATCAGGGAATCCGAGAACTTTCCAATCTATTGGCAAGTTCAGAGGGTCAATAAAAGATGCTTCAAACTCCATATCCCAACCTCCTCAGGTTCTCAGAAATCTGCTGATGCTCGCATGTCATGCTCTCTCCCCTTCTGCCAGGTACTTCTCCAGCCTGATCTTCAGATCCGGCAGATCCGAATGAATGGCATCCCACAAAATCTCGAAGTCGATCTGATCGTAAGTATGAACAATCCGGTTTCGCATGCCAATGATCGTCCCGAGATCGGGAATGGCTTTGCGCAGGGAGTCATCCAATTCAGCCGCTTTATTCAGTGCCTCTCCAATGACTCCGAGCTTGAAAAGAACTGCCGCCTGCGCCATGGCGTTGACTAAGAAGTCGTCAAGCGACAGAGAGCCAATGAAACTGTTGATCGAAGCGATGGCTTTGAGCGCATCAAGCAGTCGCAGCTTTGCAGTCTTTGCCACGTTATAGATTGACCAATGTCATGCGATCCTTCTGGACCTCGGCCTTGAAATACGGGTTCTTAATCATCAGCTCTGTCAGCAGGTCCACGGGCCGGCCATAAAGAGCCTCCAGGGCATCGGCGAAGTCGCAGAAGCGACGTGCATAGCCTGGTTCGCGGCGCCCCTTCATCTGCACGATGAAATCGAGGTCGCTGCTCGTGTGGTCGAACTCACCACGGGCTGCTGAGCCGAACAGCTCCAGCCGCTCCACGCCGTAACGATCGCACAGGGCCCGCAGGGGCTCCAGCTTGTCGCTGAGCAAGGCAGGCAGGGGCGGCGGATTCGGCATCGGTCGCACCTCTCCACAGGTTCCCAGGCTAACGGCAGTGACTGGCTTGGTCATGGTTCCGGATAAATCACTACCCCCACCCGCTCAATGTGCTCCAGCAACGGAGCCAAGCTGATCTGCTCCAGCGCCTGCACATCAAAGCGATACGGCAGCGGCAGCTCCTCCAGCTCGGCGGCGATGGCTTCGGCGCCCAGCAGTCCGAGCTCACCGCTGAGTGCCAGGTCCACATCGGAACGGTGGCTATGGGTGCCCTTGGCGCGGGAGCCGAACAGCGTGGCGCTGTGCACCTCCGGATGGCGCCTGAGCACCGAGCAAATCAGCTCCAGTTCGGAGGGCTGCAGGCCTGATTTCGTCATGGCCTCGAACCGATCATGCAGCCGTATCGACGTAGTGAACGTGACAACTGGCGGCAGGGATGGGAAGCCCATCGTCACGAAGACCCTCCAGGTGGAAGCGGATGGCGGCACTGATTTCAGCCTCCACTTCGACGATCGAATCGCCGGTGGCGACACAGCCCGGCAGATCGGGAACAAAGGCTGAGTAGTTGGAAGGGGTCTTCTCGATCACCACGGCATACTTCATGACGCGTCCCTGCGTAGACCAGCTTGCTTCAGAATACTCATTTCCGTGCCGATAGCGAGGTCGCTGCCAGGCTTGCCTGCCACCGTGACCCTGCCCGGCTTGGTGGGGTGCTTGAACTGGCGATGGCTTCCCCGCTGGGCGACCTGAACCCAGCCATCGGCGCGGAGCCGATCCAGCATCTCTGAGACTTTGATCGGCATGGAGACGTGGTGTTCGTTTCAGTCTGAATCCCCGAACCCCAACCAGGCCAGATTACGTGCAATCGCCGCATCCAGACTCGCTCCCTCCTGCTGTTGCTGCTTGAGCAGAGCAGTAAGGCGCTTCATCTTCTGATCAAACGGTTCGTCGTCATCCTCCTGATCGGCTGCCCCCACGTAGCGACCAGGCGTGAGCACAAAACCATTCTTCTCAATCTCCACTAACTTGGCGCTATAGCAGAAACCAGCGACATCCGCATAAGCAGTAGACACCTCACTATCACCACGCCAGGCGTGAACGGTGCCAGCGATCTTGGCAATATCCTCATCGGTCAGCACACGCTCAACCCGTGTCTTCATCGTGCCCATCTGGCGGGCATCAATGAACAGCGTTTCACTGCGACGATCACGACCACGCTGGGTCTTGTCATTCGTGAGGAACCACAGGCAGACAGGAATCTGCGTATTGAGAAACAGTTGCCCTGGCAGCGCCACCATCACCTCAACGACATCGCCACGCACCATCGCCTCACGAATCTGCCCCTCACCGCTCTGGTTGGAACTCATCGAACCATTGGCGAGAACTACCCCTGCTTCACCACCAGGGCGTAGTTTCCAGAGCATATGTTGTAACCACGCATAGTTCGCATTGCCGACTGGTGGTCGCCCATAAACCCAACGTGGATCACTCTCGTATTTCTCCCCACCCCAATCAGAAATGTTGAACGGTGGGTTGGCAAGGATGTAGTCGAACTTCTTGTCAGGGAACTGATCTCTGGCAAAGGTGTCAGCAGGTTCTTTCCCGAGGTCAGCAGCAAACCCACGGATCGCCAGATTCATTGCCGCCAACTTCCACGTCGTGGGGTTGCTCTCCTGCCCGTAGATCGAGATATCGTCACGTTTACCTGGTTTATTTACACGCCATCCATGACTTTCAACAAACTTGACGCTTTGAACGAACATTCCTCCTGAACCACAGCAGGGGTCATAGATCCGACCCTTATGGGGTGCCAGCACAGCAACCAGCGTTTTGACGACGTGAGCAGGGGTATAAAACTGACCACCCTTCTTGCCTTCTGCGCTGGCGAACTGACCGAGGAAGTATTCGTAGACCTCACCCAGCACATCACATGAACGTTGGTCGTCAGCAAATCCAATGGTGGAAATCAGATCCACCAGTTCACCTAATCGAGCAGGTTCTAGAAATGCGCCAAACCGCTTATCCAACGTGCCCCTCAAGGGAAGGTTCTCGTTCTCGATAGCAACCAGTGCCTTATCGATCAGTTGCCCAATGTCAGGTTGCTTTGCCCGTGCCCGTAGCGATTCCCAGCGAGCATCAGCAGGAACCCAGAACACATTCTCCTGAGTGTAGTAGTCGCGGTCTTCCAGTGCCGCCTGGTGATCGGCAGGGTCATCACCCAGGTAGTTGTCAGAGGCAGGGTCGCTGACCATCAGCAGCACCTTGCCTTGTTGGGCGGCAAAGGTGTCTGAGATGTATTTCAGGAAGATCAGACCCAGAACCAGATGCTTGTATTCCGCCGCATCCATCTGGGCACGAAGTTTGTCGGCACTCGCCCAGAGCACTGCCTTGAAATCCTTGGCGGGTGCTTCTTTCTTTACTCTGCCTCGACCGTTGCCTGCTGCTGGTGCTGAGGGTGCCTGGTAGCGACCACCCCCCTCGATGCCCTCTGCCAGGCGCACGGATCCACCACGACCCTGACCCTTGAGGATCAGACCCAGACCCACCAGGCGGTCTTTGACTGTGGTGTATTCCTCCTCGCTGATCTGGCGCTCTGCTACCCGACTCAGTGCCTCCCGTGCTGAGAGGTTGCCCATCGTGCTGCCGTCACCAGGGAGCACCTCCAGCAGTCGATCCCCCAGGTCTTCGTCTTCGGTATCGGGAGTGGGGAAGGTCGCTGAGTCGGTCACGGGGACGGGTCGCATCCGTCCATTGTTGCCTTCAGGACCGGTTTTTGCCCGTTATGCAGATCTTGCATTGGTCTTGCTGTCCGCTGATGGAAGGATCCTTCGACCATCCAGACTCGCCGTTCACCCGCCTATTGCACCAAGAGGCAGTACTCGTGTTTTCCACGTAGCACCAGGCGCAAAACACAGTCGCTCAAACAAGGCGAGAAGAATGCCTGACAAGCACTCTTTTGACCTTCGCAACGCCTGCAAAAAAGAGGCGGCACCCAGATTCGAACTGGGGGTAAAGGATTTGCAATCCTCTGCCTTACCACTTGGCCATGCCGCCGGCCGGGGAGCAAACTCCCAGCTGCGGATCGTATCAGCTATCCCATGCCCCCGTCGCCTTCGCGCCGTCTGCTGGTCCTGAGCAACGGCCACGGCGAGGACCTGATCGGCCTGCGCATCCTGGAGGCCCTGCACCGCCAGCGTCCGGACCTGGAGCTGGCGGTGCTGCCCCTGGTGGGGCTGGGCCAGGCCTTTGGGGCGGCCGAGGCGGCCGGTTGGCTGCGGCGGGTGGGCCCCAGGCAACCGCTGCCCAGCGGCGGTTTCAGCAACCAGAGCCTGCGGGGCCTGCTCGAGGACCTGCTGGCCGGATTGCCCCTGCTGAGCTGGAAGCAATGGCGCCTGGTGCGATCTTGGGGGAGCAGCGGCGACCCGATCCTGGCGGTGGGTGACCTGCTGCCGTTGCTGCTGGCCTGGGCCGGCGGCGGCCCCTACGGCTTCATCGGCACCCCGAAAAGCGACTACACCTGGGCCTCGCCGCCGCCACCGGGTTGGGGGCGCTCCCCCCTGGCCGACGGCTACCACCGGGCCAAGGGCAGCGAGTGGGACCCCTGGGAGTGGACCCTGATGGCCAACCGCCGCTGCCGGCTGGTGGCGATGCGCGACCGCCTCACCGCCCGCGGCCTGCTCCGCCATCGGGTGCCGGCCTGCGCCCCGGGCAACCCGATGATGGATGGCTTCGTGAGCCAGCCCCTGCCGGAGCCCCTGCAGGGTCGGGCCCGGCTGCTGCTGCTGGCGGGCAGCCGCATGCCGGAGGCCCTGCACAACCTGCGGCGTCTGCTGACGGCCCTGCCCGCAGCGGGGAGCGGGCCACCCCTGAGCGTGCTGCTGGCCACCGGCTCCCGGCCCAGCCCGGCGGAATTGGATCCGGTCCTGTCGGCCGCAGGCTTTGCGCCCCTCAGCGCCGGCGACCCACGGGCCCGGGAGCTGGGGGCCGCCGCCGGCTGGCGGCGGGGTGACCAGGATCTCTGGGTCGGCCCCGGCTGCTTTGAGCGCTGGGCCCCCTGGGGCGACCTGGGCCTGGCCACCGCCGGCACCGCCACCGAACAACTGGTGGGGCTGGGCATCGGCGCCCTCTCCCTGCCCGGTCCGGGGCCCCAGTTCAAACCAGGCTTTGCCCGGCGCCAGAGCCGGCTGCTGGGCGGGTCCGTGCTGCCCTGCCCTACAGCGACCGAGCTGCGGCAGCGGTTGCTGGCCCTGCTGGCCGACCCTGGCGAGCGCCAGCGGCTCGGTGCCATGGGTCGGCGCCGCATGGGGCCCGCCGGCGGCAGTGAACGGCTGGCCGCCCTGATCAACGGCCAGCTGCTGGGGGGGGGATGATGAGCTCCGAGGATCCCCGCTGCTTCCGAGCATCCGGTCCCCTGCCCCTCGGCCCCCACCATGCCCGCCATTCCCGACCGCCACTACAACGCCGCCTGTGGTCGCCTGGCCAGTCAGCTCGGCGTCAGCCTGGCCTCCGCCCGCCGCAAGGTCGACATCCGCGCCGTCAAGGACGGCATCCGGGACACCGACGGCAAGGTGGCGCTGGCGGTGCTGATGGTGGAGGAAGCCCAGGCCAGCGGCGTTGATGCCGGCGCCATGCTGACGGCCCAGCTCGGCACCGTCGGCAGCGACGAATTTTTCATGACCGAGGACTGAGCCGCCCCAGCCCCGGTTCCTGGCTCAGCCGTCAGTGCTCGAAGATCTGGCCAAAGCGCTGGCGATCGAGGCTGGCGAACACCGGCACACAGCCGAAGCAGCGCTGGGCCAATTCCCAGCGGTCCTCGCGGCGCAGCATCGTCTCCAGCCGGTCGCGGGCCGCCAGCAGCCAGCGCACATCCCCTGCCGCGTAGGCCAGCTGGGTGTCGCTGAGCTCCTCCACCCGGCCCCAGTCCGAACTCTGGGCCTGCTTGTCCAGCTCCACCCCCACCAACTCGTTGACCACGTCCTTGAGGCCGTGGCGGGGCGCATAGGTGCGGGCCAGGCGGCTGGCGATTTTGGTGCAGAAGATCGGATCGACGGCGATGCCCAGGTTCTCCGCCAGGGCTGCCACATCGAAGCGGGCGAAGTGGAACACCTTCTCGATCACCGGGTTCTCCAGCAGCTGCCGCAACCGCGGCGCCTCGCTCTGGCCGCGGGCCAGGCGGATGCAGCAGACGTTGTCGGCGTCATCGCAGATCTGCACCAGACAGAGGCGGTCTCGGCCGTGGATCAGGCCCATGGCCTCGGTGTCGATCGCCAGGGCCCGGGCGCCGGCGTACAGCTCCAGCCAGGCGCCATCGAGATCGCCGTCGAACACCGCGAACCGGGCCGGTGGCACCGAGGGGCCGCCACTGGAGGACGCGGCAGGGGCGGAGGAGGAGGCCTGGGCCATCGGGGAGGGAATCACTGGGATGTCCCTCATCGTGACCGAGAGCCGCGGCCGCCGGCTCCCGACCGACCGCTACAGCCAAGCCAAGGCGTCATCGACCGCATGGGTAAGAATGCAGGACCAGCCATACGCGCGCGCCGATGTCCACCCTGGCTTCGACCCTGCTGCTGACGCTGCTCCTGGCGATCGGTCTGGTCTTCTTCCTGCGCGCCGCCAGCAAGGACCGCACCACCGTGGTGGACGTGCATTCGCCGCGGCCGCCGCTGGAGGTGCTGGACGGCCTCAGCAGCTGGCTGAACCAGCGCGGCTGGTCGACCGAAGGGGGGGACGCCGAGCGCCAGCTGCTGCGCTACCGGGGCCAGGTGCGCTCCAGCCTTCCCCTGGCGCTGCTGCTCTCCCTGCTCGGCGCCGTCGGGGCTGCCTGCCTTGGTCTGGTGCTCTGCCAGCTGCTGCCCCAGCTGGCCTGGTGGCCCCTGCTGCTCACCCTGCTCGGCCCCATGGCCGGCCTGATCTACAGCCGCCGGGCCGCCCGCCCCGAGATCCTGGAGCTGCGCCTGATGAACGAGGCCGGCCAGGACAACGGCGGCAGCTCCCTGCGGCTGCGCGCCCACCGCGATGAACTGATCGCCATGGAACTGGAACTGGGCCCCAGCCTGCAGCTGGCCAGCGACGGAGCCCTGCTGACCTCCCCCATCTGACCCATCACAACGCCCACCATGTCCGAGTCCGTCCCGCAGGAGAATCGCCCGCTGACTGGCCGCAGCGGAGGACAGGGCCCGATCCGGAGCCCGCGCCAGGGTCCACGCCGGCTCAACGTCCTGCGGGACTTCGCGTCGTCGGCGAAGCCTGCATGGACCGGAATCCTCGCGGCCCATGCACGCCTCCCGAGCTCCAGGCTTGTAAGCGGCCTGCTGCTGGGCGGCTGCCTGCTCGGCGGCGGCGCCCCCAGCCCGGCCCGGGCCCAGATGGTCTTCAACCAACCCGGTCTGCAGCCGCCCGCCGCGGCCAACGGTGAGCCGAAGGCGGCGGACCTGCTGCCGGGCTTCGATCCCCTCACTGGCCCCCGCAGCCGCCTGCAGCGCGACTGGGTTGGAACGCGTCCCGTCCCCGCCTCCACGCCGATCCTGGTGATGGCCGGCCACGCCGACTCCCAGAACATCGGCGGATCCGGCACCGCCGGTGAGGCCGTGGGCCGCTTCGGGGCGGCGCCGATGTACCCCGGCATCAGCGACGAGCTCTACTGGAACATGGTGATCGCCACCAACGTGGTGGCCCTGGGCCAGCAGCGGGGCCTCGACATCCGCTACTACCGCCCCCCCTTCCGCACGATCGTCGACGGCAACGAGGTGGGCACCAACTGGAGTGTGGGCCACGACCATGCCGCCGTTGGCGGCTACGCCCTGGAGATCCACTTCGACGCCTACGGCACCGATGGGGTCGGCTCCGGCCTGATCCCACCGGTGCACCGGCGCTTCAGCACCATCGACGAAAGCCTGGCCCAGGAGTTCGGCGGCTACCCCATGGCCTTCCGCAACGTACTGGGCGGCCCGAAACGGGGCATCGGCCTGCTCGAGATCGGCAAGCTGGAAGGACAGCTGGAGGCCTCCCTGCGCGATCCCCGCACCCGAGCGCAGGCCGTCCAGGCGATCGCCGAACGGGTTGTCCGGGCCCTGGAGCTGGGCCTGGGTCGCCAGAGCTCTCCAACCGCCAGCACCCCGGGGCCGGGCGGCTCCAGGGGCAACAACCGCACCGCCCAGGTGCGCTGAGGGTCAGATCCCGATCGGACGCCATCACTCCAGGGCCAGCCGCCAAGGTCCCGGGGCGGCCGGCCCTGGCCGCGATCCCAGAAGCCGATCAGCCCAGCGCCTGGTGGGGCCGGCAGCGCTCCTCAAGGGACCCATCCTCCAGCCAGTTCTGGGGCCTGGTGAACAGCTCCGTGAGCAGGGCCTCACGGCTGCCGGGCTCGGGGATGTAGCCGTACTCCCAACGCACCAGGGGCGGCAGCGACATCAGGATCGACTCGGTGCGGCCATTGGTCTGCAGGCCGAAGATCGTGCCGCGATCAAACACCAGGTTGAACTCCACGTAGCGGCCGCGGCGATACAGCTGGAACTGCCGCTCCCGCTCGCCGTAGGGGATGCTCTGGCGGCGCTCCACGATCGGCACATAGCTGGGCAGGAAGCCGTTGCCGCAGGCGCCCGCCAGCCGGAACAGCTGCTCCCAGTCCTGATGGATCGGCCCCAGGGCGTTGCTGACCGCCGCCGCCGGGCCCCTGGGATCCTGCCCCTTGTAGAGGACGCCGGCGGGATCCTGGTAGTCGTAGAAGATGCCGCCGACCCCGCGGGTCTCGCCCCGGTGCTTCAGATAAAAGTACTCGTCGCACCAGGGCTTGAACACCTGGAAATAGGCCGGATCGACGCTGTCGCAGGCCCCCTTGAGGGTGCGATGGAAATGCCTGGCGTCCTCCAGGAAGGGGTAATAGGGGGTCAGGTCGGCGCCGCCGCCGAACCACCACACCGGCCCCGCCTCGAAGTAGCGGTAGTTGAGATGGACCGTCGGAACGTAGGGATTGCGCGGGTGCAGCACCATCGAGGTGCCGGTGGCGAACCAGCGCTGTCCCTCGGCCTCGGGCCGCTGGCTGAGGATCGAGGGGGGCAGCTGGTCCCCCTGCACCTCCGAGAAGTTGACGCCGCCCTGCTCAAAGATGCGGCCCGCCTTCATCACCCGCGAGCGACCGCCGCCGCCCTCAGGTCGCTCCCAGCTCTCCTCCTGGAAGCGGCCCTCACCATCGAGCTGCTCCAGGCCGGCGCAGATCGAATCCTGCAGTCCCATCAGCAGCGCCCTGGCCCGGGCGCGGGAATCGGCGGGGGGCATCGCCAGGGGTTCGGGCGGCTGGGAGTCGGGCGACATGGAAGCGGGCGGACCCGAGGCAACGGAGAACCGTTTCACGTTTTCAGGCCGGCCACCCCGCCGACAAGCTATCGAGAGCCTCTGTCACGACGGGCAGGCCCCGCGTGACCTGCGGGCCAGCGACCCCCAGCGGCCCAGGCGACCGGGCGGTTCCCCGGCCGGATCCGGCCCAGGCCATCCCTAAGATTCGCCCCTACCGCAGAGCCACCGCGCCGGATGTCACCCGCCGACCCGTCATCCGCCGCCCAGCCCCGCGCCGGCCGGCCTGGCCCCGATTCGGGTTCCTCTACCACCCCCAGCCAACAGCCTGCTGACGGTGATCGAGCGGCCCTGGAGGGCCTGCTGGCGCCCGTGCAGGATTCCGGCAGTGGTCGCAGCCTGCTGGAGCTGGGCTGGATCCGCCGGCTGCGGCGCAACGGACCTCGAGCCGTGCTGGAACTGGCCCTGCCGGGCTTCGCCGCCAGCCAACAGGGCCGCATCGCCGCGGAGATCCGCACCGCCCTGCTGGCCGCCCCAGACATCGACGACGTGCAGATCGAACTGGCCCAGCCCGCTGCCCCGGCCTCCAGCGGCCCGATCGGCGGTGCCGGCCACGGCAGTGGAGGCCACGGCCAGCTGCCCGAGCGCCAGGGCATCCCGGGGGTGCGGCGGGTGATCGCCGTCAGCAGCGGCAAGGGCGGCGTCGGCAAAAGCACCGTGGCGGTGAACCTGGCCTGTGCCCTTGCCGCCAGCGGCTTGCGGGTCGGCCTGCTCGACGCCGATATCTACGGGCCCAATGCCCCCACCATGCTCGGGGTGGCCGATCGCACCCCCGAGGTGCAGGGCAGCGGCAACGAGCAGATCCTCACCCCGATCGAAACCTGTGGCATCGCCATGGTGTCGATGGGATTGCTGATCCAGGAGAACCAACCCGTGATCTGGCGCGGCCCGATGCTCAACGGCATTATCCGCCAGTTTCTGTACCAGGTGGCCTGGGGCGAGCGCGACGTGCTGGTGGTGGATCTGCCCCCCGGCACCGGCGATGCCCAGCTGAGCCTGGCCCAGGCGGTGCCGATGGAGGGGGTGATCGTCGTCACCACACCGCAACAGGTGTCGCTGCAGGATGCCCGCCGCGGCCTGGCCATGTTCCTGCAGATGGGCGTGCCGGTGCTGGGGGTCGTGGAGAACATGAGCGCCTTCATCCCCCCCGATGCCCCCGACAAGCGCTACGAGATCTTCGGCAGCGGCGGCGGTGCCCGCCTGGCCCAGGAAGCCGATGTCCCGCTGCTGGCCCAGCTGCCCCTGGAAATGCCCGTGCGCGAAGGCGGCGACAGCGGCCGGCCAGTGGTGCTGAGCGCCCCCGATTCCGCCACCGGCCAGGCCTTCCGCGACCTGGCGACCCGATTGCAGACCAGCTCCGCGCCGGCAGCGGCAGCGGCCTGATGCGATGGCGGTCCTGAGCCCCCGGGCCCGCCGCGGCGGCTACGCCGGAACGGGTGGCCGCCGCGGGCGTAGCCGCCTGGCCGCGATCGACTGGATTCTCTGGGGGGTCCCCCTGGGCCTGACCCTGGTGGCCGGCATCCTGATCGCCAGCACCCAGCGGATGGCCGACTACGCCGACTGGTACCAGCACTGGATCACCGCCGCCGTGGGGTTTGTCCTGGCCCTGCAGGTGGCCCGGCTGCCCCTGGAGCGTCTGGCGTCGTTTCGCTGGCCGATCTACGGCGCCACGATCCTCAGCCTGGTGGCCGTGCGCCTGGTGGGCACCTCGGCCCTGGGGGCCCAGCGCTGGATCAGCATCGGCGGCTTCCATGTGCAGCCCTCGGAGTTCGCCAAGCTGGCGGCAATCCTGCTGCTGGCCGGGGTGCTCTCCCGGTACCCGATCGAGCGCCCTGTGGATCTGGTGCGACCGATCGCTCTGATCGCCCTGCCCTGGGGCCTGGTCTTCATCCAGCCGGACCTGGGCACCTCCCTGGTGTTCGGGGCCGTGCTGCTGGTGATGCTGTTCTGGGCCGGCCTGCCCCTGACCTGGCTGGTGCTGCTGCTATCCCCCCTGATCACGGCGATCCTGGCGGGGGCCTGGCCCTGGGCCCTGCTGGCCTGGGTGCCGTTGATGGGGGTGCTGGCCTGGCGCTCCCTCCCCTGGAAACGCCTGGCCCTGGCAGTCGTGCTGGCGGTCCAGGGGCTGTTCGCCGTGATCACCCCCTACCTGTGGATGCACGGCCTCAAGGACTATCAGCGCGACCGGCTGGTGCTCTTCCTTGATCCCTCCAAGGATCCCCTCGGCGGCGGCTATCACCTGCTGCAGAGCAAGGTGGGGATCGGCTCCGGCGGCCTCTGGGGCACCGGGCTGATGCACGGCCTGCTGACCAAGCTGCGCTTCATCCCCGAGCAGCACACCGATTTCATCTTCAGCGCCGTGGGCGAGGAGATGGGCTTCATCGGCTCGCTGCTGATCGTGGCGGCCTTCGCCCTGCTGGCCTGGCGGCTGCTGCAGATCGCCACCCGCGCCCGCACCGACGCCGAATCGCTGGTGGTGGTGGGCACCGCCGCCATGCTGCTGTTCCAGGTGGTGATCAACATCTCGATGACGATCGGCCTCGGCCCGGTCACGGGCATCCCCCTGCCCTGGGTCAGCTACGGCCGCTCGGCCATGCTCGTCAACTTCATCGCCCTGGGGCTCTGCGCCTCGGTGGCGCGGCGCAGCCGGGCCGGCCAGCGATGGTGGTGAACCTGCAGCAGCTGCGGCAGCACCTGGCCGCGGGCGTGCCGCCCGGTCGGGGCGATGAGGACAGCGTGCGGCGCCAGTGGTGGGCGGCCCTGGCCACCCTGCAGGAGGACCTGCTGCTGCCCGGCCCCTCCCCCCGGGGCCTGTGGCTGGCGGCACCACTGCCGGCGCTCTACGAGCCCCGGCTGCTGCTGCGCCTGCAGGGCTGGGTCTGGGCACCGGCCGGCATCGACCAGCTGCTGCCGGCCACCTCGGCCCTTCTGCCCAGCAGCCGCGGCGCGCCGGCCTCCCCCGGCGTCAGCTTCCAACGCCTGCCCCTGGTCGAAGCCGATGGCACCGACCCGCTTCTGCTGTTGATCACACCGCGGCTGCAGGTGGCTCTGGCCCTGGAGGGGCCGCCGGAGGCCCGGCGCCTGCTGGTGCGTTTCGATGCCGCCGTGCTCTCCGGTGCCCTGCAGCTGCTCGATCGCCGCCTGGAGCACGATGACCCGGCCGCTGCCGTCCGGCTGCGCCAGGGCCTGCAGGAGCTGGGCAGCCTCGAGAACGACCCGGATCTGGCCCTGCGCTTCTGGCCACTGCTGGCCGAACGGCTGGCCGGCATGGCCCCCAGCGTGACCCTGCAGCCGATCGCCCCCCGCTCCAAACCCCGATCCGCTGACCCGGCGCCGACCGGCGATCGCAACGGCGGCGACAGCAGCGCCGAACTGGCCCTGCTCGAAGCCCTCACCCACGAGGTGCGCACACCCCTGGCCACGATCCGCACCCTGATCCGCTCGCTGCTGCGCCGCAGCGAATTGACCCCCCTGGTGCGGCAGCGCCTGGAGCAGATTGACGGCGAATGCAGTGAACAGATCGACCGCTTCGGCCTGATTTTCCTGGCAGCGGAACTGCAGCGCCACCCGGGCAGCGGCCAGGCCCTCTCGGCCCGGGAGCTGGCCCGCACCGATCTCAGCCAGCTGCTGGAGCAGATGCAGGCCCTTTGGCAACGGCAGCTGGCCCGCCGCGGCCTGAAGCTGCAGCTGCTGATCAGCCCCGATCTGCCGCCGGTGCTCAGCGATCCCAGCCGACTGGAGACCATGCTCGGCGGTCTGATGGATCGCTTCAGCCGGGGCCTGCCCAGCGGCAGCCTGGTGCAGCTGAGCCTGCAACCGGCGGGCTCCCGCCTGAAGCTGCAGCTGGGCAGCCAGGATCCGAGCGGCGAGAGCGGCACCGGCGAGCAGGAGCCCGCCGAGACGGCGCCGGCCAAACGGGTCGGTCCGGTGCTGAGCTGGAATCCCAGCACCGGCAGCCTGCAGCTGAGCCGCCAGGCCACCCGCCAGCTGTTCCACCGCCTCGGCGGCCGCCTGACCGAGCGGGGCGGCAGCCACCTGACCGTGTTCTTTCCGCTGGCGGAGGCCGGCTCCTGAACCCCGATCCCGGCGGGAGCGGACCATTTGTCGACGGAGTGTGAAGACTGCCGCGCCGCCGCCCGAACGGCCCAAATCACGGTGCTAGTTTCCGCGGGAAACGGTCAGCGAGCCATGCCAGCGACTGCCCTCCAGGGTCAACTTCCTAAGTACATCGGCAGCACCGGTGGTCTGCTGAACGCAGCCGAAACCGAAGAGAAGTACGCCATCACCTGGTCCAGCACCCAAGCCCAGGCCTTTGAACTGCCCACCGGTGGCGCCGCCGAAATGAATGAGGGCGACAACCTCATGTATTTCGCCCGCAAGGAGCAGTGCCTGGCCCTCGGCACCCAGCTGCGGACCAAGTTCAAGCCCCGCATCGAGGACTACAAGATCTACCGGATCTTCCCCGGCGGCGACACCGAGTTCCTCCATCCCAAGGACGGCGTCTTCCCCGAGAAGGTCAACGAAGGTCGCCCCATGGTGGGCCACAACCCCCGCCGCATCGGCGCCAACCCCAACCCCGCCAGCCTCAAGTTCAGCGGCAAGGAAACCTACGAAGCCTGAGCCCCAGAGCCTGAGCCTTAACGGCAAGCATCTTTAATGGCGGGGCCGAGGCCCCGCCTTTTTTCTGCCTTTCGCCCGATGCCTGGTTCCGTCCAGCCCCCCCAACGCGACGCCTTCCTGGCCGAGGCTGCCCGCAGGCTGGCCGGCGATGACACCGCCTTCGGCGGCCACAACCTGATTCCGCTCTGGAAGCGCTGGCCCGCCGATCTGGAAACCCCGCTCACCACCTGGCTGAAGGTGGGGGCCGGCCGCGGCCATGGCGTGCTTTTGGAGTCGGTCGAAGGGGGCGAGCAGCTGGGCCGCTGGAGCTTCGTGGTCAGCGATCCGCTCTGGACCCTCACCTGCCGCGGCGAGCGCAGCCAGCGGCAGTGGCGCGACGGCCGCCACGACGAACTGCAGGGCAATCCGTTCCAGCTGCTGCGCCAGTGCCTGGCCGAGCTGCGGCCGGAGCCGGTGCCGGGGCTGCCGCCGGTGGGCCAGCTGTTCGGCTTCTGGGGCTATGAACTGATCCGCTGGATCGAACCCAGCGTGCCGGTGCATCCGACGCCGCCGGGGGGGCCGCCGGACGGCTGCTGGATGCTGGCCGACAGCCTGCTGGTGTTCGACCAGGTCAGGCGTCAGATCACGGCCCTGTCCTACGTGGATCTCTCGGGCAGCGGCGGCGATCCGCTCGACCCCGAACACGCCTGGAACCAGGCCGCCGAACGCATCGCCCGCCTCGAGGCCCGCATGCATGCGCCCCTGCCGGCCACGATCCAGCCCCTGGCCTGGCATGACGCCTCCGCCGCCGACGTGGCCAGCCAGCTGGTCACCACCAGCAACGTCGGCCGGGAGGCCTTCGAGGCGTCCGTGCTGCGCGGCGAACACCACATCGAGGCCGGCGATGTCTTCCAGCTGGTGCTGAGCCAGCGGCTGGAAACCAGCATCAGCGGCGACCCGTTTGATCTGTACCGCAGCCTGCGGATGGTCAACCCGTCGCCCTACATGGCCTTCTTCGACTTCGGCGACTGGCACCTGATCGGCTCCAGCCCCGAGGTGATGGTCAAGGCCGAACCGGGCGAAGACGGCACGGTGCTGGCCTCGGTGCGCCCGATCGCCGGCACCCGCCCGCGCGGCAACAGCGAACTGGAGGACCAGGCCCTGGAACGGGAGCTGCTCGCCGATCCCAAGGAGCGGGCCGAACACGTGATGCTGGTCGATCTGGGCCGCAACGACCTGGGCCGGGTCTGCCGGCCGGGCAGCGTCGCCGTCGGCGAGCTGATGGTGATCGAGCGGTACTCCCATGTGATGCACATCGTCAGCCAGGTGCGGGGCGTCCTCCAAGACCGTTACGACATCTGGGATCTGCTGATGGCCTGCTTCCCGGCCGGCACCGTCAGCGGCGCCCCCAAGATCCGGGCGATGCAGCTGATTCACGCGCTCGAGCCCGACGCCCGCGGTCCCTATTCGGGCGTCTACGGCGCCGTCGATCTCAACGGCGCCCTGAACACGGCGATCACGATCCGCACCATGGTGGTGCTGCCGGAAACTGCGGGTGAGGAAGCCCCAGCCGCAGCGGAACCCAGACGCTGGCGGGTGCAGGTGCAGGCCGGCGCCGGCATCGTCGCCGACTCCAAGCCGGAGGCGGAGTACGAGGAAACCCTCAACAAGGCCCGCGGCATGCTCAAGGCGATCGCCTGCCTGCTGCCGGCGGGCCCGGCGGCGGAGTCACCGCGATGAACGACCAGCTGCTGCTCAAGGGCTTTGAGGTGGAGATGTATACCGGCCGCGCCGATGGCACGGTGGTCGGCTGCGCCGCCGAGGCCGCCGCGGCCCTGGAGGGGTTCGTCACCGAACCGGACAACCGCAACCTCGAGCACATCACCGCCCCATACGCCAGCTACCGGCGCCAGCTGGAGCTGCTGCTCGAACCGCGCCGGCGGCTGCGGGCCTGGCTGGCACCGCGGGGGCTGACCCTGTTACCCGGCAGCACCCTGAGCCTGGGGGACAGCCACCGCTTCGAGCGCTCCGATCCGGCCAACGCCTACCACGACACGATCGAGCGGACCTACGGCACCCGGGTGGTGACGGCCAGCGTGCACATCAACCTCGGCATCAGCGGCATGGAGCACCTGTTCGCCGGGCTGCGGCTGCTGCGCTGCGAGGCGGCCCTGCTGCTGGCGATGAGCGCCAGTTCGCCCTTCCTCGACAACGACATCACCGGCGCCGACTCCCAGCGCTGGCTGCAATTTCCGCTGACGCCGCCGCTGGTGCCCCTGTTTCTGAGCCACCAGCACTACATCGACTGGATGCAGGAGCAGCTGGCGGCGGCGGCCATGTTCAACGTGCGCCATCTCTGGACCTCGGTGCGGCCCAACGGCGATGACCGGCCCCACGACCTCAACCGGCTGGAGATCCGCATCTGCGATCTGATCGATGATCCGCGGCTGCTGCTGGCCATCACCGCCTTCGCCGAACTGCGGCTGCATCAATTGCAGCGGGAGCCGGAACGCCACGATCCCCTGCTCGCCAGCCGCTTCAGCCCCGCCGCCCTGGCGGATCTGGCCGATGCCAACGACCGGGCCGCGGCTCGCAGCAGCCTCACCAGCAGCCTCTGCGACTGGCGCAGCGGCGAAGCGATCCAGGCCCGGGACTGGATCGAGCGGGACCTGAACGCCATGGCCCCCCTGGCCCAGGAGCTGGGGCTGACGGAAGCCCTGGCACCGCTCGTGCCCCTGCTGGCCGAAGGCAACCAGGCCATGCGCTGGCGTGAGCGGCATCGCTTGGGGGAGAGCATCGCCGCAATCATCAGCAGCGAAACCGCCGCCATGCAGGCCCGGGAAAATGCCCTGGAGGCATGGCTTGCGACAGATGCTGCCAGTGCTTTGGGATGATGATGACCCTTCAACGTCCCGTCTGCCCCCATGCGGCAGCCCTCCGCAGCGCCCATGGCCGTGACGCCCGCCCCTGATTCCGCTCCCTTCGCCGCGACGGCGATGATCGAGCCCACCCCGAGGGTGATCCGCCTGCTGGCCGAGCGGCTGGAGCTGGTTGAAGATCTCTGGCAATCCGTGCTGCGCAGCGAATGCCCACCGGAGCGGGTCGCGCGCCTGCTGCGGCTCAAGCAGCTCAGCGGTCCGGTCACCCCCACCGAGCTGGCGGACGAGAGCCATGTGGACACCGAAGGGATCGTGCAGCTGATCAAGGAGATGGATCTGGCGGACGGCATCGCCGCCGCCCGCGCCTTCTCCCTCTATTTCCAGCTGGTCAACATCCTCGAGCAGCACATCGAGGAGGACAGCTACCTCGAAAGCCTCAAGACGGCTCCCGCCCCCGCCAGCAACGATCCCTTCCTGCCGCCCCTGGCCAGCCAGAGCGAGCCGGCCACCTTCCGCCAGCTGTTCGAGCGCCTGCGGGCTTTGGGGGTGCCGCCGGCCCAGCTGGAAAATCTGCTGCGGGAACTGGACATCCGCCTGGTGTTCACCGCCCATCCCACCGAGATCGTTCGCCACACGGTGCGCCACAAGCAGCGCCGGGTCGCGGCCCTGATCCAGAAGCTGCAGCTCGCACCGGCGATCAACCCCGATGAGCGCCATCGCCTGCGCCAGCAGCTGGAGGAGGAAATCCGGCTGTGGTGGCGTACCGATGAATTGCACCAGTTCAAACCCTCGGTGATCAACGAGGTGGACTACGCCCTGCACTACTTCCAGCAGGTGCTGTTCAACGCCATGCCCCAGCTGCGGCAGCGCATGCGCAGTGCTCTGGCCAACAGCTATCCCGATGTGGTCCCGCCCCGGGATTCCTTCTGCACCTTCGGCTCCTGGGTGGGCTCCGACCGGGACGGCAACCCCTCGGTCACCCCGGAGATCACCTGGCGCACCGCCTGCTACCAGCGCCAGCTGATGCTCAAGCGCTACATCCACGCCGTCGAAGAGCTGCGCGACCAACTCAGCATCTCGATGCAGTGGAGTCCGCCCAGCAAGGCGCTGCTCGAATCGCTGGAGATGGATCGGCTGCGCTTCCCGGAAATTTACGAAGAGCGGGCCACCAGCTACCGCAAGGAGCCCTACCGGCTCAAGCTCAGCTACATCCTTGAGCGGCTGCACCTCAGCCAGCGCCGCAACGACCAACTGGCCGAAGCCGGCTGGGAATTCCCCGGCGATGGCCCCTCGTCACCGGTGATCGACAGCCCCTTCGGCCTGCCGGCCGGTGGCGCGGGGCTGCAGGATCTGCACTACAGCTCGGTGGACGAGTTCCGCAACGACCTGGAACTGCTCAAGGAGAGCCTTGATGCCACCGGGCTCAAATGCGAAGCCCTGCGGGACCTGCTGACCCAGGTGCACATCTTCGGCTTCTGGCTGGCCAGCCTCGACATCCGCCAGGAGAGCACCCGCCACAGCGACGCCATCGACGAACTGAGCCGCTATCTGCAGCTGCCGGTCGCCTACGGCGCCATGGACGAGGAGCAACGGGTGACCTGGCTGCTGGCCGAACTGCAGACCCGCCGCCCCCTGCTGCCTCCGGCCGCCCGCTGGAGCGCGGCCACGGCCGAGACCTTCGCCGTCTTCCGCATGCTGCACCGGCTGCAGCAGGAGTTCGGCTCGCGCATCTGCCGCACCTACGTGATCTCGATGAGTCACACGGTGTCGGATCTGCTGGAGGTGCTGCTGCTGGCCAAGGAGGCCGGCCTGATCGACCCCCTGGCGCAGCGCTCCGAGCTGCTGGTGATCCCCCTGTTCGAGACCGTCGAAGATCTGCAGGGGGCCCCGGCGGTGATGGGCCGGCTGTTCGCCGATCCCTTCTACCGGGAGCTGCTGACCAGCAACACCGACAGCGGCCAGCCCCTGCAGGAGGTGATGCTCGGCTACTCCGACAGCAACAAGGATTCCGGCTTTCTGTCGAGCAACTGGGAGATTCACCGTGCCCAGATCGCCCTGCAGCGGCTCGCCGACGAGCACGCCGTCGCCCTGCGCCTGTTCCACGGCCGCGGCGGCTCGGTGGGGCGTGGCGGCGGCCCCGCCTACCAGGCGATCCTGGCCCAGCCCAGCGGCACCCTCAAGGGCCGCATCAAGATCACCGAACAGGGCGAGGTGCTGGCCTCCAAGTACTCCCTGCCGGAGCTGGCCCTCTACAACCTCGAGACCGTGTCCACGGCCGTGCTGCAGAACAGCATGGTCACCCTGCCACTCGACGACACCCCCAGCTGGAATCTGCTGATGGAGCGGCTGGCCGCCCGCTCCCGGGACCACTACCGGGCCCTGGTGCACGACAACCCCGATCTGGTGGCCTTCTTCGAGCAGGTGACCCCGATCGAGGAGATCAGCAAATTGCAGATCTCCAGCCGGCCCGCCCGCCGCAAGACCGGCACCCGCGATCTCTCCAGCCTGCGGGCCATCCCCTGGGTGTTCGGCTGGACCCAGAGCCGCTTCCTGCTGCCCAGCTGGTACGGCGTCGGCGCCGCCCTGCAGGCCGAACTGGAACAGGATGCCGGCCAGATGGAACTGCTGCAGCTGCTCTACCAGCGCTGGCCGTTCTTCCGCATGCTGATCTCCAAGGTGGAGATGACCCTCTCCAAAGTGGACCTGGATCTGGCGGGTCACTACGTGCGCTCCCTCGGCCGCGAGGCCAACCGCGAAGCGTTCGCGGCGATCCTGGCCTCGATCACCGCCGAGTTCACCCTCACCCGCGATCTGGTGCTGGCGATCAGCGGCCATGAGCGGCTCCTGGATGGCGATCCCGCGCTGCAGCTGTCGGTGGAACTGCGCAACCGCACGATCATTCCGCTCGGCTATCTGCAGGTGGCCTTGCTGCGTCTGCTGCGGGACCAGAACCGCCAGCCGCCGATGAGCGAAGGGTCCGGCAAGGCCAGCGATGGCCGCACCTACAGCCGCAGCGACCTGCTCCAGGGGGCCCTGCTGACGATCAACGGCATCGCCGCCGGCATGCGCAACACCGGCTGAGCCCGCTTCCCCTTCTCCCCGGCCCGAGCTTGTCCCTGGTGATTCCTTTCCGCAGCCAACCTCCCCAGCCCCGCCTGCGGGAGGGCTATCAGTTGCTCCAGCAAGGGCCCTGGGACGCCGATGAGTTGGACCAGCTGCTGCTGCAGTGCGGCGACCATCCCCGGGGAGGCCATCGCTGGGCGCTGGTGCTGGAGCGCAGCGCCTGGCACCTGTCGATCCGCAATCACCGGGACCGGCTGGTGGGCTTCATCAGGGCCACCAGCGACCAGGCCCTGAACGCCAACCTCTGGGATCTGCTGGCCGATCCAGGCGATGACGCCCGCGACGAGGTGATCCAGGCCCTCGTCCAGGCGGCCTTGAGCCGTCTGCGGCGGGAGATGGGGGGCTGCAGCGTCTCGTTGGCCGCCCCGCCGGAAGCCCTGCGGGCCGTCACCAAGGCCGGCTTCGTGGTCGATCCGGGTGGCATCCGGGCCATGGGCCTCAACCTGAAGGAGCCCTGAGGGGGGCTGCCCCCCGGCCAGCCGCGCTTCGCCCAAAGCGGGATCGGCTTCAGCTGGAACAGCAAGCAGCCCTGGAGCCGATCCTGATCCGTTCCAGGCAAGGGCCTCGGTGCTGCCGATCAGGGACCGGACTCCCCAGGGACCACCGGGGCCCCGCATCGGTGCCAGCTGAAGCCAGCTCCAGCCATGGTCCTGAAAACCACGAGGATCCTCAGCGTCCCTTGGCAGCCCATCAACTCGGTGCTTGCCAGGCGGCGAGCCGCTTGCCCCAGCTCGGGCCGTGTCCCCCGGCAGAAGCCTCGGCCCACAACGACTCCAGGTCGTCCGTGAGCCGCCAGGAGCGGGTTGGGCGAAGATCCCGGAATCTCAAGCCATCATTGGCACGGGCCAGGCGATCCAGTCCTTGATCAGGTCGGAATCAGGTCGGCCCTGCCATGGCTGAATCGTGAAGGCCTGGCCTGGCCAGCTCGGCTGCACAACAACAACCTTGGTGCCCCAGCAGGCTCCCGCAGCCCCGAGCCCCGGCTCCATGGGCGTGACGTCTGGGGCTGCGCATGTTGGGGGATGGCCGGGGCTGCCGCTGCGGATGGATCGGAGTGATCAGCACCAAACAGCGCGAGCTCCGGCCATGACTGGGGTCGCGGCCGACACGTTGACGCTGAGATCTCGTTGGGCAGCGGCCTTGAACCATTCAGCCCTGTTCGCTCCCAAGGGGCTGCTGGCCGCATCTCCAAACGATCGATCGTGGCAAGACAACCCCGCCGAACACGCTCAACAACGGCTCCATCGGGAGGCCCTGTTGGCGGCCATCAGCTTCCCCCGTTCCGGCGGCGAAAGCAAAACGAGCATGGAGGGACTCGAACCCCCGACATTCAGAACCGGAATCTGACGCTCTATCCAACTGAGCTACATGCCCAACACCAGGAAGGCCAGGGAGTCGGTCTCGACGGATGAAAACCCATCCGGAAGACCGTGACGCCTGCGGCCACGCCTGCAGCGGTACCTTAGCCGCTGATCGCCCCAGAACCATCCGGCTGCACCGCCTGGAGCTGCTGCACTTCCGCAATCTGGCCGGACTGCAACTGACCCTGGACGCCCCCAGGCTGCTGGTGATCGGCGCCAACGGGGCCGGCAAGTCGAATCTGCTGGAGGCGGTGGAACTGCTCACCAGCCTGCGCTCGCACCGCTGCGCCAGCGACCGGGATCTGATCAGCCACGGGCAGCCCAGCAGCCGGCTGCGGGCGATCACCGGCGAAGGGGACAGCCTGGAGCTGCGGCTGCGCGGCCGGGGCGGGCGCCAGGCCCTGCGCAACGACAAGCTGCTGGAGCGCCAGCTGGACCTGATCGGGCCGCTGCGCTGCGTCGGCTTCAGCGCCCTGGACCTGGAGCTGGTGCGCGGCGAACCGGCCCTGCGCCGCCAGTGGCTGGATCGGGTGGTGCTGCAACTGGAGCCCGTCTATGGGGCCTTGCTGAGCCGCTATGGCCGCCTGTTGCGCCAGCGCAGCCAACTGTTGCGTCGGGGCCTGGGCCTGGGCGAGCGCGGCGCCCTGCTCGATGTCTTCGACCAGCAGATGGCCCTGATCGGCACCCGCCTGCACCGGCGCCGCTGGCGGGCCCTGCGGCGGCTCGAACCGCTGGCCACCGCCTGGCAGCAGCGCATCGGTGGCTCCGCCGAGCCCCTGGGCCTGGCCTACCGCGGCGGCACCGAGCTGGCCGAAGGGCTGGGGGACGACCAACAGGAAGAGATCTGGCGGGCTGCCCTGGAGGAGCAGTTGCGCCTGCAGCGGCCCCAGGAGGAACGGCTGGGCCAGTGCCTGGTGGGCCCCCACCGCGACGACGTGGCCCTGCTGCTGGCCGGCCAGGCGGCACGCCGCTATGGATCCGCCGGCCAGCAGCGCACCCTGGTGCTGGCCCTGAAACTGGCCGAACTGGAACTGGTGGGCCAGGTGGTGGGCCAGCCGCCGCTGCTGCTGCTCGACGACGTGCTGGCCGAACTGGATCCCCAACGCCAGCAGTTGCTGCTGGAGGCGGTGGGTCAGGGCCACCAGTGCCTGGTGAGCGCCACCCATCTGGAGGCCTTCAGCGGCGGCTGGCGCTCGGCGTCCCAGGTGATTTGCATGCAATCGGGACAGATCTCGGCGAAATGAACGCCTGGATCAGGGCTTGATCCATCGCCAAGGCGGCCCAAGGGCTGCGACAGCTGACCTTTCGTGTCCCAGGTTCGGCGCCCGCCATGGCACGGATCTGTGCGTGATGACCGACAGGTTATGGGCGCGACACAACTGAAATGCCGCCAGAGACGTATGGTGAATGCTCAATCGCCTGGACCCCTGATGAACCAGAGCCTGCCCTGCCTCCACCCCAACCCGGGATGGACCGGAGCCGCCCACCAGCCACTCCTCGCCACAATTCAAGGCACCACCGAACCCCCCTCCAATCCGAACGTCACAGACGCGGTCGGGAAACACTGCATCCTCGAGCTCTACAACTGCGACAGTTCGCGGCTCGACGACGAAGCTTTTCTCAGGGACACCATCACGACAGCAGCCAGACGTGCTGGTGCCACCCTGCTCAACCTGATCACCCACCGCTTCGAACCCCAGGGGGTCACCGGTCTCGCCCTGCTGGCCGAGTCCCACATCTCGATCCACACCTGGCCGGAATCCGGCTATGCGGCGGTCGATGTGTTCACCTGTGGTGACCACACCATGCCCGAACGGGCCTGCCAGGTGCTCTGCGAGGAGCTCAATGCCGGTCGCCACAAGCTGACCAGCTTCCGGCGAGAAACCCCGGCCACGATCGAAAACAGTGAGCGCGATCCCGTGCTGACTGCTGCCTGAATCGCGCCGGAGCTCCAATCAACCCTCCTAACCCCTTGCAGCGGCAAGCCTTGATCAGGTTTGCCGCTTCTTCCCATGGGCTGCGCAGATTCCAGGCGCTGGTGGCGATCCGTGCGGCTGCTTGCCATCACACCCACGTGCCCTGCCCTGATCCGGCTGCGGCGTAGCTGCTTCACGGCGCGGCTCGAGAGGTCGTGGAGCTGGATGGCCCATCCCAACCAGCGCTGGCTTCACCGCCGTGAGATCCGTCGCCGTGGCTGTCATCGCCGTAGCGGCCAGCGTCGATGGTGTTGTCTCTAAGGGGTCTGCCGCAGACGGTGCTGTCGACTATGGCTGTGCCTCGGATGGCTCGCTCGCCGATTCCGATGTCCTGACCTGTTCTGCCGATGGCTCCCGGGGAACCCGTGGCTCCGCCAGGCCCCGATTGAGCTTGCCGCTCACCAGGCCCTCAAGATCGAGGCTCACCGCCGCAAAGCCGAGGCCGGCAAAAGCCGCCACCACCCTCTCGCGCTCGGCGACGTCAACCAGTTGCTGCAGCAGCTGCGGCAGACAATCCGCCGGCAGCTCGATGCGGGCCGTTTCGCCCTGGCTGCGCACCCGCAGCGCCGCAAAGCCCCGCTGCCGCAGCCAATCTTCCGCCGCCGCCACCCGCTGCAGCCGGGCGGCCGTGATCGGCTCGCCATAGGGGAAACGGGAGGCCAGGCAGGGCTGGGCGGGCTTGTCCCACCACGGGAGCCCCAGGGCCCGCGAAATCTGGCGCACACCCGCCTTGTCCACACCAAGTTCGGCAAGGGGTGAGCGCACCCCCTGCTCGCGGGCGGCACGGATGCCCGGTCGGTGGTCACCCAGATCGTCGCGGTTGACGCCATCGAGCACCACGGCATCCCCCGCCGCTGCGGCGATCGGGGCCAGGCGGCGATGCAACTCCCGCTTGCAGGCGTAGCAGCGATCTTCCGGGTTGGCGGCATAGGCGGGGTCGGCCAACTCGCCCGTGGCCAGCTCCTGATGGCGCAAGCCCAGCCAGGCCGCCTGGGCCCGGGCCTCCTGCAGCAGATGGGGGGCCAGGGCGGGGGAGACACCGGTGATCGCCAAGACCCGCTCCTGCAGGACCTCGACCGCCAGGGCGGCCACCAGGGCACTGTCCACGCCACCGGAATAGGCCACCACCACCTGCTCCCAGCTGGCGATCCGCTCGCGCAAGGCCGTCAGCGCCCGCTCCAGGTCGGGCGGCAGGGCCTCCAGCAGGGTGAACAGCATCGGCGCATCCTGGCAAAACCTCCGCCCGACCTCGGTAGCATCAAGGCCGGTACCCCCCGTCCATGGCAGGCTCAAGCAGCACCCAGACACCGCAACGGGGCACCGGTCGAGGGATCGGCATCCGGACCGCCGCCGGCAGCGAAGAGCGGGATCACGGCCAGTTGCATGTCTACGACGGCGATGGCAAGGGCAAGAGCCAGGCGGCCCTGGGGGTGGTGCTGCGCACCATCGGGCTGGGCATCTGCGAACAGAAACGCACCCGCGTGCTGCTGCTGCGCTTCCTGAAGGGGCCGGGGCGCTCCTATGACGAAGACAGCGCGATCGAGGCCCTGCAACAGGGGTTCCCCCACCTGATCGATCAGGTGCGCACCGGTCGTGGTGACTTCTTCACCGCCGAGGAGGCCAGCCGTTTTGATCGCCAGGAAGCGCAGCGGGGCTGGGACATCGCCAGGGGGGCAATCGCCAGCAATCTCTATTCGGTGGTGGTGCTCGACGAGCTCAACCCGGTACTGGATCTGGGCCTGCTCGACACCGAAGACGTGGTGCGCACCCTGTCCACCAAGCCAGCGGGCATGGAGGTGATCTGCACCGGCCGCGGCGCGCCGCCCCAACTGGTGCAGCTGGCCGATCTGCACTCGGAAATGCGCGCCCACCGCCGGCGCCTGAGCGATGGCGGCAGCGATGGCCCGGATCAGGCCGCCGGTCTGGATGGCATCGAGATCTACACCGGGGAGGGCAAGGGCAAATCGACCAGCGCCCTAGGCAAGGCCCTGCAGGCGATCGGCCGCGGCATCAGCCAGGACAAGAGCCACCGGGTGCTGATCCTGCAGTGGCTCAAGGGGGGCAGCGGCTACACCGAAGATGCCGCCATCGCCGCCCTGCGCGAGAGCTATCCCCACCTGGTGGATCACCTGCGTTCCGGCCGCGATGCGATCGTCTGGCGCGGCCAGCAGCAGCCGATTGACTATGTGGAGGCCGAGCGGGCCTGGGAGATCGCCCGGGCAGCGATCGCGAGCGGCCTTTACAAAACCGTGATCCTCGATGAACTCAACCCCACCGTCGACCTGGAGCTGCTGCCGGTGGAGCCGATCGTGCAGACCCTGCTGCGCAAACCCGCCGAAACCGAGGTGATCATCACCGGCCGCTGCAAGACCCGTCCCGCCTATTTCGATCTGGCCAGCGTGCACTCCGAGATGGTGTGCCATAAGCACTACGCCGAGCGGGGCGTGGATCTCAAGCGGGGCGTGGATTACTAGGCCGGGCCTACACAAACCGCCGCTGCGCATACTGAGCAAGGGCCAGGCCCAGCATGAACAGGAAGAACCTCGTCAGCCCTTGGCGGGATGCAGTGGGTTGACCACAACCTCGGCAGGAATCCTGGGCTCCAGGCCAGGGACATTGCCGCTGCGGAGCCAAGTCCTTCCTGGATCCGACTGGGTACGGCCCTGGGCAACACGGGACCAGCTATGACAAAGTCCAGGCCTACCCGCGAAACAAGATCATTCCTGGGCGTTCAATCCCCGGGGTTGGTTGCATCAGCCTCCGCCTCCGTGTGGTCCAGGGACGATGGGGATGAACCCTGCCGCAAGCGATCGTCCTCGAGATACAGCACCTCCTGGGACGCGATGAAACGCCCCAGGAGCAGCCCCACCAACAGGGCCACATAGAGGGTGCTGGCCACACTCAGCAGAATCACGAAGCGCTCGCCGATGGCATTGCCGGGCACGACATCGCCATAGCCCAGACCAGCGATCGTGACGAAGCTGAAATAGGTGAGCCGATCCAGCAAGAGCTGCCGATGGGCCAGATTTCCCATCAGAAAACTGCCGTGCCGATACACCTCCGTCGCCGTGGCCAGCACTCCGCCGGTGAAACCGAGCAGCAGATAGCCAGCGGCGGCCCCGGCCATCACCTGGGCATTGACCCGCGGCACCCGGGCCAGCAGCCGCACCAGGCGTACCGAGGTGATCAGAAAAAACAGGGACAGACTGCTCATCACTGCGGCCTTGAGTGCCGGCAGATGCCAGCTGCCCCGGACCACCGGAATCCACAGCAAGGTCATCACCAGCAGACCGAAACCCACATAGCCCTGGTGCTGAAGCATCAGGACCGCCTTGGAGCCGGCCCAGCCCAGGGTGCGGATCGATTGCAGGATCAACACCGAAACCACAATCGCCAGCAACGCGTTACCCAGCCGGTGGCCCGTCGCCGTCTGGGGCAGGACCATGATCGGCAGCAGGACCGTGATCAGCAGCGGTACGAACTGGCGTTCGAGATGCTGCAGCCTCTCCTTGGAGAAGGCTGGTCGCTGGCGTGCGATCGGCAGAGGCAACACTGGCTCAGTACTGGGGCACGGAGGGATCCACCTCCTGGCTCCAGGCGTTGATGCCACCGGCCACATTCACCCCCTCGATGCCATGGCGGCCCAGGGCGATCAGGGCCTTGGCGGAGCGGCCACCCATCTTGCAGTGCACATACAGGGTCTTGCCCTCAGCCAGTCGCCGCACCTCCTCCACCGCCTCGCCGCTCTCGATGCGATCCAGGGGGATCAGCAGGGCGCCAGGGATGGCCGCGATCTCCACTTCAGGGGGGTTGCGCACATCCAGCAGCACCAGGCCGCTGGTGTCGCCGGCCAGCAATGCCTGCAACTCCTTGACACTGATACTGACCACGGAACCCGCCTCCTCCTGACCGGGAGCGGTGCCCCCGACGCCACAGAACTCCTGATAGTCAATCAGCTTGTCGATCACCGGTCGCTCGGGATTGGGCCGCAGCTTCAGCTCCCGGAACTTCATCTGCAGGGCATCGAACAGCAGCAGGCGGCCGCTCAAGGTGGTGCCGATGCCGGTGATGATCTTCACCGCCTCGGTGGCCTGGATCACGCCGAT
>JBAXXM010000020.1:0-44585 GCA_037127935.1 Synechococcaceae cyanobacterium ELA739
CAGTCTCAGTTCGAGAACTGGACTTATTTTAGCGGGTTTTTCAGAGGTTCCCTAGGTTGGATCGCCAATCCGCCTTCGCTCCAGGACGTCATGGTTGTTGTCTCCGGTGACGCTGCCCCCGAAAGCCCCAGTTGCTCCGGCGGGCAGTCCGGAAAACCCGGTACGGCACTGATCACCGGGGCTTCCTCCGGTGTGGGACTGTTTGCCACCAAGGCCCTGGTTGATCGGGGCTGGCATGTGGTGATGGCCTGCCGCGATACCGACAAGGCGCGCCGTGCCCAGGCTGCCCTGGCCATTCCCGACCAGGCCGTGACCCACCTGCAGCTGGACCTGGGCGATCTGGACAGCGTGATGCGGCTGGTGGACAGCTTCCATGCCAGTGGCCGGCCCCTGGATGCCCTGGTGATCAATGCCGCCGTCTACCTGCCGCGACTCAAGCAACCGGAGCGCTCGCCCCAGGGCTACGAGATCTCGATGGCCACCAACCATCTCGGCCATTTCCTGCTGATCCATCGCCTGCTGGACGATCTCAAGCGCTCCCCGCACCCCTCCCGTCGGGTCGTGATCCTGGGCACCGTGACCGCCAACTCCAAGGAACTGGGCGGCAAGATTCCAATTCCGGCCCCCGCCGATCTGGGCGACCTGTCGGGCTTCGCCGCCGGCTTCAAGGCCCCGATCGCCATGGCGGACGGCAAGACCTTCAAACCCGGAAAGGCTTACAAGGACAGCAAGCTCTGCAACATGATCACGACCCAGGAGCTGCATCGCCGCCTGCATGGGAGCACGGGCATCGTCTTCACCTCGTTGTATCCGGGCTGTGTGGCCGACACGCCCCTGTTCCGCAACACCCCGGCCGCCTTCCGCACCATCTTTCCCTGGTTCCAGAAGAACATCACCGGGGGCTACGTCAGCCAGGCCCTGGCCGGGGAACGGGTCGCCGATGTGGTCACCGATCCGGCCTTCGCGGTTTCCGGCGTTCATTGGAGCTGGGGGAACCGCCAGACCAAGGGCGGCAAGCAGTTCAGCCAGGAGCTCTCCGACAAGGCCAGCAACCCGGAAACCGCCCGCCGCCTGTGGGATCTGACGAGCCAGTTGGTGGGGCTGGACGCCAACTGATTTGGACCTGGACGCCGGAGCCTGATCCCCTGGTTCCAAGCCCAGGGGATGGAGGCGCCCGGGCAGCATCGGATCGACGAGACGACCGGATGACTCAGGAGCTGGGGTCAGGTCCGATCGTGATGTCGTCTCGCTGGCTTTTCTTGTCCGCCAGTTGTGGAGATTTTCCATCACCTCGATCCGCTGATCCAGTCAGGGCGACGACGGGCCGATTGGCGGGCCATCCCGGTAGGACGCCCCCCAGGGAGCCTGCCGTTTGTGCAGGATCCTCCGGTGGCTGTGGCCAGCGTCAGAACGCCGCTGCTACCAAGTAGCAAGCCGCACCGTTTGACCTGATGTCCCGCTTGCTGCGCTGGGGGATCGGCCTGCTGCTGATCGCCAGCCTCCTCTTCGCCGCCTTCTTCCTGCTGCCGTTCCGCTCCTGGCTGCCAGGCGGCACCGTGGCCGATGTGGCCACAGCTGAAGTGGTCAATGGCTCTGCCTTCAACCGACTGTTCCCCAAGCCCGAACCCGGGGAGCAGCTGGTCTTCACCCAGGAGAAACGGGGCTTCAGTGAGGCGCGGCTCAAGCAGGGCGACACAACCAAGGCGCTGCTGGCCATCTCCGACACCACCACCGCTCCGGCGGCGCGCAGCAAGTTCGACGGCAGTTCAGAGCAGCTCAGGGGATGGCCCCTGGTGGAGCAGGGCAATCAGGCCAGCGCCCTGCTGGTGGCCGAGCGCTTTCAGGTGAAGGTGATCGGTCAGGGGCCTGGCCTGGATGCCGGCCAACGCCATGAGCTGATCGGCGCCTTTGATCTCGATGGTCTGGCCGCACTGAAGCCCGCCCGAACCCCGCGCGCGCCCAGGGCCCTGGCACCGGGCCGTCAGCAACCCGTTGCGATCCCCGTTCCCTCGGCCCAGAAGGAGGCCGCCCAATCCGTTCCCACCATCCTGGAGCCCGTCGCATGAGCACCGTTCTCGACCGTATCGATCGTTTGCCGCGACGCAATCTCACCGTGCTGGCCCTCAAGGGGATCAGCACCCTCGTGCCGGGGGGCTGGCACAACACCACCAGCGCCAGCGAGCTGATCGCCGGCGTGATCGGCAGCGACGACCCGGCCTTGATCGCCCAGGTGCGGCAACGGGCCGACGAACTCAGCAACGCCCGCCACGAGGGATACGGCCGGGCCCTGAGCCTTTATGACGCCGTCAACCGGTCCCAGAAAGCGGCCGGTGGCCTGCGGATCCTGGCCAATGTGGGGGCCGCCCTGCCGCTGGTGAAGCGGGCTGCCAACCTGACCCCGACCAGCGACACACTGCAGGCGGTGGACCTCAGTCTCAAGGTCGCGGCGGAGATGCTGGCCTTCACCCAGGTGAATGGCCTGCCCGGCGACAGCTTCGCCGAGTTCGGCGCCAGCCTGAACGAGTATGCCGGCGAAGCCCGGGTGCGCATGGCGGCGTTGATCTGCTTCGATGCTCTGCTGCCGTTAGGCGATCAGGCCCTGCAGCGGCTCGATGGTCTGCTTGGTCAGGTGGGACGGAAGGAGCTGCGCCTCTCCCCTGCCTACGCCGGTATGGCGGCCATGATCCCGGGACGGGGCGATGACGCCCATCTCGGCTTCCTGCGGCGCGGGGTGGACCAATGGCTGGGATGGGCCGGCGGTTTCGTCGGCGGCCTGGGGCTGAGCGGTCAGAAGGCGGTGCGAGCTCTGGAAACCACCCTGGGCCCCTGGCAAGGGGGCTTCGACCAGCTCGCCACCTTCCTCGATGCCTTCACCGACACCTATCAGCACACCGGTGTCCAGGCTGTCGCCAGGCGACTGGTGGAGCGTGCTGCCGCTGAGATCTAGAAATCGTCGGACGTCCGTCCCTGGTCGGTGCTTGAAACCATCCAGGGGCCGCCGGAGCATGGGGTCCGGTGCCCTTCATCGTCCATTGCGGATTGATCAGCCCATGGGATACGGGACGCACCATCAAGCTCGGCACCTTCCACTGGAGCGCAGCACATCATGGGCAGCAAGCCAGATGAAGCCCGAACAGTTCCGTGAGGTGCGACTCACGGAGTCATCACCCGGCATTCGGTCGTCCCAGATCGCCCCCCTCCCCTACGTACCGGACGATGTCCGTCGCCGGGGAAAGTAGCGATTGCCAACGGATCCTGCAACCAGCGCGCCGGATCAATCGAAACCGAGCAGATCGAAGATCTCGCGGTCCTTGAGGGATTCGGCTTCGAGGGGTTCGACGTCGCTCAGCATCTTCTGGGCCAGGTTGAGGTATTCCTGTTGCACGGCCTCAACTTCCGGGGTGCTCTCCATCTCGAAGATGGTGCACTTCTTGAGCCTGGACTTGCGAATCGCGTCCACGGTCTTGAAGTGGGCCATGGTGCGCAGGCCGGTGCGGGCATTGAACTTGTCGATCTCGTCGGTCTCCTCGGAGCGGTTGGCGATCACACCGCCGAGGCGCACCTTGTAGTTCTTGGCCTTGGCGTTGATGGCCTGCATGATCCGATTCATCGCGAAGATCGAATCGAAGTCGTTGGCGGTGACAATCAGGCAATAATGGGCGTGTTGCAGGGGGGCGGCAAAGCCACCACAGACCACATCGCCCAGCACGTCGAAGATCACCACATCGGTCTCTTCCAGCAGATGGTGCTCCTTGAGCAACTTCACGGTCTGGCCGGTGACGTAACCACCGCAGCCAGTGCCGGCAGGCGGGCCCCCGGATTCGACACACATGACACCGTTGAAGCCTTCAAAGACGAAGTCCTCGGGCTTGAGCTCCTCGGTGTGGAAATCGACGGTTTCGAGAATATCAATCACCGTCGGCACCATGCGCTTGGTGAGCGTAAAGGTGCTGTCGTGCTTGGGGTCACAACCGATCTGCAACACCCGCTTGCCCAGTTTGGAAAATGCGGCGGACAGGTTGGAGGAGGTGGTGGATTTGCCGATGCCGCCCTTGCCGTAGACGGCGATCACCAGAGCTCCCTCCTCGATCGCCATGGCGGGATCCTGATGGACCTGGAGGCTGCCCTCACCGTCCTCACGGCGACCAGTGGTGAGCGGGGGATTGAGGGTGCTCGTCATGAAGAGGGAAGCAAAGGGGATGACATCACAACAACTGCCGGACGGCCATCAGGGCCAAGCCTGACCAGGCGAGACAGGGAGTGTCGGGTGCACATGCAAACCGACACATTTTGCCGGCAGGCTCAGGGTCGGGCCGCCAGCGGGGGCAGCAGACCTGCGGCAGCAATTTCTTCGACGGGACCCTTGGCCCCTGGTGAAGATTGCTGCCGCAGCACCCGGCAGACGGCGATTGAAGCCGGGTTCCGGCTGTGGTGCAGCCCGGGATGAAGGGCCGAGGATCCGGAGTCGTGAACGGTGAAGGTGATGGCGGCTGACTTCTGGACTTGCATCAGAGAGGGCTGATGAAAAGCGTGGATTCAGACCGAGCAAACATCGACCTGATCGCCGCTCAAACGGGCAGCAAATCTGCCTTTAATTCTAAGCCAGCACCCGCAGCAAGATGCAGAGTAAAAATACTCATCACCTGTCCCTGGGCTCCGGTCGGTCGCGGGTCGTGATCACTTGCTGAAGTGGGCTTTGGCGTCATACAGGGTTTCGGCGTCGATCAGGGCGATGCCCCGTTCGCGGGCGAAGGTCTCGGTGTTGCGCCGCACTTTGCTGCGCACGAAGAAGGGAATCTTGTGCAGCTCCGCTTCTCCGTCCGCACTCCAGCGGGCCTCGACCACGCCGTTGCCAGGAGGTTCCAGGGTGGCGGTGGCCGAGCTGGCCGCCTCTGGGGCCATGGCTGGGGCTGCCGCAACTGCAGGAGCTGCTATGGCGACCCCGACTGGTTGACCCTGGTGCACGGGATCGGCCGCCGGGGTCATGGAGGGGGCACCGTCGCCCAGGTGGCTGCGATGGCCATCCACGAACTCAAAGTCGTGGCGGAACATGCCGATCAGGTGTTCCTCCAGGCCCATCATCAGCGGGTGCACCCAGCTGTCGAAGATCACATTCGCCCCCTCCCAGCCCATCTGGGGCGCATAGCGGGCCGGCACGTCCTGCACGTGCAGGGGGGTGCTGATCACGGCGCAGGGCACGCCCAGGCGCTTGGCGCTGTGGCGCTCCATCTGGGTGCCCAGCACCAGCTCCGGCGCCGCCTCGGCCATCGCCTTCTCCACCGCCAGATAGTCGTCGGTGATCAGGGCCTCCAGGCCCAGCTCCTGGGCGGCGGCCCGCACCTGGCGCGCCTGCTCGCGGCTGTAGCTGCCCAGGCCCACCACCTCAAAGCCCAGCTCCTGGCTGGCGATGCGGGCCGCAGCCACCGCATGGGTGGCATCACCGAAGATGAACACCCGCTTGCCGGTGAGGTAAGTGGAGTCGACCGAGCGCGAATACCAGGGCAGCCTGGAGGCGGCAGCCACCGTGGCCGGCAGGCCTGGAGCCGCGCCGTTGTCGCCTGCGCTTGCGGCGAGATCAAGCCCAAGCAGCGCGGTGATCTCCTTGAGGAAGGCTTCCGTGGCGCCGATGCCGATCGGCACGGTGCGCACCACCGGCGTACCGAAGCTGCGCTCCAACCAGGAGCAGACCGATTCGGCCACCTCCGGGTAGAGGCAGACGTTGGCATCGGCCGCAGGCAGGCGCAGCAGATCGGCGGGGCGGGCGCCCAGGGGCGCCACCACATTCACCGCGATGCCGTGTTCGTTCAGCAGGCCGGTGATCTCTTTGATGTCATCGCGGCAGCGGAAACCGAGAAGGGTGGGTCCGAGCAGGTTGACCCTGGGTTGACGGCCCTCCTGCTGCCAGCGCTGGGGAGAAGGTTTCGGGGTGCCCGGTGGCGGCACCTGGGCCTTGAGCAGCCCACGCACCAGTTGATAGAAGGTCTCCGCAGCCCCCCAGTTCTCCTTTTTGGAGTAGGCCGGCAGCTCCAGGCTCACCATCGGGATGCCCCCCAGATCCATGCCGGCCGCCAGGGCGCCCGGTTGGTCCTGGATCAGTTCGGCGGTGCAGCTCTCGCCCACCAACAGGGCCTCGGGCTGGAAGCGCTGCACCGCATCGGCGATGGTGCGCTTGACCAGTTCGGCCGTGTCACCGCCGAGATCGCGGGCCTGGAAGGTGGTGTAGGTGACCGGCGGCCGGCGATCGCGCCGCTCGATCATGGTGAACAGCAGGTCGGCGTAGGTGTCGCCCTGGGGCGCGTGCAACACGTAGTGCACCCCCTCCATCGAGGCGGCGATGCGCATCGCACCCACATGGGGCGGGCCTTCGTAGGTCCAGAGCGTCAGTTCCATGGGGTCGAAGCGGGAACAACAGGAAAAGGAACAGCTGATCAGGCCTGGCGCCGTAGGGGCCATGGCCTTGAGAGGGACCTCCGACTTCAGGCGAAGGTCAGCAACTGGCGGCGACGGAGGGGCCGGGCGAACAGCTCGGCCAGATCGCCCGCCTGGTCGCAGCCGTGAATGGGGCTGAATACCAGCTCAATCGACCACTTGGTGGCGATGCCTTCGGCTTCGAGCGGATTGGCCAGACCCAGGCCGCAGACCACCAGATCGGGGCGGGCTGCCCGCACCCTCTCCAGCTGGCGCTCGACGTCCTGGCCCTCACTGATCTGGGTGCCGCCTGGGAGCAGGGCCATGTCCTCGGCCATCAGCTGGCGATCCAGGTAGGGCGTGCCCACCTCCACCAGCTCCATGCCGCACTCGCGCGACAGGAAACGGGCCAGGGGGATCTCCATCTGCGAATCGGGCATCAGGAACAGGCGCTTGCCCTCCAGCACCTGGCGGTGCGGCGCCAGGGCCCGGCGCCCGCGCTCCACCAGCGGATCGAGCACCTGGGCCACCAGGGCCGGATCGATCCCGAAAGCGGCAGCGGCTGCCGCCATCCAGGCGCGGCTGCCCTCCACACCGAAGGGATAGGGCGCCTGGATGTGTTCGGCGCCGCGGGAGACCAGGGCCCGGACCGTGCCGCTGAGAAAAGGCTGGGCCAGCAGCACCTTGGTGCCCTTGCCCACCGGCGGCAGCTCGCTGGAACGCCGCGGCGGCAGGCTGCGCACCACGTCGATCCCCATCCGGGCAAACAGGGAGACGAAGCGATCCTCGACCGCATCGGCCAGGGTGCCGACGATCAGCAGCTGGCGCTCTTCGCTGCTGGGCATCAGCGGCAGCAGGGCCAGCAGGGCGTTGTCCTCCCCCTGGGTGAAGGTGGTTTCGATGCCACTGCCGGAATAATTCAGCACCCGCACCCGGCCGTTGAACTGGCTGGTCAGCCGCTCGGCCGCCCGCGAGAGATCGAGCTTGATCACCTCGCTGGGGCAGGAGCCCACCAGGAACAGGGTGCGGATTTCGGGGCGCCGCTCCAGCAGGTCGCGCACCAGGCGATCGAGTTCGTCGTTGGCATCGGCCAGCCCGGCCAGATCCCGTTCCCCCAGGATCGCCGTGCCGAAGCGCGGTTCGGCGAAAATCATCACCCCGGCGGCCGACTGGACCAGGTGCGCACAGGTGCGCGACCCCACCACCAGGAAAAAGGCATCGGGCATGCGGCGATGCAGCCAGACAATGGAGGTCAGGCCACAGAAAACTTCGCGCTGGCCAGATTGTTTCAGCAGCTCAGGCAAAGCCGGAGCCGCATCAGCGACGGACACGCCCATAAACGGGGCACTCCCGATCAGATCGCTTAAGGCCTAGCGAGGCCGGAGCAGCAGCCGGTCGACTGCGTTACATCTGTTCGGGATTGCCCCCTGGAGGTCACCATTCCGGCACACCAGGGCTGTGAAGACGTCCGGCCAAAGCTTCAAAGCCAACCAGACCTGAACCACGTCGGTATTAGTCCCGGGACGGAAATCTCTCTCAGGAGGTTGAGCAGCGGGGATGGGCCAGCTCGGTCTGCCGATGGGCCGCGCTCTCCAGCCGGGCAACTCCTCGGCAGGATCCAACCAGCGCGGCGTGGATCACGCAAAAAAACTCATCTGGCGGCGGCTCCGGGAGGTCAGGGCGTCGGTGGTGGGCGTGGTGGTTATGGCCTTGGATGAACCCTGTTCAGATGAACAAACAGGGTCCAGATCGGCAGGGCAGGCGTTTTCAGGCTGCGCGTCTTGAAGAGCCCCAAGCAAAGCTGTGGGGCTGCTCGCTCGGAAGCTGGGAGCTCGGCGATGGAGACAGAAACGCTGTGGACCCCAATGGAGGCGTTCTGAGAGGCCGCGCTCTGAACGACCATGCTCAGAAACTCCGAGCGCGGAAACGGGGCGTACGCCGACGAAACGCTTCAGAGGCGGCGGCGGAAGCCTTCGTTGAAGCCGGTGTTGGCGCGTTCTGGCGCTTCGGCGGCGCGAGTGAGCTTCCAGACGTTGCGGCTGACGCGCCGGGCCACCAGTCCGCCCCGTTCGATCACGGCCGCTCCAGGGCGGGCGCCGAGCAGCAGGCTCACCTCAGCGGTGCTCAGTGGGGCGCCGGTCTCAAGGGCCAGCTGGGTCAGTTCCAGACGCTGGCGCAGGGCCGTCAGATCGGCCTGACCACCGTCCTCCGCCTCATTCCAGATCCAGGGCAGATCCTGCTGACCGGCGGAGGCCAGCTTGCGCATCAGCCCCAGGCCGATGAACGCCAGGGCCTGTTCCGGCTGAATCCCCTGCTGGGCCGCCTGGGCCATCCAATCAGGCACGGCTTGACTGTTGTCAGCCGGGAAGGCCTCCGTGGCGGTGGCAGCGCTGGCCGACGTACGGCTGGCCGTAGCACCGGTACTGGCCGAGGTGGAAGCGGCAGCGGAACGTCGGGCGGCCATGGCGATCGCGGTGAAGTTGGCCGGACGGTACCGGCTGCTTCAGGCGCCGCAAGGGCCAGACCCGGCCATCTGACTGCTCATCAGCTGCGGCGCAGCCAGTCGGGTGCCCCGCCGAACCAGCCCTCCAGGTCATCGTCACCGGGGCGAAAGGTTTCGTCGGGCTCGGCGCAGCCCAGGTTGAGGCCTTCCAGCAGCTGATCCAGTCCTTCGGCCGGGCGCTGCTGGAGCTGGCGGCGGCGGGCCTGGCGCAGCCAGTCGGCCACGCGGCGGTCCCGATCGGCGTACTTCTGCAGTTCGATGCGCTCGGCCAAGGCGACCGGCCGGTTCTGGCCGATGCGCTCAAGAATTTCCTGGAGGCGTAGCCGGGTGCTGGGGGTCACGGGCCATCGGCGGCGGTGATGGCCTTGATAGCGAACCCTAATCGCCGCACTGTCGCCAGGGCCACCAGATCGGGGGCGTTGTCAGGGGTTCGGGACCATCCCACAGGTAGGATCCAGACCATCTTCATGGCGCTGCCGGTCCCTGTGGCCCCAGGCGTTGTGCCCACTCTGCGAGGTGGCGCGACGGCGCCGTGATGGATTCCAGGTTTTCCCGCTCCCTTCCCAGCGATGACCGTGCGATCAGCCGGCGGCGGGGTCTGGTGCGGGTCAGTGGCACGGAAATCACCGGCAGCGCCGGCAGTGGCGACCGGGACCGCGACGGCGCCAGCTGTGTGATCACCACCGACAGCGAGGGTCGGCGGCTGGCGCGCCAGAACAGCCATGTGCAGTCGATCGAGCTGCGCACCTACGTGTTCCTCGATTCGCTGCAGCCCCAGTTGGCGGCCTACATGGGCACGGTCAGCCAGGGTTTCCTGCCGATTCCGGGCGATGCCTGCCTTTGGCTGGAGGTGTCGCCGGGCATGGCCGTGCACCGGGTCACCGACATCGCCCTCAAGGCCAGCACGGTGCGTCTCGGTCAGATGGTGGTGGAGCGGGCCTTCGGCTCGATCGCCATGTATCACCGTGACCAGAGCAACGTGCTCCACTCCGGTGAGGTGGTGCTGGAGGCGATCGGCAGCACGGTCGAGCGCCGCAGCCGCTGCGAGGTGACCTGGACGGAGATCATCCGCGCCATCACTCCAGACCATGCCGTGCTGATCAACCGCCAGAACCGGCGCGGTTCGATGATCCAGGCGGGCATGAGCATGTTCATCCTCGAAACCGAGCCCGCCGGCTACGTGCTGATGGCGGCCAACGAAGCCGAGAAGGCCTCCAATATCACCGTGGTCGATGTCAAGGCGGTGGGTGCCTTCGGCCGCCTCACCCTGGCCGGCAAGGAGGGCGATGTGGAGGAGGCGGCCTCGGCGGCCATGCGGGCCGTGGCCCACATCAACGGCTGAACGGCAGGCCCGGCGGCCCAATCCCCCCGATCAGTTCAGCCCCAGGAGCTGGCGCAGGCCTGGGGCCAATGCCGCTGCCGCCTTGCCACGGCTGCCCAGGCGGGTCTTGAGATGGTCGCCCATCTGGGCGTAGCTGGCGCCGGCCTCGCGCACATAAAAGATCGGGTCGTAGCCGGGGCCATGGCCGCAGGGTTCCCGCAGGATCAGG
Organism: Synechococcaceae cyanobacterium ELA739; assembly: GCA_037127935.1. Lineage (GTDB taxonomy): Bacteria > Cyanobacteriota > Cyanobacteriia > PCC-6307 > Cyanobiaceae > Cyanobium. Next base: position 10,462 of record JBAXXM010000020.1, read on the forward strand.
CCGCGACAGACGCCCTGGGATTCGAGCACCGTGGTGCCGGTGGGATCGGCCAGGGCCATGGCGCTGACGAACTGGCCGCCGCGGTAGAGGGAATCCCCCAGTTCGTGCAGCAGCCGGTGGATGCGTTCGTGGTCGGTGGGGCCGTAACGGGCCGAGAAGATGCCGGGCCTGCCACGAAGGGCATCCACCTCCAGGCCCGAGTCATCGGCCAGGGCCCACTGGCCCGTGAGCGAGGCCACCGTCTCCGCTTTGAGACGGGCATTGGCGGCATAGGTGTCACCCGTCTCCTCGATCTCGAGACCGCCGGGCTGGGCCCGCACCTGGAGCTCCACCGCCGCCAGCATCGCGCCGATTTCGGCCACCTTGTGGGGGTTGCCACTGGCGATCACGAGCACGGGCAGGGAGGGGCTGGGCAAGGGGAGAGGCGCGCAGTGAAACGGATGGACGGGGCGAAGGGCAAGACAGGGCCAACCCCCAACCCGGGCCGCATTGTCTCGCACCATCAGCGGTCACACTGGCGGCGACAGGGGCGCCGACTGGGGCCAGCTCCCCCCCGCAGCAGCGCCACTGGCGAGGGGTAGGCCGCACTGCCCAGAATTGCGCCGCAGCATCCAGGCGCCCGCTTGTTCATGCCCGGGGTACGCGTAACCGCGAGCGGACTCCATGCGATCGCCATAGCTCAGACCGTGGACATGGCTCCGATCACAACAGGCGATCACCGGCGGCGGCGCTGGATCGATTCGATCGACAGGCTCAGGGCAGGCCAAGGCGAACCGGTTGACAAAAAGGGGACCCCAGAACATTGGATCCGTTTGTGCCTGGGTGGAACAACGGCCTTGAGGAGACCATGATCGAATGGGCAGCAGCGCCACGCCGGGCCGTGGCGGTGCGTGATCAGTGATACCTCAGGAAGGGAAAAGAGGTCACGATCTCTGGGACCAAGCTGAACAGATCGGCCGGGTTGACGGTTGGGCGGACCTGAGCTGGCGGCGTGGTCGCGACGACTGATCTGTACTGCTTGCTTCGATGGCTCGACTGAATTGGAAGCAGCAAGGGGTGAGGCAGGACGGGTTGAACATTCCACCCCCGGAAAAGCTCCAGGGAACCTGCCTCGGCGCAACATTAAGCAGATCTGACGAACGGCAACGGCGCTGACGGTCAAGTTTGAGCGGCCGCTGACGTTCGACAGGGCCAGTCGCCCCTAAGTTGCTGCAAACCTGGGCCCGGGATGGGATGCAATCGAGCCTGATCCTTCAGAACCTTGTTTCCGCACCGGTTCTGTTTTTTTTCCTTGGCGTTCTCGCCGTCCTGGTCGGCTCGGATCTGGAGATCCCGTCGCCGCTGCCCAAGCTGTTCTCGCTCTACCTGCTGCTGGCGATCGGCTTTAAAGGGGGGCTGGAGCTGGCCCACAGCGGCCTGGGCAGCCAGGTGCTGTTGACGATCGGCGCCGCCGTGCTGATGTCGCTGCTGGTCCCGATCAGCAGCTTCCTGATCCTGCGTACCCGCATGGACGCCTACAACGCGGCGGCCGTGGCGGCCTCCTATGGCTCGATCAGCGCCGTCACCTTCATCACGGCCCAGAGCTTCCTCAACGTCCTGCACGTCGACTTCGATGGCTTCATGGTCGCTGCCCTGGCCCTGATGGAGTCGCCGGCGATCGTGGTCGGGGTGCTGCTGGCCAAGCTGGGGGTGCAGGCCATGGACGCCCAGGCTGGCGCTAAGCCGGGAGCCAGAGCCGGGGGCCTGCGCTGGCGGGAGGTGCTGCAGGAGGCCTTCCTCAACGGTTCGGTGTTCCTGCTGATCGGCAGCCTGGTGATCGGCTACTTGGTGACCAGCTTCTCGCCGGCGGGCCTGGTGAAGATGGAGCCCTTCACCGACAAGCTCTTCTACGGAGCCCTGTGCTTTTTCCTGCTCGACATGGGCATTGTTGCGGCCCAGCGCCTGCGGGATCTGCGCCGGGCCGGGCCATTCCTGATCGGCTTCGCCGTGCTGGCCCCCCTGCTCCACGCCGCTGTCGGCCTGGCTATCTCCAGGCTGCTGGGTCTCAACCAGGGCGACAGCCTGCTGTTCATGGTGCTCTGCGCCAGCGCCTCGTACATCGCTGTCCCGGCGGCCATGCGCATGACCGTGCCCCAGGCCAACCCCAGCCTCTACATCTCCACAGCCCTGGGGGTGACGTTCCCGTTCAATGTGGTTGTGGGCATCCCGCTGTACATGGCCCTGATCCAGCGCTTTGTGCCCATCAGCTGAGCTGGGCGCCAGCGGTCCGAACCTGTCCACGCCCGTCGGGATCCCTGTCCCTCCCATCCTTGTCGCCCCAGAACGCCATGAAACGGATCGATCTGTTCCTCAGCGAGCGTGAAGTCAACAAGGTCTGCAAGGCGATCAGCAAGGCCGGGGTGCCCGGCTACTCCGTGATCCGACATGTCACCGGCATGGGCCTGGCCGGCGAGATCTCCGAGTCGATGGACTTCAGCGGATTGGGTGCCAATGCCCACGTGATCGTCTTCTGCGAGCCGGACCTGGTGCCGGCCGTGCGCTCGGCGCTGCGGCCGCTGTTCGACGTCTATGGCGGCGTGGGCTTCGTTTCCGATGCCGAGCCGCTCTGACGGAATCGAAAAATCCAACCGCAAATCAGCTTCTGACCTTTAGGTCGTAATGACTGGCTGTGACTGGTATGTGAGCGGTCGCCGACCAAGCATTGCTTACGTTTTGTTTCCGACCCATCAGCTGGGCTTATCACCAAAGCCGGAAACCTTGATGGGGTCAAAGGTCGAATTGGCTTGACGGGGGGTCGGGCGGCCGATCAGGGTTACGAGCGAACATTCCACCCCCCTCCTCCAGGAGCAGGTAATGGCAAACGAAACCATGGGCATCGCCCTCGGCATGATCGAGACCCGCGGCCTCGTCCCCGCGATTGAAGCCGCAGATGCCATGACGAAGGCAGCTGAAGTGCGCCTGATCGGTCGTGAATTCGTCGGCGGCGGCTACGTCACCGTCCTCGTCCGTGGCGAAACCGGCGCTGTCAACGCCGCCGTCCGCGCGGGTGCCGATGCCTGTGAGCGCGTTGGTGACGGTCTCGTCGCTGCCCACATCATTGCCCGCCCCCACCGCGAAGTGGAGCCCGCGCTGAACAGCAGCTTCGGCCTCGGGTCCAAGGACTGAGGGATTCGCGCCCACAGCGCCCAACCCTCTGACTTTCCCACCGACCCAATCGCACAATCCCCATGAGCAAGAAGTACGACGCCGGGGTCAAGGAGTACCGCGACACGTATTGGACTCCTGATTACGTCCCCCTCGACACCGACCTGCTGGCGTGCTTCAAGTGCACCGGCCAGGAAGGCGTTCCCAAGGAAGAAGTCGCCGCAGCCGTGGCCGCTGAATCCTCCACCGGCACCTGGTCCACCGTGTGGTCCGAGCTCCTCACCGACCTCGACTTCTACAAAGGCCGTTGCTACCGCATCGAAGACGTTCCCGGCGACAAGGAATCCTTCTATGCCTTCATCGCCTACCCCCTCGACCTGTTCGAAGAAGGCTCGATCACCAACGTGCTGACCTCCCTGGTTGGCAACGTGTTCGGCTTTAAGGCCCTGCGCCATCTGCGCCTGGAAGACATCCGCTTCCCGATGGCCTTCATCAAGACCTGCCCCGGCCCGCCGAACGGCATCTGCGTCGAGCGAGACCGGATGAACAAGTACGGCCGTCCGCTGCTGGGTTGCACGATCAAGCCGAAGCTCGGCCTGAGCGGCAAGAACTACGGCCGGGTGGTCTATGAGTGCCTGCGCGGCGGTCTGGACTTCACCAAGGACGACGAGAACATCAACTCCCAGCCCTTCCAGCGCTGGCAGAACCGCTTCGAGTTTGTCGCCGAAGCCGTGCAACTCGCCCAGGAAGAAACCGGCGAGAAGAAGGGGCACTACCTCAACTGCACCGCCAACACTCCTGAGGAGATGTATGAGCGGGCTGAGTTCGCCAAAGAACTCGGGCAGCCGATCATCATGCACGACTACATCACCGGTGGCTTCACCGCCAACACCGGTCTGTCGAAGTGGTGCCGCAAGAACGGCATGCTGCTCCACATCCACCGTGCCATGCACGCGGTGATCGACCGCCATCCCAAGCACGGCATCCACTTCCGCGTGCTGGCCAAGTGCCTGCGCCTCTCCGGTGGTGACCAGCTGCACACCGGCACCGTGGTCGGCAAGCTCGAAGGTGATCGTCAGACCACCCTGGGCTACATCGACCAGCTGCGTGAATCCTTCGTTCCCGAAGATCGCAGCCGCGGCAACTTCTTCGATCAGGATTGGGGCTCCATGCCCGGCGTGTTCGCCGTCGCCTCCGGCGGTATTCACGTGTGGCACATGCCCGCCCTGGTTGCCATTTTCGGCGACGACTCCGTGCTCCAGTTCGGTGGTGGTACCCACGGCCACCCCTGGGGTTCCGCTGCCGGTGCTGCCGCCAACCGCGTCGCCCTGGAAGCTTGCGTCAAGGCCCGCAATGCCGGTCGCGAGATCGAGAAGGAAGGCCGCGACATCCTGCTCGAAGCCGCCAAGCACAGCCCCGAGCTGGCCATCGCTCTGGAAACCTGGAAGGAAATCAAGTTCGAGTTCGACACCGTCGACAAACTCGACGTCCAGTGATCATCGGCTTTTGATCCGTCGGGAACGGCTCTTGGCCGCCTATCGGCAAAACGCCGTTCCCCTGATCTCCAGCGTTGACAACCCAGCAACAATCCCTTCACCACAAGGATCCCCATGCCCTTCAAGAGCACCGTGGGTGACTACCAAACAGTCGCCACCCTGGAGACGTTCGGCTTCCTGCCGCCGTTCACCCAGGACGAGATCTATGACCAGATCGCTTACATCATTGCCCAGGGCTGGAGCCCCCTGGTCGAGCATGTTCACCCCAGCCGCTCCATGGCGACCTACTGGTCGTACTGGAAGCTGCCGTTCTTCGGTGAGAAAGACCTGGGCGTGATCGTCAGCGAGCTCGAGGCTTGCCACCGCGCCTATCCCGACCACCACGTGCGTCTGGTGGGCTACGACGCCTACACCCAGAGCCAGGGTGCCTGCTTCGTGGTCTTCGAAGGTCGCTGATTTTCAGCCACCTGAAGCCAATGGAAGGACCCGACTCATCCCGGGTTCTTCCTCTTTAATCCCCATGGTGGAGGGCCCCAGGGTCCCCTGCCGATGGGCATCGGTTGTGCTGAATCACCGAGCCTGAGAGTTCGGAGTGATTTTTTGCATACACCTCTGCCTTCATCACATTCATTCATCGGACGGATATGGCCAGCCCATCGAGTCGTGAAGCAGCTCTGGAACGCCGCAAGGCCCTCACCAGTGGCGGCAAGAAATCCGCTGGCCGCTATACGTCCGGCCCCAATCGGGTACGCACGGCTGAGGACGCGCGCCCAACCCGGACCAACTCACCCGTGGCTGCCCCTGCACCGGTGAGCAGTCCACCCGCCAGCAGCGCTGCGACCCCAAGCCGTTCGGCCCGGGCCTCGCGGGCGCCCTCCAGCGTGCTTTCCCGGCCGGCCGCCTCGCCCAGCGCCAGCCGCTCAACGCCACGGCCGATTTCCAATCCCAGCCGCGAACTGGTGTTGGCCCGCCGCGAAGCCCTGTCCCGCCGCGGCAAGCGCGCCGACACCTCCCGCGACCGCACCCGCAACGAAGAAAAGAAGGCCACCGCCGCTGCAGCAGCTGCCACGGCCAGCGCCGCTCCGGCCAAGGAGCACAAGTGCAACTGCCAGGAGAACAAGCCCCTGGCCACCCTCAGCACGCCCTCCAGGACCAGCTCCTCCCGCGGCCCCGACCTGAGCGCCTCACTGGCTAATCGCAATGGTGGACGTTCTTCGACGCCCAAGCGCACGGCCCAGCACAACCCCAGCCGTGCCCTAGTGCTCGCCCGCCGTGAGGCCCTTTCGAAGCGTGGCAAGTCGGCCAACACCTCCACCAACAGCGCCGCCGCGACCGTCGCCCGTCAGGGCAACCCCGACATGAACAGCCGGGAACTGGCCCAGAAGGTGCGTGAGCTCAAGTGCAAGGTCGGCTCCGCCGGCAGCTCCCGCAGTGGCGGCACTCGCCCCAGCGGCCCCAATCGCCACGGCTCCAAGCAGGCCGCTGTCGCCGAAGCCAGCCTCAAGGTGGGTGTCAGCGAAACCCTGTCCGGTCAGATCGTGACCGGCACCCAGGCCAACCGTTCGACCAAGACCACCGGCAACGAAGCGGCCACCTGTCGCACGATCACCGGTACCGAATATCTCGGCGCCGAGGTCTTCCAGACCTTCTGCCAGGGCCAGGTCGCCATCCGCCAACCCGCCAAGGTGCGCGTCAGCGCCACCAGCCATGGCAACCGCGTCACTGGCAACGAAGTCGGCCGCTCCGAGAAGGTGACTGGCGATGAGCCGGGCACCTGCAAGTCGATCACCGGCACCGAGTATATCTCGGCCAACCAGAGCAACATCTTCTGCGGCAGTGGTAGCGCCAGTGCTGCCCCCTCCCCCCGCAAGGTGGGCCATTCCCAGACCCAGGCGGGCCATACCGTCTCCGGCGTGCAGGTCGGCCGCTCCGAAAAGGTGACCGGCGATGAGCCCGGCTCCGGCCGCCAGCTCACCGGCAATCAATACGTCAACAACGCCCATCAGGATTTCGGCCGGGCCCCTACCAAGGTGTCCTCTCTCCAGACTCTGCGGGGCACCGGCATCACCGGCACCCATGTGGGCCGCAGTGATCAGGTGACGGGCGATGAACCCGGCTCCTGCAAGATCATTACCGGTGATGAGTACATCGGCAGCCAGCAATACGACCGCTTCTGCGGCGGCCGCCCGGCGCCGGAAGCCGCCAAAGTCGGTTTCAGTGTCACCAACCGCCATCAGGTGGTGAGTGGCACCCGCACCGGCCGCTCGGAAAAGGTCACCGGCGATGAGCCCGGCACCTGCAAGATCGTCACCGGCACGCCGTATGCCGGCATGGAAGAAGCTGGCAACTGGTGCAGCAGCGACCAGGTCAAGGCCGTGCGTCAACGCACCCCGGGGCGCATGGGCACCGTGATGAGTGGCATTCAGCCCGGCATTGGCGGTGTGATGACCGGTGCCGACAAGGGGGCCTGTGAAGACGTCACCGGCACGCCCTATGTGGGTCCCGATCAGCTGGCAGCGGCCTGCGGTGCAGCCAGCCCCACGGATGCTGACTTTCCCCGTCCCCTCGGCGGTCAGCCCTGGGAACAGTTCAGCGTTCAATCGCCGGCCCGGGCTGCCCACAGCAGCCGCGAGCGCAAGGGCGGCGTCACCGGTTCCAACTACGAACTGAGCAGCCGCGTCACCGGGCCCTTCGCCATGGCTGACGACAAGATCACCGGCACCGAGCAGTTCCGCTTTGATCGCGGCAGCCGCCAGCCGAGCCGTGGTCCGATCCAATCGTTCGCCCCGGCGCCGGTCAGCGTCGATGAAGACGCCCGGCCCGTGTCGCGCGTCACCGGCGAAGGCATCGCCGCTGGTCTCAAGATCACCGGTGACGACTGGGATCGCGGTGAACGGGTCACCGGAACGGAGGGTGTTTCCGCCCGCCGCCGCAACCCCAGCCGCCAAGGCAGCCGGGGCCCTCTGCCCGGCTTCGAGCCCAAGCGCAATGAGGCCGTACCGGCCCCGGTCAGCCGCATCACCGGCGGTAGTGGCAACACCATGGCCGGTTCGCTGATCACGGTGTCCGGCGGCGCCCGAGGCTGACCCAGCAATGCCCCGACGCCCGGATTCACGCGAACGTCTCCTCTCGGGTACGGCCCTGCGCCGTCGCCCGGGACAGCCGAAGCCCGAGCTGGAGTCCGACTCCGGTGCGGCCGGCTCCAAAGCGGAGAACACCTTGCCCGTGGCCAGGGGTACGGCAGCCCGCCGTAATCGTGCCCTCAAGCTGAGCGAACAGATCCAGCCCAGCAGGCCCACCGGTGCCAGGCGTCCGGCGGTCCTGGGCAGCAGCCCGACCACCGCCATCGTTTCCAGTCCATCCAGCCCCAGTGGCGCCGGGCCCACCGGCTCCGAAGCCAGCCGGGCCACCAGCTCCCTCGCCGCCGGTAGCCATCAACGCCAGAACAGGCGCGCGGGAGGATCTTCCGGAACAGTTGCCCGCAGCCGCTCCAGCCGCGCCGGCTTCGGCCATCCCCTCAGTGATCGCCCCACCAATGCGGCTCTGCGCTCCTACGACCTGGAGGTCAAGGAGGCCTTTGATCGCATCGTGCCGCTGCTCAAGCAGCTGTCAGCCCTGCAGCACGAGGATAATTTCGTGGCTCGGGCCCAGCAGCTGGCCCAGGCCAGCCTGGGCTACACCCTGCCGGTGCCGATCCTGGAGCAGGCCTGGGTGAGTCAGCTCGACATGCGCACCCTGTTTGCCTGGTGTGTGTTCGAGACCTACGAGCAGACCAGCGCCAGCTTCTTCCAGGACGATCCCCTGGGCGGCAAGCCCGGCAGCGCCGCGGCTGAGGCTTTTGATGCCTTCCTGCTGGAGTGCGGCTTCCATTTGCTGGATGTCACTCCCTGCGCCGATGGCCGTCTCGCCCATGCCATCGCCTATGCCCTGCGGCTGCCGTTCAGCTCCGTGCGTCGTCGCCCCCATGCCGGTGCCCTGTTCGACGTTGAGAACACCGTCAACCGCTGGGTCAAGACCGAACATCGTCGCTATCGGGAAGGGCTGCCCAACCCGGCCCATGCCGACACCCGATACCTCAAAGTGGTGCTCTACCACTTCAGTTCGCTGGATCCGAGCCACGAGGGCTGTGCCGCCCATGGCAGTGATGACGCCTTGGCGGCCTCCTGCGGTCTGAGCCGCCTGCGGGACTTCCAGACCGCCGTCGAAAACAGTTTCTGTTGCGGCGCTTCGGTGGACCTGTTGCTGGTGGGCCTCGACACCGACACCGACGCCATCCGGGTCCACGTTCCGGGTCTCGATGGCAGCACCAACCTGGATCGCTGGCTCGATGCCCGTGACGTCTACGCCGCCACGGCAGCGCTGCCGGCCGCTAAGGGTCGCAGCCGCATCCTCAGCCTGGTGGAACAGGCCGCTGCCAGCACGCCACATCCGGGCATGGTCCGCCTGATCGCCCGACTGCTGGAGCACAACATCTCCCAGATCGACTACGTGCGGGATTATCACGACGGCCACTACAGCGACGACAGCCACGCCGAGCGTTTCATCGGCGTCGGCATCGGCTTCAAGGAGATACACCTGCGCAATCTCACCTACTTCGCTTACATGGATACTGTCGAAGAAGGGGCTCCCGATCTTGACGTCGGCATCAAGATCTTCAGCGGACTAAATGTCTCGCGCGGATTCCCGGTTCCCGTGGTGGCCCGCTTCGACTACCACGGCCAGGTGCCGGGTGCCCGGGAGCGGGCCGTACTCCATGCCCAGCGCATCAAGGCGGCGATCGAGACCCGCTATCCCGAACTGGTGGCGCAGGGCCTGCTGCACACGCTGCTCACCATCCGCGACCAGGACCGGCATGTGCCGGCCGAGGCCGTGGGCTCCACCATCAGTTTCGCAACCCCAGGAGGACACTGACATGCTGATCTGCAAGGTGGTCAAACCCCTGGTCTCCACCAACCGCATTCCCGACTTTGAACACAAGCACCTGCAGGTGGTGCTTGACGGCAGCACCCAGAAAGTGGCCGTCGATGCGGTGGGCTGCATTCCCGGTGACTGGGTGATCTGCGTCGGCAGTTCCGCCGCCCGTGAAGCCGCCGGCAGCAAGTCCTATCCCAGTGATCTGACGATCGTCGGCATCATTGACCACTGGGATCCCGATGCCGGCCAGCCGCCAGCGGCCCCTGGAGCCGCCTGATGGAAATCATGCAGGTCACCGGTTCTCTGGTCTGCACCCAACGGGTGCCGGGATTGGCCCACTCCAACCTGCGGATCCTTCGCAACGGCAAGGGCAAACTCAGCGTTGCCGTTGACCCTGTGGGTGCTTCCCCTGGCAATTGGGTGTTCACGGCCAGCGGCTCCGCGGCCCGCTTTGCCTGCGGCGATCCTGAAGTGCAGACCGATCTGACGATCGGCGGAATCATTGACTCCTGGGAACCGGACGGGTGACCCCCTGTTCCGCCGCCCAGCGCCGGCAGGACCCCTCCGCTCCGCTCCTGTTCCTTCTCCCCATCTGCACCATGGTCAGCCGCACCTCACGAACCCGAACCTCCGCCAAGGCCGGTGCGGCCACTCCAGCTGGCGCTGCTTCTGCAGCGTCCCAGGCCGCTGCCGCCAAGCCGGCTCCGGCCGCTGCGGCCAGCGTCCCCAAGGTGGCGGCCCCATCGCCGTCAGCGGCTGCCATCACCCCACCAGCGGTGGCAGCCGCTGCCGAAGCAACCCCGGCGGCCAAAACCGCCGGGGCGGGCGCTGAAACCGCAGCAACGCCGGTCACCCCAGCCACTCCGGTGGCTGCAGCGACCAAGGCGCTGCCCGCCGTCGCCGCCAGCCGCCAGTCCACCGGCTCCCGTTCGGCGTCGGCCGGGCGGCGGGCGACTCCCGCCCAGCGGTCGGTCGCCCGGAGTGCGGCGGCCTCAACCGGCCGCAGCGGTGGCTCCGGTGCCTCTACTCCACCTCCATCCACTTCCCCCCAATCGACCTCCATGGCACCTTCCGTACAGGGCATCGCCCTCGGCATGATCGAAACCCGCGGTCTGGTGCCGGCGATCGAAGCGGCAGACGCCATGACCAAAGCCGCTGAAGTCACCCTGGTGGCCCGCGAATTCGTCGGTGGCGGTTACGTCACCGTCATGGTTCGTGGTGAAACCGGCGCCGTGAACGCCGCTGTCCGCGCTGGCGCCGATGCCTGCGAGCGCGTCGGTGACGGCCTCGTGGCGGCCCACATCATTGCCCGCCCCCACGGCGAAGTTGAGCCCGCCATCGCCGCCAGCGGTGTGATCCGCCGTCTCTGATGGTCATGGCTGCCGTGCATCCGCGGATCCTGGGATTTCTGGGTCGGGCCCTCAGCCTGGAACTCTCCGCCGTGCAGCAGTCCATGACCCAGGCCTCCCTGGTGGAGCTCTGGGGAGAAACCGACGCCGGGACGCGTTTCCGCCAGGACACCGTCGAGGAGCTGCAACACAGCGAACGGATTGTGCAGCGCATGCTGGCTCTGGGGGTGGCACCTGCCGCCTCCCAGCTCCGGCCTGTCCAACACGCCGCCGATCTGGTCGGGCTTCTGCGTCTCAACCAGGGCCTCGAAAACGAGCTGATTCAGCTCTACGGCGATGCTGTTCGCTTCTCTCTTCTGACCGGCGACGCGGAGAGTGCTGACTTTTTCCGCGCCCTCTGGAACGAAGAGCAGCAGCACGCCCTGGATCTCGCCAGCTGGCTGGAGAGCCTGCGCAGCAGCGTCCATGACCGCCGCTACGAACGGGCCTTTTTCTGATACGTCTGGGTCAGTCGGTGTGCCTTCAGCCAGCCACCGTCGGTCTTGCCCTGGCCGTCCCACCACGCCCGCAGCTCCGGCTGTGAGCCCTTCGCCCCGGTGCGGCGCGACTGTTTACAGTCGCTCGCCAGGGTTTGCCTCCCTCGGCCCCTCTTGGCCGCCCCATGCCCTTGCCCGACGCCCTTCCCCTGCCGATCCAGCTGGCCTGGCTGATCCCCCTCTACGGGTTCAGCGGCATGGTGCTGTCCCTGCCCTGGGCCACCGGCTGGATCAAGCGCAACGGCCCCCGGCCTGCTGCCTATCTCAATCTGCTGATGACCCTGGTCGCCGTGTTGCACGGCAGCCTGCTGATCCAGGAGGTGTTGAGCCTGGGACCCCAGCATCTCGACATTCCCTGGTTTCATGCCGCGGATCTCGATCTGCGTATCGGCTTTGATCTCTCGCTCACCAACCTGGCCGCCCTGGAGCTGGTCACGGGGATGAGCCTGATCGGCCAGGTGTTTGCCCTGGGCTACCTGGACAAGGAGTGGTCCCTGGCGCGTTTCTTCGCCCTGTTGGGCTTTTTTGAAGGGGCGATGGCCGGCGTGGTGCTGAGCAGCAACCTGTTCATGAGCTACTTCCTGCTGGAGATGCTCACCCTGTCCACCTACCTGCTGGTGGGCTTCTGGTACGCCCAGCCCCTGGTGGTCACCGCCGCCCGCGATGCCTTCCTGACCAAGCGGGTCGGTGATGTGTTGCTGCTGATGGGGGTGGTGGCGCTCTCGGCCTGGGCCGGCTCGATGGAGTTTGATGACCTCTACGTCTGGGCGGCGCAGACCCCGTTCTCGCCCCTGGCGGCCAGTCTGCTGGGTCTGGGCCTGATCGCCGGACCGATGGGCAAGTGTGCCCAGTTCCCGATGCACCTCTGGCTCGATGAAGCCATGGAGGGTCCCAACCCCGCCTCGATCCTGCGCAACTCCGTCGTGGTCACCTGCGGGTCGGTGGTGCTGCTCAAACTGATGCCCGTGGTGCGCATTTCGCCCGTGGCCACCACGGTGCTGCTGGCGGTGGGCACGATCAGTGCCCTGGGCGGGGCGTTGGTGGCGATCGCCCAGGTGGATCTGAAACGGGCCTTTTCCTATTCAACAACGTCGTACCTCGGCCTGGTGTTCATCGCCATCGCCTTCGAGCAGCCGCTCCTGGCCCTGCTGCTGCTGTTCACCCACGGCCTGGCCAAGGCGCTGCTGTTCATGAGTGTGGGCAGCGTCATCGCCACCACCAACTGCCAGGACCTGACCGAACTCGGCGGCCTCGGCCCTCGCATGCCTGCCACCACCACGGCCTTCCTGGTGGCAGGAGCCGGACTCACCGGCCTGCTCCCCTTGGGTTGTTTCTGGGGCTACGGCCTGCTGGTGCAGACCCTGTGGCCCCAGGCGCCGCTGCTGGCTGGGATCGTGTTGCTCACCAACGCCCTGACCGCCCTCAACCTGGTTCGCGTCTTCCGTCAGGTGTTTCTGGATGTGTCCCACCCCAAGACCCGCCGGGCTCAGGAGGTGAACTGGCTGATGGCCCTGCCGATGGTCAGCCTGGCGGTGCTGGTGCTGGTGACTCCCTTGGTGATCCAGCGCCTCGATTCCCTGCACAGCCTCACCACCTTCTCCGGGCTGACCACGGTCCTGGTGGTCGCCAGTGGCTCGATCGGGTTGGTGGCGGGCTGCCTGATCCGCCTGGACAGGTTCTGGTCCCGCTCGGTGATCAAGCCCCTGCGCACCCTGCAGGATCTGCTGGCCTACGACTTCTACACCGATCGCATCTACCGGGCCACGATCGTCGCTTTTGTCTCCGGACTGGCCACTCTGACCAACAGCGTCGATCGGGTGTTGGTCAATGGCCTGGTCAATCGCATCGGCAGCGCCTCGATGGCCAGCGCCGAGAGTCTCAAACTTGGTGTCAGCGGCCAGTTGCAGAGCTATGTGCTGACGGTGCTGGTGGCGATTGTGCTGTTGCTGGGCAGCCTCTCCTGGTTCCACGGATGAGGATCTCCCCATGTTGAGCACCCTGCTGCTGATCCCTTTCCTCGGCGCCTTTGTGCTGCTGTTCTGGCCCGGTCAGCCAGTGCCAGGGCGGATGCGGGTCGTGACGATCGTGGTGTTGGCCCTGCAGTTGGCCTGGAGTCTGCGGGTGCTGCTGGCCTTTGATCCCGATGTTGGCGGCATGCAGCTGCAGGAATCCTTCGCCTGGGTGAGCAGCATCGGCCTCGACTACCGCCTCGGCATTGACGGCCTGTCGTTGCCGTTGGTGGTGATCAATGCCGCCCTGACCCTGGTGTCGGCCGTCTGCACCCGCGACATCAGCCAGCGGCCGCGCATCTATTTCGCGCTGCTGTTGTTGATCAGCGGTGCCGTCAATGGGGCCTTCCTGGCCGAGAATCTGCTGCTGTTCTTCCTGTTTTATGAACTGGAACTGGTGCCCCTCTGGTTGCTGATCTCCATCTGGGGCGGCAGTGAGCGGGCCTATGCGGCCACCAAATTCCTGATCTTCACGGCCGTCTCCGGGGTTCTGATTCTCGGGGCCTTCCTGGGGCTGGCCCTGTTCACCGGCACGGTCGATTTCAGCCTCACGCCGGTGCTGAGCGAACGACTGGCGATGGGCAGCCAGTTGTTGCTGCTGGGGGCGCTGTTGATCGGCTTCGGCATCAAGATTCCGCTGGTGCCCTTCCACACCTGGCTGCCCGATGCCCACACCCAGGCCTCGACACCGGTGTCGGTGCTGCTGGCCGGGGTCTTGCTCAAACTGGGCACCTATGGGCTGCTGCGCTTCTGCCTGGGCATGTTCCCCGAGGCCTGGGCGTTGCTGGCGCCCTGGCTGGCGGGCTGGGCGGCGGTGTCGGTGCTCTACGGCTCCCTGGCGGCGATCGCCCAGCGGGACATGAAACGGATGGTGGCCTACAGCTCGGTTGGCCACATGGGCTACATCCTGCTGGCGGCGGCCGCAGCCACCCCGGTCAGCCTGCTGGGGGCCGTGTTCCAGATGGTCAGCCACGGTCTGATCTCGGCCCTGCTGTTCCTGCTGGTGGGCATCGTCTACCGTAAGACCGGCACCCGGGACCTGGAGGTACTGCGGGGCCTGCTCAACCCGGAGCGGGGCCTGCCGTTCACCGGCACCCTGATGATCCTGGGGGTGATGGCCAGCGCCGGCCTGCCCGGTATGGCAGGCTTCATCTCCGAGTTTCTGGTGTTCCGCGGCAGTCTTGAGGCCTTCCCCCTGGCCACCCTGCTGTGCATGGTCGGCTCCGGTCTGACGGCGGTCTATTTCCTGTTACTGGTCAACCGCGCCTTCTTCGGCCGCATGGCGATCACCCCGGCCAGTGATCCGGTTGCCGATGCCAGGCTCGACATCCGGCTGGCGGCGGTGGCGCCGCGGGAGACGATTCCGGCGATGGCCCTGGCCGTCGGCGTCGTGCTGATCGGCCTGTTCCCGGCCTGGCTGGGGCGGATCAGTGAGGCCGCCAGCACCACCATGGCCCAGCTGCCGGCGTTGCTGGCCAGCCTTCAGATCTCAGGAGTGGGCTGATGCCGATCATTTCCGCCGATCTTGTCCATGCCGGCGGCCGCCCGACGGCCGCTGAACTGGAGGCCAGGTTGCTGGCTGGCCAGACCCTGCTGGCCGAGACCCCGAACCATCTGATGCAGGTGGTGGATGTGCTGGAGAGCTACGGAGAGGTGCTCGATGCCTACAGCATCAACCTGATCTACCAGGCGGAACACCAGTTCCTCAATCCGGTGCCCGCCTTTCGCTACCTCAACGGCGACCGCAGCCTGGCGAAGATCTGGCGCCATTTGATCCATGACCGCATCAACTTCGAGTACGCCGAGTACTGCCAGAAGGCGATGTTCTGGCACGGCACCGGCGGCCTTGATGCCTACTTCGACTCCGAGGCCTTTCGCGCCAATTGCGCCGCCATCATCCGCCGCAAGACCGGCCGCGATCCCCTGCTGGCCCTGCTGAATCCCCTGTTCCCCGATTTCCTGTTGGAGCTGATCCGCTCCGCCGCCACCACCCACGCCCTGGGTCAGTTCTGGCGGGTGATGAGCGACCTGTTCCTGGATCTGGCCAAGGCGGAACGGGATGGCCGCGTCAGCTCGGTGGCGGCGGCGGTGGCTTTCATGCGCCAGGGCCTGGTGGCGGCGGCCGCCAATCCGATCACCTACGCGGTGACTCTGGGGGGCGAGCGCTTCTGGATTCTGCCGCCGGAGGCCGGCCTGACCTTCCTGGCGGATGTGGCCGTGCCCTATGTGGAGGCGGTGTTCCTGCGGGGCATGCCCTTCCTGGGCACGGTGTCGTTCAACGCCCAGGCCCAGCAGGTGTCACCGGATCAGAGCACCTTCGCCTACGGCGCCCTGTTCGCCGATCCGCTGCCGACCATGGGCTCGGGCATCCCCCCCAGCCTGTTGATGCAGGACATGTACCGCCATCTGCCGGAGCGGTTGCATCACTGGTATCGGCAGACCAGCCGCGGTGAAGGGGACGTGCGGGTGAAGATCTGCCTCAGTTTTCAGAAGTCGATGTTCTGCGTCACCAACGCCGCCATCGCCGGCACCTTTCCCCATCCACTCAACCATGGAGATCCGGCGGCTCAGGCGGCCAACCGGGCCTATGCCGCCAGCTGGGCGGCACGCCTGAGCGGCGCCCGCACCGATTGCCTCGACCCCAGTGATCTCTGAGGCACCGCTGGGGGCGTAAGGTCGCAGTCATGGATCAGCCTTGGACGCAGCGGGCGCGGCCCGACCGGCTGGAACGCCGGATTGAGTTCGACGACTACGAGACCACCCGCACCTTCCTGGAGCGGCTGAATGCGCTCTCGGAACAGCAGGGTCGCTTTCCCGACATCAGCTTCGGGCGCACCTACGTGAACCTCACCCTGCGGCCCGAGCAGGAGGATGGCCTGATCGAAGCCTGCGACACCGCCTTCGCGGCAGCCATCGATGGCCTCCTCTGAGCTGCCTTCCACCGACTCGTCCCTGGGGCAGCCTGCTGAAGGGATTCAGCTCGAGACATCGGACGACAGCCGCATTGATCTGCACTCGGCGGTTAATGCCTCCGGTATCGAAACGGTGTTGGAACAGCTGGACCGGGAGCTGATCGGACTGCGACCGGTGAAGGCGCGCATCCGCGAAATTGCCGCCCTGTTGGTGGTCAACCGGGCCCGACAACAGGTGGGACTGGAGACCGCCCCGCCCAGCTTGCACATGTCCTTCACCGGTCGCCCCGGCACCGGCAAGACCACCGTGGCCGAGCGGATGTCCAAGATCCTGCACGGCCTCGGCTATGTGCGCAAGGGCCATGTGGTCACGGCCACCCGCGACGACCTGGTGGGCCAGTACATCGGCCACACGGCCCCAAAAACGCGGGAGATGCTCAAAAAGGCGATGGGCGGGGTGCTGTTCATTGATGAGGCCTATTACCTCTACAAACCGGAGAACGAACGCGACTACGGCGCCGAAGCGATTGAGATCCTGCTGCAGGTGATGGAGTCCAACCGCGACGACCTGGTGGTGATCTTCGCCGGCTACAAGGAGCGGATGGATGTCTTTTACCAATCCAACCCCGGCCTGTCTTCCCGGGTGGCCAACCACATCGATTTCCCCGATTATTCGGCGACTGAGCTGCTGGCAATCGCCAGCTTGATTCTGGCGGGCGAGAACTATCGCTTCAGCGATGAGGCCCAGCTGGTGTTTGCTGACTACATCCATCGGCGGATGCAGCTGCCCTTCTTCGCCAATGCCCGCTCGATTCGCAACGCCATTGATCGGGCCCGCATGCGCCAGGCCAACCGCCTCTACAACCGCAGCGGCGCCACCGTCTCCCGGCTGGAGCTGATGACGATCGAAGCCGATGACATCACTGCCAGCCGGGTGTTCCAGGGCGAAGTGGAAGGGCTGGACCCCAGCACGCCCCTGACGGCGGGCTGAGTCCCTCAGCGGAGTTTGCGGGAATCGATCTGCAGCAGGTCCCGCACCTTCTGCACCTGGCGCGACAGGTCAGGATCGTTGCCCAACTTCTTCTCCACCTGCTCCACCGCGTACATCACGGTGGAGTGATCCTTGCCGCCGAAGGCCTCGCCGATGCGGGGCAGGGACAGCTTGGTGTTCTGGCGCATCAGGTACATGCCCACCTGGCGCGCCTGGCTGACGGCGCGCTTGCGGCTGGGGGAGAGCATCTCGTCGATGCGCACGGCGAACACCTCCGCCACCTTGTCCAGCACCTGTTGGGGGGTGACCTCCACATCGTTGCCGACTGGATCCAGCATTGGCGCCACCGACTCGACCGTCATCGGCAGGCCAGTGATCGAAGCAAAGGCCACGGCCCGGGTGAGGGCACCTTCGAGCTCGCGGATGTTGGAGGTGAAACGGCCGGCAATGTAATGAATCAGTTCCCTCGGCAGGGCCATCTGCTCGGATTCGGCTTTTTTGTGCAGAATCGCCATCCGGGTTTCCAGATCGGGCACCTGGATGTCGGCGATCAGACCCATCGAAAACCGCGAAATCAGGCGCTCCTGCAGCCTCGGGATCTGACTGGGGGGACGATCGCTGGCGATCACAATCTGGCGGCCGGCCTCATGCAGAGCATTGAAGGTGTGGAAGAACTCCTCCTGGGTGTATTCCTTGCCCTCGATGAACTGAATGTCATCCACCAGGATCAGATCGGCCGCCCGGTAACGATCGCGGAAGGACTGCATCGCGTCCTTGCGGATCGCCTGGATCAGGTCGTTGGTGAAGGTCTCGGTGGAGACGTAGAACACCCGCGCTTCCGGATCGATTTCCTGGCGGTAGTGACCGATCGCCTGCATCAGGTGGGTCTTGCCCAGGCCCACCCCACCACAGATGAACAGCGGATTGAATTCGCGGCCTGGGGCCTCGGCCACCGCCAGGGCCGCCGCGTGGGCCATGCGGCTGTTCGCCCCGACCACGAAGCGGTTGAACACGTAGCGGGGGTTGAGATTGAGCACCACCCGCGGCGCCCGGCCATTGCCGCTCTCCGGCCGTCGCTGGCTGTCACTGGCGGCGGTGGGGCCGCGGGAGGGAAGGTCGGCAATCTCGCCCATCGGCAGCGGCCCGGTGCCCCCCCCCACAGCGGGAGACTGGTCGTCGGCGACAGCCACTTCCACCCGCACGGCATGACCGGCCAGTTCCGCAGCCACCGCCTCGATCTTGGTCAGATAGTTTTTGCGCAGCCAGCTGCTGGCGAAGCTGTTCGGGGCCAGCACCCGCAGCACGCCATCCTGGTAGTTGGCGCAACGGGCCGGCCGAATCCAGGTCTCAAAGGTCGGCTTGCTCAGATTGGCCTGGAGCGCCTGCTGAATCCGGTGCCAGAGCTCGTCCCCCTGCTGCACCGTCTGACCTTGCGCCACGGGCTGAATATACGCAGCTCCCGAGCGCCGCGAGGTCTTTCATGATGCCCTTTCTCCCTTCCCGTCCCCCCAGCGCTTCGATGGCCAACCCCAGCCCGGTTTCCACCCCCCAGCTCCTCGCCCGTCGGGGCGCTGGGCTGGCCCTGGTCCTGGGAACCCTGCTCTCGGGCTGCAGCCTGGCCCCCTCCTTCCCCGGTCTGGGCCGGGAGCCGAAGCCGACCCGGCTGAGCGAAACACCGGTGAGTCCCCTGCTGCCCAGTGGCGGCAACGTGATTGTCAAGGCGGTGGAGAAGACCGGTCCGGCGGTGGTGCGGATCGACACCGTCAAGCGCCTGGTCAACCCCATGGGCGGTCTGTTCGGCCGTGGCCCGGCGATCCAGCAGCAACAGGGGCAGGGTTCGGGCTTCATCATCGAAGCCGATGGCGTGGTGCTGACCAACGCCCACGTGGTCGAGGGGGCCAATGAGGTGGGCGTCACCCTGCCCGATGGCCGCAGTTTCACCGGCAAGGTGCTGGGGGCCGACCCGCTCACCGACGTGGCCGTGGTCAAGGTGGTCAGCTCCAACCTGCCGGTGGCTCCCTTGGGCGATTCCGCCAAGGTGCGGCCTGGCGAATGGGCCATCGCCATCGGCAATCCGCTCGGCCTCGACAACACGGTCACCGCCGGGATCATCAGCGCCATCCAGCGCACCAATGCGGTGGGTGAAGGACAGCGGGTGCCCTACCTGCAGACCGACGCCGCCGTCAATCCGGGCAACAGTGGCGGGCCGTTGATCAATGACCGAGGCCAGGTGATCGGCATCAACACCGCCATCCGTCAGGCCCCGGGTGCCGGCCTCAGCTTTGCGATCCCGATCAACACCGCCCGCCAGATCGCTGAGCAGATCCTGGCGCGCGGCTATGCCACCCACCCCTATATCGGCGTTCGGCTTCAGGCCCTGACCCCCCAACTGGCCCGCGAGATCAACGCCAGCACCAATGCCTGCCGCCTGCCGGAGGTGAACGGCGTGGTGGTGGTGGATGTGATGGCGGGCAGCCCGGCGGAGCGGGGCGGCCTCCGGCCCTGTGACCTGATTGAGAAGGTGGCCGGCAACGCGGTCCGTAACCCTTCGGAGGTGCAGCTTGATGTGGACGGCGGCCAGGTGAACCGGCCTTTGGAGCTGACCGTGCGCCGGGACGGCAACCAGCAGACCCTGAGCGTGCGGCCGGCGGAACTGCCCCACCAGAGTTGAGCTCTGCCGATCCGGCGCCGCGATTGGCCTCAGGCCCCCGGCCAGCTGGGGCAATCCAGGCTCTCCAAAGCGCTCTGCGCCGCGACGGCCAGCTGGTGGTTATGGCCCGCTGGCCGGCTCCGGGGCGCTGCAAGCGTCGGCTGGCCGCCAGCGTCGGGATTCAGCGGGCGGCGGCGGTCCAGGCCCGTCTGAGCGCCCACGTGTCGCAGGTGGCCCGCGACGCCATGGCGGTCCACGGCCAGGAGCTGGTGCTGGCCGTCAGTGGCCTGGCGGGCCAGGCCGCCGCGCGCTGGGGGCGGCAGCTGGGGGTGGAGCGCACCGTGTTGCAGGGGGAGGGCCGTCTAGGCGTTCGGCTGCAACGGCAGCTGATCCGGGCGCGGCGCGAGGGGGCGCGGCGGGTGGTGTTGATTGGCAGTGACCTGCCGGCTCTGGCCAGCCCGGACCTGGTCGAGGCCTTCCGATTGCTGGAGTCACGGCCGCTGGTGCTCGGCCCGGCCAGCGATGGGGGCTACTGGTTGATCGGTCTGGGCGGCAATTGGCCGACCCTGTTTGCCGGCGCCGGCCAGGCGATTGCCTGGGGAGGCGACCAGGTGCTGGCCCAGACCCTGGTCGCCGCCATGGCCCTGGACCTAGAGCCCCGGCTGTTGCCGCTGCGGAGCGATCTCGATCGGGCCGAGGATCTGCGGCGCTGGCGCTGAAGCCCTGGGCTGGGGTTGGACAACGGCAGCTCCTGTGAGACGCTGCGGTCGATGGGCAGAGTTTTGGGGCCCAGCGCTTTGTCTGCAGGCGTTGTTTTGCCAGGTGCTTCGCTTTAAGGCCCTGGGTTTGCTGGCACTGCGTTCCCAGGCAACGCCCCGTTTTCTGATCGATGGCCGCCGTCCCCAGCCGAACCGCTCCCGCACCGCTCCCCGTGCAGGCGCCCCTCGACGTCGTGATCGCTATCCGCAATGAGGCCCGCGGCCTGCCGCCCCTGTTGGCCGATCTGGCCAGGGCCCCCCGCGCTCTGGTGCGGGATGTGCTGGTGGTCGACGGCGGCAGCGGCGATGGCAGTCCGCGGCTGGCCCGGCTGGCCGGAGCCCGGCTGATTTCGGCCGCACCGGGGCGGGGCCTGCAGCTGGCCTTCGGGGTCGCCGTCAGTGGCGCCCCCTGGCTGCTGCTGCTGCACGGTGATGTGCGGCTACCTCCGGATTGGTCCGATCTGGTGGGCGCTGCCATCGGCGACGGAGCGGGCTCGGCCTGGGCCTTCCGGCTGGCCATCGCCGGCCGCGATCCCCGGCTGCACCTGGTGGCGTGGGCGGCCAACGGGCGCAGCCGCTGGCGCCAGCTGCCCTACGGCGATCAGGGCCTGCTGCTGGAGCGCAGCCTCTACGAGCGTGCCGGTGGGATCGCCCCGCTGCCCTTGATGGAGGACCTGGAGTTCGTGCAGCGGCTGCGGCGCCACGGGGCGATCCGGCTGCTGGCCGGGGGCCTGTCGGTCAGCGACCGGCGCTGGCGGACCTTGGGGGTGTGGCGCACCACCTGGCTCAACGCCCGCCTGCGGCGCCGTTGGCGGCGGGGTCAGGATCCCCGGCAACTGGCAGCCGAGTACTACGGCCGAGCCCCGGAGCCGGGGAATCCCGCCGTCACCGCACCAGAGACCAGCGCGGCCCTGGGCTCGCCTGACGCGTGATGGGGCTGGGCGGCAAGTCTGGGCGCTGAACACGTCCGCGTGACTCAGCCGATCACCTTGCGCTGCAGATGGGCGCGACCACCGTGCCCAAGCAACTGGTGCGAGGGCGCCGGCTGAGCGCAGGACATGTCTTGCGGCCGCAGTGGGCTGCAGCCCTGCGCCTGGGCCCCCTCAGGGGGCGTACCAGAAGGCGCAGCGGCGCTGCCGCGGTTCCAGCTCCCAGCCCTGGGCCTCGTAGAAGCCCACCACCTCGGGATCGGCGAACAGGCTGACCCGATCCACCCCCATCTCCCGCAGCTGCTCCAGCACGTAGTACATGATCTGCTTCCCCAGGCCGGCGCCCTGGTACAGGGGGTGCACCGCCAGATCCCAGACCGTGGCATCGACCACCCCATCCCCGGTGCAGCGGGCAAAGCCAACGAGCCGGGGCAGCCGTTCGTCATGGCGCCAGAGGCCCACCTGCAGCAGGCTGTTCTGCAGGGCCTTGCGCACCCGCCGCAGCGGGCGGCGGCTCCAGCCGACCGCATCACAGAGCGCCTCCAGCTCGATCAGATCGATCTCCCGCTCCAGGCTCAACACCAGATGGAGCTCGGCCTTGGGCGTGGGGCAAAGCCGATGGGCTTCGCCATAGAGATGGCAGAGCAGCTCGGGGTGAAGCAGTCGGGGGGTCTGCGTCAAGGGGAATGGCGCTGGGAGCACGTCATCGGATAAGCAGTCTGACGATCCTGACGGAAAGGGACGGATCTGGAGCAGCGTGAAACGGTGCTGCCTGCACCGGTGCAGCATGAAGGGTCGCTACCTGGCTCCTGGCACCATGACACGGCTGCCCCCCGGCAGTCCGTTCTGGCCCCTACCGGCCCATGCCGTCCGCGGGCCAACGGCTCCTCGTTCTCCAGCCGCGCCCAGCCCACCGCGTGCCGATCCGCCCCATGGCCAGCATCGCCGTCAGCCCACTCCCGCAAGGCCCTGGAGCCGATGCCACCATGGCTACGGGTACGGCGGTGCAGCCTGCTACGGGCGAGCTGTTGCTCGTTGCCGTGCACGGCTGGCTGTTGTCGGGCCGGCTCTGGGCGCCGCTGGCCGCTGAGTTGGCTCCGCGGCACGACCTCTGGTGCCCGGATCTGCCCGGTTTTGGCCAGTGCCCCCGGCCCCGGGGACTGCAGAGCAGCCTGGCCAGTTACGGCCGCTGGCTGGCGGAGGCGGCGAAGGAACGGGCCGAAGGCCGGCCGGTGGTGCTGATCAGCCATTCCCTTGGCGGCAGCATTGCCCTGCACAGCGCCGACCATCTGGGCGGCCAGCTGCGGGGCCTGGTGCAGATCGCCGCCGGTGGCGGCATCTACCAGCCCCGCCCTTTTGCCCTGCTGCGCCGCTTTGGCTCCACCTTCGTGCAGTGGCGGCCGCGCTGGCTGGCGGAGCTGCCCGGCACCGAGGCGATCCGCTCGCCCCTGCGGGCCGAGGCCCGCGCAGCCCAGGGGTTGCTGGCCTGCAGCACCAACCGTGGGGCCGTGCGTCAGCTGCCCTTGATCACCCACCAGCTGACCGTGCCCAGTCTCTGGATCTGCGGCAGTCGCGACCAGGTGATGGAACCGCGCTATGTGCGCCACCTGGCCAGCTTCACGCCCTTGCACCGGCTGGAAACGCTCGAAGGGGCAGGCCATCTGCCGATGCGACAGTGCCCCGCCGATCTGGCCCGGCTGATTGAAACCTGGCTGCAGGAAGAGGTTCAGAGCGGTGGGTCGTCTCTGCGTTCCTGAGGAGGAGGGCCAGACTCAGAGCGTGGCCAGCCCCTTTTCCTGCAGGTCCGCCAGTTCGGCATAGAGGCCGCCAGCCGCCCGCAGTTGCCGGTGCGTGCCCTGCTCGATCAGGCGACCGCGGCGCAGCACCAGGATGCGATCGGCCGCTTCGACGGTGGCCAGGCGATGGGCGATCACCACGGCGGTGCGCTCGTGCAGCAGTCGATCGAGGTCCCGCTGCAGGGTGGCCTCGGTGGAGGGATCCATGAACGCCGTGGCCTCA
Organism: Synechococcaceae cyanobacterium ELA739; assembly: GCA_037127935.1. Taxonomy (GTDB): domain Bacteria; phylum Cyanobacteriota; class Cyanobacteriia; order PCC-6307; family Cyanobiaceae; genus Cyanobium. Next base: position 34,169 of record JBAXXM010000020.1, read on the forward strand.
TCCATCACCAGCACCGAGGGATCGCGGATCGCCACCCGCGCCACGGCCAGCAGCTGTCGCTCGCCCGAGGAGAGATTGCCGCCCCGCTCGCGCAGCTCGCTCTCCAAGCCGGCATCGAGGCGCTGCAGCAACGGATCCAACCCCAAGTCATGGCAGAGCCTGGCCAGTTCCTGGTCGCTGATCTCGGCATCGAGGCGCAGGTTGTCGGCCACGTTGCCGCTGAACAGGAAGGTGTCCTGAAGCACCACCCCCAGCCGTTGGCGCAGGGTGGCGATCGGCAGCTCGCGAATGTCCACCCCGTCGAGCAGGATCCGGCCCCGCTGCGGCTCATAGAGCCGGCACAGCAGCCGGATCACGGTGGTCTTGCCGGAGCCGGTGGGGCCCACCAGGGCGACGTGCTCGCCGGGGGCGATCTGGAAGGAGAGATCTTCGAGGATCGGATCGTCGTCGCGGTAGGCGAAGCTGACGTTCTCGAAGCTGACAGCGCCGGGACTGCGCCGCTGCTGGCCGCTGATCAGGGCCGCCGCTGAACGGCGCTGGGGCGGCAGTTCCTGAATCTCGATCGGCTCCTCGAGCAGTTCGCCGATCCGCTCCACGGCGGTCAGACCCCCCTGGATCTGGGTGAAGCGCTCCGCCAACTGGCGCAGGGGATCAAACAGGCGCTGGGAGAACAGGATGAAGGTGGTCAGGGTGCCCAGATCCATCAGTCGGCTGGTCACCATCCAGCCGCCCAGGGCCAGCACCACAGCCACCGCGCCCAGCGCCACCCACTCGATGAAGGCGGAGATGGCGCTGTCGTAAAGGATTGTGCCGGTGACCGCCTGGCGATAGGCGTCGGTGGTGACGGCAAAACGGGCGCTGTTGGTGGCCTCGCGCCGGAACATCTGTACCACCTCCAGGCCCTGGAGGTTTTCCTGCAGATCGGCATTCAGCTGACCCAGCTCCTCGCGCACCCGGTAATTGGCCACCCGATAGCGCTTCTGCAGCCAGAGGATGCCCCAGGTGACCGGCACCTGGGTGAACAGCAACAGCAGGCCCAGGCGCCACTCGATGCTGATCATCGTGACGGCGATCACCAGCAGCGACACCAGATCGGCGAGCACCCCTACCGCGCCACTGCCGAACACCTCGGCCAGGGCCTCGACATCGCTGGTCAGCCGCGTCAGCAGCTTGCCAACGGGGGTGCGGTCGTGGAAGCGCAGCGACAGCTCCATCGCATGGCGGAACAGATCGGTGCGGATCCGGGCCGTGAGCCGTTGGCCGACCACCTGCACGTTGTAAATCTGCGTGCCCTGCAGGGCCAGGCGCACCAGCACCGCCACCAACAACAGACCCACCAGCAGCCTGAGTGCCACCGCCGGCGCCACCCCCTGCAGCCAGGGCAAGACCGAGGGCTCGTGGCGCAACACCGAGATCGCCTGGCCGACCAGCACCGGCTGGATGGCGCCGGCAAAGGCCAGGGGCACCAGCAGCAGCAGCGACAGCAAAAAGCGGCGACGATCGCGACCCAGGTAGGGGAGCAGGCGCTTGAGCCGGATGCGATCGAGGGAGGCCATCAGCTGGCCAGCCCGGCCGGCTGGATCCCGCCCTGGACGGCGCCGAGGCGCTCAACCAGCGACTGCAGGGGCCCGCCATCGATGCGCAGGGCCAGGGGATGGCCGATCAGGCGGGCGGTGCTGTGGAACAGATCTTCGATGGCGATCAGGCCGTTGTCCCGCAGGGTGCGGCCGGTGGCGACCAGATCGACGATCGCCTCCGAGATGCCGGTGAGCGGGCCCAGTTCGACCGAGCCGGTGAGATGGATCAGCTCCACCGGCAGATCCAGGGCCTCGAAATAATCCTGGGCGCAGCGGGTGAACTTGCTGGCGACGCGGCAATGGGCCGGCAGGTCGAGGGCGCGGCGGTAGCCGCTGCTGGCCTGGACCGCTACGGCCATGCGACAGCCGCCAAAACCCAGATCGAGCAGCTGGGCCACCGGCAACCGGTGTTCGCGCAGCACGTCGTAGCCGACCACACCGAGCTGGGCCTGGCCGTAGGCCACGTAGACCGGCACGTCGGCATTGCGCACCAACAGGGCCCGGGCGCTGCCGCAGGCGCTGGGCACCATCAAAAGACGGTTGTCGGGATCGAGCAGGGTCGAGAAGTCGAGACCGGCCTCGGCGAACCGACGTACCGAATCCTTGAGCAGGGCCCCCTTGGCCAGGGCAACGGTGATGACCGGCTGGGGAGCAGCGGTGATCATGGGTACGGTGCCGCAAACCGGACTTTAACGATGCAACCGAACCCGGAGTCGGCGAGGCCGCTGCAGCTGGATCTGATCCCCGTGCTGCAGGACAACTATGTGGCGGTGCTCTGGCGCGATGGCGAGGCCGCCGTGGTCGATCCGGCCGTCGCCGAACCGGTGATCGCCTGGCTGGAGCAGCGCCAACTGGTTCTGGTCGCTGTGCTGCAGACCCACCACCACAGCGACCACATCGGCGGCACCCCGGCCCTGCTGCGCCGCTGGCCCGAAGCCCAGGTGGTGGCCAGCCGCGCCGATATCGAGCGCATCCCCTTCCAGACCCGCGGCGTGGCCGAGGGGGATCGTTTCCCGCTCCTGGGCCGCAGCGTCGAGGTCCTGCAGGTGCCGGCCCACACCAGCCGGCACATCGCCTTCCACCTGCCGGCCGAACGGGGCGAAGGCGCCGAACTGTTCTGCGGTGACACCCTGTTCGCCGGCGGCTGCGGCCGCCTGTTCGAAGGCAGCCCCGAGCAGATGCACCGGGCCCTGCAGCGGCTCACGGCCTTCGATCCCGCCACCCGCCTCTGGTGCGCCCACGAGTACACCGAGGGCAACCTGCGCTGGGCCGCCCAGGAGGCCCCGCAGGACACCGCCATCGCCGAGCGACTGGCTGCGGTGCGCCAGCTGAGGGCCCGCGGCGAGGCGACGATCCCCAGCACCGTGGCTCTCGAGCGCCAGACCAATCTGTTCGTGCGCTCCGCTGACGCCACCGAGCTGGCTCGGCTGCGCGAGAGCAAGAACCACTACCGGGGGTGAAGTGATTCCAGAAAGCTGGGCTTCAGGCTGCGGCCAGCTTGCGCACGCTGTGGGCGCCTGGATAGAGCAGGGCCCGCTGCCCCGGACGGATGGTCAGGGCACAGGCCAGACCGACGGGATGGTCCTGCTCCAGGGGCAGCCGCAGCCGCACGCTGATGGCGCCGCAGGCCACCCGGTACAGCCAGCCATGGCCCAGGAACTCACGGCCCATGACCCGGCAGGGCCCATCGGCGGCGGGCTCCAGCTCCAGGCCGTCGGCGGCCAGCAGCAGCTGCAGCTCGGCGTTGTCGCTGGGGGCGCTGGTTTCGCTGGTGCTGGGCAGGCCCCCGGCCAGGGTCACGGGCGCAGCGGTTTCGAAGGCGAACGGCCCCAAGTCGGTGAGCAGCCGATCCCCCTGCCGCTGCACCGGCAGCAGGTTGGCCTGCAACACGAAGCGCCCCACAAAGGCCGTGGCTGGCCGTTGCACCAGTTGCAACGGGGTGGAGCACTGATCGAGATGGCCGTCCCGCAGCACCGCCACCCGATCGCAGATCGCCATCGCCTCCTCAGGATCGTGGGTGACTAGCAGGGCACTGGCGCCGCATTCGGCCAACACCGCCGGCAGTTCACTGCGCAGCCGCAGGCGCACCTCGACATCGAGGTTGGAGAAGGGCTCATCGAGCAGCAACACCGCGTTGCCGGGGGCCAGGGCCCGGGCCAACGCCAGCCGTTGCCGCTGCCCGCCGGAGAGCTCATGGGGATAGCGGCGCTCCAGGCCGTTCAGTCCCAGCAGCTCCAGCAGCCAGGTCGCCCGGCTCTGGTCGTCCCTTGGCTTGAACCCGAAACAGACATTGGCCCAGGCATCGAGATGGGGAAACAGGGCGTAGTCCTGAAACACCATGCCGACCCCCCGCCGTTCCGGAGCCAGCCAGCGCTGTGCGCCGGCCACCTCCCGGCCGTGGATCGAAACGCTGCCCCGTGAAGGCCGCTCGAAGCCGGCGATCAAGCGCAGCAGGGTGGTCTTGCCGCAGCCCGAAGGCCCCAGCAGACCCACCAGCTCGCCGGGAGCGAGGCTCAGATCCACCCCCCGCAGGGTCCAGGCCTCGGGAGCGGAGTGGGGATAGCGATGCCAGAGATCGCGCAGCACCACCGGCTCGTCCCCGGCCGAGGCCCCAGAGACAGCGGAGGATGCAAGGGACATGACGGGCGCTGGGGAGAGGACCGGAGCGGTCATAGGCTCAAGTCCACATCTTCCACTGTCATGAGCAGCGAGCCGACGGCCGTCAACACCGATGCCGCGCCGGCGCCGGTGGGCCCCTACAACCAGGCGGTCAGGGCCGGCAACGTGCTCTATTGCTCGGGTCAGATCGCCCTCGATCCAGCCACCGGCGCCATGGTCGGAGCGGGAGATGTGGAAGCCGAAACCCACCAGGTGCTGCGCAACCTGCGGGCCGTGCTGGCGGCGGCCGGCACCAATCCCCAACGGGTGGTGCGCACGACGGTGTTCCTGGTGGACCTGGCCGATTTCGCCCGGGTGAATGCGATCTACGCCGAGATGTTCGGTGCAGGGGTGTCCCCAGCCCGGGCCTGCGTCCAGGTGGCGGCGTTGCCCAAGGGGGCCAAGGTGGAGATCGATGCCATCGCCGTGCTTGAAGTCCCGGAGCTGTGAAGGGGCGGTCCAACACCACCCAGACAATGTTGCCAGCTGGCCTGGTTAAGCGAGCAGGCCGGAGCGTTTTGCACGGGCGCTCAGGCAACATAACAATGCTTATCCGGCCTGACTTCGGAGCGCTCCCCATCGCTGATCGACCCCGAACTTCCACACCCAAGTTCGAACGAGCAGGGCACTCGTCTTGATAGGGCCTGAACCATCAGGACAGGGTTCACTGGTGCGTATCGCAGGCGCCACTTTCGATCCGGGTGCACGGCCCTTTGGTGCCATCAGGGCCCATCAGCAGCGCGCCTCACCCATCACACGGTCGCCGATCGGCCCGGTCCTCAACCCTCAACCCTGTCGAGGGCCGTGGCGGCCTGGGGATCCTGTTCACACAGGCGCGCCATCACGTGATGCAGGTCCTGAGCCGTCAGCTCGCCATCGGCGCCCCACTTCAGGCTGGTGTTCGCGGGAGATTCGACCCCGGCCACACAGGTCGGTCGGAACGGAGCAGAACCCAGGAAGCCGGAGGCGAAGTCCACGGCGATCCCCCTTTGTGTGTTGATTCCAACACTAGAGCAGGGCCTGTGCGCTGGCCATGGGCCCGGTCGTCTGTCGGTGGCATTTGCGGGAACTTTGCGCCAACCTGATCCGTACGGCGAGCCTCCATGGAAACCCCCTTCGGCAACTGGCTTCCAGAGGTGACCGTGATGACACCGGCCCGCTTCGAAGACGCCATGGCAGCCGTGCAGGCGGTCCAGCAACTCAAGACCGTGGTGCTGCATCTGGGTTCGATGGAGCCCGATGAGGCCCAGCGAACGATCGACTTTGTCTCCGGTGGGGTCTACGCCATGGATGGACAGTCCGAGCGGTTGGCGGACACGGTTTTCCTGTTTGCCCCCTCCCTGGTCAAGATCAGCCACGACGACAGCCCGGAAAACGAACAGGACAGCTGAGACCATGCTGCTCGGTGTCGATGGCTGCAGGGCCGGCTGGCTGGCAATCGCCGCTGCACCCGAGGGCCCGGAGGTGTCCTGGCGACTGCATCAGGACGCTGAGGCCCTGGTCGCCCGCACCGACTGGCAGCTGATGGCCGTCGACATCCCGATCGGCCTGCCCGAGCAAGGCAGCCGGGCCTGCGATCAGGAGGCCCGCAGCCGCCTGGGGGCGCGGCGCAGCAGTGTCTTCCCAGCACCGATCCGGGCTGTGTTGCAGGCCGAGGATCATCAGCAGGCCTGCGCCATCTCCAGGCAGCTGCAGGGCAAAGGGATCAGCTGCCAGAGCTTCAACATCGTCGCCAAGATCCGCAGTATCGATCTGTTGTTGCAGGCGAACAGGAGCCTGCAGCAGCGGATCCACGAGGTCCACCCCGAGCTGATCTTTCAGCAGTGGAACGGCGGCCAGCCCATGCAGCACGGCAAAAAGACCGCCCAGGGCAAGCAAGACAGACGGCAGCTGGTGGAGAGCGAGTTCCCAGGCGCCTGGGAATCTATCCGCCGCCAACACCGCCGCGCCGATGTGGCCGACGACGACATCCTTGATGCCCTGGCCGCGCTGCACACTGCCCGGCGTCTGCAGCAAGGGGAGGCCCTGCAACTGCCGATGCAGGCAGCACAAGAGTTCGATGCCACCGGTCTGCCGATGCGAATCTCCGCCTGAAACAGACCGAAGCCAGCCAGGAGGACCAACCCCTACAGTCACACCCGTCGGGGCGTGGCGCAGCTTGGTAGCGCGGGTGCTTTGGGAGCACTAGGTCGCAGGTTCGAATCCTGTCGCCCCGATTGACTTTTCAGGGATGGCCCGAGGGCCATGTGGGCAAGATGTGGGCAAGGCTTTCTGTGCCTGCCTTCTGCGCCCACCAGATGGGCGTCCCCCCGCGGGTGGCTACCGCAGAAGAGGCATAGGCCTTGCCCACAGGTGTGGGCAAAACCCTCACGGTCGGCTTGGCTCCCTGGGCCGATCCACCCCAAACTCCCCGCCCAGAAAGGGGGCGCAGCCCCCGGATAACACGTCCGGCCAAAGTCCGTACGCTGATGACAGGTGAGCGAAAACCCGGCCACAGCTGGACAGACGCTCTCCAAGGCCCCCTCCAGGCCTCAGAACTTTGAAGTCCCTACCGATGACCTCACGAACCCACTGGGTCAGCTCTCGCGTGGCTGCCGATTCGCTTGGCATGAGCGAGCGCACCCTCTACCGCTGGCGCACAGGGGGTCTGCTCAAGCCTGGTCTCCACTGGCGCCGCAAATTCCCCGCGCCCGGTAGTGCCGTGGTCTACGACCTCAGCGCGGTGGAAGCCGCAATGCGGGAGTCCGCCGCACGCAATCCAGCGGGCCTGGAACTGGCCTGAAGGCCATCAGCCGCTGCGCGGGCTGCGCCATGCCCGAACGAAGTAAGGCGCGTTCACGGGCCCCACTCTCCCCGCTGGAGGCCCTGTAGGGAGCCGGCATAGGCCTCGGGGAGCTCCAGAAGGCCTGGTGCCCCCACGAGGACGAGAGACACCCCGCCGGCTAACCCCTCTCCATCGCCGAGCGGAGCAACCAGAGGCTCCACCACGCCACCCACCCACCCCCCCGAGGGCGATCCGACGCCAATACAGCCAGGGCGATGCCCCCGTGCTAGTACATGTGTTCGCAACGCTGAAGAGGGGTATGGATGCCAATCTGCGCCGGAGCGCGGCTGGAGCCGGCGGGTCAATGGAGGCCTCCATCGAGGCGTGGCCCTATCTCGGCGAAGGCGTCCTTCTCAAGACGCATAGCCGCAAGGTCTGCATGACCTGCCACTGGTTTCGCCACCACGCCGGCGTTAACTGCATCCCTTTGCTCACCTGCCAGCTGCACCAGGGCCTGATTGCCCACGGCGAGCACCTCACCAGCCGCTGCCAGGGTTGGACGGATGACATGGTTAGGCAACGGGGCTGGGCGCCTGAGGTGGCTTGAGCGGTAGAGCCAGCAACCGGCCGCCGCTGTAGCCCAAAGAGGCCTGGATCAGTGACGGTCGCCAGGTGCTGCACTTCCGGCCCAGCCGTTGGGATCGCTGGTCCATGCGACTGGAGGTCACCGTGGGGGAGCTGCTGCCAGATCAACCGGTGCCGCTGCTCAAGAAGCGGCTGGAGCTCAGCCGGGAGCAGGCCCTCAAGCTCTGGGCTGAAAAGCGCCAACAGGGCTGGCAAATAACTGCGCCTCTATGGGATCCGCCCCAGATGCCAGCAAGTGGGTGAGATCGAGCAGGTCGACGAATCCTTCATTGCAGATCCCCATTCAGCGAGGTGGAGAGATGTCGTTCACGTGTTCAAAAGCAGTCCACCTACTTTCACTGCGAGGGGCTTTTGCTGAATGGCTGGGCGAGCAAGCCGGTTGCGGAACCAACCTCAATGGCCGGCATACAGCCTGAAAGCAGCAGCAACAGATCAAACGATGCAATAATTGCATAAGCCCGGGGGAAGGGTGTTGCGGCTATAGTCATAGGATCAGCTCGCCATCACAGGTGGCCGCAATGGCCTTTTTCGTGGATCAGCCTTTCGAAGCCACCGAGATTCAGAAGATCCTCGAAGCATTCACCTGAATATGCTGAGTCAGCCCAGACATAGTCATGTTAGTTTTCGGGATCCAGCAGGTGTGGAAGAATCTGGCTGTCGTGGATATTGGCAGGAGTGACAGCATATCGGCGGATGAATCCATGGCCGACATCGATGCAGATGCTGTTCTTATAACCGTAGTAACTGATGCCGTTCTTTTTGACCCAACGAGCATCTAAATCCCTCCGCTGCAAGCGATCTGGGTTTTCAACCCAGCCCTCAGATAGCCTCCCGGCTTTGATTTCATTGTTCTCCTCGCGAGTATTGCGTAGCTTGGGAACCGGGACAAGTGTTGCATCGATGATCTGCCCACCGCGGGCTTGAAGACCTTGGGAACGGAGGTACGCCTCAAACATCTCGAAAAGCTCCTCGATCACTCCCGCCTTGCGCAGCCGCTTCCTAAAGAAGGCGACTGTGGTGGCATCTGGAATGCTGTTCATCACACCAAGCCCGACAAACTCCTCAAAAGAGCGCCTGTCGTTCACCTGGAATTCAAGCTCTTCATCGCTGAGGTTGAAAAGCTGCTGGAGAACGAGCATCTAGAAAAGGATCAACGGATCAATCCGCTTGCGCCCTGCATTGCTCTTGCGCTCGTGCTCATAGCCCTTGTCAAGCAGCGGGCGGAATGATTCCCATGGGATTGAATCAGCAAGGCTCTTGAGAACCGGCTTTTTATCCTGGAGCTTTGTGACTCTTTGCTGTTCGTCCCAGAAACCTCTCTGACCCACTGCTAGCATGAAAATCGCTTAACTAATCATAATCTAGATCATGCCTGAATCAAGTGCCTTGATGATTTTTCGAGGTGCCCCTTAGAACCTTTTTTCTTCGGCGTTTTTTTATCCTCAGCTGCGAGGCAGCTGACCTGAATCTTTTCGTTTTCTTGCCAGAGCCAGTCCATCCTCGGCAGGCATTGATCGCTTATGCCTCTTGGAGAATCTGTCCAAACGCCGCCCGTGTTCAGCGGTGATTCCGATCGTGCTCGGCCTGGTGGCGCCGATCCTGCCCCTCGGGCTGGGGGCGAGCGCCGTGCGAGCCGCCGAGCCCAACCGGGCGGGCATGGCCCTGTACGACGATGGCGCTGCGGCATCGTCCCAGGACCAGGTCACCAGCATCAGCCAGTTCAGTGACGTGCGTCCCACGGACTGGGCTTACCAGGCCCTCAGCAATCTTGTCGAGCGGTATGGCTGTGTCGCCGGCTATCCCGGCGGAATCTTTGAGGGCCATCGTTCCCTCAGCCGCTATGAGGCTGCGGCCCTGCTCAACGCCTGCCTGGATCGGGTCAGCGAGGTGACCGACGAATTACGGCGGCTGATGCAGGAGTTCAGCAAGGAGCTGGCGGTGATCCGTGGACGCGTCGACGGACTCGAGGGCAAGGTGGGGGAACTGGAGGCCAGCCAGTTCTCGACCACCACCAAACTGGATGGCATGGCGGTGTTCGTGCTCGGCGCCAATGCCTTCGGCGGCTCCGCCCACGATCTGGTGAATCAGGCCCGCCAGAGCGAAGGTGGCACCAGTTTCAACTACGACCTGGAACTGAACTTCGACACCAGTTTCAGCGGCAAGGATCTGCTTCGCACCGTGCTGCGCTCGGGCAACTTCGCCGATTCGGCCTTCGGCAATGGCGGCCTCAACGAGCTGGAGGTGGCGTTCCAACAGAACTGCGGCACTGTCGCCGATTGCGGCAATGTCGTGGCGATCGACAAGATCTTCTACCAGTTCCCGATCGGCTCCCAGTGGACGGCCACCGTGGGCGGCCGGGTCGGCCAGGAGGACATGCTGGCGGTCTCCCCCAGTGCCTATCCGGACGACACGATTCTCGACGTCTTCACCTTCAATGGTGCCCCCGCCGCGTATAACCACAACCTCGGTCCCGGTGGCGGCCTCTGGTGGAAGTCCAACGCCTGGAGCGTCTCTGCCAACTACGTGGCGGCTGTGGGGGATAGGGGGAATCCCAACCTAGGCGGCATTGGCAATGCCAACTCCCAGGGGACTGGGACGGTGCAGCTGGCCTATGCCCACGAGAACTGGGCTCTGGCTGGTCTTTACAGCTACGTGCAGCAGAACACCGAGCTTCCTGGCACCACCCCCTTGGCTGCCGGTGACTGGATCAGCACTGGTCCCGGCCATCTCAACGCCTTCGCCCTCAGTGGCTATTGGCAGCCCCAGAACAGTG
>JBAXXM010000021.1:0-43757 GCA_037127935.1 Synechococcaceae cyanobacterium ELA739
CCCTTGCCCAGCCCGGATCCGACGCTCTGATGGCCCAGCTTTTCTACGACTCCGACGCCGACCTCAGCCTGCTGAACGGCAGGACGGTGGCCATCATCGGCTACGGCTCCCAGGGCCATGCCCACGCCCTCAACCTCAAGGACAGCGGCGTCAACGTGGTGGTCGGCCTCTACGAGGGCAGCCGCTCCGCTGAGAAGGCCAAGGCCGATGGCCTCGAGGTGCTCAGCGTCGCCGACGCCTGCGCCAAGGCCGACTGGATCATGGTGCTGCTGCCCGATGAGTTCCAGAAGGCCGTCTATGACGCCGAGATCGCGCCCCATCTGAGCGCCGGCAAGGTGCTGAGCTTCGCCCACGGCTTCAACATCCGCTTCGGGCTGATCCAGCCTCCCGCCGATGTGGATGTGGTGATGATCGCCCCCAAGGGTCCGGGCCACACCGTGCGCTGGGAATATCAGAACGGCATGGGTGTACCCGCCCTGTTCGCCATCCACCAGGACGCGAGCGGCAATGCCCGCGGCCTGGCCATGGCCTATGCCAAGGGCATCGGCGGCACCCGCGCCGGCATCCTCGAAACCAACTTCAAGGAAGAAACCGAAACCGACCTGTTCGGCGAGCAGGCCGTGCTCTGCGGCGGTCTGAGTGAACTGGTGAAAGCCGGCTTCGAAACCCTGGTGGAAGCGGGCTACCAGCCGGAACTGGCCTACTTCGAGTGCCTGCACGAGGTGAAGCTGATCGTTGATCTGATGGTCAAGGGCGGCCTAACCGCCATGCGCGATTCGATCTCCAACACCGCCGAATACGGCGACTATGTGAGCGGCCCGCGCCTGATCACCGCCGACACCAAGGCCGAGATGAAGCGCATCCTGGCCGACATCCAGGACGGCACCTTCGCCCGCAACTTCGTGACCGAATGCGAAGCTGGCAAACCCGAGATGAAGAGGTGCCGCGAGCGCGACGCCCAGCATCCGATCGAGCAGGTGGGCAAGGGCCTACGCTCAATGTTCAGCTGGCTGAAGACCTCCTGAGCCTGGGGCTGCCGTGATGAGGGTTGCCTCCCTGCCCTCCATTCTCTGGTTCAGCCAGCGCACCGCCCACGCTCTCGCCGGGGCTTCGGCGTCCTGGCTGCTGAGCGGTCTGAGCCCAGCCCCGTTGATCAACGGACTGCTGCCAGCCCTCTCGGCCGCCTCCACCCTGCTGCCGCTGCACCCCAGGGCCCGTTTCGGGATGGGGCTGCAGCTCACCGGCCTGCTGCTGCTGTTGGCGGTGGCCCTCAGGCAACTGGACCCCTCGCCGTTCTGGCCCCTGCTGGCCACCGCCTTGGTGGGCATAGGCCGAACCGCCAGCCTGCTGCCGATGCAGCGCTGGCTGCTGGCACCCCAGCGCCTGAGTCTGAGCTGGTTCAGGCGGCTTGGGGATGCAGGGGCCTTTGTGGGCAGCCTGCTCACAGCCCTGCTGTATCCGCTGCTGCGCAACACTGCCCCCCAGTTCGCGGCGGCGGCACTGCTGCTGTTCCCTACGCTGCTGCTGGTTTCCTCTTCCGGCTGGCGTCCCCAGGAAGGCAGCGCCCCTGCCCCACCGGTCACCTCCCAGGGGATCGATTGCCGCGGCGGTTTCCAGGGGCTGCTGTTCGGCGCCCTCTTCGCCCTGATCCCCCTTTGGGTGCGCACGATCGGCGGCGGGAACTGCCTGGATTTCGGCCTGGTGCTGGCGGCCTATGGGCTGGGCCGGATCATCAGCCTTTCGCTGCCCTTGCCAGGCTGGGGCATCTATGGGGCGATGGCGGTGCTGCTGCAGGCCACCAGCTGGCTACCCGCCTGGGGATCGACGGCACTGTTCGTGCCTCTCGGAGCCCTGGCCGCCGGCAGTGATGCCCACCTGGCGGATTCCATTCACGAAGGGGGTGGCGCGGCCGAAGGCCTGGTCCGTTTCGACCGTTCCCTGGCGATCGGCAGCCTGGCGGGCAGCCTGGCCATGGGGGCCGCCGCCCAGATCCTGGGCCTGGCCAACGCCCGGATCCTGATCGTGATCGCCTTTCTGCTGGCGGCCGTCCTTCTGCCGCGCCGGCCGGCGGCGATGGCGTGACGCTTCCAGCGGAACTGTTGCCAGCGCTGTTGCTGGTGCCGGCGGCGGCAATCCTCGATCGGCTGATGGGCGACCCGCAGACCTGGTTCCATCCGGTGCAGGCGATGGGAGCAGTGATCGGGAGTCTGCGGGGCCACGCCGAAGCCTGGGCGGGCGATCGTCCAGGCCGCCTGCGCCTCGCCGGGCTGGCGATCACCCTGGTGTTGGTGCTGGGCAGCGGGGCCGCGGGCTGGGCCCTGGAGCGGCTGGCGGTGATCCAGCCCCTGCTTGGGCTGCCGCTGCTGCTGCTGGGTCTGGCCAGTGCCCTGGCGGGCCGCAGCCTGGAACTGGCGTTGGAAGCGGTGCTGGCGGCCCTTCCCCCCGCCTCCCTGCCGGGCGGCTCCAGCACGGACGGATTGGAAGATCCGCTGGAGTCCGCCCGGGAGCGTCTGCGCTGGATCGTCGGCCGGGAGGTGGACGGGCTGCCGGAGGGTGAATTGCTGCGGGCGGCGGCCGAAACCGCCGCTGAGAACGCGGTGGATGGCCTGTTCGCGCCGCTGTTCTGGATGCTGGTGGGTGCGCTGCTGCTGGCCGCCGCCCCCGCCGGGTCCTGCTGGCCTGGCCCCCTGGCCCTGGCCTGGGCTTTCAAGGCCGCCAGCACCCTCGATTCGATGCTGGGCTACCGCCACGGCCGCCTGCGCTGGCTGGGCACGGCCGGCGCCCGCCTGGATGACCTGCTGGTGTGGCTGCCCGCCCGCCTGGTGGCCCTGACTCTGCCGCTGGCGGCGGGTCGGCCTGGCGCAACCGGATCCCTCTGGCGGGCCGCTTTGATCGAGGGCGCCCCCGATCCATCCCCCAACGCCGGCGTGTCCCAGGCTGCTTTCGCCCAGGCGGCGGGGGTGCGGCTGGGGGGCCTGAACCGCTATGCCGGCTGCTGGCGCCAAAAACCGATCCTGGCCGCGTCATCCCCCCCGCCCGATCGGGAGGCCGTGGCCAGGATCCTGGCCCTCAGCCGCCGGCTGGAGCTGGTGTGGTTGCTGGTGGGCACGGTTTTGGTGGCCTTGGTCGGCGCCCTGGCTCCGGCCTAGGGCCGTGGAACAGTTCAGTAGGCGCCGCGGTCGCGGGGGTCCAGGATCACGGCAATCGTCTTGAAGATGATCGTCAGGTCCATCCACACACTGCGATGGCGGGCATATCGCACATCCAGCTCCACCCGCTCCTCGTAGCTCAGGTTGTTGCGGCCGGACACCTGCCAGAGGCCGGTGAGCCCCGGCCTGACCGCCAGCACCTCGTCCATGCGCTCGCCGTAGCGGGGCAGTTCCTTGCGCACGATCGGGCGGGGACCCACCAGGCTCATCTCGCCGCGCAGCACATTCAGAAACTGGGGCAGTTCATCGAGACTGGAGCGCCGCAGAAACTTGCCGAGGCGGGTGATGCGGGGGTCGTTCTTGAGTTTGAAGTCGTTGCGGAACTCCTCCTCCAGATCCGGGGAACTGAGCAGCAGAGCACTGAGCACCTTGTCGGCGTCGCGGCGCATGGTACGGAACTTGATGCAGCCGAAACTGCGGTAATCGCGGCCGACCCGCTGCTGGACATAAAAGACCGGCCCACGGGAGGTGAGCTTGACCAGCACGCCCAGGGCCACAAACAGGGGCGCCCCGAGGGTCAGGGCCGCCAGAGCAAAGACAATGTCGCCGCTGCGTTTGATCGTGCGGGACCGCAGTGATTGCAGCCCGATCAATTGTTCAGCCGTCGGTGTTGGCGTGAGCAGCGGCAACGAGGCGACGGTCATCAAAGATTTGCTGGCGAAGGTTGAGGTACGGCTTCGGCGGGGCCAGCGGCGGCTCCGGCCGGTGGTCTGCTCACCGACGGGCAGTGAGGGAGTTGGCGGACGGAAGGCGGTTTCTGGCACGGCAAACATCTTGGCCACCGGCGATGGCTGAATCTAAAGACCTGTCTCAGTGGGACTCCAGCCTCTGGGGTCACTCATGCCAGAGGCACAGCCCAGCTCAGGCCAAGGGCAGCGCGGGCTCAAGGGGGCCGCTCCCACGCCGCAGCCGCCTCTGGTGGCTCTGCCAATGCTGCTCCAGCACGGGCAGCAACCGTTGCTCAAAGACTTCCGGCGCGAAGGTCTCGGCCCAGCGGCGCTGGCCTTCGGGCGGCAGGGCCTGCCAGAGCCGACCGGCCTCAAAGTGCTCGAGTGCCGCCGCCAGGCAGCGGGCACTCTGCTCGCCGAACAGCAGCCCCGTCGGCTGACTGGCCCCTTGTTGCAGACAGCGCACGCTGTCGCAGAGGCCACCGGCGCCGTAGCCGATCACCGGCGCACCGGCGGCCATGGCCTCCACCGGAGCGATGCCGAAGTCTTCCAGCCCGGCATAGACGTAGGCACGGCAGCGCTCCAGCCACTGGGCCACCTCGCCATCGGAGCAGCGCCCAAGAAACCGGATCGAGGGGCCGGCCAGGGCCTCCAGACGCTGGCGCTCGGGGCCATCGCCGATCACCACCAGCGGCAGGCCGGTGCGGTTGAAGGCCTCCACCACCACTTCGACCCGCTTGTTCGGCACCAGGCGGCAGAGGCTCAAATACACATCGTCGCGGGGCTGATCCCAGCGGAAGCGCTCCACCGCCACCGGGGGATGCACCACCTGGGCCCGCCGCCGCCAGCATCGCCAGATGCGCCGGGCGGTGAAGCGCGAGTTGGCGATGAAGGCATCGACCCGCAGGCTGCTGATCGCATCCCACTGGCGCAGCTGGTGAAGCTGCAGACGCACCAGGGGTCCCAGCGGCCCCTGGGCCAACCTGGAGCTGGCCAGGTAGGGATGCATCTGATCCCAGGCGTAACGCACCGGCGTGTGCACGTAGCTGAGATGTAACTGGTCCGGGCCGGTCAGCACCCCCTTGGCCACCAGATGGTTGCTGCTCAACACCAGCGGATGGCCAGCCAGATTCAATTGCTCGATCGCCAGCGGCAGCAAGGGCAGGTACTGCTGCACATGGCTGACGCCAAAGGGGAGGGACTGGATGAAGCTGGTCCGCACCTGCCGGCCCTGGAGCCAGCTGCCGGAGCGCTGGCTTTCGCCATCGACCAGGGCATACAGCTGGGGCCGGCGGCCCAAGCCATTCAGCAGGGCGTCGAGCTGGCGCACCACTAATTCGGCCCCACCGACCGAGCGCGGCGAGAACCACTCGTGCACCAGGGCAATCGGGCCGGGAAGCGCGCTCATCGGCCCACCGTAGGGGTGCATATCACGAATGCTCTCAGCCAATTGCCCCGCCGGTCAGGACTGCCGAAGCTGTGAACATCTGGAGCAGGGCGAAGGCCGGCAACCGATGGCGATCCGCGAACTGCTGGAAGAGGCCCTCAAGGAACCTTCGATCGGCAACACCTCCCGCTTCATTTGGCATGCCACACCGGTCGGCATCGCCGCGCTCTGGAGTGAGGGCTCGCCGCCGTCAGCACCGCCCTACGACGTGGCCCTGGAGGAAGGGTTGCTGGTGGGCCTGGATCTGAGTCGGGAGGAGCGGGAGTTCCACCAAGTGAAGTCAGGCCTGGTGTTGCTGTTCCATTCCTAGGTTTCATCCTTTGCTGCCGCCGGCGATGGATCTGCAAGAGCTGTTGCGGCTGGCTGAACGACTGCTGACGCAGGGAAACACTGAGGGGGCGATGGCCGCCCTGCATCAGGCCGTCTCCGAACACCCTGGCTCCGCCCTGGCCTGGCGGCGTCTGGCCGAAATCCTGGGCAGCCAGGGGGTGATCGAGGAGGCCTGTTTTGCCTGGATGCAGGCGATCGCCCTGGCGCCGGAGGATCCCATCCCCCTGCGGGGTCTGGCCCAGATCCTGCATGACCACAAGGAATACGAGCAGGCCATGCCCCTCTGGCAGACGGCCGACCAGCTGGAATCCGCCGATGTGCGCACCCTGTTCCATCTCGGTCAGTGTCTGCTGGAACTCGGGCAGGCCTCGGAGGGCCTGGTGGTCGTTGAGCGCGCCCACGCCCTGGCGCCGCTCGATCCCCGGCCGATCACGCTGATCGCCCAGATTCACTGGCGGGCCGGAAAGCTGAACGAAGCGGAGCATTGGCTGCGACAGGCCCTTGAGTTGGCTCCCGAAAACGCCGACTACCTCACCAACCTCGGTTTGGTTCTCGAGGCGCTGGATCGCTCCGACGAGGCGATCGAACTCCATCACACGGCCATCCGCCTGGAGCCCCAATCGATCCTGGCCCGACAGAACCTGGCCATGGCGCTGCGCTATGCCGGCGATCTCGAGGCCTCGATCGCGGTGCTCCGCGAGGGCCTCCAGCGGACCCCCAATGAGCCTGAGCTGCTCTGGAGTTTGGGCGGTGTCCAGCTGCTCAAGGGCGACTACGGGCCGGGTTGGCGCGGTTTCGAGGCCCGATTTGAGCGTCGCGATCCCACCCGATTGGTGGTGGATCCCGGCCCTGGGCGCTGGCCAGGCCCAGCAGCGGCAGGATCGGACCCCGCCGAACCGCTCGACCTGCTGGTGCTCATCGGGGAGCAGGGACTGGGCGACATGGTGCAGTTCTCGCGTTATGCCCCGCTGATGCATCGCTTCGCCAGACGGGTGGAGCTCTGCCTGCCCGCCTGCCTGACCGGTCTGATCGGGGCGGCGGACCTGGCTGACGCCGTGCGCACGCCGCAGCAGATCCGCGAGCACCCCCCCCAGGCCTGGCTGCCGCTGCTGTCGATTCCTGGGCTGCTCGGCGTTGAAGCGACTGCCCCCCTGGTCGAGGCCCCCTATCTGCAGCTCAACCTGCAACGGCGGCAGTACTGGCAGCAGCGGCTGGAGCGCCCGGACCAGCTGCTGATCGGCATCAACTGGCAAGGGGATCCGCGCACGGAAATTCAGGCTTCACACCGTGGTCGATCCCTGCCTCTGGAGGCCTTGGCGCCGATCGCAGCCCTGCCGGGGATCCGCCTGGTGTCTCTGCAGAAAGGCGCCGGTATGGAGCAGCGCGCGACCTGCAGTTTCGCCGATCGCTTCGTGGAGATCCAGGAGGAGCTTGACCAGAACCTGGATTTTGTCGATGCGGCAGCGGTGATGGCCTGCTGTGACCTGATTCTCAGCTCGGACAGTGTGGTCGCCCACCTGGCCGGAGCGCTGGGGCTGCCCGTCTGGCTCCTGGTTCCCTACCGGCCCGACTGGCGTTGGGGCTACCAGGGACAGACCACCCCCTGGTATGGCTCGATGACCCTGTTCCGGCAGCGGCGCCTCAGTGATTGGCGCCAGCCGGTCCTGGCGGTGCGGGAGGCGCTCTGCCGCCATTTCGCCATTTCGCTGCCCGCCGATCCGGGCCTGCCGGAGTCAGGGGCTGCCACGGCTGCGGAGGAGGCCGGCAACGACGCCACCCCCCAGAGCCCTGTGGAAGGCAACGCCGAGCTGCGGCAGCGGGCCCTCGCCCTGGAGGAGGCCCAGGATCACCGCGCCGCCCTGCCCCTCTGGCGCCAGCTGCTGGCCAGGGATCCCCGGGAGCTGCAGACCCTCCTGTCCACCGCCCAGTGCCTGCACCAGCTCGAGCAGATCCAGCAGGCCCGAAGCCTGGCCGAGCAGGCCCATGCCCTCGATCCCGATGCCCCGGGGCCCCTCAGCCTGCTCGGGGTGCTGGCGCTGAGTGCCGGGGAGGTGAGCGAAGCCGAAAGCTGGCTGCGGCGTGCGGTGAAACTGGCCCCGGACAACCCCCGATACCTGAACAATCTCGCCGCAGCCATCAAGCAAGCGGGTCAGACCGATGCCGCCATTGAGCTGCTCCAGCAGGCCCTGGCCCTCGCCCCGGAACTGAGCGGAATTCGCCTCAACCTCTCCAGGAATCTGGGCCATCGCGGCGAATTCGACGCGGCACTCCGTTGCCTGGAGGAAGGACTGGCACGGGAACCAACCAACCAGGATCTGCTCTGGAACCAAGGACTCACCCAGTTGCTGCTGGGCGATTACGAAGCGGGCTGGCGGGGCTATCAGGCCCGATTCACCACCTCCGAGCCCGTGCGCCTGATCGGCAATCCCGCCGGGCGTCGCTGGAGTCCACCCGTTGTGAGTGGGGACCTGCAACCCAGCCCAAGCCTGCGACTGGTGGGGGAACAGGGACTGGGCGACATCATCCAGTTCGCCCGCTATCTACCGCTGATGCGCCCCTATGCGGAGCGGCTGGAGTTCTGTGTGCCGATCTCCCTGGCCCGGCTGATGCGGGATTCCCAGCTGGCGGACGCGATCCTGACGCCCGACCAACTGCTGGAGGAGCCGGCCCCGGATTGGCTGCCGCTGATGTCGGTGCCCGAGTTGCTGGGGGTGACTCCAGACCGCACCCTGGTGCAGGAGCCCTACCTGCGCAGTGATCCCGAACGGCGCGCTTACTGGCGGAAGTGCCTGGGATCGAGCCAGGACCTGCTGGTGGGAATCAACTGGCAGGGCAGCCCCAACAAGGTCGGCGACAGCCATCTCAACGAGCGCTCCTTTCCCCTGGAGGCCCTGGCTCCGATGGCGGCCTTGCCGGGCATTCGCCTGGTGTCGTTGCAGAAAGGCCACGGCATGGAGCAGCGCTCCCTCTGCAGCTTTGCCGATCGCTTCGTCGCGGCGCAGGAGGAGATCGACGACCGGCTGGATTTCCGCGAGGTCGCCGCGGTGCTGGACTGCTGCGATCTGGTGATCAGCTGCGACACGGTCATCCCGCACCTGGCGGGGGCCCTGGGACGCCCCACCTGGACCCTGCTCTGCGCCCAGCCAGAATGGCGCTGGGGACAGGAGGGAGCCAGCACGCACTGGTATCCGACGATGCAACTGTTCCGACAGGATCTGCTGGGATCGTGGCAGGAACCGGTGCAGCGCCTGTGCGATCAGCTCCGCAGCTGGCTCACCACTGGAGACAAGCCGGACCCACCGCCCGTGGCCTGAACAGCATCCGCGTCCCGGATGAGATCCCAAGGCTGGCGCTGAATCTGATAACAGATGACATCGGCAGCGGCACAGGCGGCGAGAGCGGTGCTATGAAACCGCAACGCTTTGCACCGGCCAGCAACCCGACCCCATGGGCAGCCCGATCGATGAAGCGACATTTCTGAATCGGGCGAAGACAAGATTTGGCGGCAAGTACGACTACACGGAGATTGTCTACAAAAGCTATAAAACACCGATCAAGATTCGCTGCACCGAACATCCTGTTCGCGACATTGTCATCACCCCCGAAAAGCATCTGCAGACCAGTGGCGGCTGCAAATTCTGTCTGCGTGCCACGCGCCTACGCATCCTCGAGCGGGAGTTCATGATCGCGGATGCTCCGGATCGCACCCTGGAGGCACCGCCCCAGAGGGCCGTTTTCGGTCAGCCCTGCTCCTCGGAGAGCTCATTTCTCAACAGCTGAGACGAATCACCGCAGATGGCTTGGGCCCAGGCGCCGTATCGGTTCAGGCCTGACCCTTTGATAGCAGGCAAGCCGATGCAGAGTTGGGCGCAATCAAGGTGGGCAGATCACCACAGAGACGCTGCGGCCCGCGCACAGCTCTAATGTGGTTAGGTTCTGATTTGCGCCAGCAAGAGTTCCCCCGACCCAAGGGAACCGCCTGCTGCCCATGCGATCAAACCCAGAGTTCAACGGATTTGATCTCCTTCGCTCTTGCCACCATGTCACCATCCATCAGCACCAAGGCAGCCAGCCCAGTTGCAGCCACCGGGATCACGGCCTTGGTCCGATCCGCTGGACTGACGGTCCTGACGGTCCTGATCAGCCTGTCGGCGATTGGCGTGCAGGCCTGTGAAAAGCACCTCAACGGCCATCAGAATGGCAGCGATACCAATCAGGAAGTTCAGTCCGGTAGCCAGCAGCGCTGAACTTCAAACACCGTTGGAGTTTGTGGCGGGCCAGGCCCTGACGACCTTGCAGAATTGAGGGGAAATCAAGAAAAGTATCAAGGGGCTTAACCTTCAACCCAAGTGTTGAAAAGGCGAGACAGGGTTTGATCCATCCTGTCGACTTGATGTAGTGGCGACTGAACACGGTCCCAGCTCTTCTGCCGCCACGTGATCGTTTGACCGTCGCCGGCGCTCTGAACCCCTGGCCACAGGTTTTCATGGCTGTGCTGCGCGATTGCGACCGCCTAGATTCCAACTGGCTGTGGTGGCAGCCGGATTTTTCAGGTGGTGGCCGCTGGCCTGGCCCCGGCAGGTGCGCTGAGCAGGAGACGTAAAGTCAGTGAATTGCCGGCCCCATCAGCGGTTCCGATCCGATGCACTTCCAGGACATCATCAGCACCCTCAACCGCTTCTGGGCGGATCAGGGCTGCCTGGTGTTGCAGCCCTATGACACCGAGAAGGGGGCCGGCACCATGAGTCCCCATACCGTCCTGCGCGCGATCGGTCCCGAGCCCTGGGCCGTGGCCTATCCGGAGCCCTGCAGGCGTCCCACCGATGGCCGCTACGGCGATAACCCCAATCGCGCCCAGCACTATTTCCAGTATCAGGTGCTGATCAAGCCCTCTCCCAACGGCATTCAGGAGACCTATCTGGCCTCACTTGAGGCCCTGGGCATTCGTCAGGCCGATCACGACATCCGGTTCGTGGAGGACAACTGGGAATCGCCGACCCTGGGGGCCTGGGGCGTGGGCTGGGAGGTGTGGCTCGATGGGATGGAAGTGACCCAGTTCACCTATTTCCAGCAATGCGGCGGCATCGACTGCCGGCCCGTATCGATCGAGATCACCTACGGCCTCGAGCGACTCGCCATGTATCTGCAGGATGTTGAGAGCATCTGGGATCTGAGCTGGAACGGCCAGCGCAGCTACGGAGAGATCTGGTTACCGTTTGAAAAGGGACAGTGCACCTATAATTTTGAAGCCTCAAATCCCGAACGCCTGCAACAACTTTTCGCCATTTACGAGGCCGAAGCCAACGACCTGATCGCCCAAGCGCTTCCGGCTCCTGCCCTGGATTTCGTGCTCAAGTGCAGTCACACTTTCAACTTGCTGGAGGCCCGAGGCGTGATCTCCGTGACCGAGCGGACGGCCACGATTGCCCGCATTCGCCACCTGGCCAAGCAGGTGGCCGAGTCCTGGCTGGCCGAACGCCAGGCGCTGGGTTTCCCCTTGCTAAGCGAACCCCAGCGGTCCCAGTGGTTAAAACTCCAGTCCGAGGAACCGTTCATGGTGACGGCCTGAGTTGCGCAATGGCGGCCAACCTGTTGAAATGGCGCAGCGATTGAGCCAAATTTGCGACTGAATCTGGGTTGTGGCAGTCACCATTTGGATGGCTTTGTCAATGTCGATGCTTTTGCGGGCTGCCAGCCCGATCTGATCGCCGATCTCGAGAGTTTCCCCTGGCCATTTGAAGATAATGTCGCCGAAGCCATTGTTCTTCATCACGTGCTTGAACATCTCGGCCATCAGACTTCCGTGTTCCTGCGGGTGATCCAGGAGCTTTACCGGGTTGCTCGCGATGGCTGCGAGATCTCGATCACGGTTCCCCATCCCAACCACTCCCATTTCAGGATCGATCCATCCCATGTCCGCACGATCGCACCCGAAACGCTGAGCATGTTTTCGCGAGACGTCGGTGAATTCTGCCGAACCATGGGGTATGCCAATACACCCTTCGCCGAGATCTGTGGGGTCGATTTCGCGCTGCAGAGCATCCGCTATGACGTTGACACTTCAACACTGGAACGTCTTGCCAAGGTTGGCATTGTCATTGCCAAGCAAGACGCCCATCTGTACGCGGATATCTTTGGCAACCTCATCAAACAGGTCGCCCTTGACCTGGTCGTCAAAAAAGATGGCCAAAACTGAGCCGCTGGCTGCGGCCGATCCGCTGAACAGACGCAGCTGGCCGTGAAACGACGCAGCTGGCTGCTGATGGCCATCCTGTTGCTGAGCAGTTTCCAGGCGGGGCGATTGGCAGAGCGGGCGATCTGGCCCTGTCGCCTGCGGCCTGTGGTGGCCTTGGTGGCGCCATGGCTGGGCCAGACCATGCCCAGTGCGCAGCTCTGCGACCTGTTATTGGTCTTGCCTTCGCTCTGACCGCTGGGTTGGGGATGGCTGCAGGTTCGTGGAACGCGGTGGCTGGCCGGTTCAAGCATCGGCAGGTTCAGGGGTCAGCGACGGTGTGGGCGATCAACCGGGGCATCTCCAGCTCCAGGGCACAACGCAACCGTGCGATCACCTCGCTCCAATCGCCGCTGCGGCGCTGGCGGAACAAGCGCATGGCGGGATACCAGGGGCTGTGCTCCCCCTCCAGTCCCCAGCGCCAGTCCGGCACCTGCTTGAGCAGCAGCCAGACCGGTTTCCCCAGGGCACCGGCCAGATGGGCCACCATGCTGTCGCTGCTGATGATCAGGTCGCAGGCACTGATGATCGCCGCCGTATCCAGGAAGGACCAGGCCCCGTCGACCAACGCCTGGCTAGGGCAGAAACGCTGACGGAACGGGCAACGGGCCAGCTGTTCGGAACCGGGCCCCTTTTGCAGGGACAGCAACTGCAGCCCGGGCACCTGGCTGAGGGGCTCCAGCAGGTTCAGGGGCAGGGAGCGGCCCCGCAGACTGCCGATTTCGGCCTCAGGATTTCCCTGCCAGTTCAGGCCGATCAGCGGTTGATCCCCCCGCTGCAGCCGCTGCCGCCAGATCTCAAGTCGCGGCGCCGGCACCCGCAGGTAGGGAACGGACGCAGGCAACTCCCGGGGGCTGGTGCCAAGGGCCTGGAAGATGGACAGCATCGGCAGCCAGGGACCCCGATGCCGGATCGCCTGCTCCGGCGCCCAGACGGCGTCGGCGAGACCGGCGGCGGCCACCAGCTCCACCAGCGGTTCGCTCACGCACAGGGCGACCTGTCCGGCCAGCTCGCGCAGGCTGGGGGCGTAGCGCACGAACTGCAGCATGTCCCCCAGACCCTGTTCGCCCACCAGCAGCAGCGGCCCCGAGCCAACCGGTCCACCTCGCCAGCGCGGACCGGCCGGCCGCACCAGCGGTTCGACCGGTTCGCGACGCTGAAAACGGGCCTCGTAGGCCTGCCAGCCCAAGCGCGGGTCGCTGGCCAGCAGCCGGCAGATCCCCAGATTGGCCCGGATATCGGCGTCATCGGCACTGGCGGCTTGCGCCGCCTCGAAGCAGGCCAGGGCTTCCGCCAGCTGGCCACACTCCTGATGAGCCAGGGCCAGATCGGCCAGCAGTGCGGGGTCCTCTGGTCGCAGGGCGTGGGCGCTCGCCAGGGCCGTCAGGGCTTCCTGAGGACGCTGCAGCTCGCGCAGGGCCTGGCCGCGGGCGATGTAGGCCGGCACAAAGTCCGGCTGCAGTTGCAGGGCCTGATCACAGGGTCCCAGCGCCTCCTCCTGACGCCCCAGCTGCCGCAGGGCCAGCGACTGATTGGCGAGCGCTTCCGGATAGGCCGCTCGCAACTGCAGCGCCCGCTCGACGCTGGCGAGGGCCGCCTGGGGTTCATCGAGGGCCAGCTGGGCGGCGCCGAGGTTGGCCAACAGCTCGGCTGTCTCGCCATGGCCCGCCAGCACCGCCCTGTAGGCCCTGCTCGCCAGGCGGTGATCGCCGCCGAGATACAAGGCATTGCCGAGATCCTCCAGCGACTCCCATTGGCTCGGATCGTGGGCGGCGGCCGCCTGGAGCAGGCTGATCGCCTCATGGGTCCGTTGCAGGCACTGCAGGACAGAGACGCTGGCCCGCAGGGCCAGGGCATGGTGCGGCTGGAGCGCCCGGGCCCGGTCCAAGGCAGCCAGAGCCGGCCCGGGCTGCCGCAATCCCTGCAGCACGATGCCGAGGTTGCACCAACCGTCGGCCCCTTGCGGTTGCAGGGCCACGGCCCGCTCCAGCAGCACGCGGGCCTCATCGAGGCGGCCCTGGTGCTGCAACAGGGCCCCAAGGTTGTGGAGGGCGGCGGCGTGATCGGGCTGAAGCTTGAGGGCCCGCCTCAGCAGGGCCTCGCCCAGCAGCGAATCGCCGCGCCGGCAGTGCACGACCGCCAGACGTTCGAGCCCATCGGCATCCTGCGGACTCTGGGCCAGATGGTGCTCCAGCAGGAGCTGGGCTCGCTCCAGGTCCCCACGGCTGAGCGCGGAGCGGGCCTCGCTGAGGTCAGCCGACATGGGCGCTTGCGTTCAGGCCCCGGCGGCCCGCTGAACAGACACCAGCACTCTGATCCCGGGACGCCGGTTGTAGGACAGCCGTCACTCACCGACAGGCTGACCGGCTGGTGGGGGCGCGGCTGCCGCTCCCCAGCAGATCCAGTGACGGGCTGTCAGAACAACGCAACAGCGGGGCTCGTTCACGGGCGCTGGCCCGCCGTGACCTGGCTGGGAATCCTTTCAAGGTGCTGCCGCCGCATGCGATGCAGACCAGGAATCACCTTCAACGGCTGGCCGGGGCTGGGCTGGCCTTGTTGCTTGCCGCCCTGTTCCTGGCCAGCCTGCTGCGGCCGGTCGTGCCGGGGCCCCACGATCCGGTGCGGTTGCTGGCTCAGGGGGATGGACCCGTCCCGGCGATGCTGCGCGGCACCTTGCTCGAGGATCCAAGGGCGGTGCTTCTGCCCCAGGCCGGCGAAGGGTTGACAGCCACCGGTTTGACGGCGAAGCCCAGCCCGGCCGGGGCGATGGCGGCCTGTCGGGTGCTGCTGGAAACGGCCGGAGGGCGCACGGAACTCCAATTCGAACCCTGCCCGAGCCTGCGCCAGGGTTGGCTGCTGCGGGTCAGCGGCACTCTGCGCCGGCCGCTGCCCGCCCCCCATCCGCTGCTGGCGGGTCCGGCGGAACGGCTGGCCCGCCAGCAGACCTGGAGCCGCCTGAAGGTGGAGCAGTTCCAGGTGCTCGAGCGTCCGCCGACACCGGTGGTTGATCTGCGCCGCACCATCGCCGAGCGGCTGATCCAGGCGGCGGGTCCGGAGCGGGGCGGCCTGCTGGCGGCGCTGGTGCTCGGCAGTGCGGTGGTGCCCCTGCCGATGGAGCTGCGCGATGCCTTCCGGGCCGCCGGCCTCTCCCACGCCCTGGCCGCCTCGGGCTTCCATCTAACCGTGCTGCTGGGGTTGGTCACGGCCCTGGCGCGGCCCTTGGGACGGGGGCTGCGGCTGGGTCTGGCCGCTGGGGCGATGTTGCTGTTTCTGCTGCTGGCAGGAGCCCAGGGCTCGGTGGTGCGGGCGGTGTTGATGGGTGCCGTGGCCGTGCTGGCCCTGGAGTTCGGCCGGCGCACCAGACCCCTGGTATTGCTGACGGCGGTGGTGGTGGCGATGCTGGCCTGGAATCGGCTGTGGCTCACCGATGTCGGCTTCCAGCTATCGGTGGCGGCCACGGCCGGGCTGATGGTGTCGGCGACCCCACTGGAGCGGCAACTCCGCAGCTGGCTGGCCCCCGGCTCCAGCGGCATCCGGGCTCGTTGGGGCGAACAGCTGGCGGCGGCCCTGGCTGTACCGATCGCCGCCACGATCTGGACGTTGCCGCTGCAGCTGCTGCATTTCGGGGTGGTGCCGGCCTATGCGGTGCCGGCCAACCTGGCGGCCGCCCCCCTGCTGACGCCGCTCACCCTGGCGGCCATGGGATTGGCCCTGGTGGCGGTGTCGGTTCCAGCGTTGCTGCAGCCTTTGTTGTGGCCGGTGGATCCAGTGGCGAAGTTGCTGCTGGCCATCGCCAAGGGATTTGCCGGCTTGCCGCTGGCTCAGTGGCAGCTAGGCCGGCCGATGCCGTGGCTGGTGGCCCTGTTCGGCCTGGCCTTGCTGGGCCTGGTCGTGCCCGGATTGGCGAGACGTTGGCGGCGTCTGGCTCTGGTCGCCCTGGCGCTGGTGATCGCCGTCCATCTGATGGTGGTGGCAGCGGACCAGCTGCTGCTGGTGCACCAGGGCGGAGTCCAAGGCGGCCGGGACCTGCTGATCGCCCGCCATCGGGGCCGGGCGGTCCTGATCAGTAACCGCGCAGACCCCTACAGCTGCCGCCAGGCGGGTCAGCTGGCCCGGGGTCTGGGGGTGAGCCACTTCGACTGGTTGCTGTTGCTCGATCCGGTGGCCTCCAGCGATCCCAGCTGCTGGCAGCAACTGGGATCGCTGGTGCTGGCCTACGGGGACGGCAGCACACCATTGGCGGCCGGAGAACGGCTGGCCAGTCCAGGGCTTGAAGTGCAGGCCCTGTCGATGGACAGCCACGCGCTGAAGCTGCAGGTCGGGCAACGCCAGTGGTTGCTGCTACCCGATCGGCAGGCGCTCTGGGCCTGGCGCAACAGCGGATCGCAGCGACCCGAGGCCGTCTGGCTGGGATTCCGGCCCCGGCCCCAGGATCAGAGACAACTGTTGGCGGCGGGGCCCCATCCCCGCTGGCTGTGGTGGAGCGGCGGGCCAGGAGAGGAGCGATCACCATTGCCCCCCTGGCAAGCCACCGGCCTCAGTGGATCACTGCTGGCCTACGGCGGTTGATGGATCCGTAAAGTGTCTGTGGCTAAAAGCCAGGGCCCCCAGCCATTACCGTGGCGCAGGCCCTGGCAGGCCGAACAGGAGAGGTGGCTGAGTGGTCGAAAGCGAACGACTCGAAATCGTTTGAAGGGAAACCTTCCGTGGGTTCGAATCCCACCCTCTCCGCTTTTCAAGAGTTCCCAAAGGGTCTGGTTCGTCAGGACCCTTTGCTGTATCTGGGGTTTGGACGAAGAGGTAGTCCAGTAAAAACCCACCCAAGACCAGTAAGTCACAAAAAGTGGTTGGGGTATTTGCTGGGGTACGCACCCTCATGTGTTGGGGTAAGATCATGGTGTTGGGGTATTACTCAAATGCCTTTCACTGACAGCGATCTGAGAGCACTCAAACCCCAATCGAAGAAATATAGGGTTTCTGCTGGCGACGCCCTCTTTTTGGAGGTCTACCCCAGTAGTGGGCGCTATTTCATCTGGCGTCATCGCTTCCCGCCTGGAAAGGATGGCAAGTTGCGTGACTACCAGATCGGTCCCTACGGCAAGGGTCCTGGGCAGTGGACGCTCAAGGAGGCAAGGGAGGAGCGGGCAAGACTGGATGTATAATAACTTTCAGTCAGCTCTGGCGGGAGGGTCTTGAGAAGGTGCTCCAAGGCACCACGGCACGGGGTAGTGGGGTCATAAGACATCATCTTCTTCTATGGCACCTTCTTTGACCAATCGGGCATAGTGGCACTGAATAGCACTTTCCACAACGGCAGCAAGCGTGAATGGTTGGGAGTTGAGTTTGCGGTACTCCTGAATTTCGGCGACCAGTTCCATCACATCATCAGAGATACGGATACCAAATTGCTTGGGAGCGTCGGGATGTTCTTTGACCATTTGCTTCAAGGGGGATTGGGTGGGATTCTGGCAGAGGAGACCGCCAGCAGAGGAAATCAGGGAACGCATCGTTGAGGGTTTCAGGGGTGAATGCAGGAGGGGTGTGGTGTGCCCCTCCTGGTAGGTGTCAGGCAACCTCTGCCAGCACTTCAAAGTCCTCCAGGGGCGGCATTGAGGAGAACTGCACATCCAACACCTTCCCGAAGAGTGCAGACAGTTCTGAGGAGGTGTTGCTACGGAGCGGTTGAGCGGCGAATGCCCATTCTTTGACCATTACGGCATTGGAGAGGCGACCGTCAGCAGCGGCATCCGAACTCTCCTGCTCCCACTGGCAGATCTGGTTTTCAATGGCAGTGGTGATCACGCTCTGAGCAGCGTTGATGGTCGCCAAGTCCAGTCGGTTGAGTTCGGAACGGGTCATTGGAACCTCTGTGGGTTTCGGTGAAGGGTTGAGAGGGGCGAATTGCTTTGAGTTTCTTGCCCCTCAACACTGAAATCATAGCACAGGTTGCGGGGGATGGCGCAAGGGGCACTGATATGGAATGCTTGGATGCTGAGTCTGTGGTGTTTTGATGACAAAGGTGGTGCGTCTGACGCTGGCGAAGGCAATCGCCAAGGCAAACCTGCGTCGTGCAGAGGCGGGAGAGAAAGCGATCACGATGAACTCCCTCGCGGTTCAGTGCGGGGTAGCAGCAACGACCATCACAAGGTTGGCGAGGAACGATAATAAGGCAGCATCCTCATTGCCACTGGATCTGGCGGGGAAGATCGTGACGGTGTTGGATTGTGGGGTTGAGGATTTGTTGGAGGTGGTTGAGTTGTGAACCCTGAATGTTCAGAAGAGGTCAGTTTCGATACCACTCCTTGATTTTAGTTCCACCAGCGACTGAACCTCCAGGCATGTAGTGGACCAATTTTCCGTAGTTCCGTCAATAATGCCAATATTCTGTCTTAACCACTTCTTCAGCAAGGCCTCCGTTTTGTAAACTATCTTTCCATCAGCAGGACCTTTGCAATCAAGCAATATCCACCCACTTTTCTCATGGGTTTTGATTCGTTTTTCCAGGTAGTTGCTGATGCCTATTTGCTGCTCTCCAGCACGATACATTAGGTAAAACCAAGCAGGCAACTCTTGCTTGAAACCAAATTCGGCACATGTGGGACATCCAGAACCATTTAGTGTTCTGTTTACTACAGTTGCCAACCACTTATGCCCTTTAGAGCAGCGCCAATTTAGTTTCTTTTCGCTGCCCGAAGTTAGCATTCTAGGATCCCATCCATCTGCTTCTATTGCCAGATTAGGATAGAGAGATTCAAGATCGTTAAATCCCCGCAATACCTTTACTCCTGAGCAATAAGGACATCCTTGACTTTCAGGGGGAGTCCGTTTGGAAACACGAGCGAGATATTCGTGCCCTTTTTCGCATTTCCAAGACAATCGCTGAAAACTCTTCACGGTTATTGTCGATGGATCCCAACCGTTTGCCTGACTTGCAATTTCAGGGTAGAGAGTTTCCAGGTCATTCAATCCAGGTGTTGCCCTTTTGCCGATACAATATGGACACCCTGAGTTTTTGGGTGGAGTCCTGTCAGAAATCCTGCATTGATATATGTGCCCCCTGTTGCATCGCCATTCCTTTTTCATGCTTGATTTGACCTGAAAGGTGACAGGATCCCAACCATATGCTTCTGCTGCTATCTCTGGAGAGAGATATGCAAGGTCGTTGAATCCTTCAAGTACTTTCCTCGCTTTGCAGTAGGGACACCCGTTGTTATTGGGAGGTGTCCGATCTTTCACTACCGCCGACCATGTATGTCCTTTGTCGCAACGCCACTTTAACTTTTTACCTGAGCTTGTCATAACCAATGCAGGATCCCAACCATCCGCTTGCCGAGCAATATCTGGAAAGAGTGTTGCAAGATCATTAAAACCTGAGAGTGCCCTTCGTCCCTTACAGTAGGGACAACCATTGTTGCTTGGCGGCGTTCTATCTGCCACCCTTGCGGTCCATTTATGACCTAACTTGCATTTCCAAGTTAACTTTTTTGATGATCCAGATTTGACCATTAAAGGATCCCAACCATCTGCTTCAGCAGCAACTTCAGGGAAGAGAGTCTTTAAGTCATCGACACCAAGTGTTGGTCGTGGAGATGGCATTTCAATCTTGATTCACATGGCGAGATGCAATTGACTGTTTATCTCCTTCCGTCTGCCATTGCCAGGAAGCACCTCCAGCAGCAGATCCCCCAGGTCCTCGTCGTCGTTCTGGAGGGTAGGAAGAGTCGCTGAGTCGGTCACGGGTGCTTGAGGCATTCGCCCATTCTGCCCTCTGGGACTGGGTTTTGCCCGTTATGAGGATCTTGCATAGTCCCTCGTGGATCTATAGGTTCGCAACCACCGCCCCTCTATGGCGATCGCTGCTCCTTCCTCCAGATCCGCTACAGGGTTTTGCGGAATGCTCCTTCGCTAATCGGTCGAGCCTGATCACGCGTCCAAATGTCGTTGCTTATCCACCAGACCTGAAGACCCGCAAAGACAAGGGCGAGCAGACCCAGTTGGATGTATCCCCAGTTGAGGTTCTCCCTCAAGTCTCTGTCGCTTCCACATACACCCAAGCACTCCTCCCAGAAGCAAGCACCGTAACAACACGCTTGTAGGCATCTACCTCATAAGCATCGGAGTGCTTCAATTCCTCTTCCATGACCTCAAAGACAGTACCTGGAACACGGTGATTAAAGGCACCTGTGTTCCTTGCGATAGGATGAAACTCTCTCCCGCTAGTTGCAACCACTTCTGGATCTTGAATCCTGACTTCTGCTATCAGAAACCCTACAAGACTATCTGGCGCACCTGTGAGTTTTCTGCCGAAGGTGCTGAGTTGAACCTCTTCTTGTTGCAGGGTTCCGTAGGAGAACAGATAGGGCATACGTCCTCTCCCCTAATCACAACCCCATTCAAGATCCTGCTCTGCTAATCAATTGTGCCTTTTGACACCGCTTCCCCTGCTGGTGCTGCTTGAAAGTCCATTGCTTGCGCTTGACCCGCATCCCGCAGTGGGCGCAGATATATTAGGAACTACCTTGATATTGATCTATATGAATAGTCAACATCTTCGCCATGAAGTTGCAGGCAGGTTCGCTGCCATGAGTTTTTTCTACTTCTTATTGCAAGTTAGGAATCTGACTTGATCCTTCCTCTGCCTACAACTGCGCCTGTTAGTGCAATAAATCCCAATATGACTAAGACTGTGATCGGTTTCATTGCACTGTGAACTTGCTCCCAATTCTTGCCAAGAAAATATCCTGATGTTGTCAAGAAAATATTCCACAGCAAACTGCCAAGCGCGGTCCATAAGAGGAATGGTCTGAATGGCATCATTTCAATTCCCGCTGGAATTGAAACTAGTGTTCGAAGAATTGGCACGAGACGACCCCAGAATACAATTGCATTTCCATATTTCTGAAACCAGACTCTTGATTTTCTCAGTTTTCGTTTGGTCAACCCAAACCAGGTTCCGCGCCGTTCTGCAAAGTGCTCTATCTTCTCCTCGTTGACCATTCTGCCTATAGCGTACCAGGGTAAAGTTCCAAGTATTGTTCCAAATGTTCCCGCTATGCAGGTTTGAATAAAACCAAGTTTCCCTTGGGCAACAAGAAACCCTGCTAGTGGCATAATTGCCTCGGAGGGGATGAATTGCAGAAAGTTTTCGATCAACATTGCGAAAAACACCCCTGTATGCCCACCGTTGCTGACGAGGTTGCCGACAAACTCAAGCATTTAATTCCCTTTGTTCATTTCTGGGATGCATCTTGTCAGATGTTAGTTGTTTGGAACTTATTCACGGCAAGACTTTTCTGGTTTCTTCTGGTCTTTTGCCCCAGGAGTAATATCTGAATGCATAGTTTTATCAATA
The DNA here is from genome assembly GCA_037127935.1 of Synechococcaceae cyanobacterium ELA739. Classification (GTDB taxonomy): domain Bacteria; phylum Cyanobacteriota; class Cyanobacteriia; order PCC-6307; family Cyanobiaceae; genus Cyanobium. The sequence goes on from JBAXXM010000021.1 coordinate 21,239, forward strand.
CTCCTCGACCACAGGGTCTGCTTTGCTCACGCTGACTGCTATGGCGATTGCGATGATGAAAGTAATCGTCGTTGTTGTAGCACCAAAACCCAATCCACCTGCGCTTTTTGCTTGGGAAAGGAGATCCCCAAAGGATGCTCCTAATGGTCTTGTGAGAATGTATGCCAACCAGAACGCAATGTTCTCTTTGATCGCACCTAATCGGTAAAGCAGGGATATAATACCAATTGCGCCAAGGAATAGCAGTCCTGAATTCAGGTATCCCAGTTCAAATTTTTCAGCAAACAAATCCCCAGTTGCCGTTCCAAGCGCAAAGGTAAAGAGAACTGCCAACCAGTAATAGACTTCTCTCGGGAAGGTGGTAATTGTGTGAATTGAAATCGTCCCCTCTTGCCGCTGCCAACCCACAAATACAAGAATCAGGGCAATCAGGAAAGCAATACTGCTATTGACCAAGGGAATACCCAAACCGTCTGTCAGGTTGTCTGTGATGAGTGTTCCAACAACGCTTATGAAGACAATGACCAACCAATAAGCAGAGGCAATGTATTTTTTGAGAAGTATCTGATACGCGAGTGCACCTGCGAAAAGAACAATCATGATTAGCGAGGTCTTTGGAAGACCTATGCCCAGATTCGTGTTTAAAAAATCTGCCGCTGTTTCGCCAACTGTTGTGGCAAGAATCTTGATTACCCAGAATGCCAGGGTGACTTCTGGGACCTTGGATAGAGAACTGCGCACTTGGTTCATAGACTTGTCGAATTTGCGATGACTATCATACCAGTATGTATTTACCTTGACGCTTCCCAAGGGTCTGCATCACCTGCCAGTACTATCGTTACGAGGTCGGAAACCATGGCGTCACTGTTCTGACCTGCCCGATCCATCAGGGTCTAATCCCCAAAGGCGAGCACCTCACAAAGCGCTGTCGTAGGTGGGTCGGTCGGTGTGAGGTGGGTGCAGCACTTGCTCATCGTTGGGAGCCCCTTTCAGGAGTTGTGGCACTCCTCAGAGGTTAATGCTGGGCGTTGTCCAGAAAAGCCACACCACCTCACCCCCCGCACCGCTCAAATACAGGGCCGAATTTTAGAGCTGCGACGAGGACCTCACGTGTTCCAGGGCACCTGCTTCCTGGTGGCAGAGCCGCAATGATCAACCTTGTTGCCATTGGACTTCCGCCATTTCTACTCCATCACCTCAAGCCCAGATCCAGGAAATACAACCGCTATTTCACACTCCTTTCGTAGTTTTTTCGATTCCGGATGCCGATGATCTCAATCGGCGTCTGCTCGGGGAGATCTCAGTTCTGAGACAGTCCTCGCCAGGGTTGCAGGTCAGCAACCAGCATGGCTGGCATTCCAGTCTGGATGTGTTTGATCAACCAGGGCCAGCCTGTCGGGATCTGGAGGAGTTGATTCTTGGCGCTGTTGATCAGGCAAGCCATGCTGTGGCCCTGGGATTTGAAGACAAGTCGATGCTTCTTCAGTGGGAAGGTTGGATCAATATCAATGGTCGGGGCGCCTACAACACACCACACGATCATCCAGGCTGGGCTTGGTCTGGTGTCTATTACGTTCAGGTTCCATCGGATCATGGCAGCCGCAGCGGCTGTCTTGAATTGCTTGACTCCCGCACCAACACACGGGTGGTGCCGGTGCCAGGCGCACCGTGTTTCCATGGCAAATTCACCTACCGCCCTAAGGCCGGAACGTTGGTAGTTTTCCCGGCATTCGTGCGGCACTGGGTTTACCCCAATGAACAGGATGAGGAGCGTATTTCGGTGGCATTTAATGCACGGTATCTCCCCAAAACTGCCGCTGCAACCACTCGCCGCAACCTAAAAGGTCCCCCGACTCCACAGGGCTGACTGAAAGTCATTCACCCCGTTTCTGCTGGCCTGACGCCAACCCAGCTGAGCATTCCGCTGATGTCATGCGCGACGGCCATCAGGCCAGCGCGGATTGATCGAAATCCGTTGCAGCGCAATAGGTTCAAGGCCAATGTTCGCAACAGGGCCAGCACCTGCACCCCATTGCGTTGGTTGTAGAGGTGGGCGTCCTCCCCGAGTTGCGTGTCGCGGGGCCAGTGCCACTGGTTTTCGATGGCCCAGCGCTGGCGCTCCAGTCGCAGCATCGCTTTCGGGCTGGTGCGCAATGTGGTGATGAACTGGTGTATGTGGCGGAAGGTCTTGCCGTCTCGGCGCCCGGTGCTTACCAGCTCAATGATCCAGCTGGCACCCAGCCAGCGCTCACGGATGGCGGCAGTGGCATTGCGGGCTCGGAGCTGCCACTGCACTTCGCGGCCATGGCTGGTCTCGAAATCGCTGATCATCACAGGGAAGTGCCGGTTTCCGCGGAATTGGGAGACGATCTGCTGGTAAAGCCGGCGTTGGTTGTTTTTGACCGTCAAGAGCAAGTCGGCGCCCTGCTCGGCGGCGAGCTGAAAAACGCAGGCGAGGTGTGCAGCGCATCCGCCTGGATCAGCACGCCCTCAAGCTCCAGGGTCCCGAGCAGGGCTTTCAAGGCCGCGCGTTCGTGGGACTCGCCGGTATCGAAGGAGGTCTGGGCGATCGCCACGCCGAGTTCTCTGGCGTAGAGCGTCACCTGGGTGACAAAGCGTGTCGCACCATCGACGCCGTCAAGCTGAGCGGCTGAGCCCCGCAGGGTTTTGCCATCGCAGATCAACTGCTCGAAATCCTTGTCCTGATCGGCGATTTGGGCCAGCATCCACTGCCTGAGCAACCCAAAGACCTTCTCCAGCTCCACCCGCTCAAACAGATAAAGAAAGGTGGAATCGCAGGGTGCTTTGGGCATTTCAAGGCCCAAGGCCGTGCCGAACGCCTGGTGATGACGCTTGGCAAAACGCTCCAGATCCCTGGCGCTGCGGCAGCCGCTGAGGATGCCAAGAATGGCCATCAACAGCAGCAGCCACTGGGGATAACGCACCCCTCGGCGCTTGCGTCCTTCCGGCAGGGCCTGCAGGAAGGCGATCAGATCAATACGGGCAGAGGACTGGGCCAAGGGACGGGAGCAGTCCCGAAAAAACCGGCACCAGCATGGCCGCACCAGAGGCCTTGTGCCTGACTTTCAGTCGGCCCTGCGGCCTGAGCATCGCCCAGCTGCCCTCCCAATCAGTTCCGGGTCCACTACCGGTGATTGGAGCTGGTGCGGCCTTCAGCTGGAGTCGCCGCCTGCGACGCCGGCTGCGGCGTAACACTTTCGCCGTAGCCCCTGTATCCCAGGCTTGATCAAGGTGAGTCATCCCCCTGATCCCAGGACTCTTTTCTCCAGCCACGCCGGACTGATCAGTAGGGGCCTTGAGGCCCTCGTGTTGCTCACATTTCTCGCTGGTGCCATTCCGTTTGCCTTGGCCCAGCCGATCTGGTGGCTGCGGCTTTCCGACAACGCTGTCGGCTTGGCCCCTGTGATTCTGCTGGCCGTGATCCTGTTACGGCTCAGTTCAGTGTTGTCCGCAGGCGAACCAAGCGATCTACCCATCCCCGGGCCCCCAACACCTGCCCTCCGCAGTTTCCGCACTGCCAGTCGCTCGGCCATACTTTACGCCCTGCTCATTCCCCTGCAACTGATCGCCTTCATCTGGCTCTGGGTTGACAGTGACAGGCAGGTCAGTGCCCGCATCCTGCAGGGTGAAAGAAACGCCTCCGCCCTTCAGCGGGCCGTTGCGAGCAGCACATCCGAAAGCGAGCTTCAGGCCCTACTCGCCCGCAGCAACGCAGGTCCTCTCCCCGCCATCACCGCCGGATCCCTTGCTGATCACAAGCAACAGCTGGCCAAGGCAATTGAGGCCAACGGCGCCGCCTTCAGCAATAACCTCAGCGCTGAACGCACCGAGATGCTGAAGAACTCCATCCCCGGAACCCTTCGCGTTCTGCTCGGTGCCCTGATCGTCAGCGCCATTCTCTTCACGATCACTCGCCAGCTTTGAAGGCCCGCTCTCCAGAAAACCCCAATACCTCCCAGCCCGTCTAAGTATTAACGACGCCTCACTGACCTCCTCCAGCACCTGAGACGGTCTCCGGAAACCCTCACAGCCATTCTCACAAAGAGCCCCAAAAATAATCTACTGAATAACACGCTCAGCATTCCCCTCTCCAAATTGCACCTTTCAGCCAGATTTTGATACAGCTGAGCGGCCTTGTGATTGTCCTGGCTTCTGGCATCAATCGCATTCTGTTCCCACTCGCACACGACGCTCTGGTGGGGGTGGTGATGACGAGACCCGGGCGGCTTGCAGAGACAGGGGACTTTTGCATCTGCCCTGGACTACCGAGAGCTTCTGAGTTTCTTTCTATCGTGCTGTGGAGCTAGTGTGTTATGCAGTGGATATTGCTTTTAGAGTGTGGATATTGCTTTCAGCACTGAGATTCAGGCTTTTTAAACTGCTTGAGGTGTTATTCGGATTTTTGGGGGAGGTGTTCATTCTGTTACTGACCCATCCAGTGCCAGCTGCCACAATACTTACAGCTCACCTTGGAGATACTCACCAGGTAACTCACGGCAGAGTTTGAAGTGTTGTGGGATGTGTTGTGGGAAATGTGGTTTTTTTTAACAGCCTAGCCTTCCTATCTGTTCCAGTGCAGTCTCTCCTGGTCTCCACCCAGCAGCCACCCTCTCCGTTACAATAAAAGCATTGAAATAATTCCGATCGTTAATGCACATAGGCGCCTTATCGATATTGCTCCAGCTCATCATCGATCGCAACGATTTAATCTGTCTCAATCAAGCCTTGGCCATGGCCTTGGCCCATGCCCAGCCTCACGCACTGCAGCCGCAGAAGCTCAGGATTCGTACCCCCTAACGCACAACAACAGCCCTAAAGGCTCCGTTCTCGATGCCAACGCTCGGGGCGAGCGGGTCAATGTGAACGGTGCCGAACAAGCTCGCTGGCGGAAAGTGCGAAGACCAACCGCTGGGCGATCAGGCCCCAGCCCTTCAGGCACCCGAATCGCCGCATCACCGCCGCGTTCGCTTCGTCAGATCTGCTGGCACCCCCACCGAGCCTGGTACAGGCCAACGGCGAACGGGTTGGGCAGCAACATCGTGCGATGAACCGTCCGATGGAGAGCCCAGGCATTGATCTCACGCCATGGATCACATGCCATGGATCTCACACCACTGCTCCCTGCGCTTCACGCTCGCCAACAACGTCACCTGCCGCAGGCTGACTCCCTCAAGGGTTTTCGTGGCCAGAGCCCGCTGGCATCCCGCTGCTCAGCAGCCGGCTTTGGAGCCAATCCACCGCCTGGCGATCGGCCCAACTGGAGGTAAGACCATCGTCCTCGGGGCCGTGGAAGCCGTTGTGGCCGCCGTGGGCCGTGATCATCGTCTTCAGCCAGGGGCAGGCCTGCCGACTGGCCTGACTGGCCAACTGCTGGGTGGCCGCCACCGGCACCCAGGGGTCATCGGCGGCATGGATCAGCAGGATCGGGGGCAGGGACGCCCCAGCCGCCATCTTGGCCAGCAGCGGTTCCAGTGGACTGGCCGCCCGGTAGTAGTCGCTGACGGAACGGAAACCCCAGCGCGGTGCCGTGATCCGCGCATCAAAGGCCTGCAGCGTCCGCACCCGGGCTGGACCGGTCAGGGCACTGCGCTCCTGGGGGGAAACGCCGCGGGGATCGGCCAGGGTCAGCTGCCGCAGGCGCCTGAGCACCCAGCGGCGATAGACGCGGTTGCGCGGCCGGTCGAACTGCTCGGTGCAGCGGATCAGATCCAGCGGGCTGCTGACGCAGACCAGACCATCCAGCCGGGGTGGCTCATGCCCCTGCAGCACGCCATTGAGCAGCATCGTCCCACCCAGCGACAGGCCAATGCCAAACAGGGGCACGGTTCGCCCTTCGGTGGCAGCGGCCTCGGCCGCCAGTTGATCGGCCAGGTGCCGTGCGCGGATCAGGGCCGGCAGCAGATCCCGGTTGCAGAGGGCGGCATAGGTGCCGGAGGCCAGGGAGCGCCCGGCCCCGGCACCCCGCATGTTCAGGCGCAGCACGGCAAAACCGGACCCGACCAGATGGTCTGCCAGACGGCGGATGCCCCGGCCCTCGCTGCAGCCGCCCAGACCGGGGATGACCACCACCAGGCCGGCGGGTGCCTGTGCCTGCGGTCTGCTGTAGCGGGCCAGCAGGGCCTCGCCGCCACCGATGTCAATGGGCAGTTCGGTGGAGCGATCTGGCGACAGGCGCTGGGGCCGGATCGTGTCCCTGAGCGTCTGCAGATCGGGGCCCCACCAGGGCAGGCGCTGCCGGGAGAGGCTGGAGGAGGGCTCTGGGATCTCGGGGCTCACCAGCAGGACAGGACGCCGTTCGGACGTTGACGATCCTGCACGAAACCTGACCGTGCCTGCCGTCCGTTCGCCAACCGCTGGCCTTGAACCCATCCATCAAAAAGCCCCAGCCAGAAAGGCTGAGGCTTTGGATCCGGGAGGGACGGGGGCCGATCAGCCGCGGGATTGGCGTTCGGCTTCAGGCCGCCACTTTCTCCTTCTTGGCCACCACCTTGCCCACGCCCATGCTGCGCAGCTCGCTCAGCAGGCCGTTGAGCACCGCCTTGGCGTCGCCGAACACCATGGCCGTCTGGGGCAGCTCGAACAGGGCATTGGCAATGCCGGCATAGCCAGCCCCGAGACTGCGCTTGACCACGAACACCTGGCGGGCCTGGTCCACCTCCAGCACGGGCATGCCGTACAGGGGGCTGGTGGGATCGCTCTTGGCGTCGGGATTGACCACGTCGTTGGCCCCGAGCACGATCACCACATCGGTGCGGGGGAACTCGGGGTTGATCATGTCCATCTCAATTAACTGCTCGTAGGGCACATCGGCCTCAGCCAGCAGCACATTCATGTGGCCGGGCATGCGGCCCGCCACCGGGTGAATGGCGTAGCTGACCTCGACACCATGGGCTTCAAGCAGCTTGGAGAGTTCGCGCAGGGCGTGCTGGGCCTGGGCCACGGCCAGGCCATAGCCGGGCACGAACACCACCCGCTCCGCCTGCTCCAGGGCCATGGCGCACTCCTCGGCGCTGCAGCTGGTGATGCGGGTGTAGCCCGCCTCACTGCCGCCACCGCCCACGGCCCCACCGCCAGCACTGGCCCCAAGGGCCCCACCGAACAGCACGCTCAGCAGTGAGCGGTTCATGGCGGTGCACATCACCTGGGTGAGGATCAGACCAGCCGACCCGACCATGGCGCCGGCCACGATCAACAGCTGGCTGCCGACCACGAAACCGGCGGCCGCCGCGGCCACACCGGAATAGGAGTTGAGCAGCGAAATCACCACCGGCATGTCGGCGCCGCCGATCGGCAGGGTGACACCCACCCCGAGCAGGCTGGAGCCGATCACCAACAGCCACAGCGGCAGACCGGTGGGATCGCCGGGCAGCAGCACAGCTCCCACCAGTGCCAGCACCGCCAGGGCGATGTTGACGACGTGGCGCACCGAGCTCTGGGTCCAGGCCGGGGTGTCGAGCCAGCCCTGCAGTTTGGCCATCGCCACGATCGAGCCCGTGAAGGTGATCGCACCGACAAACACGGAAATGGCGATCGAGACCAGGGCCACCATGTCGGCACTGGCGGAATCGAACAGGGCCACCCCCACGGCCACCAGCAGCGAGGCCAGGCCGCCGCAACCGTTGAACAGGGCCACCACCTCGGGCATGGCCGTCATCGGCACCCGGCGGGCGGTGATCAGACCGGCCAGACCACCGGCGGCACTGCCGGCGGCGATCCACAGCCAGGCCAGGGGGCCGGGTTGGATCTCAATCAGCAGACCCAGCACCGCCAGGCCCATCGCCACGGCGGCCAACTGGTTGGCGCCCCGAGCTGAGCGCACCTTGGAGAGGCCCTTGATGCCCAGGGCCAGCAGCAACACCGCCACCAGATCAATGGCGTCGGTCAGCAGATCCATCGACAAGAACGAACTGGTCATCAGGCGTCTCCCTTGCGGCGGAACATGGCGAGCATGCGGTCGGTGACCAGGAAGCCACCGACGACGTTGTAAAGAGCGAAGCCCAGGGACAGGGCGGCGATCAGCAGCAGGGCCTGGTTGTCACCGGCCTTCTGGATCAGGGTGAGCGACGCCAGCACCGTGATGCCGCTGATCGCATTGGCGCCGGACATCAGCGGCGTGTGCAGGGTGGGGGGCACCTTGCCGATCAGTTCAAGGCCGAGGAGGCTGCCAAGCAGCAACACCCAGAGGGCCTGGGAAAGAACACTCATCGCGAAGCTCCGTTGGGGTAGACGACGTCGTCACGGCGGCAGGTCCCGCCATGGGTGAGCAGGCAGCCTTCGAGGATCGGATCCTGCGGATCGAGCTGCAGGGCGCCATCGCCGAGAACGTGCTCGATCAGGGCCGCCACGTTGCGGGCATAGAGGGCGCTGGCGTGGTTCGGCACGCTGCTGGGCAGGGCATCGGCCCCGATCAGCAGAACACCATTGCGCTCCACGGTTTCGCCGGGGACGGTGCCAAAGCAGTTGCCCCCCTGGGCCACGGCCAGGTCCACCACCACCGAACCGGGCCGCATGCCATCGAGCATCGCTTCGCTGATCAGCCTCGGCGCCGCCCGACCGGGCACCTGGGCGGTGCAGATCACCATGTCAGCCAGGGCCAGTTGTTCGGCCAGCTGCTGGCGCTGGGCCTCCAGGAAGGACGCACTGGCCTCCTTGGCATAACCGCCCTGCTCGGCCAGCTTCTCCTCGATCTCGGGCGGATCGATGAAGCGGCCCCCCAGGGATTCCACCTGCTCCTTGACGGCGGGCCGCACATCGGAGACGTAGACCACACCGCCCAGTCGCTTGGCGGTGGCGACGGCCTGCAGGCCGGCCACGCCCGCCCCCAGCACCAGCACCCGGGACGGCTGGATCGTGCCCGCGGCCGTCATCAGCATCGGCACATAGCGATCGAGGGCCGCCGCCGCCAGCAGCACCGCCTTGTAGCCGGCGATGTTGGCCTGGGAGGAGAGCACATCCATGCTCTGGGCCCGGCTGATGCGGGGCAAGAGCTCGAGGGCGATGGCCGAGGCCTGGCGCCGATTGAGCGTTTCGGTCAGCCCGCTGGCGCCGTAGGGGGCCAGCAGGCCCACCAGCAGAGAACCCGGCCGCAGCAGGTCCAGCACGTCGGTGGGGGGCGGATTCACGCACAACACGCCATCGGCCTCGTTCCAGGGCAGCTCCGCAGCCGACCGCAGCTCGGCGCCGACGGCCGCGAAGTCGTCATCGCGAAAACCGGCCGCCAGCCCGGCGCCACATTCGACCTTCAGGGAGACGCCCTTGGACATCAGCCGCTTCACCGTTTCCGGCGTGGCAGCAACCCGCTTCTCTCCGGGAGCAAGCTCCCGGGGTACCAGCATCGTCAGCAACGGCCTTGATCCGCAAACTCTCTCCATTAGAAAGATCCGGACCGGCCAAACAAGGCGCCGGGCCGGGTATGTGCGGACTCGCCCACCTGCGCCCTGCTCGCGGCTCCGGTGCCGGTGGCAGGTCAATGCGCAGATTTTCTGAAGCCCCCGGGATCGCCGTAGATCGCTGGCTAGCGATAGGGCTCGTGTGATCTCCCTGGATCAATGGCCCTTTCCGCCCTGGAATGTCCCGACGGCGTCTGCCACAGCCACCACGGCGGTCACGCGGTGGCGCGTGAAGAAGTCGAGCGCAGCCTCTCGGCCCACGGCAGCGACTGGTGTGAGCGCCTGGCGGAGCGCATCTACGAGATCTCGGTGGACAGCTTCTGCCAGACCGTGATGCCGGATCTGCACCAGCAGGGCTGGCAGCGGCGCCACCTCGACTGGGAGTTCAAGCTCTCGGCCGAACCCGCCGAAGTGGAGCGGACGGTGGTCGACGGCACCATCAATGCGATGGAGAGCTTTCTGCGCAGCAGCGAGGTTCAGCGCCTGTTCGTCAAGGAGCTGGTGCAGGGCACCATCGCCGAGGCCAGTGACAACTCGCTGCGGGGCAAGGGCATCCGCTATCTGATCGAAGAAGAACTGATGGGCTTCCTGTCCCAGAACCGGGAGGATCTGCTGGATCGCATGGCCCAGCGGCTGCTTCAGGACGCCGGTGGTGACGTCCAGCGGGCCCATCGCTGCGCCGTCGAGGATCTGACGGAAGTGGAGCACCTGCTGGTGAACCACGCCGAGGCCGTGGGCTGAGTTGCCGATCGGTCCCGATCCCGATCCGGACTCTGAGCCCGGGTCATTTTCAAAGAGCCATCCAGCGCTGCGCCACCCCCCGGGACAACGCGGCGCTGGTTGCGCTCGGCCTGAGTGGTCGTCGTACAACCCCTCAAGACCCCTGCCCCCCGCTGAGCCGGGCCCATGGACAGCCGATGAACCCGGGGTTTTCCATGGCCGAGGACCACTCAGGTCCGTCCGAGACCGGTTGAGCAGCAGTCTCCTGACCAAGGCGAGGCGTCGGGCCTCCCATCGGCTCCCGCAGAATCTTTGACGCCCGCAGCAGGCTGGTGGCGAAGGGGGCCAACCCACTGGAGCTGAGGCCACCAACCGCAGCTTCAGAAGAGCGGTTCCAGCTCCTGCTCCAGGCAATCCGCCTGGGGCAAGGCGCCGTGCTGGCGCAACAGCCGCATGCGCAGGATCATCGGATCGATGTCGCACTCCTGCTGCCAGCAACACTCCAGATGGTGGCGCGCTGCGGGGATCGGATCGTGGGCTCGGGCCATGGCAGAGGTGGGGCCGGGGTCCCGGAGAGGTTGATGGCGGGAACCTAGAGACGGCCGCGCCGAAGTCCAATGGGCGTTCGTACTCACCTTGGGGCCCGCTCGCCTCTCCCCTCGCCACCCCCCAGAATCGGGCGATGCCCATGCCTTCGTTTGACCTCGGGAAGCCAAGGGGTGGCCCGGAACCCGCAGCGATGGCAAGACTGCAACCTCGCGAGTGGCAGAGCCGCCTGATTCAGCTGCTGCGGGCACGCCTGGTGGGCGCCGGCCCCGCCGGCCAGGATGTGCTGATCCACGCCGGCCCCGGGGCGGGCAAGACCCTCGGTGCCCTGCTGGGCTTTCAGCGGCTGCGGCAGGAAGGACGGCTCGATCGCTTTCTGGTGTTCTGCCATCGCACCTCCATTGCCCGTCAATGGTTGAAGGCCGCGGCCCAGCTGGGACTGACGATGGAGGAATGGGAGGCGGACGGCGCGAGCGCAACCCAGGCCGACGGACTGTTAATCAGTTATCAAGCGGCTTCCCGCCATCGCCAGCGACTGGAACGGGATCTGCTGCCGGAACTGGCTCCGTTGCGCTGGCTGGCGATCGCCGATGAGGTGCATCACCTGGGCCTGGATCCGGATGAACCGGAGGCGACGGCCTGGGGCCATGCCTTCTCGCTGCTGAGCATCGGCGCCAGGCTGCGGTTGGGCCTTTCGGGCACCCCATTCCGGGCGGACAACCTGGCCTTCTGCGCCGCCCGTCGGCTGCGGGTGGAAGACAACGGTGTCGTGGCGGAGCGGATCGTGCCCGATCTCTGCGTGGAGCCCCGCCGCCTGATCATGGCCGGCGATGTAAGGCCCCTGGAGTTCCGCTTCCAGGACGGCTGGGTGGAACACGGACGGCCGGAAGAGGCGAGGCAGCGGGAGGCATCGCCGGTGTCCTGTGAGCAACGGGAAAGCTGGCGGGCCCGCAATCTGCAGCGGGCGATTCGTCTGGGGGATGGGGGGGGCATTGCCCTGCGGCTGTTGCTCCAGGCCCGGCGCCGACTGGAGCGGGTGCGGCTGGAACATCCGGGCGCCGGCGGCCTGGTGATCGCCCGCGACATTGAGCATGCCGGCAAGATCGCGCGCCTGCTGGAGGGCGAGGGCGATCAGGTGCACCTGGTCCACTCCCAGGATCCCGAGGCGGCAGCCCGACTGGCGGCTTTCCAGGCGGGGGAGGCGGACTGGCTGGTGAGCATCGACATGTGCGCCGAGGGATTCGACGCGCCCAGGCTGCGGGTGGTGGCTTACCTCACCACCGTGGTCACCCGCAGCCGTTTTGTGCAGGCGATCACCAGGGCCGTTCGCATGGATGGTGAACGCGCCGCCTGCGAGGCGATTCCACGGCATCCCTCCTACGTGTTTGCCCCAGCCGATCCGCTGCTGATCGGCCATGCCCGCAGCTGGTCGCTGAGTGAGCCCTACCTGATCCGCCCGCCCTCAGCGGTCGGAGCAACCCCAGCAAAGCCGGGTTCAGCCACGGCTGACGGGCGGTTTCCCCTGCAGGCCCTGGCGGACGATGCGGGCGCCGTGATCCGCATGAACGGCCCCCAACTGCCTGGATTTCTGGGCCGCGCAGGTTAAGAAGCCGAACCACTGCTGTGCGGTCCGGACGGCCGACGATGTGCGACGTTGTGTCAACCAACACCGCCGGATCACCCAAGAGCCGGCAACGTGAGCCCAGCCGGAGCAAGGTCATGCCTAGACCGAACGACGACGCCAACCTTCGCCATCACCGTCAGGATGGCTCCAACGGTTTCGAGGGTGACAGTGATGACGGCAACTTGCTGGATGCCAGGGTTCATCGGCGTCTGACTGTGGCGGTGTGCTGGGCTCTTGCCCGCAGGGCCGCCCTCGACAGTCGCGAGCTCTATGAAGACAGCTTTGCCTTGAGCGAGGAGTTCAGGGAGTGGCTGGTGAGCCTGGAAGATCACCCCGATGTGCTTCAGGCGAATGTGCTGATGGTGCCCAACCATCTGACGCTTGAGCGGAAACCGGAAACAGACGGACGACTGTGAATCTAAAGCAAATCCGAAGTTTTTGACAACGGGCCGGCGAGCAGCCGCCTTTTTTTGATGGGAATTGGATGGGAATGCGCCTGATCGGGCTTCCCGGCTGCCCAAGCCTCTCCTGGGCTGAGCCGATCGAGGAGATCGCGGGCAGTCCTTGCCATCCCCGGCAGTGGGTGAGCGCCCGAAGCTCCTGGCCGGTCCCTAGGCTCCTGGCCACCTTTTGAATGCGTTCAGAACAATGGGTGACGAGCAGCTTGACCGGCAGCACCTAACGACGGCGACGGATCCCGCCCAGCACCGGGAGATCGAGAATGTGGTGATCGTTGGCTCCGGCCCGGCCGGCTACACGGCGGCCATCTACGCGGCCCGGGCCAATCTCAGCCCCCTGTTGATCACCGGCTTCCAGGACGGCGGCATCCCAGGCGGCCAGCTGATGACCACCACCCATGTGGAGAACTTTCCGGGTTTTCCCGACGGCATCCTCGGACCGGACCTGATGGACCGCTGCAAGGCCCAGGCCCTGCGTTGGGGGACCCGGCTGCTGGAGGCCGATGCCGAGGCGATTGACCTGTCCCAACGCCCCTTCCGGATCACGGCCGACGGCCGCACGATCACGGCCCAGGCCCTGATTCTGGCCACCGGCGCCAGTGCCAACCGTCTGCATCTGCCAAACGAGGAGCGCTTCTGGAGCCGCGGCATCAGTGCCTGTGCCATCTGTGATGGCGCCACCCCCCAGTTCCGCGACGAGGAGCTGGCGGTGGTGGGCGGCGGCGACTCCGCCTGTGAGGAGGCCGTCTATCTCACCAAGTACGGCAGCCATGTGCACCTGATCGTGCGCGGCGACCAGCTGCGGGCCAGCGGCGCCATGGCGGACCGGGTGCTGGCCAATCCGGCCATCACCGTGCACTGGCGCAGCCAGGTGGCCGATGCCAGCGGCGATGACCAGTGGATGCAGGGCATCAGCCTGAAGGACACCAGCAAGGGCAGCCTCCGGGAGCTCCGCGTACGCGGCCTCTTCTATGCCATCGGCCATACCCCGAACACCCGGTTGTTCAAGGAGCAATTGGAACTCAACGACGCCGGCTACCTGGTCACCCAGCCAGGCCGGCCGGAAACCAGCTGTGAAGGGGTCTATGCGGCGGGCGATGTGGCCGATGCCGAATGGCGCCAGGGCATCACCGCCGCCGGCAGCGGTTGTCAGGCGGCTCTGGCGGCCGAGCGTTGGCTCAGCCACCACAACCTGGCGGTGACCGTGCGCCGCGAGAACGTCGAGCCGCAGGAGGTGGGCGAGCCCAAGCGCACGGCGATCAGCGATGAAGCCAACTTTGATCCGAGCCAGCTCTGGCAGAAGGGTGGCTATGCCCTGCGCAAGCTCTATCACGACAGCCCCAATCCCCTGTTGGTGGTGTACACCTCCCCCAGCTGCGGCCCCTGCCACGTGCTCAAACCCCAGCTCAAGCGGGTGCTGGAAGAACTGGGCGGCCGTGCCCAGGGCGTCGAGATCGACATCGAGGCCGATCAGCAGATCGCCGTGCAGGCCGGCGTCACCGGTACCCCCACCGTGCAGCTGTTCTTCAACAAGGAGCTCAAGCAGCAGTGGAAAGGCGTGAAGCAGCGCAGCGAGTTCCGTCAGGCGATTGAGGCGCTGCTGGCGGTTGCGGCCTGAAAGCCGGCGCCAACCTGCTCAGGTCGGGCGTGATCCGTTGATGGACCGGGATCGACACCCGGTCCAGGGCTGCCTGGCGTCGAGAAGAATCTGGGTCAAAGCCAATGAGCTCTCAAAGGCTGGCGCTCATCAGAGACCTGTCCTGCTTGGCTGCGCCAAAATGTCATCAGCAGGAGCCTGACCCTGGAGAGTTCTCTGAACGAACACGCCTGCAGTGACCGCTGAACAACCGGGCTGGTTCGCGCGTTCGATCAGCCCTTGGCCAGCCAGCGAGCCCCTCTTGATCGACGTTCCGCCGAGGCGAGCGAACTTCGAAGATGGCTTCTCAAGCGTTGTTCAGCCATCGGCCCTTTGAAGAACGGATCGCGGCCAGGTCAGGTCAACGCCGGGCGGCGGTGCTGTTCTGAGGATCCCGAAGAGGCAATCACGGAAACGGCATCAAGACCAACGCGATCCCATCGCCAATGCCCCGCAAACGGAGCATTGGCTGTTGATCCGGTTTGAGGCTTGCACGGGCCGAAGGGACCTATCCCGCCGTGCTTCAGCGACGACGCGGGCCACCGGGACGGTTGCCACCGGGGCGGGGGCCGGTGGCGCCGGCATTGCGCTCCCGGTAGGTGATGCGGCCCCGGGAGAGGTCGTAGGGGCTGATCTCGACAAGCACCTTGTCGCCGGCCAGCAGCTTGATGCGGAATTTGGTGAGCTTGCCCGCAGCCCGGCAGAGGCATTGATGACCAGCCGGCTGTTCCAGGGTGACGAGGTAGAACCCGTTGCCCTGTTCCTTCTCAATCACGCCGGAGGTCTCGATCATGCGGGGATGGGCCGTGCTGCAAGGTGATCAAAAAGCTTAGAGGGCCGTCGCCACCAGTGCCGCCTGGCGCCCGCGCTGCCCTCGGTGGACCGCCTGCAGTCCCATGGCGATTAGGGTCCGTCGCAACGCTTGCTGGCCCCCGAGATGATCCTGCCTCCCGTGACCATGGATCTGGGCCTGTTGCTGATCTCGATCGGCGTGGTCAATCTCTGGCGGGCCCGCCAGAACGCCTGAGGGCTGGGCCCAGGCCCTGGCGCGACCCTCGCCACCATGACCACCCTGCTGCTCCACAAGCCCTACGGGGTGCTGAGCCAATTCACACCAGAGCCCGGCAGCCCCTGGGACTGCCTGGCCTCCTGGGTCGCTGTGGGGGGTGTCTATGCGGCCGGGCGGCTCGATGCCGACAGCGAGGGACTGCTGCTGTTGACGGACAACGGCGCCCTGCAGCAACGGTTGACCGATCCACGCTGGGGTCACTGGCGCCGTTATCAGGTGCAGGTGGAGGGCCTCAGCAGTGCAGGCTCCCTAGGGGCCCTGCGACAGGGCCTGATGATTCAGGGGCGGCGCACCCTGCCGGCGCGGGCCCGGGCGATCGATCCGCCGGACGATCTGCCGGAGCGGAATCCGCCGATCCGCCATCGTCTGCATGTGCCCACCAGTTGGCTGGAATTGGAGCTGCGCGAAGGCCGCAACCGCCAGGTGCGGCGCATGACGGCGGCGGTGGGCCTGCCGACCCTGCGCCTGCGGCGGGTGGCGATCGATCTGATGGATGGCGGGCCGCCATTGGATCTGGCTGGACTGGGCCCGGGGGACTGGCGCCAGGTCAATGTTCAGGAGCAGGGGCGGTTGGACCGGCTGCTGCGTCCAGGGCGCCGGCTGCCGTCCGATCGGATGGGGAGGCCAGCGCGCTGACCACGGCGGCGTCAGGGAAGGCGGGGCTGCTTCAGGGACGGCTTCAGCGACGGCTTCAGGCGCCTGCTCTGGACATCGGACGGGTCAGGACGGGGTCCGGGCTCCTGGGTTGAAGTTGCGGTTTCAAGCGGTCTGGCCCGCCTGCTTCAACCCAGCACGTCCTTGAGCTCGCGCACGGTCTGCAACTGGCCGTAGTAGTAGTTGGCGCGGGCGCGGCGGTCGGGATCCTCCAGGGTGTCGAGGGCGTCGAAACCCAGGCCCTGCCAGAGCTCATGGCCGCAGGCCCGGTTCACCTCCTCGGTGGCCTCCTCCTCCAGATTGGCCAGCCGGCGCTGGAGATTCTTGATCTGGGCAATGGCCATGGGAACCGCAAAGGAACGCAGTCCGTCGATAGTACACACGCACTGACGCCGCTGCCAGGTGGCGTTGTGGCCCGCGCCATGGGCCTGGAGGGGGGCTTCAGAAGGGCAGTTTCTTCTTGGCTTCCTTATCCAGATCGGATTCCATCTCCCGCAGCCGCTTGAGAATCGTGTCGTAGTACTCCTGGAGGTAGTCCTCGAGGCGAGTCGTCTCGGCTGGATCGAGGCCGAATGCTTCGTAGCTCGCCTCCATCGGGGCATCGAAATTGCCACCGGCACTGACCACCTCGGCAAAGGCCAGGCGTTCGGCCACATTCAGGCTGCTTTCGAAGAAGCTGGTCACGCCTTGCAGCAACGCCAGCAGGGCCGGCGGCACCCGGAACACCCGCGCCGATTTGCCGCTGTACTTCTCGCACAGCTGGGTGATTTCGCCGGTGATCCAGGCTTTCGGTCCCACCACGGGGAAGGCCTGGCGCACGGTCTGGGGGCGGTCCAGGGCGGCCACGGCGAAGCGGGCCACGTCCTGGGTGTTCATGTAGGCGATCGGTGTCGGCGAACCGCTCACCCAGACGGTCTGGCTTTCGAGCACCGGAATGGCGAACTGGCTGATCAGGCCCTGCATGAAGGCCGCACCCCGCAGGATCGTGTAGTCCAGGTCGGAGGCCTCGAGCCACTGCTCGGTGCAGGCCTTGATGTCCATCAGCGGCACGGCTGGATGGTGGGCCGCCTCCAGCAGCGACAGGAACACCACCCGCTTGACGCCGGCCCTCTGGCAGGCGGCAAACAGGTTCTGCTTGCCCTGCCAGTCAATTGCGTAGGTGCTGACGCTGTCGCTGGCCCGGGCCGTGGCCGCATCGATCACGGCCTCCTGCCCCTCAAGGGCGTAGTCGAGGCTTTCAGGCTCCAGCAGGTCGCCGCGGGTGAGCTCGCAGCCCCATTCCTGCAGAAAGGCGGCCTTGCGGGGCGAACGCACCATGCAGCGCACGCTGTGACCTGCATCAAGCGCTCGCCTGGCGATCTGGCGTCCGAGGGTGCCCGTTCCACCGACAACCAGAACCCGCATCTGCCCACGTCCGAAGCCGGCTGAGCCTAGGGGTACGGCTGACTCGGGCGCGAACAATCAGTGCGGAACGGCTGCGACCGCCCCCCGCATCGGCGCAAGCCAACCGACCGAGCGACAGGGCTCAGGGTTCTTCAGGGGGCCTCGACGCGGATCAGCTCAATCCTTGAGCAGCTTCAGCAGCAGCCAACCACCGCCCAGGCCCACGGGGATCAGCACCCAGAACAGCGCGGCGGTGCCGAAGATTTCAGAGGCCATGACCCGGTCGAAGGGGAAGTGGCTACCTATTTAGCAGCCGTGGTGGCCAGCAGGCCCCGGGCTGTCTCAAGAATCCGCGGCCAGGGGGCGTCACTGCGCAGCTGGCCGGCCATCACGGCGCTGGCGGAGGCGTTGAAGCCCTGGGCCCGCAGTTCAGCCACCAGGGCCGCCAGCGGCGGCTGTCCGAGTCCCAGGGCGCGGGCGATGGCCTCCGTGGGCCAGCAGCGGGCCGTGGCGGCTGGATCGTCGGCCAAACGCCGCAGCAACCGTTCGCCATCGACCGCAAGCGTCGGCGGAGAGAGGGACGCTTGCTCGAGCATGGCGCTGATCGTGGCTGGATCCTGAAGGGCGCCGGTCCAGAGCGGACCGCTCACCGCCAGGGCCGGCAGCGGCGTGGGATCACAGGCACAGGGCGGCCAGCGGCGCAGGTTGAGCAGGGACTGGACCTGCTGGTCGCCGCAGCCATGGCAGTGGGCCAGCAGGCCCAGATTGGTCTCTTCGCCGGACCTGGGGCGCCGCACCAGCCGAACGGCCGTCCGGAAGGTGCGGCCCTCGCTGAAGCACAGCAGCGGTTCAATCCCGCGCCCCAGGGCCCAGGCGCTGCGCGCCACCGTGCCCAGCTGCAGGCGCAGGGCCAATTCCCAGCTGGCCGGATGGGCCCGGGCCGCAGCCCCCAGGCGTCGCACCGCCGCCGGGCGGTCATGGCCGGTGGGTGAGCGGCCATCGGTGCTGGCCAGCAGCAGCACGCCCCCGAAGCTGACCGCCTCCAGCGCCAGAGGTAACAGATCGGAAACGCAGCCGAACGCATCGAGATCGACCAGGTCGAAGCGCTCCTGCCGCTGCAGACAGCCCGCCAGCAACTGCTGGGCGGTCAAGGCCGTGCAGCGCCGCTCCAGGCCCGGCGGCAGCGCGGCCAGGTTGCGCTCAAGCACCGGCAGGCGATCGGGGTCGGCGTCGTTCGCCCAGACCAGGGCCGGCTGGGCCTCCAGGCCCCAGCGCAGGGAGCGGATGCCGCAGCCGGCCATCAGATCCAGAAGCCGCGGCGGACGCTGCAGGGCCAGGCAGCGGGCCAGCAGCACCGAACAGTCCCTGGACGGCCTTGATTCCGGGCGAAAGAAACCGCCACCCAGCTCCAGCTGGGCCGCGCCTTCGCAATAGTGAGGGGCATCCGCCGCTTTCTGGATCATCGCCAGAGCCGTCCCCCTTGTCTGAATGGTCCCAGCCTGCCCCCCCGGGCCAGACGCCAGCCACCCCTGAACCGCCGCAGGACGGCGTTGACTGGGGCCTCCACGGCACCTGGAGGTGGCAAGAGCATGGCTGCCACTGGCGCGTGCTGGGGGAACGCCACCATCCGCCCCTGGTGTTGCTGCACGGCTTCGGCGCCGGCAGCGGCCACTGGCGCCGCAATGCCGCCCCCCTGGCGGCCGCGGGCTGGTGCGTCTACGGACTCGATCTGGTCGGCTTCGGTGCCTCCAGCCAGCCGGGCCATCGCCGCCATGGCGGCCTCGACAACCGCCTCTGGGCCCGACAGGTGCAGGGTTTCCTGGAGCAGGTGGTGCAGGCCCCTGCGGTGGTGGTGGGCCATTCCCTCGGCGGCCTGGTCGCCCTGAGCTGCAGCGTCTACTTCCCGGACTGGATCCGGGCGGTGGTGGCGGCCCCCCTGCCCGATCCCACCCTGTTGATGGCCCAGCCCCGAGGGACGCTGGAACCGCACCCCCTGGCAGCGCCGCGGCGGCGGCCCTGGCGACGGCGCCTGCAGCGGGCTGTGGTGGTGCTGCTCTGCCGCCTGCTGCCCCTGGAGCTGGTGGTGCCCCTGCTGGCCCACTCGCCCCTGCTGGATCTCGGGATTCAGAGCGCCTACCAGGGACCGGTGATCGGCGATCGGGAGCTGCACCGGGTGATCGCCCGCCCGGCCCGGCGGCCCACCGCGCCGCGGGCCCTGCGCTCGATGAGCATTGCCATGGCCCTGCGGCCCCATGGCGGCACCGCCCCGGCCCTGCTGAACCGGCTGGAGCGGCCCCTGCTGTTGATCTGGGGGCGCCAAGACCGGCTGGTGCCCCTCGATGTGGCCCACCAATGCCGGCGCCTGCGCGCCGATCTGCCCCTGGTGGTGCTGGAGCAGGCCGGCCACTGCCCCCACGATGAAGTGGCGGACCACTTCAATGCGGCCCTGCTGGAGTGGCTCGCACCGCTGAACCGACACGTAGCGTTGGACGCAAGGACGGATCGGACATGAAGCACACCCTCTCGGTGCTGGTCGAGGACGAATCGGGGGCCCTGAGCCGCATTTCGGGCCTGTTCGCCCGGCGGGGTTTCAACATCGAGAGCCTGGCGGTGGGCCCGGCCGAAAACCGGGGGGTCTCCCGGTTGACGATGGTGGTGGAGGGCGACGACCGCACCCTGCAGCAGATGACCAAGCAGCTGGACAAGCTGGTCAACGTGCTCGGGGTCATCGATCTCTCAACCATCCCTGCGGTGGAGCGGGAGCTGATGCTGCTCAAGGTGTCGGCCCCGGCGGAGAACCGCAGCGCCATCCTCGATCTGGTGCAGGTCTTCCGCGCCAAGGTGGTCGACGTCGCCGATGACGCGCTCACCCTCGAAGTGGTGGGGGATCCGGGCAAGCTGGTGGCCCTGGAGCGGCTGCTGGAGGGTTACGGCATCCTCGAGATCGCCCGCACCGGCAAGGTGGCCCTCGAGCGGGCCTCCGGCGTCAACACCGAGTGGCTCAAGGCCACCAGCTCCCAGAAGCGGGTGCCGGCCTGAGCCAGGCGCCAGGGCGGAACTGGGCCTGCGGGGCGGAGCATGGAGTCAGTCCAATGACTCCGCAGACGCCTCGAAGTGCTTTGGTTGCTTCACGTCACGGTCAGGCTGAACCGGACGGGGCAGTTTCCGGCTGAGGCCGGTGCGAAACAACCCGGGTTGAGACCATGGCCAGCCCGTTCAAGGCCAAAGCCGGCAAGACCTCTGGCGCTGAGAGGGGCTTGCCGAGCCCGAGGGGATCATGGGAGGCACCGATCGTCCAGTCAGGCACGTTGCTGGCTCCCAGCCGCTGACTGGCCTGGGGGTCAGGGTTGGCCCTTGACCAGGGTGCCGCCCTCCATCACCGAAGCCTTGACGATGCGATCGCCCTGCTGAATGCGATCGATCACATCCATCCCCTTGGTGACCCTGCCGAAGACGGCATAGCGGCCATCAAGTTCGGGCAGGGCCTCCAGAGCCACATAGAACTGGGCACTGGCGGAGTTGGGATCATTGGAGCGGGCCATGGCCACGGCACCGCGCTGATGGGTCAGCACCAGCTCCCGGTTGAGCGCGGCGCTGCTCAGGGGCTGGCCGTAACGGGGCTGGGGCTCTTTGTTCAGCTTCAGTTCCAAAGGAATCTGGCGGGCCTCACCCGTGGCCGGATCGATGAAATCACCCGTGCCGTACTCACTCACCGGCACCTTGGCATCAGCACTCTTGGGATCGCCGCCCTGGACCACGAAGGGCACCGGCTCCCTCACAACCCGGTGGAACGCCGTGCCGTTGTAGGTGCCGCGCTTGACCAGATCGACGAAGTTGCCGGCGGTGAGGGGAGCGGCTGCCCCGTCGAGGGTCAGCAGCACCTGGCCCTTGCTGGTGTCCAGGCTGACCACGGCGGTGCCGCTGAGACAGGGGGAAGGGGAACTGGCGCAGCCCATGGCGAGCGGCTTCTGATCGGCGGCGCAGGCCACCAAGCCCATGGGCAGCAGGCTGAGCAGGGCCACCAGAACCAGAGGCTGGAGGCGCAGGGACCAACGGCGCAGCGGCATGACGGGGAGGGACATCGGCTTCAGAGACCTTCGAGGGGTACGGCAAGAAAGCGGGCCAGCTGGGCGCCGGCCAATTCGAGATCGGCCAGGGGCATGGGCTCACCCACCCGGGTCAGCGGCAGATCCCGACGCCCCTGCACCCGCAGGGCCAGGCGACGCTGGGGGCTGATGCCCTCGCGCACTTCGACCTTGACCGCCTGAATCTCCCGCAGAGGGATGATGACTTCAATGCGCTGGCGGAACCCCTGGCGGCTGATCACCGCCTGACCGGCCCCACGATCGAAGCGATTGCGGCCTGAACCCACATCGAGGCCGATCACGGTCCAGAGGTAGGTGGCCAGCAACACGGCCGCGATGCCGTAGAGCCCCATGACCAGGCCCTGGGGCACCCAGACCAGCTGGGCGGGTTGGCCCACCGGCAGCAGGTTGCGGCCCAGACGGCTGGAGGCGCTGGCCAGCAGGAAACCGATGCCACCGATGCTGACCGCCAGGGCGACCAACAAATTGGAGAGGCGCCTGGAGCCAAGCACGGTCTGCTCCAGCAATTGGTCGCTGGCGGCCGCGGCCGCCCCTTGACCGGTGGCCTGCTGGGCCGATGCCGACGGGCCGGAACTGGGGGCCGGCGAAGGGCCGGAGGGAACCTGGCTGGACGGCATGGAGACAAGTCGGGGCAATGGCCAGCCATCCTGGCCCCCCACCAGCCCGAATCGACGAACCCTGCGACAGTCGGCCATGTCAGCCCGTGTCGAGGGCCCACGTGAGTCGCTTGAGCGTTGTTACCATCGCGCCGTTACCCACAGCCCGCGGGTTCCCGAACCTGCGACACCCCACCGTTCACCCATGACGATTGCTGTAGGGCGCGCGCCAGCAGCTCGCGGATGGTTCGACGTCCTCGATGACTGGCTCAAGCGCGACCGCTTCGTTTTCGTGGGGTGGTCCGGTCTGCTGCTCT
>JBAXXM010000022.1:0-42312 GCA_037127935.1 Synechococcaceae cyanobacterium ELA739
ACGAGAATGAGACTAGGTTTTATGGATTAAGTCGTTTTGATCAGAGCTTCCTTAGGCGGTGGTGGGGAAGGTCGCTGGGATTTCAGCCCACCCACCCCACGGCCAGCTGAACCCATGGAAAAAACTTTTGGATGCAGAAAAAACTAGCCTGCATCTCCTGCCCTAGGGGGGCCTGACCGATGGGGATTCCCGACGTGGAGGGACTGACACAGCCAGCACCAGGCCTCCCGGTTGATCAGCAGCCCGATCACCAGGAGGACCACCATCAGCAGGACCTGATCAGAGCGGGAATCAGGAATCACAATGTCGGCGACCAGATGCGGCACATTGGTTACGGTATAAACAATGCTGATCCAGAAGTGAATTCGCCGCCAGGGACGCCAGCGACGAACATGATCAGCATCACCACAGGCATAGGTGATCAGCAACAGACAGGCCAGAGGAATCAAAAAATACAGAAGCATGCCCCAGAACACCAGCGGAAGCTGGCCGGGGGCCACCGCACTCTCGATCTGGGCAGACTGACCATGGAACAGGGGCATCAAGCCCAGCTCCACATGAAAGAGCATCGCCAGCAGATAGGCGATCCAGAGGTGGCGAAGACGGAGGCCGTAGTC
Source organism: Synechococcaceae cyanobacterium ELA739 (assembly GCA_037127935.1). Lineage (GTDB taxonomy): Bacteria > Cyanobacteriota > Cyanobacteriia > PCC-6307 > Cyanobiaceae > Cyanobium. The sequence continues at coordinate 618 of JBAXXM010000022.1, forward strand.
AATCAAGGCGGACATGGCGACCTCGGGAAAGAACCGGGGGGATCAAGTTCCATTCTGGGCCCGATGGTGCGCCAGGACGCTGCCCGGGATCCGTGAGGGGTTCGGCTGTGTCCCCTCACCGGTTGGTCAGCGCGCTGGCTTGCCGCCCAGCCGGGCCCTTGATCCAGCAGCAGCCATGATGCGAGTCTTCAGAAAGAAAGAAGCGGTAGGGAGCGAAACAGGCACACCCTAGGTTCAGAGAACATGCGGTCCTATTTCCATCAAGAATCGATCCGTTTTCACGCGTGGCTTCAACAGCCATCCTCGACGGCCAGCACCAGCCGGTGGATGGGGACAGGACTCCCGAGAACCTGCCAACCCTGCCGCGCTGAAGACCCGCCGATCGCCCGACGTCCTGCGCCCCCGTGAGCAATACAGCACAGTGTTGCCCTGGAACGCCCAGAATCTTTTGATCAAGGCTTCTAGCCAGGCACAAGGCTGGTAAAGCCGGGATCGTGGCCATCGAGCAGGAGCGGCGCCATCGGTTGCCAGTCCTTGACGAGCCCTGCGTTCTCAGGTGAATCCAGAAGCGTCAGCGGAAGCCCGGGGCCGCCTAGGTAGGAATCCCTAACGGCCAACTCTGGTGTGATCCGTTACCGCCCGGAGGGCTGCGATGCGCTTATTTGGATCATGTTTGTGTGGCCACAGGAGCGGCTCCCTCGAGCGCAATCCATCTCCCGCGTTCCTGTTCTCCGTCCCTGTCCGACCAGATCCTGGTCCGTAGCCTCCTCACTCCACGTCACCTGTCATGACCACGACTGTCTCCATGGATGCCGCCACAGCCTTTGCCGCCATCGCCCTGGCGGCCGTGTCCTGGGATGGCACCCTGACGATGGCCGGCTCGCGGGCCCTGCGCCACTCGCTGGACTATCGCCTGCCGTTTCAGCATTACGGCGACGAGAAGATGGTGCAGATGATGAACACGTTGCTGGCTGAGATGCGCCACAAAGGTCCCCAGCATCTGATGGTGGAAGCCGCCGAAGCCCTCGATCAGCCCCAGCGTTCCACCGCCTACGCCGTGGCTGCCGAGATCATGCGTTCGGACGGCCCCCTGGAGGCCGATGAGCGCAACATCCTGGCCAACCTGGCGACGACCTTGAATCTTGACCCTCAGGAGACGAGCCAGGTGCTCGGCGTGATGGACCTGCTGCACGCCGATGTGCTCTCCTGAAATTCAGGGTTTGGCCTCGGGATCGAGGGCTTTCATGGCGCTGTCCAGTCGCTGACGATCGGTCTTGGAGGCCGCATTCACCGCCCGTTGGGCCTGATGCTGCGGCGTGGCGTTAGGGGATGGGGGCCGGCTGGGCACCGCCACCGGTGATCCACCGAACTGGCGGCTGATCAACACGCCGGCGAGCACCAGGGCCAGAAGCAGACCGATCAGGGGCATGGGGAGGACGGTCGGTCTCCCCATGTTGGCGCCTGCCGGCGAAGAGAGCCTGATCGAGCATCCCCTTGGGGGCTGCTCGCGGTGGAGCCATCAGGAACGTGAACCCGAACGGCGGCAGCGCAGGGCCAGTTCATAGCCCAGGGTCGTCAAAACCAGGCCACCCACCAGGCTCAGCGTCAGGATCGCCAGGGCGGCCAGGGGACTGCCGTGCTGCAGCGCCTGGCTGAGCTCCCGGATCCAGGAGGAAAAGGTGGTGAGGGAGCCGCAGAAGCCGATGCCGCCCCAGAGGAACAGACGGGCCCGGCGCGGGGGCTGGGCCACCAGGGCGCCGATCAGCAGGCAGCCCAGCAGGTTGGCAATCAGATCGGCTTCCACCAGGCCGCGGAAGCCGCCAAAGATCTGATCGGCCGCCAGTTCCAGGCGCCAACGCAGCAGGGCCCCGGGAATCGCCCCCGCTGCCACCAGGGCCAGATCGCTGAGCTCCTGCCGCAACCGCTCCCGCTTCAAGGCAGCCCCCCCAATCCCAGGCCGATGGCCATCGCCAGTAGCCCCCCGCCGATGGAGCTGCCCAGGAGCCAGAGGGCCTCCAACCCCTTGCGCTGCCGAAGCACCGCATGCAGCTCGGCGATGAAGCTGGAAAAGGTGCTGAAACTGCCCAGGAATCCGGTGCCCAGCAACACCATCAGCCTGCGGGAGCCCTCGCCGCAGCTCGCCTCCAGGCTCATCAACAACCCGAGCACGAAACAGGCCAGCAGGTTGACGCTGACCGTGCCCCAATGGCGTCGAGGCAGCATCGGCTCCAGGTGGTTCACCATCCGGAATCGCAGCCAGGCCCCCGGCACCGCGCCGAGCGCCACCAGATAGGCCGAGCCACCCTCGCCATGGCTTGTGGCAGCGGCGATCAGAGCACTCAAGAGAGGGGGGCGGGAATCGGGCCAGTCCCCATCTTCAACCCTGGCCGGTGGCCCGCCGGCGCAGCCGCAGCAGCCGGGGGGCCAGGGCGGCCAGCAGCAGGCTGAATCCGCTCGCCAGCAGCACCAACAGATTCAGCCAGCCCGCCAGAGGCACCAGGCCCAGCAGGCGCTGCAGCCCCGGCACGGTGATCGTCAGCAGCCACAGGCCCAGGCCGATGCCGGCCCCAGCCGCCGTCAAGGCACTGCGCCGCCCGGCATTGAGCCACACCAGGCCACCGCTGGTCAGCAGCAACAGCGCGAACACCAGGCTGCGCTGGACCGCCACACCGGCGCCCGCCGCTCCCAGGCCCGCACCAGCTGCCCAGTCGGACCGCCCCGTCCAGACCAGCAACCCAGCGGCCACCAGCAGCACCGCCGCTCCCTGGATCAGCGCCCGGCGCCAGAGCTGGGGGCTGAACAGCGGCGCCTGGGGCGGCCGCGGCGGCTGCCGCATCAGCGCCGGATCCGCCGGCAAAGCCTCAAACACCAGGGTGCAGGCCGGATCAATCACCAGATGCAGCAGGGCGATGTGCACCGGCAGCAGCAACAGCGGCTGGCCGCTCAGCAGCAGCGGCAGCAGGCCTAGGGCGGCGATCGGCAGGTGGATCGCCAAGGTGTAACCCAGGGCGCGGTGCAGGTTGCTGTCGATGCGGCGGCCCAGGGCCAGGGCCGCCACCAGGGCGGCGAAGGTGTCGTCGAGCAGCACCAGATCGGCGGCCTCGCGGGCCACGCCCGTGCCGCGGCGGCCCATGGCCACGCCGATGTCGGCGGCCTTGAGGGCCGGGGCGTCGTTGACGCCATCGCCGGTCATCGCCACCACCTCACCGCGCTGCTGCAGGGCGCGCACCAGGGCCAGCTTCTGCTGGGGCATCACCCGGGCGAAGACATCACACTGCTCGGTCGCGGCCGCCAGCTCGGCCGCCGTCATCGCCGCCAGCGCATCGCCGCTGAGCACGGGGCCCGGCGGCAGGCCGGCCTGATCGGCAATCGATCGGGCGGTGAGCGGCCCATCGCCGGTGATCATCACCACCCGCACCCCGGCCCCCTGGGCGGTGCGGATCGCGGCGGGCACCTCCGGCCGCAAAGGATCGGCCAGGCCGATCAGTCCCACCGCCGCAAAGGGCACATCGTGCAGGCGCTGCGGCGGCCCCTCGGCGGCAAGGCTGCAATGGCCATCGGCGATGGCCTCCCCATCGAGGCCCCGGGCCACCGCCAGCACCCGCAACCCCTGGCCGGCCAGAACGCCTGCGGCGGCCAGCAGCTGCTGGCGCCCCTCACCGCCGAGATGGCAAAGATCGACGATCGCCTCCGGGGCCCCCTTGGCCGCCAGGCACCAGTTGCCCGCGTTGTCCTTCCAAAGCCGGGAGAACACCAGCAGATCGCTCTGCAGGGGGTATTCGCGCTGCAGCGGCCAGTCGGGATGCAGGTGTTCACTGCCGCCGAGCTGGTCGCTGGCCAGCCGCTGGATCGCCTGCTCCATGGCATCCACCGGATCGCCGCGGCTGGCCAGCACCGCCAGTTCCAGCAGCTCGTGGAGCGGTTCGCTCAGGGGCAGGCCCGCCTGCCAGGACGCCCGCTGCGGCCAGCTGAGCAGGGCCTGCACCGCCATGCGGTTCTGGGTGAGGGTGCCGGTCTTGTCGACCGCCAGCACCGTGGCACTGCCCAGGCTCTCCACCGCCGCCGGCCAGCGGGCCAGCACGCCGGCGCGGGCCAGCCGCAGCGATCCCAGGGCCAGGAACAGGCTCAGCACCACCGGGATTTCGTTGGGCAGCACCGCCAGCGCCAGGGCCAGGGCCGCCAGCAGGGCCCGGGGCCAGTCGCCACCGAGAGCGCCCTGAACCAAGGCCAACCCGGCGCAGAGGGCAAGGGCCAGCAGGGTCAGGCGGGCCGTGAGCCGGCGGGTGTGGCGCTGCAGCCGGGTGGGCGGTGGCTCCACCGTGGCCAGGCTGCTGCCGATGCGGCCCAATTCGCTGGCCGCACCGATGGCGCTGACCTCGGCCCAACCCCTGCCGCTGGTCACCAGCGAACCGGCCAGGATCCGCTCACCCTGGTTCTGGCGCAGCACCGGCAGCGATTCGCCCGTCAGCAGCGATTCATCCAGCCACAGCCCGACGGCCTGGTGCAGCTCGGCGTCGGCCGCCACCCGATCCCCCTCCTCCAGCCTCAGCAGATCCCCGAGTTGCAGTTGCTCGGCCGGCAGCTCCAGCTCCGTGTCGCCGCGCCGCACCCGGGCCCGCGGTGCCGAGAGCCGGGCCAGTTCCGCCAGGGCGCGGTTGCTGCGCAGCTGCTGCAGGCCATCGAGCAGGCTGATGCCGACCACGAACACCAGCAGAATGGCGGCGTCCACCGGTTCGCCGATCAGGCCATAGATCAGGGCGCAGGCCAGCAGCAGCAGGTTGGTGGGCTCGAGCACGCCGGGGCTGGGCAGGCGGTGCCGCGCCATCTCAGCTGATCCTCTCGAGCGTCCAGCCGCCCTGACCGTCGAGCCGCAGCTCCCGCAGGTGAAACGCCCGCAGGCTGCGGCGATGGCCGACGCTGATCAGCGTGCAGCCGCGGGCGACAAGATCGCCGTACAGATGGGCTTCACTGGCCAGGTCCAGGGCGCTGGTGGCCTCATCGAGCACCGCCAGATCCGGTTGATGGACCAGCAGCCGGGCGAAGCCCAACCGCTGCTGCTCGCCGCCCGAGAGCACCCGCGACCAATCACAGATTTCGGCCAGGTCGGGATGGCGCTGCTCCAGGGTCTGCAGGCGCACCTGGCGCAGAATCTCCCGCAATCGCTCGTCATCGCTGCCACCATCAAGGCCACCGTTAACGGCGCGTTGGTCGCCATTCGCTGGGGACAGGGCAACGGACGGGGCTGCAGCCACCGCGGGAAACAGGATCTGCTCCCGCAGGCTGCCCAGGGTCATGTAGGGGGCCTGGGGTAGAACCATCATCGCCAGCCCTTCACCGCGCTCGATCGAGCCGGCGGCGGCGGGGGCCAGTTCAGCCAGCACCCGCAGCAGGCTGGTCTTGCCGCAGCCACTCGGACCGGTTATCAGCAGCCGATCCCCCGCGGCGATCACCAGATCGAGCTGGCGGATCAGGGCCTCGCCATCGGCGGCCTGGGTCACCGTCAGACCCTGGATCCGCAACAGGGGACCGGCTGTCCCCGCCTCCGCTCCGGCCTCAGGGGCTGGGCGAACGGGGGACGCCGCTGGCGCCGGCCGAAACGTCACGGGCGGAACCGCCATCTTCAAGTCATCGGGGAAGGGATTGGCTGGGGCTGGCTGTCGCGTTGACGCCGCGCGCGAGGGGGCATCGATCTGCAGGCCATCTCGCAAGCTGGCGCCGTTTCGCCGGGGATCCCCCCCCGGGGCAAGAGCAGCGGGAGACTCCAGGGTTTCGAGGCCATGGCCCAGCACCCGGCTGAGGCTGCCGATGCGCTCGAGGCTGGCGAACAGGCCGGCGAAGCTGTCGGCGCGATCGATCAGGAAGGACAGGGAGGACTGCACCTGGCCAAAGGCGATGCTCGCCACGGTGAGCTGCCCCAGGCTGACGCGGCCGGCGAAATAGGCCACCGACAGGACCAGATAGGGCACGAACTGCATCAGAAACGCATACAGCCCGGTGCTCTGTTCCACCAGGGCCCGCCAGCGAATCAGCCGTTCAAGGTTGGTGAGCAGCCGTCCGAAGCGCCGCCGCAGCTCCAGGGCGATCGGCTGTTCACCGCGAAAAAAGGCGATCTTCTCGGCGTTGCTGCGGACGTGCACCAGGGCGAAGCGGAATTCGGCTTCGAGGGCCTGCTGGCGGAAGTTCAGCCCTGCCAGGCGCCGCACCAGTTTCACGATCACACCGTTGCCGATCAGGGTGGCGATCAGCAGGGTCAGCACCAGGGTGTTGCTGATGCCGACCAAAACGACGATGTAGGCGGCCAGGGCCAGCAGCGAGGCACTGAAGCCGAAGGCCAGGTCGGTGGAGCTGGCCACACTGCGCTGGATGTCCTCGGCGATCCGCTGATCGGGGTTGTCCACCTGGGCCGCCAGCGGCCCATCCGCCTCAAGCCGGTAGTACGTGAGGCCCTCCAGATAGCCCCGCTCCATCGAGCCGGTGCTGGCATCCCGCCAGGCCAGGGCGAAGCGCTGCTGGCCATAGCTGTTGAAAAACTGGAGCGGCAAGGTCAGCAGATAGATCGCCACCAGGCCGGCCGCCGTGCCCCAGAAGGCGCTGGCGCTGCGCCGGTTGAGCGCATCCATGACGGCGCCGTTGCCCTCGGTGAAGGCCACATCCACAGCGGTGGAAAGCACCAGCAAGCCCAGCAACCCCGCCAGTGCCAGCCAGCGGCGGCGCAGCGCTGGCGCCATCGCCCCGAGTTGCTGCAGCAGCCCCCCCAGGCTGATGGCCGTCAGCAACAGCGCCAGCAACCAGTGCCGATCCCGCACAAACAGATCCAGGGCGGGCTGCAGATAGGGGAAAGCCTGGCTGAGGCGAACCGGTCCCAACAGCGCCCGCATCGACAGGGTGAACACACCCACCAGCAGCGCCGCGGAGCCCACGGCCGAGCCGGCGGCGCAGGGCAGCAGGGCCAACCAGTGGCGCCAGCGCCGTCGCGGGGCCGGCGGCAGCAGAAAGCCACTGCTGAGGGCGGCGAAATCGGCGCTGAAGCCGCTGAGCGAGGGGGTCTTCATCGCGCAGTGGTGCCGGCTGGTTCGGATTCACCCCGCAGCCAGGCCGGGCAGGCCTCGGCCAGCAGGTTGCGCTCGAGCCCATCGGCGCGGCGGGCCAGGGAGGCGCCGGTGGGGGTGTAATACGTGAAACCCAGCCGGTTGCGATAGAGCACCGGATGGCTCGCCTTGAGCACCTGTTCCGCCTGCTGCCGGCAGTGGAGCAGGGCCTGGTAGTCGGTGGCCGGTTCGCCGGCCCCCGGCGGCGGAGGCGCCTGGTTGGCATTGGCCAGCTCCGCCTGGCGCGTCAGCGGAGCGCAGATCCGCTCGCGCACCTGGCGCACCAGGGTCAGTTCGGCGGCCATCGCCTCGGTGGCCAGGGAATCGCGCTGCTCGCGCAGGGGCCGGCAGCGACTGGCCTCATCCGCCAGGGCCGGCGCGGCCAGCAACACGCCCAGGATTGCAACCACGGGGACAACGCAGGGACAGCGGATCGCGCTTCGGTCCTGGCTGACGGAGGAAATTTCGGGACGTGGCCGATCGATGGCTGAACAGAGCTGCGGGCCGGGGTGATGGCCGGAGTTCCAAGGCTAAGCCTGGCGATCCACCTAGATTGCGATTTGACCCGGATGACCCCGTGCCCAGGGCCGCCGCGCTCCCCGCCGCCGAACGCCGCAGCCTGGCGGTGCAGGCCCTGCTGGAGCTGGCCGCCGAAACGGCCCCCGACCAGATCTCCACGGCAGCGATCGCCCTGCGCATGGGCACCAGCCATGCCGCCCTGTTCCGCCATTTCCCCAGCCGCGATGCCCTCTGGGCCGAATCGGTGCGCTGGGCCACGGGGCAACTGGATCAACAATTCGCGGCACTCGCCGCCAACCAAGGGGGCGATCCCCTGGCCGAGGTGGAGCAGATGCTGCTGCTCAATGCCGCCTTCGTGAGCCGATACCCGGGTTTGCTGCGCATGTTCTTTGCCGAGGTGCAGCGGCCCCAGACGAGCCCGGCCCGCCAGGAGTGCCAGGCGTTCATGGCCCGCTTCCGCCAGCGTCTGACAACGCTGTTGGACCTCGCCGCTGGCCAGTCCGGCCTGCGCTCGCCGCTGCCACCGGCCGAGCTGGCCAATGTGCTGCTGGCCTGCTGCGAAGGCCTGATGCTGCAGTCCCTGATCCACGGCACCCTCGCCGAACTCAGCCAACGCACCGGTGCAGCTTTGCCGCTGCTGCTGCCCCGGGCGGCTGGCTGAACGGGCGGAGCTTCAGTGACCAGGCGCCGAGCGGCCCGGCTCGGGGCGGCCCAGCAGCAACACCAAGGGTATGGCCAGCAGAAACACCAGCGCCACGAGGCGGAAGACATCACCGAAGGCCAGCAGGGCCGCCTGTTGATCCACCTGGCGGCTGAGGATTTCGAGCACCTGCTGGTCACCTTGGCCGCGCATCATTCCCCGCGTCGCCATGAATTGGCGTAATAGAAAAAGATGTTGGTGCAGCTGGGGATTGGTGCTGCCCAGATGCTCCAGCAACTGGGCCCGATGCACGGCCCGCTGGTGATCCAGGACCACCGTGAGGATGGCAATGCCGAAGGTGCCGCCGAGCTGACGGGTGAGGTTGTAAAAGCCGCTGCCGGAGCCGACATCGTGCTTGGGCAGGGGCCCGAGCGTGGCCAGGCTCAGCGGCAAAAACATCATCACCGTGGTCGAACCCCGCATGATCAGCGGCCAGAAAAGGCTGCGCTCGCCCGTATCCGGCCCGATCGTCGCCAGGCTGGCCATGGTCAGCACCATCAGCAGCGCGCCGATGGCGATCAGCAGGCGCGGATCGAAGCGATTGATCACCTTGCCCAGCATCGCCATCGTCACCGCCGAGGCCAGGGCCCCCGGCAGCATCAGCAGGCCAGTCTGGGTGGCGGTGTAGCCCAGCACCGACTGGGCAAAGATCGGCACCACGAACACCGTGCCGTAGAGGCCGATGCCGAGCACGAACGAAAAGGCGCTGCCGGCGGCCAGGGAGCGATGCCGCAGCACCCGCAGGTCCACCGCCGGATTGAGACAGCGCAGTTCCCACCAGACGAACAGTGGCAGGCCGATCGCCGCCAACAGGGCCAACTGGCGGATGCCCTGGTTCTCGAACCAGTCGTACTGATGACCCTGCTCAAGCACCAGCTGCAGGCTGCCCAGGCTTAACGCCATCAGCGCAATGCCCGACCAATCGATGCGACCGCCATAGCGACCGCTGCGGTCGCGGGCTTGATCGGGATCCATGAAGGCCAGGGCCATCAGCACCGTGATCACACCGAAGGGCACATTGATGAAGAAAATCCAGCGCCAGCCCAGGCCGTCGGTCAGCACGCCACCGAGGGTGGGCCCGAGGGCCGGGCCGGCCAGCACGACGATGCCGAACACCGCCTGACCGACGCCCTGCAGGTGCTTGGGCACGGTGCGAAAGATGATCGCCTGGGCCTTGGGCAACAGGCCCCCTCCCAGCAGGCCCTGCAGAATGCGGGCCACCACCAGCACGCTCAGGTTCGGGGCCAGCCCGCAGAGCACCGAGGCGCCGGTGAAGCCCAGCAGGCAGAAGACAAAGTAATTGCGCTGGCCGAAGAGCGCACCGAGCCATTCACTCAGCGGAATCATGATCACGCTGGCCATGGCGTAGCCGGTGACCACCCAGCCCACCTCGGCCAGGGTGGCGCCGAGGTTGGCCTGGATCTGAATCAGCGCCACGTTGGTGATGCTGGTGTCGATGATCTCCAGCAGGGCGCCGATCGAGGCGGTGAGGATGATCAGCCACTGGCGCAGGGTGAGCTGGCTGGGGGATTCCGGTGAGTTGGCCCCCATCGCGCTGCCATCGCCGTTCATGACCGTGCTCCCAAGTCCGTCAACGGCGGGCGTCCTTCCTGGTGAAGCGCAGCTTGCATCCCTCCCCCATCGAGCGTCTCGCCAGGCAAAGCGCCGCCGGACTGCAGCTTGCCGTCGATGGGCCTGCCGCCCTGCGGCTGGTCGCTCATCGGCGGCGCACGCGCACGTTGGCGGAGAGGCCGGGCACCAGCTTGGCCTTGATCGCTGGATCGATGCGGGGGTCGAGGGCGATGCGGGTGGTGACCCGCTGCACGACCTTGGTGAAGTTGCCGGTGGCGTTTTCCGGGGGAAGCAGGGCAAAGCGGGCCCCCGAGGCCGGCGCGATGCTCACCACCTTGCCCTGCAGCACCCGGCCCGGGAAAGCATCAAGGCGCACTTCAGCGATCTGGCCGGGATAGAGCGCCTGTAGCTGGGTCTCCTTGAAGTTGGCCTCCACCCAGGGGGTGCTGCTCACCAGGGTCATCAGCGGTTCACCGGGCTGCACCTGGCGGCCCGGCTCGGCATTGCGGGCGCCGACCCGGCCCGACGAGGGCGCCACGATCTGGGCGTAGGAGAGTTCAAGCCGCGCCCGGGCCATGGCTGCGCCGGCCTGCTGCACCTTGGCGGCGGCGGCCCCCGCCTTCTGCACGTCGACCCCCACCTGACTGAGGCTGGCCTGGGCGCTCTGGCGGCTGGCTCGGCTGCTGGTGAAATCCCCCTGGGCCTTGAGGAAGGTGGCGCGGGCCTGATCCACCTCCTGCTGGGAGACGCCGCCTTCGCGCACCAACGATTCGAGCCGCCGCAGGTTGGCGGCGGCTCGGGCCAGCTCACCACTGGCGCTCTGCTGGGCCGCTAGGGCCTCATTGCCAGCGGCATCGGCACGGCTGGCGGTGGAGCCGGCCTGGGCGCGCATGGCCAGGGCCTCCCGTTCGGCCGCCACCAGATCGGCCTGGGCCTGCAGCAGCCGCGCCCGCGCATCGCGGGGGTCGAGGAGCACCAGCAGATCCCCCGGCTTCACCTCCTGGTTGTCCTGCACCGGCACCCGCACGATCGTGCCGGCGACGCGGCTGGAGATCTCGGTGAGGTCCGCCTGCAGCTGGGCGTTGTCGGTTTCTTCCAGGCCCCAGTGGCTGACCATCCAGCTGCCGACCCCACCGGCCGCCAACAGCGCCAGCACGCCCAGCAGGATCTTGCGGCCTTGAGGGTTGCCCCCCACCTGCTGCGGATCCAAACGGGTGGGCAGGCTCGAGCTGGGTTTGGTCGAGCTGTTGTCGCTGGAGGACGTGACGTCGGCCATGCTTTCAGGATGGTTGCCCCCTCGCGACTTGCCACCTCGCCGGAAGCTGGCTCCGGCCGCGGCAACGGTGCGATTGTCCGCTTGACCTTGCAGGGCGTCCGCGGAGGCTGGGTCCACCATGGGAAGTGAGTACCTGCTCACAGCATTGCAGCAGAGCGGCAGCGGCGGCAATGGCCGCTGGGCTATCCCCTGGCTGGACGCCAAGATTTCATACGGGTCAGGCCAGCAGCAGCCAAGGATCAGCCGTCGCTTCTGACCGCTGCCGGCACCGATCTGTTCACTTCTGAACGAACGAGTTTGCGCGGATTGCCCTTGGCCTCCCCGCAGACGTGTGGTTTTCTGCGCTGGGGCCTAGACAGTTGGGCGGCGCCGCTGACCCGGCTCCCTGTCCCATCCCCACGAACCCCCATCCCCCGCATCCTCATCGTGTCCGCCGAATGCCCGTCTGCCGGAAAGCCCCTGCCGGCACTGCTGCACCCGCTGCTGGGCATGGCTCCTGCTCTCGCCACCCTGACGCTGACCGCACCAGTTCTTGCCGCTCCGCTGCTGGCGACACCGGCGCAACCAGCTCCTGCCTCGGCGTCCCCTGCCCCGGTGGCGAACCCGTTGGCCATGACTGGGCCCTCCCCATCGCCCGCCGAAGGCCCCGCTGCGGCGCCGCTGCCAGCGGCACTGCCGTCCGAGCAGGTATCCGTTCCGGCTCAGGCGACAGAAACGGCGCCCCAATCTCCCCCTAGTCCTTCTCCCTGGGCCAGCACGCTTGAGCTCTACGGCTTCCTGCCCCTGCGCACCGAAACGGGGCTGGAGATCGGCCAGCGCTCGACCAGCTTCGACGTGGGCCTGGGCACCTTGCTCAGCAAGCTCAAGTGGGCCAGTTCAGCCCGGGGCTCGGTGGAATACGGCCGGATCGGACTGCTGGGCGATGTGCGCTACGACCGGCTTGGTGCGATCAACTCCCGCACCGGCCCCAGGGGGCTGGTGGGGGTGAAGACCCAGACCTCGTTCAATGCCACGGTGGCCGATCTGGCCCTGCGCTACCGCTTCGGCGCCGCGAGTCGGCCCAGGGCAAGACGGGAGATTTCAGCATCATTCCCTATGCCGGTGTGCGGATCATTGACACCAACTTCGGCGTGACCGCCACGGTCAATGTGCTGCAATTAGAGCGCCAGTTCAACCGGGATCTGAGCCACACCTGGGTGCAGGCCCTGCTGGGCACCCAGGCCACGGTGTTTCTGGCGCCGCAGCTGCGCTTGTTCGGCCGCGCCGATGTCGGGGGCTTCGGCCAGGGCGAGAGCCAGAATCTATCGGGCAACGCCCAGCTTGGTCTGGGTTACGCCCTGGGCCACAACACCGACCTCAACATCTCCTGGCGCTATCAGGGCTTGGAGTGGAACAACGGCGCCGGTGGCCGCCAACAACGGGGCATCAGCTCCGATGCCAATGGTATCGAAATTGGCCTCAAGTTCTTCTTCTGACCTGCAGGTCAATCGCATAGTTGAGCTCCGAACTCACGCCCGTGCCCCGGTAGCTGCCGCTGACGGCGGCCGCCAGGCGATGGTCGGGGGCGGCCGCCAGCACCAGATGGCCATCGGCCACCGCCAATCCCAGGCTGGGGTCGTAGCCGCGCCAGCCGCCGCCGCTCAGGTACACCTCCGCCCAGGCATGCAGCTCGTGTTCAGTCACCTCCGGCGGGTGATGCATCGAGTAACCACTGACGAAGCGGGCGGCCAGGCCCAGGGAGCGGCAGGCCTCGACATAGAGCATGGCGGTGTCGCGGCAGGCCCCTTGGCGGTGGACCAGGGTTTCACTCGCCGTCTGCGGATCGCCATCCAGGCGGCCGATGTGGTGGAAATCGCGATGAATCGTGGCCGCCAGCTCCATCAAGAAGGCCAGGGTGTTGCCCTCCAGCTGCTGGGCGAGATCGGCTGCCCATGCGGCCACCGGGGCTGCGATCGGCCCGTGGGCAGCGGCCAGGCAGCCCGCCAGGGAGAGTCGTTCAGCCTCGCAGTAGCGCACCGGCAGACGCTGCTGGGCGGTGTCCGTGAGGATCCAGTCGAAGGGATTGGAGCGCAGGGTTTCCACCTCCATCGCCACCGCCAGCTCGAGCTGATCGCGCTGATCGTCGAACCACAGCACCCAGGCGTCGTTGCCGTCGGCCTCCACCACCTCACAGGCACCGCTGGCCGGCTCCCGCACCGTGAACTGATGGGAGATCACCCGCTGGCTGACATCGCGGCGGGGGCTGAGCCGCACGGTCATGGGTTCAAGGAAAACGGGCCGCCCATAGCGATAGGAGAGGCTGTGGAGGATCTGAAACAGCATGGGGAATCGGGTCGGAGCTCAGCTCAGGGCATCGCGCAGTTGGTTTTCCAGCTGGGAATCGGTGGCCTGGCGGCACAGCGGTTCCTGGCCGAGATCTTCGACCAGATGGTGAAACTGCAGCGAGAACCACTCCAGAAACAGCTCGAAGTTTCGAGTTCGCGGCCAGAGCTCCTGATCGCGGCACCACAGGGAGAGTTCGGCCGCGAAAATCACTCCGTGACAGGCCTGCAGGCAGCTGAGCGCCTGGGCCTCGTCGTCGTAGGTGGGAATCAGATAGAGACTGCTCTCCGGCAAGGGATTGGCCCGTTCCTGGGGCGTCCAGAAGGGGCGGGTCCAGTCCACCATCGGTTGCCTTGGGGTCACCGCCACGGCGCAGCGGTTGACCACGGTCATCGGCGGATCGACCACGGTCATGGCAGAAGTTTCAACGGTTCCGAGATGACCGTACCCCGCCCAAGCAGCCCGAGCATCCGCAATCCTGCGGGTTCGCCATGGCCGCCAACAACAGGGCGGCTCGCCGATCGCCCCGGGGGCGAGCGATGAGCCAGCAGGGCCACACCACCGCGCCGCTTTTCGGGCGAAGGCTCGTCGTGCTGCTGGCCGCAAGCCTGACCTGCCTGCTGGCCTATGCCATCACCAGCCACTTGCCGCTGATTGCCTCCACCCTGATCAGCTCCCTGGCCCTGGCGGGCGGCGCCGCCTGCAGTGGTCGCCTGCAGCAACGGGCCGAGGTGCTGGCGTCAGCTCTGGCCGGCGTGGGCGGTGCCGTCGTCGGTACGGCGGTGGTGTTGTCACGCAAGGCCCTCGACACTGCTCCCCGGGGCGATCTGGGCCAGCGGGCCACGGTGCTCACCCTGCTGGCCCTGGCGGGACTGGTCGGGGGCCTGGTGCTGGGCTTCGATGCCGGCCGGGCCGATCGTCGCCATCCTCGGGAGGTGCTGCGCTCGATCAGTGCCCTGACCACGGGGATCTTCGCCGTGCTGGTCACGATCGTGTTCCTGCATTCCGGCCTGGATCAGGCCCGCACCTTCTCCAGTCGCCTGAGCACCTCGCTGACGATCCTTGTGGCCTCCGTGGTGGTGCCGGGCTGGCTGGCCAGCCTGTTCATTCCCGGTCGCTGGCGTCCGCGCCGCTCCCCCTCCGATCCCTCCCCATGACCCTTGTCGAGATCGTCGAGCAACTGCTGGTGCCCCTGGCCACAGCGACCCGGCTGCTGCTGGAGTGCCTGTCGGTGCTCACCGTGCTGGCCGGCCTGCTGGCCACCGCCCGTGGCGCCCTGGCCAGCTTCAGTCGCCGCCTGCCGCGGCGCCCCTCCAACCGGGCCCGCCTCAGCTTCGGCAGTTGGCTGGCCCTGGCCCTGGAGTTCCAGCTCGGCGCCGACATCGTCTTCACGACGATCAGTCCCTCCGGCCAGCATCTGGTGCAGCTGGGGGTGGTGGCCGTGATCCGCACCTTCCTCAATGTGTTCCTGGCCCGGGAAATCAGTGCAGAGGAGGCTATGGAGCGCCACGCCCCCCTGGGCCAGGGCAGCGCCTTCGCAGCAGGTGGCGAGCTTTGAACCTCACCGATCAACTGGCCAAGGAACGCAACCGGGCGGCGGCCGAGCGCACGCTGATGGCCTGGATCCGCACCTGTCTGTCGCTGATCAGTTTCGGCTTCGGCCTCGACAAGATCATCGCCGCCATCAATTCCAGCCGTCTGAGCAATCCGGGCCATGCCGAATGGAGTGTGCGGCTCGTGGCGGTGGGCTTCGTGCTCACCGGCATCCTGGCGATGCTGGCGGCCACCGCCCAGCACCGGCAGATGTTGCGGCGCCTGCGACGGGATGACTTCGTCTACCGCGAAGAGCCCTCGATCGCCCTGGCCACCGCCGTGAGCATCGCCCTGATCGGCATCCTGGCCCTGGCGCTGCTGCTGGCCGGCGCCATGACCTCCTGAGCCGCACCCCCATCTCCCTGTCCCGGTCCCGTTTCAGCCCCAGTCGCTGCTGTCGTCATGGTCCAGCTCCTGATCAAGCTCACCCTGTTCGCCGTGATGTTCGCCCTGGGGCTCGGCCTGCAGGGCTCGGCGCTGCAGCAATGGCGGCAACGACCTGCCCTGTTCGTGAGGGTGCTGATCGGCACCTGTCTGCTGGTGCCCCTGGGGGGGCTGCTGCTGATCAAGCTCAGCCTGGTGCTGCCTGTGGCACCACCGGTGCGCTACGGCCTGGGCCTGATGGCCCTGTCGCCCAGTGCCCCCCTCACCCTGCACAAGGCCGGCCGACAGGGAGGCGATCGCGAGATGGCGGCCCTGCTGCAGGTGCTGGCGGCGATCGCGGCGATCGTCACGATTCCGTTGATGGCGGATCTGTTCCGTCAGGTGTTCGCCATCAAGGGCTGGGGGCTGGCCCACGCCGATGTGGCGGTGCAGGTGGTGACGGCCCAGGTGCTGCCGCTGCTGCTGGGCCTGGGCCTGCGCCGCTGGTTCCCGACGGTCGCCAGCCGACTGGTGGTCCCCCTCGAGAAACTGGCCAACGGCCTGCTGCTGCTGCTGTTGGTGGTGATCCTGGCCTTCACGCTGCCGGCACTGGGGTCGTTTCTGGCCAACAATCTGATCGCCGTCCCCCTGATGGGAACCATGGTGGTGCTGTGCCTGGCGATCGGCTGGCTGCTGGCGGGCCCTGATCCGGCGGAGAGCACGACCACGGCACTGGTCACATCGATGCGCAATCCGGGCCTGGCGCTGCTGTTCGCCTCCAGCCACGCCCCGGGCCTGCCGGCGGTGAAGCTGGCGATCCTCAGCTACCTGTTGGTCACGGTGCTCGTCTCGATCCCCTTCCTGGTGGCGCAAAAACGCAGACATCCCCAACAGCAGCCGACGTCCGAACCTTGAACAAAAGCCAGTTCATCGATCCAGAAACGCCGGAAAATCTCTGCACTTTCTGGGTGGTCGGCGCTCGCCACCCTGGCCAGCATTGGGGTCACCGGCATCGGTCCGATGGCGTTGACCAGCGCCCCCGTCCCTGCCGTGCTCCCTCCCCCCTGTCCGTTTCGCCAGAGCGCCGTTTCCGATGCCTGACAGCCAACCGAACATCCTGATCCTCTGGGGCGATGACATCGGCCAGAGCAATCTCAGCTGCTACAGCCATGGGCTGATGGGGTATCAGACCCCCAACATCGACCGCGTCGCCAAAGAAGGCGCCAAGTTCATCCACTACTACGCCGAGCAGAGCTGCACCGCCGGCCGCGCCGCCTTCATCAGCGGCCAGAGCGTGGTGCGCACCGGCCTCAGCAAGGTGGGCCTGCCGGGTGCCGAATTGGGCTTCAAGGCAGAGGATCCGACCATCGCAGAACTGCTGAAGCCCCTGGGCTATCGCACCGGCCAATTTGGCAAGAACCACTTCGGCGACCGCGACGAGCATCTGCCGACGATGCACGGCTTCGACGAGTTCTTCGGCAACCTGTACCACCTCAACGCCGAAGAGGAGCCGGAGCTGCGCGACTACCCCCAACCCGAGGACTTCCCCAACTTCCGCGAGCGCTTCGGCCCCCGCGGCGTGCTGCACTGTTGGGCCAACGGTGATGGCAGCCAGCGGATCGAGAACACGGGCCCGCTGACCCGCAAGCGGATGGAGACGGCCGATGACGAGTTCATTGCCGAAGCCAAGCGCTTCATCCGCGACGCGGTGGCCTCAGGGGAACCGTTCTTCGTGTGGTTCAACACCACCCACATGCACTTCCGCACCTACGCCCGTCCCCAGGATGTGGGCCGCAGCGGCCGCTGGCAGTCGGAATACCACGACGTGATGATTTATCACGACGAGTGCATCGGCGAGATGCTCAACCTGCTCGATGAGCTGGGCATCGCCGACAACACGATCGTCATGTACGGCACCGACAACGGTCCCCACATGAACAGCTGGCCCGATGCCGGCATGACCCCCTTCCGCAGCGAGAAGAACACCAACTGGGAAGGGGCCTATCGGGTACCGGCCCTGGTGCGCTGGCCGGGCCACATTGCCCCCGGCACGGTGATCAGCGGCATCGTCAGCCACCTCGACTGGTTGCCCACCCTGCTGGCGGCGGCCGGCGAACCGGAGATCAAGCAGAAGTTGTTGAGCGGTCACCAGGTAGGGGACAAGACCTTCAAGGTGCACCTGGATGGCTACAACATGCTCGACTACTGGACCGGCAAGAGCGACAAGAGTCCGCGGGTGGAGTTCTTCTATTTCTCCGACGACGGCGATCTGGTGGGGCTGCGCTACGACAATTGGAAGTTCGTGTTCATGGAGCAGCGCCAGGTCGGCACCTGCCAGATATGGGCGGAGCCGTTCGTGAAACTGCGGGTGCCCAAGATCTTCAATCTGCTCACCGACCCCTACGAGCGGGCCGACATCACCTCCAACACCTACTGGGACTGGATGTTCGATCACGTCTTCCTGCTGGTGCCGGCCCAGACCTACGTGGCCCAGTTCCTGGCGTCCTTCCGCGAGTTCCCGCCCCGCCAGAAGCCCGCCAGCTTCTCGGTGGAGGATGTGATCGAGCACATGCGCCAGGCCGCCAGCGGCGCGGCCTGAGCGGGCCACGCCAGCTTCAGGTCGGCCACAGAGTTGGTCATGTCCCGCCCCCACCCTCGGCCTGATGCCCCCCGACAGGCGGCCCGCCCCCCCGGCAGGCCGCCCCAACGGGACATGGTCTGGATCCCAGCCGGCACGTTCGCGATGGGATCGAACCATCACTACCCCGAAGAGGCACCGGCCCATCCGGTCGAGATCGCCGGTTTCTGGATCGATCGGGCCCCGGTCACCAACAGCCAGTTCCTGAAATTCATCAAGGCCACCGGCCACCTCACCCAGGCTCAGCAACCAGCTGATCTGCACGCCTACCCGGATGCGCTACCGGAGTTGCTGGTACCCAGTTCTATTGTCTTTGTGCCACCGCAGAAACCCGTCACTTCTGCCGACCCCTACGTCTGGTGGCAATACATCCCGGGGGCGGATTGGCGGCACCCAGAAGGTCCCGGCAGTTCGATCAAGGGCCGGGAGCACCATCCCGTGGTGCACATCAGCCATGGCGATGCGCTGGCCTATGCCGCCTGGGCTGGCAAGCAATTGCCCAGCGAGGCGGAATGGGAACGGGCCGCCCGGGGCGGATTAGAGGCGGTGGAGTTCGCCTGGGGGGACGAACTTCACCCGGCGGGTCGGATGCTGGCCAACACGTTCCAGGGTGACTTCCCCCACCACAACAGCTGCCTGGATGGCTGGGAGCGCACGTCTCCGGTCGGTTCCTTTCCCCCCAATGGCTACGGGCTGCTCGACATGATCGGCAATGTCTGGGAATGGACGGACGACTGGTATCAGGACCATGGCACCAGACTGAAGGCGTCCAAGGTGGCCGGCGGTTGCTGCAGCACCAGCAATCCCCGGGGTGCCAGCCGCGAAGCCAGCATCGATCCCAGCTCCCAGCACGGGATGATCCCGCGCAAAGTGGTGAAAGGCGGTTCCTTCCTGTGTGCCCCCAGTTATTGCCGCCGCTACCGCCCGGCCGCCCGCATGGCCCAGGGAATTGACACCTCCACCTGTCATCTGGGCTTTCGTTGCATCGTGCGTGTCCAGGGCGGTTGCGCCCCGGGTGAGGCGGATACGAGCGACTGATGGCGTCATGCCAGCGCCGATGACAGCCCCAATCGCCGCAGCGATGGGCTGGCCTGAAGCGGCCTGAACCCCAGATGACTCACCACAAGTCGACGTCAACCGATCGATCGCGAAATGTGTCGCCTGCCACCCCAAAAGCTGACAACGACGACTCAGCGTTGACATGCTTGGTTTATCTCCTCCAAATTTTTGGAGACATCAACTCCCTCCTAAAGTCCATGCAGCCATCCACGGCCCCTCAGGGCAGAGTTTCCCAGCCAAATCCCCTCGGGCGGCACCGTCGCAAGCCCGGCTCGGCGATCGAACCCTGGGTGACGCGCTGCCTGCTGGCGCCGATGCGTCACCTGGCCAGCAGCAGCCTCAGATCGCTGCTGATCGGCGGCTGTTTCAGCGCATCGGTGCTCAGCGCAACTCCCGGGCACAGCGCCGAAGTGCTGCTCTACAAGCTGGAAACCCAGTGCAGCCGTGCTGGGGCTGCGTCCGTCAACTGCACGGTTGAAGCGATCAATGAGGGCAAGAGCACCCTCTATCGCCATTCCATCGGTCAGACGATCGAAACGGTTCGCATCACGGATGATCCGTTGACGATGACGCTCTGGAATCCTGAAACCAAGAGCTGGCAGTCCCTGCGCAATGCCTCGGGCCGGTTCTCGACGAACACGGTCTGTTTCAACGATCAGGATCTCTGCGTCGTGAACCCCAACTACCTCAACAGTGTCCGCCAGGACAATCCGGCCAAGATGGCTGGCCGAGATCTGGTCCGGGTGCATTTCGGCAGCGATGGCCGCATTGACGCCAGTTGCTACGACGCCGGCTGTGAGGTGGTGCAGCGATGAACATCCGTTCTGGTCTTGGCCTTGTCCTGGTGGGAATCGTCGGGTTACCGCTGCTGCCCGCAGCCGCCGCCTTATCACCCGCTGCGCCAACAGCTGCCGGCGATGGCGCCACACTGATCGCCCGAGGCGGTGGCGGGGGGCGTGGTGGTGGTGGTGGCCGAGGTGGTGGTGGCGGGGGCGGGGGCGCCCGCACCGGATTCAGCAATGCCGGCGGCGGCGGCCTGAACCGCGGCTCCAACCGTCCCGAGGGTGGCTGGAGCAGCAATTCCCGTGGCTCCAGGGCCGGAGGAGGCCCCTCGCTCGACGGTCGATCGGGCCTGTCCGCGGGCAACGGCGTCAATCGCCAGGCTCTGCAAGGTGCCGGCAATGGCTCACTGCGGGGGGATCGCGGTGTAGCTGGGACCAACCTGAGTGATCGCAATCTGGGCAATCGCAACCTTGACGTGAACCGGAACATCAACGTCAATCGCAACTGGAATCGCACCGTCAACATCAACGATGTCAATCTCCGTCCTGGTTGGGCCCGACCGGGCTGGGGCTATGCCCGCCCCTGGAACTACGGTTGGTATGGCGGCTGGGCCAATCCGACCTGGGGTTGGTGGGGAGCCCGGGCGGCCGCATGGGGGATCGGCAGCCTGGCCAGTGCAGCCATCATCAATCACGCTGTCAATGACGCCATCAACAGCCAGCAAACGATGATCATTGTTCCGAACAGCAGTTACCAACTGCTGTTCGGAACGGTGCAACCCATCGGCAGCACCGGGGTGCAGTTTGATGTCAGCGTCGATGGGTCCACCTATCAGCTGACGGCTGACTGTCAGAGTGGCCTCCTCAATGGCACACAACCAGCCAGTGCCGCCGAAGCGGAACTGCTGAACGCAGCCTGCCAGGTGGCGTTCGGCAACAGCTGATCGCTCGCAACAGCTGGGCGCTGGCCTCAGCCGCGCGCTAACAGCAGCCAAGTTCGCTCAGATCATTACAATCCGATTTCGGCCCTCCATCTTGGCACGATAGAGGGCATTTTCAGTTCGGTTGATCAGGGATTCGCTGTCATCATCGCCGGCTTTCAAACAGGAAATACCGATGCTGATGGTGACACTGATCTCCTGAAGCTCAACGGCAAGCATCCGCCCCTGAACTTCATCGCGAAAAGACCTGGCCAATCCCTCGGCCGCAGCTCCCGAACACATCGGCAGGATCAGGCTGAATGTGGCCTCACCACTGCGACAAAGACAATCGGTCGCACGAGAACGGGCCTGAATATCGGCGGCGAGCTCAACAAGGACCTTCTCGGCGATGACCTGACCATAATGATCACGGATTTGGGCGTAGTGATCGACCTCAAAACACATGCAACTTAGCTCGCTGCGATCTCGATTGCTGCGCTGCAGCTCAAAATCAAGACGCCGATACAACTGATGGCGATTGTAGCAACCAGTCAAAGGATCAACGGTGCTGAGACCATCAATTTCCTGCTTGGCGTCCTTCAGCTTCAACATGGTGCTGAGCAGATTCTCGCGGAGATCCGCGTTCTCTCTGATCTTTTCATCGTAAAGACCAATAAGGTGATTGAGATTAAAAATAAAGCCTTGTCGCAATGACGACGATAGGGACCTGCCAAGCCGATCGACTTGTTCATTGGCCGGCACCTTGCCTGCCTCTGATGCCTCGGAGTCACCGAAATTGAACTGAACCGCGATGGCCTGGGCAATGATCTCACTGATCAGCGCCGCGAAGAGCAAGTTCCATGACAGAACTCCGATGATGCGTGTGGTTTTCCTCTGCACCTGCACTATCAGTTCTCTGGCGGGTTCAACCACCACCACACTATCCTGACCTACAGTCGCACTCAAAACACTCTCAGGACCCAGGCTGCTATTGGACAGCTCGAATTTCCAGTAGCCGTCGATCAGCTGTCTTTGCAGCGATGACATGTGGTTAGCAACGAGTATCTTCAAACCTCTGGCTTGAATGAATGCATCGACTTTGGAGATATGGGTTTGGGCCAAGGCCTTGAAAAGACCAGGGTTCGATTGAAAACTGGCCTGTCGATTGATTCTGCCGATGCGCTCGAACTCAATCAGGGATCCACTGTCATGCAGGGACTCGGCGATCCAGGCCTGCTCTTTCGGTGTCGCGATGACCACCCCTCTTGCAATCAGCATCAGCCGTTGAAGCTGACCTTGCTGGCTAGCCTCCACCACTTGACCGGTTGCAATCGAAGCGATTGTCAGACTGGGTACAATCACCGACAACATCACGGTCGTGATCGTCAGGCCGTGAATCGACACCGCCTTGGCTGGGTTGCCCTGGCTTTGGGCAATACGAAACCCCAGATAAAGACTCAATCCCAGGGTGGTGTTGATCGCACCATTGACAGACTGCTTGATTCCCAGAGCCAAGATGCTGGAGGGGTCGAGGTTGATGACAACGCCAAACATCAGGAAAATGAGCGGTATGCCAGCCGTAACCCAAAACAGAATGTCCGCCAAAATGATGCGGCCGTTGGTCCTTTGCCTGTCTGACTTGTTGAAATAATGGAGATAGACCAAAAGCCACAGCTGTTCGCCAACCATCGTCAGTGCACACCAGGGATACCCCCAAACCTTCAAGGTGATCAGGCTGGCACTGATGGCAACCAAGAGGCCAATTTCGCCAAAGAGCAAAATAGCCAGAACGGCCACACTTGAACCCAGCAGCAGCTCAAAACCAAAGAAGATGCGTATCGGCAGCAGATTGAGTCCTACGGCCAACAGGCTCAGCAGCAGGGCCTGAATCCAGCGCCCTTGGCGTTGGGAGTTGGGAAATGGTGCTGACAAGGTTTTCAGGTACCTGGCGTCAGGCTACGGGCAGCGCCAACGGGACATCGGCAGTGGCCCAAATCCCGTTGTTTTGCCAGTCTGGATTGGTGCCATGAGCAAGCCGATGAGCTGGAGTGAACTCGAGCGCCTGGTCGAAACCGCCGAACAGGATGGCCAGCTGCGCCGGGCACTGCGTCATTGCCGTTCTCGCCTGGAGCTGGTGATGGCGGCCCGACGCCTGCAGTTCCAGATCAGCCTCAAGGATCTGCAGCGCGCCCGCCTGTTGCATCAGCGCCAGGAGGGTGCAGCCAACGATCTCCCCCATGGCAGCGAAGCGGCCCACCAGGGCCTCGAGGCCTGCCCGCCGCACCCGCTCGGGCGGCCGGCATCAGCCCTGCCGCCTGAAGAGTACTGGCCCGCGGTGGTTGGGTAGGTTGCCCGCACGGGCTCACCATGCCCTGTCCTGTGAGGCAGTCCGCCCTTGAACCGCCGTCCTCCCCAACCCTCCCGCTCCGATCAGGTGCTGCGCCTGCAGATCTTTGCGGCCTTTGCTACCCCTTTGGCCCTGGTGGGTCTCTGGCTGTGGTCCAAGGGGTTTTTCTCCCCCGGCTGATCCCCCCTTTGGAAGGGATCGGCCTCAGGCCTCCAGGCTCGCCTGGCCAGAACCATGCAGCAGGCGGTGCAGGTTGACCCCGGCGGCGTAGGCCGCTTCGTGGAGTTCGCTTTTCTGTAGGTCATCCAATCCATCCCAGAAGGCGTGGAAGAGATCCAGTGAGGCCTTGCCCAGGCCGACTACGCTCAGAATGCCCAGCGGCAGCGACAGCCAGGGGAACACCAGCAGCAGCAGGCTCAGGGCCAGGCCGATGGCAGCTCCATCCTGGATCGAACCCCAGACGCTGCGGCCGATCAGGCGGGCCTGGGCTGCACGGCTCAACTGCGAGCGCCGCACCATGGCTTCCGTCCTCAGGCCCGTGAGCAGCGCCTGATACGCGGCGTAGACCACCACCGCCCCCAGGGTCGCTTCGCTCAGCATCCGGCCCGTGCCCAGGGGAGCTGGGCCGCCGCCTAGGGGCAGGCTCGTCAGACCGGCGAGGGGCGCCACCTCAAAACCAGCTCTGGGAAGGCGGTCGGGGTCACGATCTCGGCCCATGGCGCTCCAGCAGTTCAACGTCGACGCACAATTTTCGCCCAGCGGCCGCCGTTGTCGATGGGGCGGAGAACCGGCGCCGATCGAGCTGGTCTGGTTTCAGCGATCCACCAACACCGGGCAGTGGGCCAGGGCCAGCACCCGCTGGGTTTCGCTGCCGATCAGCAGCCCGGAAATCCCGCGACGGCCGTGGGAGGCCATCAGGATCAGATCACATCCCAGCCGTTGGGCGGTCTCGACGATCGCCCGGTGGGGGGTATCCCCAGGCACCCTCTCGCACTGGGCCGTAACACCGGCCGCAGCAGCCGCCTCGGCGGCCTCATCCAGAATTTGGTCGGATTGGCGATGGCTGGCGGCGATCAGCAGCTCCATCGTCTGCACATCCAGTTTTTCGCCCAGACCGACCAGGGGAATCGGCGTGCTGGGCTGCACATGCAGGAAGGTGATTCGGGCTCCGAGGGCCGCCGCCAGGCGCAGGGCATGGTCGATCGCCCGACGCGACAGCTCCGAGCCATCGCTGGGCACCAACAGATGGGAATAGGGCATCAACTAGCGGCGCGGCTGCTTCCTGTCTACTCATGCCGGCAGAATCGGCCGATGAGCCTCCCCCCCTCCCCTAAACCGACCAGCAGCGGCGAGGGCGTCCTCGATTCGAAGACCCCCGCCAGTTGGCTGGAGCGCTGGTATCCGGTGGCCTTCCTCAAGGATCTTGATCGCCGCCAGCCGCTGCCCTTCACGCTGCTTGAGCAGGACCTGGTGATCTGGTGGGATGGCCCCGGCAACACCTGGCGGGCCTTCGACGACGTCTGCCCCCATCGCCTGGTGCCGCTCTCGGAAGGCCGGATCAATGCCGCCGGGGCCCTGGAGTGCCCCTACCACGGCTGGACGTTTGCGGGTTCCGGCGAGTGCCTGACCATTCCCCAGGCCGCCGCTGGGGCGACGATTTCCCCTACCCGCAGCTGTGCCCGGCGGCGGGCGACGGCAACAGCGCAGGGGTTGCTGTTTGTCTTCGCCGGGGCGGCGGACAGGGCCGAGGCCCAACCGCTGCCGCTCGTGCCCCTGCTGGAGGAGCCGGGCTGGCTGGTGCAGGACACCTTTCGGGACCTGCCCTACGACGCCCTGACCCTGCTGGAGAACGTGCTCGATGTCAGCCACGTGCCCTTCACCCACCACGCCACGGTGGGACGGCGAGAAAACGCCGGGCCGGTGGAGCTGGAACTGACGGCCAGCGATGCCACGGGCTTCAGCGGCGTCTGGGCCGAGGGGCCGCGCCGGGGCAAGCTCGGCACCCAGTACACCCGCTTCTGCGCTCCGGCCCTTATGTGGCACGAGCTGACCGCCCCGGGCTTCGCCCGGATCCTGACGGTGGTCTATGCCACGCCGATCCGGCGCGGCGAATGCCGGCTGTTCGCCCGCTTCCCGTTCCAGTTCCAATCGCCCTGGCCGGCGCGGCTGCTGGGGCTGCGGCCCGAGTGGCTCCAGCACATTGGCAATCACCGGGTGCTGGAGGACGACCAGATCTTCCTGCACTGGCAGGAGCGGGTGCTGGAACAGCGGGGCGGCAGCGAGGAGCTGAGCCGCAGCTGTTACCTGGCCACCACGTCCGATCGCTATGTGCAGGCGCTCCATGGCTGGGTGCTGGACCATGGCGGCCTTCCCTTCCCCGGCCAGCCCCTGCCGCCGCGGCTAGATGACCAGCTCCTGCTGGATCGCTGGCAGAGCCACAGCATTCATTGCCACAGCTGTCGCGGCGCCGACCGGGGCCTGGCCCGTCTGCACACCGTCGCCACTCTGCTGGCCGTGCCAGCCCTGGTGATGGTGATCTGGTGCGGGCCGACCCTCGGGGCCCTGCCCTGGGCTCTGGCGCTGGTGCTGCTGCTGGGCGGGCGCTGGCAAATGGGCCGCTGGCGGCAACAGCTGCGCATCGGTGAACGGCGGCCGCCGCGCAATCAGTGAGCCGCGGCGCCACCGGTGCCTCATGGCCCCAGGCTTGCTCGTCGGTAGCCGTTCAAGACCATCGCCGCCGCTCCAGACCATTAGGCGATCGGCCCGATCGCCCCATCGGGCCATCGGGCCATCGGGCCATCGGGCCATCATTCCGGGCACCAGGCCTTGGCAGCGGTGTCGGCTCGGGCCCCGCGTAAGAACTCAACCGCTGGCTCCACCCAGGGAGGTGCACGTCGGGCACGGGAACCGGCCAAGACGCAGGGCATCGCGGCCTCAGCGGAATCCCTCCAGCTTGTGGTACCTAGATCAAGCTGATCTGGGCGAGGGAGTTGTAGCCACTGGCGTAGCCGATGGCGAACAGCTCGACGATGGCATCGGTCGTGCTCTTGTAGCCAGCGATGGCGTCGTTGAGGGCGATGAAGGTGCGTTGGCTGGGGCCACTGCCATAGGTGAAGGTGGACACCCCATTGGCCAGGAAGTTACTGGTGCTCAGCATGGTGCTGATCCCCGTGATCGTCAGGGCCGAGACAGCACCGAGGTTCTTGAAGCCGCCGGTGGAGGGGGTGGTGCTCAAGTCGAAACAATCAGCCCCCACGGTGAAGTTGCTGATCTTCTCGAATTGGGGCGAAGAGCTGGTGCCCCCGACGATGGCATCGGTGAGCGTGGTGTAGACGAAGGTGTTATTACCACTTCCGCCGCTGAGGCTATCGAGCCCGCTTCCACCGATGAGCGTGTCGTCGCCACTCCCTCCGTTGAGTTGGTCAACGCCAAGACCCCCGAGGATGTTGTCACTGCCGCTGCTGCCCGTGATGGTGTCATTGCCAGCACCGCCGTCGATCAGCAGATTGGCGCCCAGCAAGGAGGTGGCGCTGAAGTTCAGGCTGTTGGCGTTGCTGTCCCCCAGCAAGCGCACCTGGCCACTGGTGGCGGTGCCATTGATTTCCTCAATGCCGTTGCTGGCGGCGAAGCTGGTCAGACCGATATCCACCGCGTTGCTGCCGCTTGCGACGACGATGCGATCGATCTCGCCACCACCACTGCCCGCGTCGGCATAGGTGTCATAGCCGCCGAAACCGCTGCCCGTGTTGCCACTGACCTCGTAGGTATCGGAGCCACCGGCCCCATTGAGCCAGTCATTGCCCGTGCCGGCGAGGATACGATCACCGCCGCTGCTGCCCGTGATGGTGTCGTTGCCACTTCCGGCGTCGATCAGCAGATTGGCGCCGATGAGGGTGGTGGAGCTGAAGTTGAGGCTGTTGGCGCTGCTGTCCCCCAACAAGCGCACCCGGCCAGTCGTGCCGCTGGCGTTGATCTGTTCGATGCCGCCACTGGGACCAAAGGAGCGCATGCCGATGTCCACCGCCTCGCTGCCGCTGGCGGCGACCACCAGGATCTGGTCGAGATCGCCGCTGCCGCTGTCGGCGTAGCTGTCATAGCCCTGGAAGCCGACGCCGCTGTTGCCGCTCACCACGTAGGTGTCGCTGCCGCCCCCACCGTCGAGCTGATCGTCGCCCTTGCCGGCCAGGAAGGTGTCAGCCGCGTTGCTGCCGTAGAGGCTGTCGTTGCCATCGCCGGACTCGATGCAGATGTTCCCCCCCACCAGGGCGACGCCACGGAAATCCATGACGTTGCCGCTCCAGTTGCCGAGTAGTCGCAGCCGGGCCGTTGTGATGACGCCGTTGTCGTTTCTGGTGGTGCTGTTGACAACCTCTTCGATGCCGTTGGCCGCCAGAAAATTGCCGCCGGCCAGCCCGAGATCGACATCCTCAGGTCCCACCGCGACAATCCGGTCGATGCCGCTGCTGCCGCTGTCGGAGTAGGTGTCGTAGCCGCCGAAGGTTTTCCAGCCGCCCGCCTCTAGACCGCTGACCCGGTAGGTGTCACTGCCTTGGCCGCCATCGAGCCTGTCGTCACCACCGCCGCCGCTGAGCATGTCGTCGCCGTCGCCGCCGCGCAGGTCGTCATTGCCGTAGCCGCCATCCACCCGATCGGCCGTCGCGCTGCCCACGAAACTGTCGTTGCCGTCGTTGAGCTCAATGCTGATGTTGCTGCCCCGCAGTTCGGTGCCGCTGAAGTCGAAGCTGTTGGCTTGCCAGTCACCGAGCAGGCGCACGGCACCGCTGGTGCCGGTGGCATCGATCCGCTCAATGCCACTGCCAGGGCCGAAATTCAGCAATCCGATATCGACGCCATCACTGCCATTGGCGGCGACCGCCACAATCCGGTCGTCACTGCCCGCCTGGTCGGCGTAGTTGTCATAGCCCTCGAAGCTGTAGGTGCTCCAGTTGCTGTTGGCCGGATCTCTACCGCTCACTTCGTAGATGTCATTGCCAGCTCCACCATCGAGCTGATCGTTGTCCCGGCCACCGCGGATGCGATCGGCGGCGGCGCTGCCCTTGATCGAGTCCTTGCCGTCAGCGCCGTCGATCAGGAAGGGGCCGCCGACCAACTCGGTGGCGGAGAAGTCGAGGCTGTTGGCCTCCCAGTTGCCCAGGAGTCGCACTTGAGCAGCGATGGTTCCGCCAGCGCCGTCGTCGAGCTTGGTGCCATTGACGATCTGCTCAATGCCACTGGCGGGGCCAAAGCTCAACAGGCCGATGTCCACCGCCGCACCCCCCAGGGCCAGGATCCGGTCCAGGCCGGTGGCGCCGCTGTCGGTGTAGGTGTCGTAGCCCTCAAAGGTGTAGGGCACGCCATCGATCCATTGCGGCCCGGCGCCCTTCACCTCATAGGTGTCGCCGGCTGCACCACCATCCAGTAGATCGTTGTCACCGCCACCGCGGATGCGATCGGCGGCGGCGCTGCCCTTGATCGAGTCCTTGCCGTCAGCGCCGTCGATCAGGAAGGGGCCGCCGACCAACTCGGTGGCCGAGAAGTCGAGCGTGTTGGCATGCCAGTCGCCCAGCAAACGCACCTCGGCGGCGATGCTGCCGCCTGCCCCATCGTCGAGCTTGGTGCCATTGACGATCTGCTCGATGCCACTACCAGGTGCAAAATCACTGAAGCCGATGTCCACCGGCCCCAGCCCCTCCGCCAGGATGCGGTCGATGCCGGTGGCGCCGCTGTCGGCGTAGGTGTCGTAGCCCTGGAAGCGGTAGGGCTGGCCATCCACCCACTGCGGTCCGGCGCCACTGACCAGATAGGTGTCACCGTCCTCGCCGCCATCCAGCAGGTCGTTGTCAAAACCGCCATCCAGCTGGTCGCTGCCGCTGCCGCCCAAGAGCGAATCGCGGCCCCAGCTGCCATCGAGCAGGTCCATGCCGCCCTCCCCCTTCAGCAGGTCGTCACCGCCGTAGGCCAGAATCTGATCGGCGCTGTCATCGCCGATCAGGACGTCGGCATCCCAGGTGCCCGTGGTGAGGCGGATGTCATTGACAAAATAATTGATCCAACCGGAGACATCACTCAACGACTGATTGGTGTTGCCGTCTTCATTGACAAAGTTTTCGCCTTGGATTTTAAAGCCGATGTGATACATGCCATCGGCCACCGTGTTCACCAGGTTGCGGCCAAAAAACTGGGTACTACCACCGTCATTCTGGATCAGGTGGAAACCGGTTTCCGTGCCGTCAGCTTCGTCGTCACCGTGAAGTGCGACAAATTCATTGAAGCGATGATCGCGAATCCACTGGTTGATCGTCCTCAGGTCGACGCGACTGATCAGGTGATCGGCATTCACGCCGGTGGCATCGATGGCTTCGACATAGAGCTGGTTGATGCCATTGGCTGCTGCCAGGCCATCGTTAATGTCCTTGGCGGCGGTGTTGCGTGCCAGCCCAGGATCCAGCTTGATCCAGTCGACGAGCCGATCAAGTCCGCTGCCGCTATGGGAGGCATCGCCGTAGTAATAGGTCATCCATTCGGCGACATCATCCACCAGGGCGTTGGCATCTCCGTCTTCGTTCTGAAAGCGGCCATCGGCATTGATCGTGAAGCCGATGTGAAAGATGCCATCGTCAATGGTGTTCACCGCATTGCGGCCGAACAAACGGGTTGTGGCTCCGTCACTCTGGACGAGGTGAAAGCCGGTTTCACTGCCGTTCTCATCGTCGCCATGTAGGGCGATGAACGAGGCCAGACGGCTGGCGTCACTTCGGATCCAGCCATTGATCCAACGCAGCTCAGCGCCGCTGAGGCGGCTGTTATCCGTATCGGCCGCGCCGGCCCGGTTAAGGGCCGCAATGCCAGCGAGAATTAGCTGGTTGATCCCATTGGCGGCGCTGGCGCCCCCCTGGATGTCGGCCCAGGGAATCGTCGCCTGCAGTCCAGGGTCCGCAATGATCGTCTCGACGATCCGGTCAAGGCCGCTGTTGCTGGTCGCCAGATCCGTTTTCAACGCGGTCAGCCAGCGGGCCACATCCGTCAGCGCGGCATTGTCGGCGCCGTCCTCGTTGGTGAAGCGGCTGCCATCGGCACTGAGGGGGAAGCCGAAGTGATAGATGCCATCGAGCACCGTGTCGATCAGGGAGCGACCATCGAACTGGCGATTGCCGCCATCACCCTGAATCGTGTGATAGCCGCTTTCGACGCCGCCCTCATCATTGCCGTGCAGGGCGATGAACAGGGCCAACCGTTCGGTATGGATCGGATCCCGAACCCAGGCATTGAGGGCGATCACATCGGCGACCGCCAGCACAGACTTCTCAAGACTGCCGATCGCCCGCAATCCCTGAATCAACAGCTGATTGAGGCCAGCGACAGCTGCGATTCCGGCGGCAATCGAACGGCCATCATTAGCTCCCGCCAGTCCGCCATCCTGGCTGATCCAGCCCAGCACCTGATCAAGGCCGCTGCCGCTGCTGCCTGTCGGGGTCTCCAGATAGGGGGAGGTGGTGCGGATGCTGCTGCTCATGGTGTGGGCGGTACAAGGGGATGAAACGCGCGAAAGCAATGGGCGGATCGAGGCTGTTCAGGCAGAAACCACCGTGGCAGCTTCTGTTCAGCTCAGGCCGAGGTTTGCTGTCAAACCTTCAGGCATGACAGCGCGCTAACGCATCACGTTGGGCCACACTACGTTGCAAAAATCCAACTGGCGGAAATAGGGCCCCAAAGGTAAACTGGTTTGCGCGTAAATGGGTTTACGTTTTCTGCTGCAGCTTGCTCAATAATGGGATGTTCTTGTCAATCAGCGCGGTTAAATTCCTTGCTCGCTAATGGGTTTCCTTGGTTGTTCTCGCCTCCCTGGTCCCGTCAGGTCCCGGCCTGGTCTGGATCCGGAGTGGATCTTTGAGGGGCGGGGAGGCTGCTGTCCGATCACCGTCACGGCCTTCCTGCTGCCGCCAGCGACTGGCTGGATTCTTTTTGCCTCTTTCTGCTGGAGGCCTGCAGCCTTTGGACCCAGGTTCTCAGCCGCCGCAGGCCCGGTGATCGGGATTCAACGCCGACCCTTCCAACCGGCCAGATGGGACGCTGCCGGAGAGCGGACCAAGGTGCGGGCGGCTGGCAAGGCGGGCTCCAGCTCCGAGGAACTGAACGGCGGCAGCGGCCGGCGACGCAGCCAGGCGCCCCAGCGGAATTCATGGAAGGGAATCAGGGGCGCCGGTTCGATCATCCCCTCCTTCTTCAGCTTCCAAATCAGGCTGCGATAGGGATCATCCTGCAAACCGGCCAGGGTTTCGGGCAGCGCTGCCGGCACCATCGGCCCAAGGCCACGCCCGTCGTAGAGGTAGAGCCAGCCGCGACGATGCAGCTCCTCAAGGGCGGTGGGCCGGTCGTTGCAGTCGAGCTGGAGCACCAGATAGCCGTAAGCCTCCGCCTCAGGATCGAGTTCAACCAGACCTCTGAGCCGATGGTGGCGGTCCACCATCCAGAGGCGCCCCGCGGCGTTGCGCACGATCGGCACTGGTTTGCCCTTGAGGTACTTCACTCGTTGTTCGCGGCTGTCCTGGCTGAAATCGACCTGGCGGCTGCGCACCTCCGCCAGACCGACACACATCTGGGTGGGATGGAGCTCGGCCACGGACACCTTGAAGATGTCCGTCGTCTTGCCGGGAGCTGGCAGGGGCTGATACGGAGGGATATGGAGGCTCATTCGACCATCCTTGCGCCTCCTGGGGTTGACCGTGTGGCCAGCGAGCCTGGGGATAGGGTCAGTTGAGGTGCATGGGTTCATGACGTCCGTTCCCTCTCGTGCGGATGCGCCGCAGACCGCTGCGACGGTTGTCCCCGCCAGCGACCCCCATGTCCCGATCGGCGTGCTGGTCTGCGGCCACGGCAGCCGCAATCGCCTGGCGGTGGCCGAGTTCGCCGGCCTGGCCGAGCAGTTGAAGCAGCACCTGGCGCCGGTGCCGGTGGAATTCGGTTATCTCGAATTTGCCCGTCCCATCCTGCGCGACGGGCTGGAGGCCCTGCGCAGCCAGGGCGTGACCCACGTGCTGGCGGTGCCGGCGATGTTGTTCGCCGCCGGCCACGCCAAGAACGACATCCCTTCGGTGCTCAACACCTATGCGGCCGAGACCGGCTTGCGGATTGACTACGGCCGCGAACTGGGCGTCGATCTCAAGATGATTCAGGCCGCGGGAGCCCGCATCCGCGAGGCCCTGGAGGCCGCCGCCAGCCAGCCGACCGCAAAACCGGTGCCGCTGCACGACACCCTGCTGGTGGTGGTCGGTCGGGGTTCTTCCGATCCGGATGCCAACTCCAACGTGGCCAAGGTGACCCGAATGCTCGTGGAGGGCTTCGGCTTCGGCTGGGGAGAGACGGTGTATTCCGGGGTCACCTTCCCGCTGGTGGAACCGGGGCTGCGCCAGGCGGTCCGGCTTGGCTATCGCCGCATCGTCGTTTTCCCCTACTTCCTGTTTTCCGGGGTGCTGGTCAGTCGCATCCGCCAACACACCCAGTTGGTGGCGGCGGACCATCCGGACGTGGAGTTTGTCGAGGCCTCCTACCTGGGAGATCACGCCCTGGTGCTGGACACCTTCCGGGAGCGGGTGGCCGATGTGTTGCGCGGCGACACGGACATGAATTGCTCCCTCTGCAAGTACCGCGCCCAGGTGCTCGGTTTCGAGCAGGAGGTGGGGGCTCCCCAGCACAGCCACCATCACCACGTCGAAGGCCTGGTGGAGAGCTGCAAGCTCTGTGAAGCCGAATGCACCGGGGCCTGCCAGGCCGATGGCGTTCCCCTGCCGGGCGCACCGGCGACTTCCGGTGTCGGCCACGCGCACCCCCATGGCGGCACCCACACCCACCCAGGCGATCACGACCACCCCCATGCGGCCGAGCACCACCACAACGACCTAGGCCCGGGCGACAGTCCTGATCCCACGCCGACAGCTGCGGTCAGCCAGGAGGAGGGGTCGACAACCGGCCACCATCACGCCCGCTATCCGCACGCCGATCATCCCCTCGGCCCCCGCAGCCTGCGATCCGCCGGCGGCTGAACCAAACCAGCTGGGAGTGATCCAGATGTAGAACCGATGGCGCGATTCCGTTAATTTCTTCATCAAAATCCGAAGAAATATGGGCGATCTGGCCTATGCAGCCTGTCCAATCCTGGCCCCTGTCTCGAAAGACTCGCTCTCATCAGTTTTGTTGATCGGCCGGTGATTTCCCCACCTCCCAATCGTTTTCCCCCGTTTTTGCCCCCTTTTTCCCCAGGATGGCAGCTGCGGGCACGGTGAGAGCCGTGGTGCTGTGGAAACTGACGCTTTGTTCGTCTGCCCCTTGACAGCCTGCGATGGCTCTGAAAGAAATCCATCCTGGCGGCGGCCACTGGACCTGAGATCAGCCTCCGCCTTCAGTCTCATTCGTTGAACGGTTGGGTATGGCTTTCGGCTCGATCTTTGACGCCGATCCCATCGTTGTGGCGTACTGGACCGCAGTTCGGCGGCTTTGACGCGATATCCATGGCCAGGGAAGGGGAAAGCTTGAAGAAGCCGGCGCTCATCGAGGGCCTTGACGGTCTACCGGCAGTCCCCTGCCCCCTTCCGGTCCTGGACGCGAGCGGGCTTGCCGATGCCTGCATCAGCCTGGAGGCCGAGGTGCCAGCGGCTCTGTTTGATGGCATGCGCGACTTCATCCACCACCATCCCCACTGGGATCAATACAGCGTGATCAGCACGGCCTTGGCAGGTTTTCTGGTGCAGAACGGCTACCAGGACCAATCCGTCAACCGCCATTACCTCGAGGGTCTGTTCCAGCGTCCCTGAGGGATGCGGGGGCCGATCGGAAGACGGCGTTCACGACGGCTCTCACGACAGCAGCAAGCTGGCAACGCTGACGTATGCGATGGGCCTCTGCCGTTTCCAGCGGCCAAAAAAAAGCGAGGGGGCCAACCCTCGCCTGTGTTCTCCCTTGCCCGACCCTGTGAAAGGTCGCCCCGTCATTGTGCGCAGCGCGGCGGCGAGGAAATGTGGTCGTTGACACCGCCGGCGAGGTTGATGGGCAAGGGCTGACAAGGGCTGCTGCCCCCTGCCCCCCATAGGCCGGCCACGGTTTTTGCACCCGCCAGGTCTGTGCTCGCGACCCGAGCGATCGGCACGGGGATTGGGGGCATGGCCGATCACCAGTGCCTGCCGACAGGGCCTCCGGACCAGCCCCTCAGCCGCGACCGGCAGCGGCGGCGCAGGCCCGCCAGGTCACAGCCATCTCCGTCAGCGTCGGGCTCTGCCAGCCGGCACTCGGCCAGCAGGCGCCATCGGTGACCAGCACATTGCGGGCTCGCCAGCAGCGGTTCCAGGAATCGACCACACCAGCCTCCGGCTGATCAGCCATGCGGGCTCCGCCCAATTCATGGATGTAGTAGCCGGGCGGCGGCGCCTCAGGCCGGACCGCGGCGCTGCGCCGGATCAGCGGTTCCAATAAGGGCAGCACAAACAGGTCCTCCAGGGGGCGGATCGTGCCGCCGGCCGCCGCCACCACCGCCTGCATGCGGCCGTGCATGTGGGCCACCATGGCGGCCTCATTGCCGCCCCAGCGGCAACGGATGTGGGGCACCGCCAGCCCCCAGTGATCGCGCACCTCGGCATCGAGCGTGATGCGGTTGCTGGCCTCGGGCAACACCTCGCCATGGGCGATCAGAAAACCCACCGCCTCGCCGGGGCGACGCTGCAGGGGGCGGGGCGGATCGAAGCGCTGCAGGGCCGTCCAGATGCCGTAGCCGCGCCGGAATCCCAGGCCGTCGTCGCCCTGCAGATTGACCGTGTTGGGGATGAAGCAGCTGCCAGCCCCCGAGAGCTCGACCGGCCCCTCGGGCCTGGCGATATCCGGGATCGAAAAGAAGCGGCTGGTAGAGATGTGGTCCAGCAGGTAGTGGCCCAGGCTGCCGGAGGGGTCGATCAGGCCGCCGCTCTGGCGGCCCTCCTGGGAGTTGAGCAGGATCCGCACCGACTCGATCGTCGAGGCGCACAGCACCACCAACGGCGCCGCCACCCGTTCCATGCGGCCGCTGCGGCTGTCGATCAGCACCACCGCTTCGGCCTGATCCTGCCCCGGCTTCATCTGCAGATGGCTGACCAGGGCATGGGGCCGCAGCCGCACCCGGCCGGTGGCCAGGGCCCGGGCCAGGGTGCCCCCCTGGGCGCTGGAGCGGGGCCAGGGTTGGTCGGCACTGGGCCGGTGCAGCGCAAAACCGCGGGAATGGATCAGGGGCAGCTCCAGCTCCCGGCCGATGGCCTGGCGCAGATGCGCCTCCCCGGGTGTGAGCGGCAGCGGCGGCAGAAAGTCGCCGTCAGGCAGCTGGGACAACCCATCGGCATGGCCGTGGATGCCGAGCAGCCGTTCCAGCCGCCCGTAATACGGCGCCAGATCCTCACTGCCGATCGGCCAGGACGGTCCGTGGCCGTCCCGTTCGCCGGCGCGGAATTCGGCCGCCGACAGTCGCAGGGTGATGCCGCCCCAGGTGAGGCTCTTGCCGCCCACCTGGCGGCCGCGGGTCCAGAGGAACGGCTGGTCCGCGGGTGTGGTGTACGGGTTGCGCCGTTCATCGATGAACAGCTCCGGGTTGTGCTTCCAGTACCCGGGATGGTTGGCCTGGCTGCGGTGGCGGCCGCCGGCGAGATGGGCCAGGCGCCGCAGGCTGTCGAGGGGCTCCTGGCTGCGGGCCTGGGCCGCGGTCAACTCGGGGCCGGCCTCCAGCACCAACACCCGCAGGCCCGCCTCGGCGAGCACCATGGCGGCCACACCGCCATTGGCCCCGGCGCCGATCACCACCGCGTCAAAGTCTTCACCCGCCAGGCCATCGCCAGCAACGGGAGGCGCGCTGATGGGGGCAGCGGTCACGGGACGAAGACAAACGGCGGGATCGGGCGCGCCCCGGGCCCGGGGGCTCGGGACTCTGGACGGGCCCAGGCTCTGATTCAGTCCTGGGCTCCCGCGCAGACTATCGGTCCGCTGCCGGGCCCTTGCAGGACGACTCCGGCTTGGGGGATCAACGGCTGTGCAGCCCATCGGATCTCGTCAGCCGATCGGAATCCACTCCGGCCGATCTCACGCAGAACCCGAATGGAATCCGCGCGCCAGCGGACCATTTCTGGATGGGGTTGGGGGGATTGACGGGCCAATCGCTGGCAGCGATTGGCCACTCCCGGTCCCCGACCATTCCGTGGGGAACGGCACGGAGACGGCACGCTGCCCTTCCCCCGTCAGTGCCCGATTCAGGAGGCCAGAGACAGGCCCGCCGCGACTGGCTTCAGTTGTCGGGGGAGGCCTGCCCCATGGTCCCGGCGGCGCCGCAGCCCCGTTCCGCCAGCAGGGTGCTGACCATCAACCGCAGGGTCTGACGGTTGCCACCGGCCTGCCGCCAGCTCTCAAGCCATTGCATCAGCGGCGGCGCCAGCTGCTCAGGCTCACTTTCGGTGGCGATGCCGAGCCTGGCCAGGAAGGCGCTGGCATCGTCCAGACAGGATTCGCCCTCCCCGAAGCCGGCGAGCAGGGGATCCAGGGCTGCATGCAGGGTTTCCAGATCGGCATTGCTCAGGGCGGGCAGGGGTTCGGCCATGGATGCACACGCGGGAGATCCCTTGCGGGGGTGGGGCCCAGGCCTGGCTCCGCTCGCCGGCTTCTAAGCTCAACCCATCTTCCCCCGACCGCTCGCAACCTGCGTGGCCCCGTGCTGAAGATCTGCCTTCAGGTGCTCGTCTGTCTGACCATCGCCATGCGGGCGCTGGTGATTTTCGGCCACCTGCGCCGGGCCTGGCAGCGGGATAGGCGGCGCGAGCCCAGCCTGTCCGCCCAGTTCCGTCAGGAGCTGCGGCGCCGGGGCCTGCTGCAGCCCCTGCCGGTGCCAGAGATCGAAGGCAGCGGCTGAGCTCCCCGCCCAGCCCCAGCTCGCGTGCCCTGGCCAGCGCCGGGCGTGGGGATCTCTGGGGCCGGCAAACCTCAATGGCGACGGGAAGGGGCGGCGGCCAGGTGGTGAATGGCATGGATCGCCACCCCCCACAACTGGCTGGCCTGGTCGTCATCGCTGGCCAGCGGCAACGGCGGGGTGAGGGCGTCACTGGCCAGCAGCCAGAGGCGGCCATCGCGGCGACTGAGGCGCCGCAGGATGAAGCGGCCGCCATGCACCGCCACCACCACCCGACCGACCCGGGGCTCGATGCTGCGGTCGATCACCAGCAGATCGCCATCGACGATGCCGTCGCCGCGCATGGCATCCCCCTGAACCCGCATGAAGAAGGTGGAGAGGGGCGACGGGATCAGCTCAAGGTTGAGGTCGATGCGCGCCTCGACGTAGTCGTCGGCCGGACTGGGGAAGCCGGCGGCGACGGACTCCCCCACCAGGGCGCAGTAGCGCGGCGGCTGCTCAATGCAGAGGGGCACGGGCAGCCCCGGAGACAGCAGGGACAACAGCACGACAGCGGAGCGCAACCAGTACGCCTGTTCTAGTCCGCCAACGGCGCCGATGGCAGGCGGCCCTCCTGGGGCCGCTGACACCGGTGGTCGCCGTCGGCCGCGGCGATGATGGCTTGAGCCGACCTGGAATCAGGGTTGCCCTCCAGGGGAGAGGGCAGAGCCCGGCAGGCATCAGCGATCGCGGCGCGCCGGCCCGCGGGGGCGTGGCCGGGGCGACAGGGGAGCGGCGATCGTGTGGCCATCTGCTGACAGGGGCGATCCCAGGCGGGGTTAATCCCGGAAACTTTCCGCATCAAATGCCTCAGGAAGTCAAATGGCGGATACAAACTTCATCTCCCGTCTGGCTTCCCTAAGCATGCGGCAGCTGCGCGATGTCGCCCGCAGCCTCGGCGTCAGCCGCTACAGCGCCCAGGACCGCGAAGGCCTGGCGGAGGCGATCGGCAAAAGTGCGGCTGATCGGGCCACCGAAGCCGCTGAGGCGATTGAGGCCGAGATGGCTCCCCCCAGCCGTCCCGCCGCCGATACCCGCGTCGTCTTCCTGCCCCGCGATCCCCAGTGGGCTTATGTCTTCTGGGACATCTCCGAGGATGACCGCGAGCAGGCCATGGCCGCCGGCGCCTCCCAGCTCTGTCTCCGCGTCGCCGACGTCACCGGCCTCAGTGGCGGCTCCGCCCATCCCCACACCCTCCAGGAGGTCGTGGTCGATTCCCATGCCACCGAGTGGTACCTGCCAGTCCCCCTCTCCGATCGCGACTACCGCGTCGAGCTCGGCTACCGCAAGGGCGGTGGCGCCGCCGGCGGCTGGATCTCCCTGGCCTTCTCCTCGATCGCCCGCGTCCCGGCCCTGCACCCCTCCGAGCAGATCCTCGATCAGTTCGTCCCCTTCTCCCTCGACACCGGCAGCAGCACCACCGCACCCTCCCACGAAATCCTGCCCCAACCTGCCGATACCGGGCTGCACGAGCGCCTCTACCAGAGCGCCACGGCCGGCTGGCGGCGTCTGGGCCGCGGTTCGGAGGCCTTCCATGAGTTCGACCACGACGATCTCTCCTCCTCCTCCCTCTCCGCCTCCGGTGCCGGCATCTGGGCCTCCGGCCGCACCGAATCCGGTGCCGGTCTGATGGCCCGTCAGCGCTCCTTCTGGCTGGTCGCCGACGCCGAACTGATCGTCTACGGCGCCACCGATCCGGCAGCCCGCCTCTCCATCGGCGGTGAAGAGGTCCCCCTCTCCCCCGATGGCACCTTCCGCATCCAGGTGCCCTTCCGCGACGGCCAGCAGCTCTACCCGATCGAGGCCCTCGCCGCCGACGGCGAGCAGCGCCGCAACATCACCCTGGAGTTCCAGCGCAGCACCCCGGAAGCCAACGTCAACACCAAGGAAGCAGCGGTTCCCGACTGGTTCTGAAGGAGTTGCTGAAAACCTGTCTCAACCGGGTTTGAGCTCGCCGTGGCCCGTCGCTTGCGCGGCTGGCCGTCGGCGTTGCGCACAAGCAGACGCAACTCCAACGGCTCAACCGGGGCTTTCTTCCAGCGGCCTCCTAAAGGGCTGCGGACGTCCCGGGGTCTAGAGCCGCCGCCAGTCGCTCCAGCAGAGTTTCCTGGTCAGGGCCGCCCCTAACCCCCAGCGGTGTTGGTCCATGGGGATCGGACCAGGGCCCGGCGCTGGCCTCGGCCACCAGGGTTGAGGCCAGTTCGTTCGCTTCCAGGGGTTCGCGCTGGGCCAGTTGGAGCTCCAGCACGGCCAGGTCCGCATCGGAGGGATCGAGACCCTGGGCCTGGCGGACGCTGAGGCGCCGGCGGGCCAGCTCCGGCGGACAGCGGCAATCGAGGATCACAAACCGGGCGCCGCAGCGGGCCGCCAGATCGGCGAAACGCTGCCGATGCTGGCGTTTCAAAAACGTGGCATCGACGATCACCGACAGGCCCGCCTCCAGCCCCGCCTCGGCGCATTCGGGCAGATGGTCTTCGAACAGCTGCCGGCTGGCCTCGGCGCCATAGAGATCGCCGCTGAGCAGCGGCCGGGCCGGTAGGCCCCAGAGCCCGAACAATCGCTTGCGCTCCACATCGGAACGCAGCTGGATCCAGCCGAGCCGCCGGGCCAGGCGGCGGGCCAGATGGCTCTTGCCACTACCCGAGACCCCATGGGTGATCACCAGGCAGGTCTCAGGCGGGGCGGCGGTGACCTGCGCCAGGTCCAGGTAGGTCTGCAGCTGACGCCGCTGGCTGGCATCGTCCTGCGGGAGCCGATCCTCCTGTTGCAGCCTCAGGGCCGCCACCTTGGCCCGCACCAGCGCCCGATAAACCAGATACCAGCGCCAGCCCCGCAGGCCGGTGTAGTCGCCGTTGAGTTCCAGCCAGCGATTCAGCAGCAGGCCCGCCAGGTCGCCGCGGCGGCGCTGCTTGAGATCCATCACCAGAAAGGCCAGATCGCTGGTGGGATCGATCCAGCGCAGGGGCGGGCTGAACTCGAGGCAGTCGAAGACGAGGATGCCCTCCGGCGCCAGGGCCATGTTGCCCAGGTGCAGATCACCGTGGCCTTCGCGGATCCGGCCGGCGCTCCGGCGGGCTTCGAACCAGGGGGCGAGCCGCTCCGCCTGCATCTCACTCCAGTGGCGCAGAGCCGCGAGGCGCGGATCGCCGCCGAGAAGGCCGTCGAGCACATCCAGGTTGGCGATGGCGGGGGCGCGAACCAGCGGCGCCGAGCCCCAGCCATCCGATGCGGCCGCCACCGCCGCATCGGCATGGAAGCGGGCCAGGCTCTCGGCCAGTTGCTCGAACAGGCTCTCCAGGTGGCCTGGCGCCAGGTCTTGGCGCTCCAGCACCGCCGGCAGCAGGTCCCCATGCCGGAATTGGCGCATCTGGACGGCCATGTCGATGATCGGGCCATTCCCCAGGAAGCTGGCTGTCGCTGCCGGTCCATGGATCGGGCAGAGCGCCAGGTAAAGCTCCGGCGCCAGTCGGCGATTGAGGCGCAGTTCCTCCTGGCAGAAGTGCAGGCGCCGTTGCGGCGTGCTGAAGTCAACGAACCCCAGATTCACCGGCTTCTTGATCTTGTAGGCATAGGGGCCGGTGAGCAG
Source organism: Synechococcaceae cyanobacterium ELA739 (assembly GCA_037127935.1). GTDB lineage: Bacteria > Cyanobacteriota > Cyanobacteriia > PCC-6307 > Cyanobiaceae > Cyanobium. Next base: position 41,325 of record JBAXXM010000022.1, read on the forward strand.
CACCCAGGAGATGTGGGTTTCCAGCAACTCAATCGCTACCACCGGATGGGGATAGGCCTCCGGCCGGAGCAGGGCGGCAATCAGCGGCTCCATGGCAAGACCCGATCAGCGAACGGCATGGGCGAGGGGGCGGGCGGCGGCGAACTCAACAACCGGGATTGAGTTGACGCATCTGCCAGGTGATCAGGGCCTCGACCGGGGTCCACAGCAGATAAGGCAGCATCAACAGGGCCGCGGATGGGGCAATGGTCAGCACCAGCAAGGTCAGAATCAATCCGTAGCTCCAGCCGATCAGACAGAGCAGGGTGCCAGCCGAAAGCCTGCGGGAGCAGCACATCAGCCAGGTGTAACTCTCGACCAGAATCAGCAGCAGCACATAGGCAAACACCAGGGTCCAACTGCTGCGGATCCCCCAGCTGATCAAGGCCGACAGGTAGAAGCAGGCATGGATCAGCAGCCAGATCAGGGGAATGAACGCCGAAAACGTCACCCACTCTGGACGACGCAGCCCCTGATACCAGGCGAAATCCTTGCGGGTGGGATTGATCAGCACGATCACCCCCTCCATCAGAACCAGGATCAGCAGCCAGGGAGGCACGGCGGGTGGGTTTACAGTTTGTTCGTGAGCCCAGCAATTGGAGCTGCCGTCAGCACCACTCCTTGGCTGCGGCGGGCCCGGACTGGATGAAGCTGAAGCGTGGAGATCAAGGCACCCGGACCTGGTAGGACGGCGCCGAGCAGGGATCCACCTGGACACGGAAGCGATGCTGATGCCACTTGTTCGACCACACCACGTCCAGACGAGATGGCTGATGGAAGGATGAAAGCGGGCCGGGCCAGCCAAGATCGAGCCAGCTCAGCCTCAACATCGACACGTTTCACACGGACATCAGGCAGGTCGGAAAGGGGGGAGATCGCCGGTGGGGAAAAGCTTAGGGAAGCTCTGATCAAAACGACTTAATCCATAAAACCTAGTCTCATTCTCGTC
>JBAXXM010000023.1:0-42236 GCA_037127935.1 Synechococcaceae cyanobacterium ELA739
GGGGCTACAGCGTCAGCGGCTCCGACCCCCGCTGCACCCCGGTGGTGGAGGCGCTGAAGCTCAAGGGCGTGCGGGTCTTCCAGGAGCAGACGGCAGCGACGATCCAGACGGTTCTGGGCGGCGGCAGCGCCCCCCTGGTGGTGATCAGCTCCGCCGTGCCCGACACCAATGGCGAACTGATCGAAGCGCGGCGCCTCGGCCTGGCGGTGGTGCACCGCTCCGACGTGCTGGCGGCCCTGATCAACGCCCAGCCCTCGATCGCCGTGGCCGGCAGCCATGGCAAGACCACCACCAGCACCCTGATCGCCACCCTGCTGGAAGCGACCGATCAGGACCCCACCGCCGTGATCGGCGGCATCGTGCCCGCCTTCGGCAGCAATGGCCGCCATGGCGAGGGTGACCTGCTGGTGGCCGAAGCCGATGAATCGGACGGCTCGTTGGTGAAGTTCAGGGCCCAGCTGGGCCTGCTCACCAACATCGAACTCGACCACACCGATCACTACCCCGACCTCGACGCCCTGATCAGCACCCTGCAGCGCTTTGCCAGCGGCTCCGGCCGGCTTCTGGCCAACCGGGACTGCCCGATCCTGCGAGAACACTTCAAGGCCGACAGCTGGTGGTCGACCCAGAGCGCCGACGGGGTGCACTTCGCCGCCATCGCCCAGGAAGAGCGGGGTGACGGCACCCTCGCCGACTACTACGAGGACGGCGTCCTGCTCGGCAGCCTCAGCCTGCCCCTGCCCGGGCGCCACAACCTCAGCAACGCCCTGGCGGCGATCGCGGCCTGCCGCCTGGAGGGGGTGTCCTTCCCCGCCCTGCAGCAGGCCATCACCCAGCTGCAGCCCCCCGGCCGCCGCTTCGATTGCCGCGGCATCTGGCAGGAGCGGATCGTCGTCGACGACTACGCCCACCATCCCAGCGAGGTGGCCGCCACCTTGAGCATGGCGCGCCTGATGGTGAGCAGCGGCCTCAGCCCCCTGCCCCAGCCGCCCCAACGCCTGGTGGCCGTGTTCCAACCCCATCGCTACAGCCGTACGGCCCAGTTCCTGCAGGGTTTCGCCGCCGCCCTGAGCGCGGCCGATCTGGTGCTGATCGCCCCCCTCTACAGCGCCGGTGAGGCGCCGATGCCCGGCATCTCCAGCACCGCCCTGGCCGAGGCGGTGCGCGTCCTGGCGCCGGACCTGGAGGTACTGGAGGCCCGCACCCTCGACCATCTGGCCGACCAGATCGCCGCCTGCAGCCGCCCCGGTGACCTGGTGCTGGCCATGGGAGCCGGCGATGTCAATGGCCTCTGGGAGCGCCTGGGGGCCCTGGGAGATCGGCCCCTGGCCCAGGCGGCCTGAATGGCAGTCCAGGCCAGCGGCAGGCCCGCCGGGGTGCGGCAGGACATCTCCCTCCAGGCCTTCACCACCTGGAAAGTGGGAGGCCCGGCCGAATGGTTCGCCGAACCGGGCAGTCAGGACGAACTGATTGGGCTGGCCGCCTGGGCCATCAGCACCGGCCTGGCCTGCCGATGCATCGGTGCCGGCTCCAACCTGCTGATCGCCGATGACGGCCTGACCGGCCTGACCCTGTGCAACCGCCGCCTGCAGGGCAGCCATAGCGACGGCCAGGAGGGCTGGGTGGAGGCGGAAGCCGGCGAACCGATCCCCACCCTGGCCCGCAAGGTGGCCAAGGCCGGCCTGCACGGCCTGGAGTGGGCCGTGGGCATCCCCGGCACGGTGGGCGGCGCCGTGGTGATGAACGCGGGCGCCCAGGGGGGTTGCACGGCGGAATGGCTGGAGTCGGTGCGGGTGCTGGATCCGGCCCGGCCCGATCAACCGTTCACCCTGGCGGCCCATGAGCTGGACTTCGCCTACCGCCACAGCCGGCTGCAGGGGGAACCGCTGATCGTGCTCTCCGCCCGCTTCCGGCTGGAGCCCGGCCACGATCCGGCCGCCATCACGGCCCGCACCAGCGCCAATCTGCAGAGCCGCACCAGCACCCAGCCCTATCAGCAACCCAGCTGCGGCAGTGTCTTCCGCAACCCCGAGCCCCGTAAGGCAGGCCAGCTGATTGAGGCCCTGGGGCTCAAGGGGCTGAGTGTCGGGGGCGCCCAGGTGTCACCGCTGCACGCCAACTTCATCGTCAACACCGGCAACGCCCGGGCCCAGGACATCGACGCCCTGATTGCGCTGGTGCAGGAACGGGTCCAGCGCGAACACGGCATCGCCCTGCACACCGAAGTCAAGCGGCTCGGTTTTGAGGGGGTCGATCGCCTGCGGCCGGGGCCTTAGCCTGCGCCAGCACTCCACGACAGCGGCATGGCTGGCTTCGGTCTCCCCAACTTTGGTCAGCTGACGGAAGCCTTCCGCAAGGCCCAGCAGATCCAGCAGGATGCCCAGAAGCTCCAGGAGGAGCTTGATGCCATGGAGCTCGAAGGCAAGAGCAGCAACGGGCAGGTCAGCATCTGGCTCTCGGGCAACCAGCAACCGCTGCGGGTCGAGGTGGCCCCCGAACTGCTGAGCGGCAGCAGCGAGGCCGCGGAGACCGCGATTCTCGAAGCCCTGCGCAGCGCCTACGAACGCTCCACCGGCACCATGCGGGAGCGGATGGAAGAACTGACCGGCGGCCTCGACCTCAACCTGCCCGGCCTCGGGGGCTGAGCTGCCGCGGAACCGCCAGGACGCCTGCCCTGAAGGGCCCGCCGACCTGACAGGTCCCCTGATCCTCGGTCGGCACAAGCCTGCTGAAGCCCCCCAGGTTTTGCGCATCGCCTCCGGGTACGACCATGAACCTGGTCGTGATTTTCGTTGCCTCCGGCCCCAGTCCAGCGAGGCACCCTGGGCCATAGCCGCTCGCTTCAGCCGCCATCGGCCCTTGGTCCCGATCCCGGCTGCCTGATCCGGGTCCCTAGCCGCCTCAGCGGTTACCGGCATCGCTGTCCCGATCGCCGAGGGGGCCAGCGGAGGAAGCCGAACGCTGGTCGCAACCGGGCTCCTGCTCCTGCCGGGCCTCATCGAGATCGTCCTGGCGGGTGCTGCGGCGGGAACGGCGGCGCAGGGAGGGATCCAGCAGCGGCTCCAGCCGATCGCCGCGCTGCCGCAGGCCGGCCTCCCGGCCCCGGCCGGAGCGAAGCTGCCCCAGGGCCTCCACCTCCTCAAGACATTGGCGGTAGAAGCCATGGCGATCCCAGGCGATCCCGACCGCGCAGCCGTCTTCACCCAGGTGGCGGCAGTTGCTGTAGCGGCAGCCCCCCTCCTCGAGCAGGGCCCGCAGCTCCGGAAACAGACCGGGCAGCAAGGCCGGATCCGAAGGCAGATCGGGCCGGTTGAACCCCGGTGAATCCGCCACCAGGGAGGGCTCACCGCCGGGCTCCAGGGGTGCCAGGGGGAACAGCTCCACATGGCGGGTGGTGTGGCGCCCCCGCCGCAGGCGTCCGGAGACCGAACCCACCCGCAGCTCCAGCTCCGGGGCCAGGGCGTTGAGCAGGCTGCTCTTGCCCACGCCGGAGGGGCCGCACAAGACCGAGATTCCCGGCAGGCTCAGGGTCTGGCGCAGGGCCGCCAGATCACCGCCACCGGCCGGACTGGAGACCGCCAGGGCGGGGTAACCCCAGCCCGCCACCCGCTGGCACCAGGCCGTCACCTCGGCGTCCGCCACCAGATCGGCCTTGCTGAACACCAGCTGCACCGCACAGCCCGTGCGCTCGGCGGTGAGCAGGAACCGGGTGAGCTGGAGCGGGTCGATGGCGGGCTCGGCCAGGGCCACCACCACCACCACCCGCCGCACATTGGCAACGGCGGGGCGCTCCAGCAGCCGTTCCCGGGGTTCGAGCACCGCCACGGCGCCGCGTCGAGCCGCCCAGTCGATGCCCTCGACCCGCACCCGATCGCCGACGCAGATGCGCTGGCCGCTCTTGCCCAGGCGGGTGCGGCGGGTGCAGAGCAGCTGCGAAGTGCCGTCCGGTCCCGGTTGGTCGAGCACCACCCGGCAGAAATTGGCCTCCAGGGCCATCACCTGGCCGGGCCGCTGGTTCGCCTCCAGGGCGGCCGCGGCCCCGTCGGCGCTCAAGCGGCCGGCCCGCCGGCCCGGGGGCTCACACCATCCCGGCAGACCCGCACCTGCACGCCCTCCGGCTCAAAAGGGGATACGCGCACGCCGTGCCCCTCCTGCAGCAGCCCCTCAACCACCATCTGTTCCGGTTCACCCCGATCCAGCAGGATCACCAGCTCCTCACCCGATGCCAGTTTTTCCAGGGCCAGACGACTGCGGATGAAGTTGAGCGGACAGGGGGTGCCGCGCAGATCGAGCCGCGGCGGGGCGGATTCGCTCATCCCTTGCCGAACAGGCCGCCGAACAGACCACTCTTGTGGTGCGGGCGCTGGCCCTTGCTGCTGTGGTGGCCGGCCAGCTGCTCCAGCAGTTCCCGTTCATCGCCGCTGAGCCGCGTGGGCAGCTGCACCTTGATCGTGAACTGGTGGTTGCCGCGGGCGACCGGATTGCCCAACCGCGGCACCCCCTTGTTCTTGAGGGTGAGCACGGTGCCCGGTTGGGTGCCGGCGGGAATCTCCAGGGGCTCGGGCCCATCGACGGTCTCGACTTCGATGGTGTCACCGAGGATCGCCTGCAGATAGCTGAGCGGAATCTCGGAGAGGATTGTGGTGCCATCCCGCCGCAGGCTGGGATGGGACTTGACGCTGAGGAAGACATAGAGATCGCCCGCCGGGCCGCCGCGGGGGCCGGCGTTGCCCTCGGAGGCCACCCGCAGCCGGGAACCGGAATCGACACCGGCGGGGATGTTGATGCGCAGGGTCTTGGCCACCTGTTGCAGGCCGGCGCCGTTGCAGGTGCCGCAGGGATCGGCGATCACCTGGCCGCTGCCCTCGCAGGTGGGGCAGGGGGCGACCTGGGTGAAACTACCGAAGGGCGTGCGGGTGGCGCGGCGCACCTGGCCGGCGCCACTGCAGGTGCCGCAGGTGGTGGGGCCGCTGCCCTCCTTCGCCCCCGAGCCCTTGCAGGTGCCGCAGGTTTCCAGGTGGCGCAGCTGCACCTCCTTTTCCACCCCGAAGACCGCGTCGCGGAAGTCGATGCTCAGATCGAGGCGCAGATCGTCGCCCTGGCGCGGGCCGCTGCGCCGGCGCTGCTGACCGCCACCGGCGGCCGCACCGCCGAAGCCGCTGAAGAAGGTTTCGAACAGGTCGGCGAAGCCGCCCATGTCCCCCATGTCGGGCATGCCACCGCCACCGCCGAGGCCGGCTTCGCCGAACTGGTCGTAGCGGGCCCGGGTCTGGGGATCGCTGAGCACCTCATAGGCGCGGCCGATCTCCTTGAACTTGTCCTCGGCCCCGGGCTCCTTGTTGATGTCGGGGTGGTACTGGCGTGCCAGGCGCCGGTAGGCCCGCTTGAGGTTGTCGGCGTCGACCGTCCTGGCCACGCCCAGCAGCTCGTAGTAGTCGGCCATCAGCCGCCCTGCTCCTCACCGGAACCCTCAGTCCCATCAGCCGAGGCACCACTGCCGCCGGGGCCCATCGAGACCTTCACCAGCGCGTGGCGAAGCACGCGGCCATTGAGGTGGTAGCCGCGTTGCAGCTCTTCGATCACCACATCCTCCCCATGCTCCTGGCTGGGCTCCCGCAGCACGGCCTCATGCAGGTTGGGGTCGAAGGGCTCCCCCTCCACCCGCATCGGCGAAACCCCGAGCTGCTTGAACACATCCACCAGCTGGCGATAGAGGCCCTGGTAGCTGCCGTGCAGGCTCTGGGCCTCCTCATGCTGGGGCTTGAGCTGCTGGCGGGCCCGCTCGAAGTTGTCCACCACCGGCAGGATCTCGCCGAGGGTGGAGCAGGTGATCTGCAGGCGCAGGTCGTCCTGATCGCGGCTCTGGCGCTTGCGGAAATTGTCGAAGTCGGCGGCAATCCGCATGTACTGGCCGCGCAGGGACTCGTTCTCGTCCTGCAGGGCGGCCAGTTTGTCCTCGAGCTGCTGCAGCCGATCGCCCTCGCCCAGGGCCGCCCCGTCGCGCCCTGCCTGGGCTGGCGCGGCCTCGGCGCTGCCCGCGGCCTCGGCGGCGACGGCATCAGGTGCATCGGCCGCGGCCGTGCCGGCTTCGCTGCCGGTGGTGCTGGGATCAACAGCTTCCAAGGATGGATCGCTGCCCTGGGGGTTGTCGCCGCTCATACCGGTCGAGCCGAATTCGAATGGGGCCATGTTGAAGTGCCGTGCCCTCCTCCCACAAGCGGCGGAAGCCCGCACCTCGCGAAGGCGTGGCGGCGGGGGATTCGTGACGACTCCCCCAAAGATGGCATTTTCTGGCCAGGATCCAGGAATCTGAGGCTTTCCCGAACCCAACCGGTGGCCCGGGAGCTTCCCGATTCACCCAGGAGCTGGCGCCGCGGGCCCCCATCCCTCAGCCATCGGAGCCGCCTGACCTGGCCCTGATCCACCAGCCTGGGGCAGGGCCAGCCTCCGGGGCAGAACCGAGCCCCAACCCCGATTGCAGCTCCCGACTGCGGCAGCGACCATGAATCCAGACACCGCCACCCCGTTGACCAAGAGCCCCCTGGCTGGACGGCCCTCCCTGTTCGGCGACCTGGATCTGGGCCAGACGAACACGCCCCAGGCCGAGCCGGAATCGGGGTCGGAGGATCTCGAAGCCAGCAGCAAGGAGGCCGGCCTGTCGCCGGTGATGAGCCTGGTGGACCGGATCCTGATCGAAGCCCTGACCTGCTCCGCCAGCGACATCCATGTGGAGCCCCAAGAAGACGGGCTGCTGATCCGCTTCCGTCAGGACGGCGTGCTGCGCAACGTTGAACGCCTGCCCAAGACGCTCACCCCGGCGGTGACGTCCCGCTTCAAGATCATGGCTGACCTGGACATCGCCGAACGGCGCCTGCCCCAGGACGGAAGGATCCGGCGCAAATTCCGCGGCCGGACCATGGACTTCCGGGTCAGCACCCTGCCCAGCCGCCACGGCGAAAAGGTGGTGCTGCGACTGCTCGACAGTGGCGCCACCCAGCTGGGACTCGACAACCTGATCACCGATCCGGTCTCTCGCCAGACCCTGCGGGAGATAGGGTCCAAACCCTTCGGCATGATCCTGGTGACGGGCCCCACCGGCTCGGGTAAATCCACCACCCTCTACGCCCTGCTGTCGGAGCGCAACGACCCGACGATCAACATCTCCACGGTGGAGGATCCGATCGAATACAGCCTCAAGGGGATCACCCAGACCCAGGTGAACCGGGAAAAGGGCTTCGATTTCAGCACCGCTCTGCGGGCTTTCATGCGACAGGATCCGGATGTGCTGCTGGTGGGTGAGACCCGCGACCTGGAAACGGCCCGCACCGCGATTGAAGCAGCCCTGACGGGCCACTTGGTGCTGACCACCCTGCACTGCAACGACGCCGCCAGTGCCTTCGCCCGCCTGGATGAGATGGGGGTGGAACCGTTTCTGGTGAGTGCCTCCCTGCTGGGGGTGATCTCCCAGCGACTGCTGCGGCGCCTCTGCAGTCATTGCCGGGTCTCGTATCACCCCGACACGGAAGAACTGGCGCGCTTCGGCCTGGTGGCCACCGACGAAAACAGCATCAGTTTCTACAAGGCCACCACCGTCCACACCAATGAGGGACCCGAATGCCCCCATTGCCAGGGCCGGGGCTACGCCGGACGGGTCGGCGTCTACGAAATCCTGCGGATGAATGAATCCCTGTCTTCGGCCGTGGCCAAACGCGCCAACACCGAGGACCTGCGCCGCCTGGCCCTGGAAGGCGGCATGAAGACCCTGCTTGGCTACGGGCTGGACCTGGTGCACCAGGGCCTGACCACTCTCGACGAAGTCGAGCGCATGCTGCTCACCGACACGGGTCTGGAATCGGAGCGGCGGGCCCGGGCCCTGACCACGCTCACCTGCAAGGGATGTGGCGCAGGACTGCAGGATGAATGGCTGGAATGTCCCTATTGCCTGCGGGTGCGCTGCTGAACACGTGTTTGGTGGCCCGAACTTGGCTAAAGTGGAGGCGATGATCGATCAGCGCTGACGGGGAACAATCCTGTGGACCTTCAGATTGAAGACCTGATGATCGAACTCGTCAATGGCGGGGGCAGTGATCTGCATCTGGCATGCGGCCAACCACCCTATGGACGATTCAACGGTCAACTGCGACCGATCATTCAGGACATGAAGCTGAGCGAAGATCAATGCAATCGGCTGATTTTTTCGTTGCTCAATAATTCCCAACGCAAAATCCTCGAGCAGAACTGGGATCTGGACTGCTCTTACGGCCTCAAAGATGTTGCCCGCTTCCGGGTGAATGTCTATCGCCAACGCGGCACTTATGCAGCCTGCCTGCGAGCCCTAGGCAATTCAATCCCGCCGATTGAAAAGCTGGGAATGCCGCCAATCGTCGAAGAAATCAGCCGCAAACCCAAAGGGTTGGTGTTGGTTACAGGGCCGACAGGTTCGGGCAAAACCACCACCCTGGCCGCCCTGCTGGACCACATCAATCACACCCGCTCTGAACATATTCTCACCATCGAAGATCCGATCGAATTCACTTACCGCAACGACAAGAGCCTGATTCACCAACGCGAGGTCAGTGAAGACACCCGCAGTTTTTCCAATGCCCTGCGCGCCGCCCTGCGTGAAGACCCCGATGTGATCCTGGTCGGGGAGATGCGCGACCTGGAAACGATCCAGCTGGCGATCACCGCTGCCGAAACTGGCCACCTAGTGTTTGGCACCCTGCACACCAGCTCCGCCGCCCAGACCGTCGACCGCATGGTCGATGTGTTCCCCACCGGCCAGCAGACCCAGATTCGCGTGCAGCTGAGCTCCAGCCTGCTGGCGGTGTTCTCCCAGACCCTCTGCAAGAGCAGCCACCCCAGCAGCGGCGCCTTCGGCCGCGTCATGGCCCAGGAAATCCTGATCAACACGCCGGCCATCGCCAACCTGATCCGGGAGGGCAAGACGGCCCAGATCTATTCCCAGATTCAGACCGGCGCCAACCAGGGCATGCAGACCCTCGAGCGCTCCCTGGCGAATCTGATCGAAGCCGGCAAGGTCTCCCGTGGTGAAGCCATGGAAAAAACCACCAAACCGGACGAACTGGTCCGCCTACTGGACCAAGTGTAGGCCATGACCGCGTTCGTTGTCACTTACATCACCAATTCCGGCCGAAAGCGGGAACTGACCATTCAGGCCGAGAACCCATCCAGCGCCAGGCGGGAGCTGCGGCGGCGGGGCATTCTCGCCAACACCCTGGTGCGCAAGGAGGGGCCGGCTGAACCGGCCACCAAAGACGGGTTCAACTTCGGCAACCTGATGGAAGGTGGCATCACCATCCGCGACAAAGCCCTGTTCGCCAGCAAGCTGTCAGCGCTGGTGGATGCGGGGGTGCCGATTCTGCGCAGCCTCGATCTGATGCGCACCCAGCAGCGCTCCACCCTGTTCCGCAAGGCGCTCACCGCCATGACCCGGGAGGTGAATCAGGGAGAGAGTCTGGGCAACTCCATGCGTCGCTGGCCCCAGGTGTTTGACAACCTGACCATCGCCCTGGTGGAAGCGGGCGAGGCGGGAGGTGTGCTGGATGAAACCCTCAAGCGACTGGCCATCCTGCTGGAGGACAACGCCAAACTACAGAACCAGATCAAGGGAGCCCTGGGTTATCCGGTCACGGTGCTGGTGATTGCGATCCTGGTCTTTCTGGGCATGACGATCTTTCTGATCCCCACCTTCTCCGGGATCTTTGATCAGTTGGGAGCCAAACTGCCCCTGTTCACCCAGATGATGCTGGACCTGAGCAAACTGCTGCGCTCGTCCTTTTCCTTCTTTCTGGTGGGGGGCATCGGCGTTGGCGTCTTCATGTTCTCTCGCTATTACGCCACCCCGACCGGCCGGCGTTCCGTTGATGCGCTGTCCCTCAAGATTCCCCTGTTTGGTGATCTGATTCAAAAAACGGCCACAGCCCAGTTCTGCCGCACACTCAGTTGCCTCTCCAAAGCCGGTGTACCGATTCTGATGTCGTTGGAAATTGTGCGCGACATCACTTCAAACACCACCATTGGCGATGCCATCAGCTCATCGCGCAACGAAGTCAGCGAAGGCGTACCCCTGAGTGCGGCGCTGAATGTGAAAAAAGTGTTTCCGGACATGGCGATCAGCATGATGGCGATTGGCGAAGAGACCGGTGAAATGGATGCCATGCTCTCCAAAGTGGCCGATTTCTATGAAGACGAAGTCGCCGCCACCGTCAAGGCGATGACCTCGATGCTGGAACCCGTCATGATCGTGCTGGTGGGCATCATCGTCGGTTCGGTGCTGCTGGCCATGTATCTGCCGATGTTCTCGGTGTTCGAGCACATCCGCTGATCAACCGCCGTTGGTGCCCGGGTCGGCGGCGGCAATCGCCTGCCCCGCCAGCCAACCAGAACTCCAGCAGTGCTGGAAGTTGAAGCCACCGGTCACCCCGTCCACATCGAGAATCTCGCCGGCCAGATACAACCCCGCCTGACGGCGGCTCTCCATCGTGGCCAGATTCACCTCGCCCAGGGCAACGCCGCCGGCGGTGACGAACTCTTCCCCGAAGGGGCCCCGGCCTGCCACCGCATAGCGACTGGCTCGCAACGCCTCGATCAGCGCCTCCTGGGGGCGGCGGCCGAGATCGGCCCAGCGCAGCTCCCCATCGATGCCCAGGCGCTCCAGCAGATGCAGCCACAACCGGCGGCTGAGTTCTGGCCAGGGCCTGGCATTGGTCATTTGCTTGCGGGCCTGATCGCGTCGCAGTTCGGCAAACAGGTCCTGCAGCTCCGACAGGCTGCGGCCACCGCTCCAGTCAACTTTGAGCTCCCCCCGGTAGGCGGCCTGTTTGAGATCCCGAGCCGCGAAGGCCGTCAGCCGCAGCACGGTGGGCCCGCTCAGGCCCCAATGGGTGATCAGCAGCGGCCCGCTCTGGCGATGGCGCTTCGGCGAGGAACCCGCCAGCGTCAGCTCCAGCCCGGCCGGATCCATCACCACCCCCGCCAGGTCGACCAGGGGATGATCAACCAGGCGCAGGGTGAACAGGGAGGGGACCGGCGGCACCACCGTGTGGCCCAGAGCAGCCGCCAGGCGATGACCACTGGGATGGCTGCCGGTGGCCAGCAACAGCCGATCGCTGCGCAGCTGAGCCCCTGAGCGCAGGCGCAGCTGGAACCCGCCAGCCGGCAGCGCCGCCGCCGCCTGCAGGGCCTCGCCGGTCAACAGCAGCACCCCTAACCGGCTCGCTTCGCGGCGCAGGGTATCCACCACCGAGGACGAGCGCTGGCTGCTGGGAAACAGGCGGCCGTCGGCTTCCTGCACCAACGTCAGCCCGCGCCGGTTGAACCAGTCCACCGCCTCAGCCGCGGCGAAACGGGAGAAAGGGCCCCGCAACGCCTTGCCACCGCGGGGGTAATGGCCCACCAGGGCCAGGGGATCCCAGCAGGCATGGGTGACATTGCAGCGGCCACCTCCGCTGATCAGCACCTTGTGCAGGGGCTCCGGGGTGGCCTCCAACACCAGCACCGCCCCCGGGACGCCGCTGGCGAGACGGGCCTCCGCCGCCGTGATCGCCGCCATGAATCCCGCTGGCCCCCCACCGGCTACCACCAGGGACACATGGCTGGGCAGCATGGGGGGATGCAGCAGAACTATCGCTTCAGTGTGGCGCCGATGCTGGACTGCACGGATCGACACTTCCGGGTGCTGATGCGTCAGATCAGCCGCCACTGCCTGCTCTACACGGAGATGGTGGTGGCCAGAGCCCTGCATCACATCTGCCAGGAGGGCGGCAGCCGCCTGGGCGAACGCCAGCAACGGCTGGAACGTCTGCTGGGCTTCGAGGCGATCGAACGGCCCCTGGCCCTGCAGCTCGGCGGGGACGACCCGGCCCTGCTGGCCCAAGCCACCCGGCTGGCCGCCGACTGGGGTTACGACGAGGTGAATCTCAACGTGGGCTGCCCCAGCGAAAAAGTGCAGCAGGGCCGCTTCGGCGCCTGCCTGATGGCCGAACCGGAGCGGGTGGCCCGCTGCGTGGAGGCGATGGCGGCGGCCTCCGTCCTGCCGGTGACGGTGAAGCACCGCATCGGCATCGACAACCGGGACTCCTACGAGGAGCTGCTGGGCTTCGTGGACACGGTGGCAGGCTCGGGGGCCCGGCGCTTCGCGGTGCACGCCCGCAAGGCCTGGCTGGAGGGCCTGGATCCCAAGCAGAACCGCACCATCCCGCCCCTGCGCTGGGAGCTGGTGCACCAGCTCAAACGGGATCGCCCCGAGCTGACGATCGAGCTCAATGGCGGCCTGGAACAGCTGGAGCAGTGCCGGCAACAGCTGCAGCAGGTGGATGGGGTGATGGTGGGCCGGGCGGCCTACCAACATCCACTGCGCTGGGCGGCGGTGGATGGGGAACTGTTCGCGACCGCTGCCGCCGTGCCGGTGCGGGCCTCCAGCGTGGTGCGAGGGCTGGTGCCCCATGCCGAGCGCTGGTGCGGCTCAGGAGGCCGGCTGTGGCCGATCGCCCGCCATCTGGTGCATGTGGTGGAAGGGGTCAACGGTGCCCGCCACTGGCGCGCCGCCCTGACCCGGGAGGCCGCCGGATCCGGCGCCGGCGCCGCGGTCCTGGAGACGGCCGCCCGACAGCTGGAGGAACGGGGTCACTGAGTCGGCAACAGTGCGGGACCGAAGCAGCCAACGATCCACTTGCCTAGCGCTGCAAGCGATCGACCGCTCTCAAGCTGGGGCCAAACAGCCCTGATCCAGGGCCCTGGGCCACTCCAAAGCGAGTCCTGAAGCCGGGACGGGAGGGCTCGAAGTTCGCCGAACACGAGCATCCGGTTTAGGCCCCAGCTCTGAATTGACCTTGGGCCCTGAGGTTGATCGATGGATCGGAATCTGTGGAGCCCCAACAGCAGGCGCGATGTGCCCCGATCAGAGCCCCCTCGAGTGCCGATGACAAGCCCGACGCCGACTGGCTGACCAGCGGGCGCGGCGTTGTTGCCCGGCCGAAACGGAACGCAGAGCGGTTCAGGGCTTGCTTCAGCAGGCCCTTGAGCGAACCTCAGCCCTCGGCGCCCGGGTAATCCCCTCCACCGCCGAAATCACCGCCGCCACCGCGACGCCGACGGGCGCGACCCGCATCAAAGCTGTCGCCACCGCGCTCGCCGCCGCCGTAGCTGCGATCCTCCCAGCCGCGGGCTCCGGAGCCTCGCTCACCACCGCCGACGGCATAACCGCCGCCGCCGCCGCCATAGCCACCGCCGCCGCCGCCGCTGCCGTAACCACCACCGGCACCATCGCCGCCGCCGTAACCGCCACCGCCATAGCCACCGCGGCGACCACCACCGCCGCCGCCACCACCGGCACTGCGGGGTTCGGCCTTGTTGATACGCAGGGGACGACCCATCAGCTCAACCCCCTGCAGGGCATCGATGGCCTTGGTCTCCAGCTCGGGATCAGCCATCTCCACAAAGGCGAAACCGCGCTTGCGACCGGTGTCCCGTTCCAGGGGGAGGGAACAGTTCGCCACCTCTCCATGGGGGGCGAAAAGCTCGATGATGTCTTCCTGCTCGGCGCGGAAGGGCAGATTGCCTACGAAAATGCTCACTGAACTGACCTGATGACCGGGAATGGGCTTGAACCGTGAGGGCCCGTGTGACACCGGAACGGCACACACCGCCCAAGGTTAAACCGACTGGCCCGATTGTTACGAGGTCAGGGTCGATCCTTCGCCAAGACGGCGGCGAGCCAGGTCCAACTGCTGCCGCACCTGCTCGAAGCCGGTGCCCCCCTCACTGCGTCGGGCGCGAACCACCTGGCGGGGGGCAATGGCGGCGTGGATGTCGGCCTCAAACGCTGCATGGAGCTGTTGCCAGCGCTCCAGCGGCAGATCCCGCAGCAGGATTCCCTCCTTGAGACAGCCCTTCACCAGGCCGCCGACCAGCTGATAGGCCTCCCGGAATGGCACACCCCGGGCCACCAGATAGTCGGCCACATCGGTGGCATTGGAGAAGTCGGACTCCACCGCCCGCTCCAGACGCTCGGGCCGGAACTCCAGACCCTCTTCCAACAGGATCGCCATCGCCTCCAGGCAGTCCAGACAGGTGCGCACCCCGTCAAAGAGCGCCTCCTTGTCCTCCTGGAAATCCTTGTTGTAAGCGAGGGGCAATCCCTTGATCATCGTCAGCAGGCCCATCAGGTGGCCGAACACCCGGCCGCTCTTGCCACGCACCAGCTCCGGCACATCCGGGTTCTTCTTCTGGGGCATCAGGCTGCTGCCGGTGGCGCAGCGATCGGTGAGCGACACGAAGCCGAACTCCTCACTGGCCCAGAGGATCACCTCCTCGCTGAGGCGGCTGAGGTGCACCAACACCAGGCTGGCCGCGGCCATGAACTCGACGGCGAAATCCCGGTCGCTGACGGCATCAAGGGAGTTGGCGTAAAGGCTGGCGAAGCCGAGGCTCTCGGCCGTCTGGCGCCGATCGATCGGCACGGGGGTGCCGGCCAGGGCCGCCGCCCCGAGCGGGCAGATGTCGACGCGGCGGCGCACATCGGCCAGGCGGGCCCGGTCCCGTTCCGCCATCTCGATGTAGGCCAGCAGATGGTGGGCCAGGCAGATCGGCTGGGCCCGCTGCAGATGGGTGTAGCCGGGGATCAGGGTGTCGGCATGGGCCTCGGCCTGGGCCAGCAGGGCCCGCTCGAAGCGCAGCAGGGCCTGCTCGATCTGATCGATGCGGCGCCGCAACCACAGGCGCAGATCGGTCCCCACCTGGTCGTTGCGACTGCGGCCGGTGTGCAGCTTCTTGCCCAGGGGCCCCAGCAGTTCGATCAGGCGCCGCTCGACGGCGAAGTGCACATCTTCGGCCTCGATCGTGGGCTGGAACTCCCCTGCCGCCGCCTCGCCGCGGATCAACTCAAGGCCCTCGATCAACCGATCCGCCTCCGGCTCCGTGATCACCCCGCAGCGGCCGAGCATGCGGGCATGGGCGACCGAGCCATCGAGATCCTCCTGGAGCAGGGTGATGTCGAAGCCGATCGAGGCATTGAACCGCTCGATCGCCGGATGCAAGCCCTGCTCGAAGCGATCACTCCAGCCGCCGGCCGCACCGCCGGTGACCCCGGCGCTCGAGGGGGAAGGAGGCGTGGATCCGGCTGCCATCGCGAGCTTGGCGCAACGACCCAGCTTGGCAGCCGACCTCAGAAGCTGGGAAGGGACGGCAGCATCACCTCCTCCCGCACCTTCAGCACCACCATCGAGGCATCGTCCTCCAGCTGATGATCGGGACCGACAAAGCGATCAAGCCGCAGGAACAGCTGATCCAGCAGCCCCTGGGCACCGAGACCGGAGCGGCAGGCGCCGTGGAACGCACGAACCAGCCGCTCCTCATCGAAACGCTCGCCGCTGAACCCGGAGGCCTCGGTGACGCCGTCGGTGTAGTAGAGCACCACATCGCCCGGCTCCAGCACCACGTCAGCCCAGCCATAGTCCGCTTCGCTCTGCAGACCGATTAACAGTCCAGGAGCATCGAGGCGATCCACCCGCCCCTGCTGGCGCCGCCAGATCAACGGCGGATTGTGGGCGGCATTGGCATAGCGCAAGCGGCGGCTGATCGGGTTGTAGTCGGAATAGAAGAGGGTGACGAAGCGGTGGGAATGGGCCAGGTCCTCCTGGGCCAGGCGATTGAGATCCTGCAGGATGCGATCGGGGGGTAGTCCGCTGAGCACCTCCGCCCGCAACATGCCGCGCAACAGGGTCATCAGCAGGCCAGCGGGCACCCCCTTGCCCATCACATCGCCCATGACCAACGCCCACTGACCCTGCTCCCGGCGGCGGCCGATCAGATCGGGCCGCACGGGGATGAAGTCGTAGTAGTCGCCGCCCACCTGGTAAGCGGGCCGGCAGCGGGCCGCCAACTCCACCCCCTCGATCACCGGGCAGTGATCGGGCAGCAGCTGGGCCTGGATCTCGGCGCCGATGCTGAGCTGGCGATCGAGCCGTTCATGGCGCCGCATGTCCTGCTGCAGCAGCTCGTTTTCCAGGGCGACACCGGTGAGATCAGCCACCAGCTGGAGATGGCGGCGATGCACCTCGCTCCAGCTGTAGCCCCGGCGATCGCTGAACACATAGAGACGGCCCCGCTGACAGTTGCGGGCGACAACCGACGTGGCGAACACCTCGGCGGGGCCCAGCAACCGGCGGATCAGGGGGTCGAGCAAACCGGCCACCGCCTCATCGCCGGACTGGGCCTGCAGCTGGCGGTCCGGCAGGGCGAGCAGCCGGCGCAGCAACTCGGCGGAGCGCTCACCGGGGGTGGCCTGCAAATGGTCCCGCCAGAGACGCCCGTCGGGGTGAAACACCACCAGCACGCTGCCCTCGGCCTCCACCAGCCGCGAGCTGACCAGGGGCACCAGCTCGAGAAAGCGGCTGAGATTGGTGAAGCTGCGCAGGGCGAACGCCAGCGAAGCCAGCAGCTCCTGGTTGCGGCGCTGCTCCCGGTTGAGGCTGTCGAGCAGCTGGCGCAGAGATGATCCCGCCGAAAGCGACGGACCGGCGGCGGGCGAGGGCGGCTGGCCGAGGTGGGGCGTAACGGCCTGGGCCGCCGGCACGAGGGGAAAAGCCCCATGGGGCGCAGCCGGCTCGGCGAACGGGACCGAACTGACAGCGGCGAGAGGCTCGGCCGAAGGGGACTGGGGGTGGGCCGCAGCCGATCTAGGGGCTGGCCCGGCGGCAGCAGGGGCGGAGTCCGGGGCCGGGGAGCGGCGGGGCGGCTGGCTGCCCAAGGAGCGGCCGCGAAGGACCCGAAAGGTAGCAGCGATCCTGGAGTCCGTCGGCCTGTGCCACGCCACCAGCATCGGAGACTGGAGATGTCCAAGCCGCGAGCGGCGAATCAACAGGCGAAGTTGCCGATCAGGACGCAGGCCCCGAAGAGCGCCCGGGCCACCAAACGGTCCCAGGAGCTTTGAAGACCTTCAGAGGTTGAGATTCTCGCCGTCAAAGCGCTGGAGCGACTTGAGATCCCGGTGGCGGCGCAACACCCGCGACGGGCGTTCGCCGTAGCGGGCCAGAAAATCACGACTGAAGGACGCCTGGGAGAGGTAGCCGCAGGCCTGGGACACCTCCAGCAGGCTGCCACGGAGACCCGGCTGCTCGAGCATGGTCTTGGCCTTGTTCAGTCGCTGTTGCCGCAGCCACTGCATCGGACCGCAGCCAAAGCGCTGCTTGAAGGCATATTGCAGCGAGCGTCGACTGTAACTACTGCGCCGCTCCAGATCGGAAAGGCTGATCGGTTCGTACAGATGGGCCAGCGCCCATTCCACCAGGGCACCATGAACGAAAGGCTCGGACCCTGGGGACGACGATTCCGATGACGCCTCCAGGAGATCGGGCAACAACAACATCACGATCATCCGGCGGATCAGATCGTCCAGGTTGAGCATCGGATTGATGGCACCACCAATCGCCATGGTGCGCTCCACATAGGCCATGGTCTCCATCAGCAGCTGCTGCACCTGGGCCCGGCGCGGATCGGCCCGGCGACTCAGAACCGCCGGTTGCTCCAGGGCGGCCCGCAGGGGCAGGATGTCAAAGCCACCGCCGGCCATGGCGTTGGCCACCGGCAGCAGGGAGGAGGGCGGAAAGCTGATGATGATGCCCGAACACATACTGCAATTGATTTGGATACGGTTGCCGGAAGCCGGGATAAAGAAACAGGAGGAACGAAAGACGTAGCTTTGGCGATTGATCTTGAAATCATTGATCCCGGCGACATAGGGCAGCACCAGCTGGGCCTCGCACTTCTGCTCGACTTCGCCATTAATGGCCGAACCCCAGGTCGCCAGCAATGTGATATCACCAAGCCGGATACAACCGGAATGATTGATGAACGGTTGATGGCGATCAGGGTGGTCCCAACGATGAACTTGAAGCGGCAGAAACGTACCCACCACGCCACCGAAATCAACCGTATTCGATGAGGCAAGCGAAGCCCCGGGCAACTTGATGAAGGGAAGCGGCGCAGGATTAGGTGCAGCCGTGACGGATCGCCAAGCAGTCATTCGGGGCAGTTGGCGACGAACATTGTTGAAAAGATTATAGATCAAGCTGAGAAAAGCCAAGCCCAACGACCAAAAAGCGAAGACTTGAGCAAAAAGCGAAAAAAAAGCCAATTTCCCAGACCCGAAGCCAGCTGGGGCAATAACAAAAACAGAAATCAACCAACAAGGGATCAAATGGCGTCAATATCAACCCAGCCAGCAGCAATCCCAATACCACAGTGCATTGGGCTTCAAATCCAGCCATGCCAAAGGCGACCTGAAGTGCAATGTCAGCAAAAAATGCAGTCCTTCAGCGATGCATGGCCCATGCATTCACGCTGACCAAGGTCGAACCGGAACCCTGGCGCGGACTGAGCGGGTCGTGGCCACGGAGACCGGGATCGTCATGGGATCAAGCTGCCGGGAAGTCGGGGCAGCCAGCCCCGCTGCTCCGGCTTAGCCAACAAGCCCTGGGCCGCGGACCGGGGCCCGGATGGGCCAACAAGCTCGGCGACCCCCACCGGGGCGCACCGATCCTGGGGCGCAAGGTCCGATCGGGGAAGGCATGGCCTTGGCCTGGCCTACTCGGGTCATCCGGGGCTTCGATCCGGCTTGGCCCGGATCCCCGCGGAAAGCCCTGCCTACCTGGAGAGCAGCGCCTCGACGAACTCGAAGCTGTTGAAGGGGCGCAGATCGCGGATACCCTCGCCCGCCCCGATGAAGCGGATCGGCAGCCTGGCCTCGGAGGCCACCGCCAGGGCCACGCCCCCGCGGGCACTGCCATCGAGCTTGGTGATCACCACCCCGGTGAGACCGGCGGCACTGGCGAAGGCCATGGCCTGGCGCAGGCCGTTCTGACCCTGGCTGGCATCGAGCACCAGCAGCGATTCGACCACCGCCTCGGGAGCCAGCTTGTCGATGATGCGGCGGACCTTGGTGAGCTCCTCCATCAGGTTGTGCTTGGTCTGCAGGCGACCGGCCGTGTCGACCAGCACCAGCTCGGTGCCCTTGGCCCGGGCCGCGCCGATGGCGTCGTAGACGACGGCGGCCGGATCGGCGTTGGCACTGGGATTGGCGATCACGGGCACGCCGCTGCGCTGCCCCCAGATGCTCACCTGCTCCACGGCCGCGGCCCGGAAGGTGTCGGCGGCGGCGATCAGGCAGCTGTAGCCGCTGCGTACGGCCAGATTGGCCAGCTTGCCGAGGGTGGTGGTCTTGCCGACGCCGTTGACGCCGACCATCAGCCAGATGTTGAGGCGATCCTTCTGGGGGGCCAGCAGCTCAGCGGCACTGGCCTTGATCGGCTCCTCCAGCAACCCCCGCAGCTGCTCCTTGAGGAAACGCAGCCCCTCGGCCGGATCCACCACCTCCTGATTGAGGCGGCGGCGCAGGGCCTCAAGCACCCGGTCAGTGGCCTGCACACCCACATCGGCGCGCAGCAAGGTGGTCTCCAGATCGTCGAGCACCTCCGGGGTGAGCGGATCGTCGCCGAGGTTCTCGAGCAGCTGGGTGACAAATCCACGGCGGGTCTTCTCCAGGCCGCGGCGCAACCGGCCCAGCCAGTCGATCTCCTCCACCGACATGTCCTCGACCTGACGGCCCTGGGCCGCCAGCACCTCGGCCGACCAGGTGAAGGTGTCGTCGAACTCGCCCAGCTGGGGTTCGCTCTCGGCCTGCTCGGGCGCAACCGGCGCGGCCGCCACGGGCGGGCTTTCGCTCGGCGGAATCGCCGGAGCCGCCGTGAGCTGCTGCAGGCGTTCCTGGCGCTGGGCGGCCGCCAGTTCCAGCAACGACAGGCCCTTGGCCGCTGGGGACGTAGCGCCCGCCGAGGGCTCCAGACCAGCGGGGGACTGGTCCACAACCGGAGGTTCGACGTCAGGGGCTGACGGCAACGAAGCCCCTTGATCAGCAGCGGCAGCCGCTTGAGCCGGCGCTGGGGCGGCAGGAACGGCGAAACCACTGGCCTGTGGAGACAGCGCAGCAGACTCATCCAGTCCCGCCGCCGCACCTGGTTGAACCGCAGTGGCAGCAGGGGTTGGACCTGCAGCGCCGGTTTCCTGAGCAAGGGGCGATGGCTGGGTAGGAGGGGTTACCTGAGCCGCAGCGGTTGGTTGGGGGAGAACCGTTGGCTCAACGGCAGCCGCCTCGGCTGCAACAGGCGTTGATTGGGCTGGATCCGATTGCGGATCAACAGGGGTTGGTTCAACAACAGCCGGGAGCGGCTGGGCTGCGATTGACGATTCGACGGCAGCGCTGGCCGGACTGGGCTGAGCCGGCGCCCGGGCCGCCTCCTGCTGGGCCTTGAGGCGGGCATAGGCCTGGCGAGCCCAGTCAAGGGCCTCTTGATCGACGGCGCCGACGGCCGGGGCCTGGGCGGTCGAGGCTGCGGCGCCAGGGCTGGTGGGAGAGGGGTCAGGCACGGGGCCAGCCGCGGCGCCGGTTGAGACGGGAGAAGCAGCCTGAGCCTCAGAAGGAGCTGACGCATCACCAGCAGGGGCCACCGCTGCTTCAGGCGTCGCCGCGGCTCCATCGACCCCCAAGGTCCAGGAGGGCTCCGAACTCCCCGGGGGAGAACCGTCTTCGGGGGAGGCGGCGGAAGCGGACTGGCCGGCGGCCGGCGGCTCAGCATCGGTTGGCGGCGAAGTGGGCGGCGGGCTCTGGGGGACCGCCGCACGTTTGAACCAGTCGAAGACCATGGAGCCTTACACCGTTGCCGAGGTGAAGCGTCGCAGGACGCCATTGATCATGCGGCGGCCCTGCTCATCGCTGTAGCGGTTGGCCAGTTCGACCGCCTCATTGCAAGCGACCGCCGGCGGCGTGGCGAAACTCTCCAGATCCACGGCCGCCAGCCGCAGGATGTCGCGATCGATGCGGGGCAGGCGCGTCAGCCGCCAGCCCTCCATCACCCGATCCAGCCGTTCATCGATCCGGTCGCGATCGCGCAGCACCGCCCGGGCCCGCTCGATCGCACCGCGCCGCACCTCCTCCAGATCGGCCAGCAGCAGCAGACGCGGCAATTCCAGGCTGGCGGACAGCCGGTTGAGCGCTTGCTCCGCATGGCCCAGACCCGTCTGCAGATGCTGGCGCACCCGCGGCAACTGGGCCTGGCCCTCCTCCTGCAGTTCGCTGTCCAGCAGCTCCTGCTGGGCCTGCTGCAGATCCTCAGCCGAGCGATCCAGGGCATCGCGCACGTGCTGACTGAGGCTGGTGAGGGCCTGCTGCAGCAGCCCTTCCAGCGATCCCTCCGCCAGGGCCGCCGTGCCAGCCGCGGTGGCCGACGGGCCTCGATCGTTGATCTGGCCGAGCATCAG
This sequence comes from Synechococcaceae cyanobacterium ELA739, assembly GCA_037127935.1. Classification (GTDB taxonomy): domain Bacteria; phylum Cyanobacteriota; class Cyanobacteriia; order PCC-6307; family Cyanobiaceae; genus Cyanobium. The sequence goes on from JBAXXM010000023.1 coordinate 21,337, forward strand.
CAGGGCCAATTCGCGGGCAAGGGTGCGGCTCTGCATCAGGAAAGCTGGGGGGCGCGCAGCCTCTCCAGCAGGCTGGAAAAACTGCGGTTGGTCGTGTTGGGTTCACGTTCGTCGGGGCTGACGATGCCGGCCGAGATGATCGTGCGGAAGGCGTCTTCAACGCTGAGATCGATGTCCTTGACGAGGCGCTCCGGCACGACCGCATACCAACCGGTGGTGGGATTGGGAGCCGTGGGGATGAACACACTCAACATCGATTCCTGGAAGTCGGCCTGCACCGCCGTGCCGATGGTGCCGGTCACAAAGCCGACGGCATAGAGGCCTTCGCGGGGGTACTCCACCAGCACCACCCGGCGGAAGCGATTGCCGCCACTGCCCTGCAGAAAGGTTTCCAGCAGCTGCTTGAGGGTCTTGTAGACCGAGCCGGCCAGGGGAATGCGCAGCAGGGTGCCCTCGCCGAACTCCAGCAGCCAGCGGCCGACGATGTTGCGCGCCATCAGGCCGATCAACAGGATGCCCAACAAGGGCACCAACAAACCGACCCCGAGGTTGATCAGATCCTGGAGGAGAGGATTGAGGGTGTTGAACGGATTGAGCTGCTTGGGAATGGAGGTGAGAAAGGCCAGCACAAACCTGCTCACCGTTGTCGCCAACCAGATCGTCGTGGCCAGCGGAATCACCACCAGCAATCCGGCGATCAGATCATTCTTGAGATCCTGCTGAAGGCGGTTGCCCAGCGGCTGATCGGTTCGGGGGCTGGAGGTCACCAAGGTGGATGGGGGGAGTTCGGATCGAACGGCCCGACGCTAACCAGCCGGTGGAGCGCCGGAGCGGCCGCAGGGAATGGTCAGAGCACGCTGCCGAGGCAGAGGATCGTGAAGGCAATGATCAGGACCACGGCGCCACCGGAGCCGGCGAAGCGACGCTGGCTGAGGGTGACCTTGCTGTTCTGCTCCACCTGCTTGTACTGGGCTTCCATCTGATCGAGTTGGCGATCGATGAAAGCTCTCGCAGACTGGGTTTTCTGGGCGTCACTGGCGTTGGCGGGCACCTGGCCGGAGGCCTCGGCCTGCTTGATCAGTTGCTGCACCAGGGCGGGATCCTGGCTTTGCTGGCGGGCCATTTCGAGCTGCCCCTTCTTCGCCGCCAGCTGTTGATCGGACTGCTGCTGCATGATCTGATCGCCACCGAAGGCCACCGGCAGGGCAGCGGTGAGGAAGACGGCCAGCAGACCGCTGATGATGCAGACCGTCCACAGCACCGGAGTGCGGGTCTCGGAGTCATCCTCGAGGCGGGAGGAGAGATACATCAACACCAGGCCCACCAGGGCCATCGGCGCCTGGTTGATCAGGCGTTCAACCACCAGCTGGCGGAAGGGCTCCTGGCTCCAGTCCCACAACGTGAGAACCGCCAGCATCTGCAGCAGCAGCAACGCCACCAAGGTGATGCCCATCCAGCGCAGGAGCGGGCTGAAACGACTAGGCGAGGTGGCAGTCACACGATCAGAACCAGCGAATCCCGACTCTACTGACCGGCGATGAACCAACCCCAGCCCAGCCCTGCCGGCAGCGACCTGGTCCAGGCGCTCCGACAAGAAGCCGGGACCCTCGGTTTTGACCCGGTCGGAATCACCTCGGCGGCCGGCAGTGATCGCCTGCGGCTGCGCAGCGCCGCCCTGGAGCGCTGGTTGGCGGCAGGGCATCACGGCTCAATGGCCTGGATGGAAGATCCCCGCCGCCGGCAGATCGAACGCCTGCTGCCCGGCGTGCGCAGCCTGGTGGCCGTGGGCCTGTCCTATTACGTGCGCCGCTGGCCCGAACCGGGCAGCCTCAAGGTGGCGCGCTACGGCTGGGGCCGCGATTACCACCGGGTGATGGAGCGCCGCCTGCGCCATCTGGGCCGCTGGCTGGAGGCCCGGTCGCCCGGTACCCGATGGCGGGCCTGCGTGGACAGTGCGCCGCTGATGGACAAGGCCTGGGCGGAGGAGGCCGGCCTGGGCTGGATCGGCAAACACGGCAACCTGATTCACCGCCAGCGCGGCTCCTGGTTGCTGATCGGCCATCTGCTCACCAGCCTGGAGCTGCCGGCCGACCAGGCCAGCGAAAGCCTCTGCGGCCGCTGCAGCCGCTGCATCGACGCCTGTCCAACGGCAGCGATCCGCGAACCGTTCGTGGTCGATGCCCGGCGCTGCATTGCCTTCCACACGATCGAGAACCGGGACGCCGAACTGCCGGCACACCTGAGCGGCCATCTGCAGGGCTGGGTGGCCGGCTGCGACATCTGCCAGGAGGTCTGCCCCTGGAACGGCGATGCCCTGCAGAGCTCGGAGGATCCCGACGTGCAACCCCGGCCCTGGCTCCTGAACCTGCAGGCGCAGGAAGCCCTCAGCTGGAGTGATCAGGACTGGGATGAACGGCTGCGGGCCTCGGCCCTGCGGCGCATCCGGCCCTGGATGTGGCGCCGCAACATCGCCGCGGCTGAACACCAACAGAAGCTGGGTGAAACGGGGGCCAGTCCCTAGGCTGGGTCGAATTCGTTGTGATCCCATGGGCCAGCGCCGGTGGCAGTTCCTCACCTCCCTGCCGATCGCTGGTCTGTTGCTGCTGGGCACGCTGCCGCCGGCACGGGCCCTGGTGCCCTACGTCTACCTGCCCCAGACCAAGGAACTGGAGGGCGCCGGCCTCGGCATCGCCCAGGCGGCAGCCCGGCTGCTGCGTCTCGGTCAGGCCGAAGACGCCGCCCGCCTCGCTGAACTGTCGGTGCGGCTGCTGCCCGATGACCCGCGCAGCTGGGTGCTGCTGGCGGAGGCCCTGCTGCGCAGCAACAACAGCAGCAAGGCCCTGGTGGCCCTCGATCGGGCCAAGCGCCTCGATCCCGGCAATGCGGGCATCTGGTTTGCCGAGGGCTCCCTGGCCCTGCGCAACGGCAAACCCTCAGAGGCCCTGGACCTGCTGCGTCGCGGCCTGCAGCTCGATGGCCGGAACTCCGGGGCCTACTTCGATCTGGGCAACGCCAACCTGCTGCTGGGCCGGCCGACGGAAGCGCTGGCCGCCTTTGAAAAGGCCTCGGCCCTGCGCAGCGATTTCTGGGAGGCGGTGAACAACCAGGGGCTGGTGCTGTTTGAACTCAATCGCCCCAAGGAGGCGATCGAACGCTGGCGACGGGTGCTCAAAATCAAGCCGACGGCCGCCGAAACCTCGCTGGCCCTGGGCTCCGCCCTGTTTGAAAGCAACCCCCAGAACCGCAGCGAGGCCCTGCAATTGGCGGAAAACGCCCTCAACGAAGATCCCAATTACGTTCGTGACGCTTACCAGAAAGAACAGCTCTGGGGCGTGAAACTGCGCTCCGCCACTGGACGGCTGCTGGCCCTGCCCGAACTCAAACCGATGGTGGAACGGGCTTCGGCCAATGCCACCGGCCACGACAAGGACGACGACGAAAGTCCCTGAACCCGTTGATCCCTGGTGCTGCCGGATCGCGATCTGTAGGCTGAGCCCCGTCTCCAGACCCCAGACCCCAGCACCGGATGGCCGAGGAGCGCCCAGAAGCACGCATCGAGCCGATCGCGCTCCACCAGGAGATGCAGCGCTCCTACCTCGAATACGCCATGAGCGTGATCGTGGGCCGCGCCCTGCCGGATGTGCGCGATGGCCTCAAGCCGGTGCAGCGACGCATCCTGTTTGCGATGCACGAGCTGGGGCTGACACCCGACCGCCCTTACCGCAAATGCGCCCGGGTGGTGGGCGACGTGCTCGGCAAGTACCACCCCCACGGCGATCAGGCGGTCTACGACGCCCTGGTGCGCCTGGTGCAGACCTTTGCCAGCCGCCATCCCCTGCTCGACGGCCACGGCAACTTCGGTTCCGTCGATGACGATCCGCCGGCGGCGATGCGGTACACCGAAACCCGCCTGGCGCCGATCGCCCACGAGGGCATGCTCGATGAGATCGGCAATGACACGGTCGATTTCGCCCCGAACTTCGACGGCTCCCAGCAGGAACCCACCGTGCTGCCGGCCCAGCTGCCCTTCCTGCTGCTGAACGGCTGCACCGGCATCGCCGTGGGCATGGCCACCAGCATTCCGCCCCACAACCTGGGCGAAGTGGTGGACGCCCTGATCGCCCTGGTTCGCAAACCCGATCTCAGCGACGAAAAACTGCTGGAACTGGTACCGGGCCCCGATTTCCCCACCGGCGGCGAAGTGCTGGTCGGAGCCGGCCTGCGCGACACCTATCTGACCGGTCGGGGCAGCATCCCGATGCGGGGCGTCGCCCACATCGAGGAGGTGCAGCCGGGCAAGGGCCGCCATCGGCGCGGGGCGGTGGTGATCACCGAGCTGCCCTATCAGCTCAGCAAGGCCGGCTGGATCGAGAAGCTGGCGGAACAGGTGAATGAGGGCAAGATCGGCGGCATCGCCGACATCCGCGATGAAAGCGACCGCGAAGGAATGCGGGTCGTGATTGAGGTGCGCCGGGACGCCAACGCCGAAACCGTGCTGACGGAACTGCAGCGGCGCACCGCCCTGCAGAGCAACTTCGGCGCGATTCTGCTGGCCCTGGTCCATGGCCAGCCGGTACAGCTGAGCCTGCGGCGCATGCTCCAGGAATTCCTGGACTACCGGGAACTGACCATGATCCGGCGCACCACCCACGCGCTGCGCCGCTGCGAGGACCGGCTGGAGGTGGTCGAAGGTCTGATCAAGGCCCTTGATGCCCTGCAGGAGGTGATCGCCATGATCACCGCCGCGCCGGACGCCGCCACCGCCAAGGCCAGCCTGCAGGTGCGCCTGGATCTGAGCGAGCGCCAGGCCGACGCCGTGCTGGCGATGCCGCTGCGGCGCCTGACCGGGCTTGAGCAGGAGAGCTTGCGCAAGGAAGCCGAGGAACTCCGGGTTGAACGCACCCGGCTGCGCCATCTGCTCGACGACCGGGACACGCTGCTGGACACCCTGGTGGCCGAGCTGAAGCAACTGAAGAAGCGCTATGGCACGCCGCGCCGTACCCGCCTGATCGAAGGCGGCGATCTGCTGGTGGCCCAACGGGCGGCGGCGGTCAGACCCAACGCTGAATTGCAGCGTCAACAAGCCTTTGAAGCCCTGGCCCCCGACAGTCGCCTGCTGATCCAATCCGATGGCGCCGTGCGAATCGTGACGCCGCAGATGCTGGGTCGACTCCATCTCGATGAACCGGCGGACCTGGCCGACCAACCCGCCCCGGCCCAGTTGATCCTGCCAATCAGCTCCCAGCCGCCCCTGCTGGCCTTCAGTGCCGATGGTCGGGTGGCCTTGCTGCGCTGGGAGTTCGCCGGCCAACAACCGGGCACCCTGGACAAATTCCTGCCGGAAAGCCTCAGCGATGCCCGCCTGATCCAGGTGCTGCCCCTGCCCGGCGACGCCAGTCACACCAGCCTCGGCCTGCTCAGCAGCGACGGCCGCTTCAAGCGCCTGCCCCTGGAGGACTTCCAGGAACTCTCCGGTCGGGCCGCCACCGTGCTCAAACTCAAGGAAGGGGTGGACCTGCAGCGGGTGGTGCCCTGCCGCGACAACGAGGAGCTGGTGTTGGCCAGCAGCACCGGCCGCGTACTGCGGCTGACGGTGAACGAGTCCAACCTGCCGTTGATGGGTCGCACGGCCCAGGGACCGGTGCTGATGCGCCTGTTGCCCGGCGAATCGGTGGTGGGGGCGGCCGGCGTCCGCGCCGATGGCCATGTGCTGCTGGCCAGCCGCCAGGGCCAGGTCAAACGGCTGAGCGTGGCAAGCCTGAGACCCTCGGAACGGGGTGACCTGGGCCAGATCGGTCTGCGCTTCCTGGAGCGGGGCGATGCTCTGGTGGACCTGTGCCAGGACCGGGGCGGCGTGGTGGGCGTGCGGCTGGCCAACGCCGACAGCCGCAATCTGCGACTGAAAGCCGATGCACTCGACATCCAGGACAGCACGGGCACTGGCCAGCTCCTGTCCCTGGCTCAGGGAGACAGCCTCCAGCAGTTGGTGCCCCTGATCGACAGCTGAAGCGGCCCGGCCAACGCCCTTGCTCCTGGCCCCGCGACCAGTGGACACCTGAAGCTCAGCCTCGCTTTAGCGGCCAATCCGGCAAGTCAGGAACAGGGGAGACCGTCAAAAACTGCCGCTTCAGAAACCTGCCCAAACAACCTCCCTTGAAGCTCGCCACCCGGTCGCACAAATGACGACCGGGTGGCGATCCTCGATGGGGCCCATGAGCACTATCCGGCGGCGTGGATGGCCGGCCCCGAACGGTCGCGAACGGTGCGAATAATCGACGGCGACGCCCGCCGCAGCCGCGGCCTGCTCACGATGGAAGCCGCTGCACCGCCGCCAGGAACGTCTCCGCCACCCGGTCCCAATGGAAACCGCTGGCATGCTGCCGCCCAAAACGCCTGCAATGCTCCTGCAGGGTGGCATCCCCCAGCAGGCTGAGAATCGCCGCCGCCAGAGCCAGCGGATCCCGGGGCGGCACCAGCAATCCAGCCTGACCATGGGGCACGACTTCGGGAATCGCCGTGGCGGTGGTGCTGACCACCGGCAAACCACTGGCCATGGCCTCGAGAAAGACGATGCCGAACCCCTCCTGGATCGACGGCAGGCAGAAGATTGAAGCCCGCTGGTACCAGGCCCGCACCTCCTGATCCGAGGCCAGGGCGCCGAGCAGCTGCACCGAGGCCTCCAGCCCCAGATCGGCCCGCTGCTGGGCCAGGGCCCCATGCTCGGGTCCATCGCCGATCACCACCAGACGGGCCTGGGGCAACTGGGCCAGCACCAGCGGAAACGCGGCCAGCAGATCCGTCACCCGCTTGCGGGGGTACTGGCGCGCCACGCAAAGCACGGTGAACGGCTCGCGAGCGGCATCGACCCGGGCCAGGGCGACGGGATCGCTGCTGGGACCCCAGAGGCTGAGATCGATGCCCTCCGGCACCAGGGCCAACCGCTCCGCCGGCACGCCGTAATGGGATTGAATCCGCTCGCAGCAATAGCGACTGGTGGACAGCACCAGGGGCGCGCGACGGGCATTGCGGCACTCCAGGCGGGAGAGCAGCCACAACATCAACCGCGGCCAGCCCCGCTCACAGCGGGATTCCTCCGCCAGCACCCCCTTGATCGAGCAGGCATAAGCCACTCCGGAGCGGCCGGAAACACGAACACCATCGATATCGAAACCGACCACGAGGTCATAGCGGCCGCGGGCCAGCCTGCGGGGCAACGTGAGGTTGAACCAGAGCCGGCGCAGCAGCAGATTGCGGGGCCAGCTCCCCTCGGGCGCCAGACGCTCCAGCTGATGGCCCCGGGCGATCAGGTTCTGGGCCAGGCCGCCGATCGCCACGGCGGTGCCACTGCCGTTGGCGGCATCCTGCAACCAGGAATCAAGAAAGGCAATCCGCATCAGAGGCCCGCACTCCACAGCCAAAGATCAGCAACCGAACGCCCACGAATCACCGGCAAGATCGAAACCTTCGCTCAAAGGCTGGCGGCGATGCCCGCCGGTTCCAGCATCAGCTTGCTGGCCCGCACCGAAGGATCGAGATCGATCGGATAGTGGCCATCGAAACAGGCCGTGCAGAACTCGCCATCGTTGGTCTGGGCCGCCTGCACCATGCCCGCCTTGCTGAGATAGGCAAGGGAATCCACCCCCAGATGCTGCTCGATCTCCGCCAGGGTGAGACGGGCCGCGATCAGATGGTCCTGGGTGTCGGTATCGATGCCATAAAAACAGGGATGGGTGACCGGCGGTGAACTGATGCGCATGTGCACCTCGGTGGCCCCGGCATCACGGAGTGCCTGCACCAATTTGCGACTGGTGGTCCCACGCACGATCGAATCATCGATCACCACCACCCGCTTGCCGGAGAGCACATCGGGCAGCGGATTGAGTTTAACGCGAATGCCGGCCTCCCGCATCGCCTGGGTGGGCTGGATGAAGGTGCGGCCGACATAGCGGTTCTTGATCAGACCATCGGCAAAGGGAATACCGCTGACCTGGGAATAGCCAATGGCGGCAGGAATACCGGAATCGGGCACACCGATCACGATGTCAGCGGCAATGGGTTTTTCTCGGGCCAGCACCTCGCCGATGCGCACGCGATAGCTATAGAGAGATTCACCAAAGAAGCGACTGTCAGGTCGAGCAAAATAGATCATCTCGAACACACAGAGCTTGGCCGGCTCCTGGCACCATTGAATCCGCTCCGGTACCGGATCGCCCTGCCGGAAATGAATGATTTCGCCGGGCTGCACATCATCCACAAAATGGGCACCGATGATGTCAAGCCCGCAACTTTCACTGCTTGCCACCCACTGGGCCTGACTGACTTCGCCCAGATGGCCAAACACCAGCGGCCGCACACCGTGACCATCCCGCAGGGCAAACAGACCCTCCGGCGTGCCGATCAGCAGACTGAAGGCGCCGCGACAGAGGCCGGCGGCATGGCGGATGGCCTCGGCCCAACCCTGACCGCCATCGACCGCCTGCTGCAAGGCAAAGGCGATCATTTCCGAGTCGGTGGTGGACGTGAACTCCCCAGACAGATGGTCCAGGGCCAGCCGCAACTCAGCGGCATTGACCAGGTTGCCGTTGTGGGCCAGGGCAAAGGGGCCGATGCGGGTCATCAGCACCACGGGCTGGGCATTGCAGGCCTTGCTGCTGCCGGTGGTGGAATAGCGGTTATGGCCGATTGCCAGCTCGCCGGGCATGCGCTCGAGCACCTCCTGGTCGAACACCTGGCTCACCAGGCCCATGTCCTTGTGCAGGCGCACTTGGTCGCCCTGGAACACGGCAATCCCGGCCGATTCCTGGCCGCGATGCTGCAAGGCATAGAGGCCGAAATAGGTGAGATTGGCCACGGCCTGACCGGCCGCCATCACCGCGAACACCCCACAAGCTTCCTCGGGCTTGTCGGGCCGCTCCAGCGGCGGCCGTTGATCCGGCTGATCCAGTGTGAACCCTTCGACGGAGACAGCGGCTCGAGAGCGAACAGGCTCAGGCTCGTCGAAGGGCACGGGGCACAACACGATCAAGGGGGACTTCATCCTGCCGCATGGGCTCCCTTCAGTGATCCGGTGGAAGACCGGCCTGGCCGAGGCGGCGGGGAATGGCCTGCTCGAAGGCCCGCAGGAGATCGGCCACCGCCAGATCCAGCAGCGGCATGCCGGCCTGCACGACCGTGAACCGGGAGCCGGCCTCCACCACCCCCAGGCACTGGGCCGGAAACGCCGCACCGGAGCTCGCCGCCGCATCGAGGGCCTGCTGCCAGGCCACGGTCTGGGCCGGAGGCACGGTCACCAGCAGGCGGGCGCCACCTTCGGCGAACAGCAGGCGATCAAGCCGGGCGCCACTGGTGGGAATCTCCAGATGGGCACCGAGACCCGAAGCGATGCTCGCCTCGGCGGCCGCCACCACCATGCCGCCATCGCTGAGATCGTGGGCGGAGGCCACCAGGCCGGCCGTGATCGCCTGACGCAGGAAGGCCTGAACCGCGCGCTCCAGCTCCAGGTCCACCTCCGGCGGGCGGCCGGTAAGCAGGCCATGGATCACCTCCAGATAGCTGCTGCCCGCCAGGGTCAAACGCGGATCGGGTGCCTGGCCGGCGGTCTCACCGGCCTCCAGGGGCACGCCCAGCAACCAGATCGCATCGCCGGCCTGCTGCCAGGCCAGGCCGGTGACGTGGGCCAGGTCATGGACCAGACCGACCATGCCCACCACGGGCGTCGGATGGATCGGCTGCATGTTGCCGTCGGGCAGGCGGGTTTCGTTGTAGAGGGAGACGTTGCCGCCGGTCACCGGCGTGTCGAGGGCGGCGCAGGCGGTGGACAGGCCCCGACAGGCCAGGGCCAGTTGCCAGTAGCCGCTGGCGGTGTCGGGAGAGGGGAAATTGAGGTTGTCGGTCACGGCCAGCGGCTCGGCACCGACGCAGCTGAGGTTGCGGGCCGCCTCGGCCACCGCCGCCATGCCGCCCCGCTCCGGGTCGAGGAACACCCAGCGGTTGGGGCAGTCGACCACGGCCGCCACGCCCCGACCGGCCGCCGCCAGGGAACCCTCCCCCTGCTGGGGCCGCAGGCGCACCACGGCCGCATCGGCGCCCCCGGGGGGCACCACCGTGTTGCTCTGCACCTGATGGTCGTACTGGCGATACACCCAGCGCTTGCTGGCGATCGTCGGGTCATCGAGCAGGCGGAGCAGCACATCGCCCCAGGGCAGGCGTCCATCGCCCATCGCCACCCCTTCAGCGCTCGCCGCCGGCAGGGAGCTCTCGCGCCACTGCCAATGGCGCTGGATCGCTTCGGGAGGCTCGGCCAGCAGCTCGTGGTGGTTGATCGGCGTGTCGTCGGCCAGGGCATTGGCGGGCACCTCCGCCGCCACCTCACCGTTCTGCAGCACCCGCACCACGTTCTCCGCCAGCACCCGGCCCACCACGGCCGCCTGCAGGCCCCAACGGCGGAAGCGGGCCATCAGCGCCTCTTCGCGGCCCTCCTGCACCACGAACAGCATGCGCTCCTGGGACTCGCTGAGCAGGAACTCGTAGGGCGTCATGCCGCTCTCGCGGGCCGGCACCCGATCGAGATCGAGCTCGATGCCAAGGCCCCCCTTGGCAGCCATCTCCGAACAGCTGCAGGTGAGGCCGGCGGCCCCCATGTCCTGGGCGGCCAGCACGTCGCCGCTCTGGAAGGCCTCCAGACAGGCCTCGATCAGCCCCTTCTCCAGAAACGGATCGCCCACCTGCACGGCGGGCCGATCGTCGAGGGAGGCTTCCGTGAGCTCGGCGGAGGCAAAACTGGCGCCGCCCATGCCATCCCGGCCGGTGGTGCTGCCCACGTAGACCACCGGATTGCCCACCCCCCGGGCACCGGAGCAGACGATGTCGTCGGTCTCCATCAACCCCAGGGCCATGGCATTGACGAGGGGATTGCCGCCGTAGCTGGGATCGAAGGCCACCTCACCGCCAACGGTGGGCACACCGACGCAGTTGCCGTAGTGGGCGATGCCGGCCACCACCCCCTCCATCAGGCCGACATTGCGCTCGTCCTCGAGCGGCCCGAAGCGCAGGGCGTTGAGCAGGGCGATCGGCCGCGCCCCCATCGTGAAGATGTCCCGCAGGATGCCGCCCACACCGGTGGCGGCCCCCTGAAAAGGCTCTACGGCCGAGGGGTGGTTGTGGCTCTCGATCTTGAAGGCCAGCCGCTGACCCTCGCCCAGATCGACCACACCGGCGTTCTCGCCGGGTCCCACCAGAATGCGGGGACCGGTGGTGGGGAACTGGCTAAGCAGGGGCCTGGAGTTGCGGTAGCAGCAGTGCTCCGACCACATCACGCCGAACATGCCGAGCTCGGCCCGGTTCGGTGCACGCCCCAGCCGCCGCACGATCTCCTCGTAGTCGCCCTGGCTGAGGCCTTCCTTGCGCAGGGCCTCGGGCACCGAGAAGGGCGAAGGGGAGGAGGAGACCAACGGAGGTCGCTGCAGCAGGTCTCCAGTATCAGATCCAGGGATCGTCTTCGCCGTCGCGACCGCGAAAGCGGTCCTGCCGGGTGTCGGAGCGCCGCGATCGCGGCTCCTGGGGCCGCTCCGATCGGTGCCCGTCGGTCTCGTCCTCGCCCGAGGCCTCTTGTTCGGGGCGCGCCCAGGATTGCCGTTCCGGTCGGCGAGGGGGCCAGGGTTCGTCCCGATCGTCCTCCGGCTCAGGCTGGTCGACGGGCTCAGGCCGGCGTTCGCGAGCGGACCAGTCCTGCGACTCGGGCCAATCCCGCGCCGGCGCCCCCTCATCCAGGGACCAGTCCTCGAGGGGATCGGTTGCATCCGGCTCCCCGTCCAACGGCCGCCGCCGGGAGGTCAGGGGAAGTTCATCCTCATCCCGGCCCTCCCAGAAGCCCGCAGCCCGCCCCAGGGGGGGCTCCAACCCATCCCAGGGCGGTTCCTCCAGCCAGCCCTCCAGGCGCTCCTCAAAGCGGCCGCTGGCCTGTTGGAAACGATCCCGCAGCCGATTGGTCTCCTCGCCCATCTGATCCCGCCAGCGCCGTGAGCGCCGCAGGAACTCCTGGCGCACGCTGGCCCGGGCCAGGGGCAGATCGTCGAGACCCTGGAGCACCGTGACCACCTGGCCAGGCTGCTGATCAACGATGCGCTCGGGACTCAGGCGCCAGCGACTGCTACCGGGCAGACGGGGGTCGCTGCGGGAGACCAGGTAATGGCGGATGCGACCGCTGCGCAACTCCACCGCCGCATCGCTGACACTGCCGAGCAGGACCCCATCAGCCCCGAGCAGGGCGGCCCCGAGCAGGGTCGGCAGGCGCTCCAGAATCGCGGGCTCCGTCTCGGCGCCGGGGCCCTGCACCAAGGCCTCCAGTTCCCCCAGGCCGCGCAGCTGATCGAGCCGCCAGACCAGCCGGCGTTTGGAGAGGGCCGAGGGACGGCTGACCCAGCCCAGCAGCCGGTGAACCGGAGGATGCATCCAGCCGCTGACGCCGGCGCCGTGGTCGAGGCCCTGATCGCAACGAACCCGCCGGCGCAGCAGATCGCTCAGCAACAGCTGCTCGGGAAGGGACACCGGCTCAGCTGCGGATCTGGATCGGCATGACCAGATAGGTGAACGGGTTCTCCTCACCGACCGGCGCCAGCACCGCCGGGGTGGTGGGGGCATTGCACTGCAGCACCACCTGATCAGCGCCCATGGCCTTGACCCCGTCGAGCAGGTAGCGGACGTTGAAGGCGATCTCGATCGCCTCGCCGCTGATCTCGGCCGCCAGCGATTCGGAGCCGCTGCCCACATCCTGGGCGTCGGCGCGGATCAGCACCTTGCCGGCCTCCGGATCACTGCTGATCTTGACGACGTTGTTGTGCTGATCGGCCAGCACCGCCACCCGTTCCAGGGCAGAGACGAAGCCACGGCGGTCCACAGCGATGCGACGGTTGAACGACTCCGGGATCAGCTGGCGGTAGTTGGGATAGGTGCCATCCAAGGTGCGGCTGGTCAGCACCTGATTGGCCCAGAGCACCACCACCTGGCCCCGTTCACAGAACAGGCTGAGCGGTTCGCTGCTGGGGCGGCCGCTGAGCAGACGCTCCAGCTCCCGCAGGGAACGGGCCGGCACCGTGACGGCGAAGGGCTCGCCGGCCTCCGGCTCCGCCTCCGCCTGAACCGCCACCGCCGGTTCGGTGATGTTGGCCAGGCGCAGCACTGCCAGGCGATGGCCGTCGGTGGCGGCGCACTCCAGGCCGTCGTCGTCGAGACGCAGGTGGACGCCGGTGAGCAGCTGCTTGGCCTCATCGCCACTGCTGGCGAACAGGGTGGCGCGCAGCCCCTTGACCAGGGCCTCGGCATCGATGCGGATCGGGGTGCCGCTCTGGACCAGGGGCAGATCCGGGAAGTCATCGGCGGGCATGCCCCGCATCTGGTAGCTGCCCGAGAGGCTGGTGAGCTCCACGAGTTCCTCGGCTTCGCCGCAGTGGAGGGTGATCGGGCTGTCAGAGGACAGGCGGCTGATGATTTCGCCGAACAGGCGTGACGGCAGGGTGATGGCGCCACTGCTCTCAACCGCGGCCGGCAGGCTGGTCTGAATCCCGAGATTGAGATCAAAGCCGGTGAGGCTCAGCCGGCCGGTGGCCGCATCGGCTGTAAGCAGCACATTGGCCAGCACCGGATGGGTCGGGCGTGACGCCACCGCCCGACTGACCAGCTGCAGGCTGGCGTTGAGTTCGGCCTGGGAGCAGACCAGCTTCATGGGTGGGGATCCTGGCCTGCCCGGGGCATTGTCATGGGCGGGCCCCACGGTTTCACACGCCGGTCAAAAGCGCAACGTCCCGGTCCAAGGGCTTGCGCTGTTCTTCTGATCCAAGAGGATTGATTTTTAAAAGACAAAAAATCTTCAGCCGTAGTAGGCCCGGGGGAAAACGGCAAGAATGGTCCAGACCCGTTGCAGCAGCTTGGGAATTGGATCGGCAAGCCTGGGGAAATCGCCGTTGGACTCTGCCGTGAGATGGCGTTTTCCACCGTTTCCCGGCGTTGGGGAAAAGCGGGTTACCGGGACCGGGTTGATCGACCCCTGGTTGCACGGTCTTCCCGGACGGATTTCCTCAGGTCTTCCCCAGACGCTTTGGCAGGCGGATCCCTGGCGCTGCGTCTCCAACGGGGCTGGGTCCGCCAGGGATGCCGCCCAGGACCTGCAGCGGCCCGGCCCGGCAGCGGTGCTGCTCAGGTCAGGCCGCTGCACGCGCTGTGGTTCGCCATCGCTGAGGGCCTCCAGCGACCATCGGCCCAGGCCTTCAGCCACGCCACCGCTCTCGGCCCCCGGACCGCCAGCAGCGGCCGTCCGTAGCGCTCCAGGCGATCGCTGGCCGCCCGTTCCGTCAGCCCTCAGGGCTGGTGTGGCACCGGCAGCTGCGACGGCTCAGGATCGGCTGGCTCAGAAGCCCATCACCTTGGCCACCACATCGGTGTCCGGGGCCAGGCCGGTATGGAACTTGGAATCGTTGTTTTCGATGGCCGTGGTCGGATCCTTGAGCCCGTTGCCGGTAAGCACGCAGACCACCGTGGCTCCGGCCGGCACCTCCTCACGCCGCTTGAGCAGGCCGGCCACCGAGGCGGCACTGGCCGGTTCGCAGAAGACGCCCTCGCCGCTGCCCAGCAGCTTGTAGGCGTCGATGATCTCGGCGTCGGTGACGGCCATGAAGCCCCCCTTGCTTTCGGCTTCCACCTTCAGGGCCTTTTCCCGGTTCACCGGGTTGCCGATGCGGATCGCGGTGGCGATCGTGTCCGGCTGCTCCACCGTGTGCCCCAGCACCAGCGGCGCCGAGCCGGCGGCCTGGAAGCCCATCATTCGCGGCAGCCGGCGGCAGTGGCCGGCCGCCTGATACTCCTGGAAGCCCATCCAGTAGGCGCTGATGTTGCCGGCGTTGCCGACGGGGATGCAGAGCCAGTCCGGGGCCTCCCCCAGGGCATCCACCACCTCGAAGGCGGCGGTTTTCTGGCCCTGCAGCCGGTAGGGATTGACCGAATTGACCAGGGTGACCGGATAGCGGTCGGCCACGTCGCGCACGATCGCCAGCGCCCGGTCGAAGTTGCCCTGAACCGCCAGCACCTCGGCGCCGTAGAGCAGGGCCTGGGCCAGCTTGCCCTGGGCCACGTAGCCATCGGGGATCAGCACGAAGGCCCGCATGCCGCCACGGCGGGCGTAGGCGGCAGCCGCCGCCGAGGTGTTGCCGGTGCTGGCGCAGATCACGGCTTCGGAGCCGGCTTCGCGCGCCTTGCTGATGGCCATGGTCATGCCCCGGTCCTTGAAGGAGCCCGTGGGGTTGAGACCGTCGTACTTGAGGAAGACCTTGACGCCCCGGCCGATCCGCTCGGCGATCACCGGCGCCGGGATCAGCGGGGTGGCCCCTTCGTGCAGGGTGATCACCGGCGTGGCGGCAGACACCGGCAGCCAGGAGCGGTAGGCCTCGATCAAGCCCGGCCAGTCCTGCATCGTGGGCCTGTGGCCCAGGCGCTGCAGAGCTCGAAGCAGGGGCACGGGCGGGAAAGGCGGCGCTGGGGCCGAATCTACGTCGCCACTTCCTGAGGCTCGCGCGGGACCCCCGGTTCAGGGGCTGGCGGGGTTCTCAGGGAGCGCTGCTGCTGGTCTTGTCGCCCCGCAGGCCGTCGAGGGGCGATTCGGAGAAGAAGCGCACCAGATCGGTGATCGAGCTTGCCTTGTTCATCAATCCCATCAAGGCGGGCAGGCTGACCGCGATTTCCTGGGTGGGGTAGGCCTGTAGGAAGGAAATGGCCGAGAGGCCCTTTTTGTTGTCGGCGATGCCCAGGATCACGGCCGAGCGCAGGGCCGGGATGCCGACGCTGGAGGCGTTGAGCGGAAAGATGATCTGCGCCAGCCGATTGAGCAGGGCTTCGCCGATGCGGGTGTTGAGCAGCCGGCTGACCAGAACCACCGGCAGGGCCACCGACTGGTTCAGCAACTTGGCGACCGCTTCCGGTTGCTGATGGCTGAGTTTCAGCACATCGACCAGCAGGCCTCGCGCTTCCCCGGTCATCGCCAGATGCTCGAGATCGGCCACCGAAATCGAACGCCGGAAGGCGCCGCTGACGAAGACCACGTTCTGGGCTGCCATGGCGGCAGGGGACGCGCAGCACAGGCCAAGGCCGAGCAGTGCTGCCAGGAGCCGTTGCCGTTTGCGCAAGCCGATCACCGGGGAAAAGGAGATCTCGAATCTAGAGCGGCTTCCCGGATTCCCCCTGCGTTCAGCTGGTGGCCAGTTCGACGGTCTTCCGCACATCCGGGGTGACCAGGACGTCGCGCAGCAGTCGCACCACGCCTCGCTCCGCCAGTCCCCTGGCCAGATCCAGACCCATGCGCCGCAGGTCCGGTTCTCCCAGCACCCGGGGCAGCCGGCGCAGCAGCAGCCTGGGCTCGAATCCCGGCAGATCCTTGAGAATCGCCGCCAGTTGCCGCAGCGGTTCGAGGTCGAGCAGCGGGCCACCGCTGCCCAGGCTCTGGAGGTTGTTCTGCTGGCGCAGGCCCGGCGGTTGCAGGGGGCGGGGCAGGCGGCGGCCCAGCCGCAGGGTGGTGTTCCAGGCCAGGTTGTCCATTCGCTCCACCGCCGCATCGACGAGTTGCTGGCGCAGCAGGCCACCGTTGGCGGAGAACAGGAAATCCAGCACCTGATCGAGCAGACCTTCGATGTCAAGCTCAGCCTGCAGTGAGGCGCTGCTGATCAGATTTTCCAGGCGCTGCCAGCGGAATTCCTCGCCGTCGAACAGCATTTCGCGCAGGCTGCGCCGCAGCGAAGGATCCGGGTCCTCCATCAGGCGGCGGGCGAAGTAGGGATAGGCAGCGCCGAGGATCTTGAAGCTGGGATCGACACTGAGGGCAATGCCTTCCAGGGTCACCAGGGAGCGAATGATCAGGGCGTAATAGGGCGGCACCCGGAAGGGAAAGCGATACATCACCCCCGAGAGATCATCGGTGACGGCCTTGAAGTCCATGCGGCTGACGCCCATCTCCAGGGCCTGGCCGAAGACTTTTTCAAAGGCCGGAACGATCGGCTCCAGATTCACCTCTTTGCCCAGAAAACCCAGCGCCACGAAATCCTTGGACAGGGCTCCAAAGTTGCGGTTGACCAGATGCACCACCGCCTGAATCAGGCCGGTGCGCGATTCACGGGTGACTTCGCTCATCATGCCGAAGTCGAGATAGGCCAGCCGGCCGTCGGCCAGGGCCAGCAGGTTGCCAGGATGGGGATCGGCGTGGAAGAAGCCGTGCTCCAGCAGTTGCTGCAGGCTGCAGTTGACGCCCACCTGCACCATGTCATCGGGGTCGACGCCGAGGGCCCGTACCGCGTCCAGGTTGGTGAGTTTGACGCCATCGATCCATTCCATCGTCAGCACCCTGCGGCTGGTGGCGTGATGGAAGATGGCCGGGACGGCAATGCGGCTGTTATGGCGATGTAGCTCGGCGAAACGTTCGGCGTTGGCGGCCTCGTTGAGATAATCCATCTCTTCGAACACCCGTTTGCCCAGTTCGTCGATCAGGGCCACCAGATCACTGCGGATCAGACGGACGTTCGTGTTCATCCAGGCGGCGATGTTGCGCACGATGTAGAGATCGAGCGTGATCTGCTCCCGCAGGCCCGGGCGCTGCACCTTGACCGCCACCCGTTCGCCGTTGTGCAACGTGCCCCGGTGCACTTGCCCCAACGAGGCCGCTGAGATCGGCTCCCGGTCCAGGTCCGCGAAGATCGCCTCGACCGGAGCCCCCAGGTCTTCTTCGATGCAGGCCATCGCCAGGGCGCTGTCGAAGCCGGGCAGCTGGTCCTGCAGCTGGGCCAGTTCCTCCAGCAGCAGCGGCGGCACGATGTCGGGCCGGGTCGAGAGGGCCTGGCCCGCCTTGATGAAGGCCGGTCCGAGCTGGGCCAGCAGCTCAGCGCATTCCCGGGCGCGGGTACGGGCCCGTTCCCGCATGTTCAGGGCGCCGCTGATCCAGTCGAAGCCCACGCCCAGCAGGTAGAGACCGATCGGCACCAGGGTCTGCCAGAGCCGACGGATCAGCCGCTGGGGATGGCCGGCGTAGATGCGGGTGATCGCGGCGGGGTCGTAGCTCAGCAGGCCGGCCGCTTCGATGAAGTCCCCCAACTCGCCGCTGTTGACGGCAGGGGCAGGCTGGGGCAGGTTCGCCCCATCGCCGTCGATCTCCAGTGGCTGCAGGCTGCTCTGCTGGGCGGGGGGCGAGCTGACCATGGCGGTGGGGTGCCATGCCACGCGGGGGCGGACGGCGTGATTTGGAAGGTCCCCCCTTCTAAACGAAACCCGCAGCCGCTACGGTCAGGCCTCGTACCGACGGTGCAGCGGAGGTAGGCGTGCTCACGGCCCTGAGCCTGGAGAACATCGCCCTGATCGAACGCCTGGAATTGTCGTTCGAAGCGGGTTTCACCGTGCTCACCGGCGAAACCGGGGCGGGCAAGTCGATCCTGCTGGATGCCCTCGACGCCTTGCTGGGCGGCTCCCAGGGCTCCCAGGCAGCCCGGCTGCTGCGGCGCGGCTGCGAGCGGGGCCGGATTGAAGCCTGCTTCCGGCTGTCGCCCCCCGTGCGGGCCTGGCTGGAAAGCCAGGAACTGGAGCTGGAGGAGGAGCTGGTGCTGAGCCGGGACTGGCGCCAGCAGGAGGAACGGCTCAGCAGTCGTCACCGGCTCAACGGCATCGTCATCAGCCGTGCCCAGGTGCTGGATCTGCGCCCCTTGCTGCTCGATCTCACGGTTCAGGGTCAGACCCAGCAATTGGGTCGGCCCGGGCAGCAGCGGCGTTGGCTCGACCGTTTCGCCGGCGAGACCCAGCTGCCCCTGCTGGAGGAGGTCCGCACGGCGTTCCGGCAGTGGCGGGCGGCGGCGGCTGAGCTGGCCGCGGCTCTGGCTGATCAGGAGCGGCTCCAGCGCCAGCGCGAGCAGCAGGAGCAACTGCTGGAGGAACTGGAGGCGGCGGCTCTGGAGGATCCCTTGGAGGCGCAGCAGCTGCAGATTGAGCAGGATCGCCTCGCCCACGGGGTGCGCCTGCAAGAGGGGGTGATGACCCTGCTGGGCCGGTTGGTCGAGGGAGCCGAGGCGGCCCCCTCCGCCCTTGATCACCTGGCGGCCTGCGAGCAGGAACTGCAGCAGATGGAGGGCCTGGACGCCAGCGTGGCGGCCCTGCGGGAGACCTGCACCGATGGTCTGGTGGCGCTGCAGGATCTGGCCCGGGAACTGGATCGCTATGGCGCCTGTCTGGAGAGTGATCCGGAGCGTCTGTCGGAGCTGCAGGAGCGGTTGGCCCAGCTCAAGGCGCTCGAGCGACGCCATGGCCAGGAGCTGGCGGCGTTGATCGACCTGCGGGACCAGTTGCGGCTGACCCTGGAGCCGGGTTCGGCGGCGGCCGCGCTGATGGCCCTGCAGCAGCGGGAGCAGCTGGCTCGGCAGCAGCGTGATCGCCGGGCGGCGGCCCTGAGCCAGGCCCGCCGGGTTGCGGCCGCGGAGCTGGAAACCCGGCTGATGGAGGCCTTGCGCCCGATGGGGCTGGCCAATGTGCGCTTTGCCGTGGCGATCGAGGCGGCGGAGCCGGGCGAGGAGGGGGCCGATGCGGTGCAGTTCCGCTTCAGCGCCAACCCCGGCCAGCCCCTGGCTCCGCTGGTGGAGGTGGCCTCCGGTGGCGAGATGAGCCGCTTCCTGCTGGCCCTGAAAACCTGTCTGGCCGCGGCCGATCCCCACGTCACCCTGCTGTTCGATGAGATCGACAGCGGCGTCAGCGGCCGTGTCAGTGGGGCCATGGCGGAGCTGCTGCAGCGCCTGGCCCGGCAGCGCCAGGTGTTCTGTGTCACCCACCAGCCGATGGTGGCCGCTGCGGCGGATCACCATTTCCGGGTCAGCAAGGCGGTGGAGGCGGGGATCACCCAGACCCGGGTGTCCCAACTGCGGGACACTCGTGCCCGTCAGGACGAACTGGCGGAACTGGCCGGTGGGGATTCGGGCGAGGCACAAAGCTATGCGGCCAGCCTGCTGGAGAAGCGGGTGGCCTAACGCAATGTCCGAATCCAGTTGTCAATCCAGCCGTGACTCGGTACCGGCCCTGATCAGTCGCCCTTACCTGTATGCCTTGGGGGGCTCGGTGTTGATCGATTCGCTGTTGAGAATGCAGATCGTCGGGTATTATATTTCTCAGAGCTACAAGCCAGATGTTGCGCTAAATTTAATCCGAGATTTTTTGCAGGTATCTTATGCATTATTGCTGGTATTCTTCCTGTATCTATTGTTTTCTAAGTGGCTGCCCAGGTTGCGGCGTTGTTTGCCGATTTCCCGTCGCTTGATGCGCTTGCTGGGAATTGTGACGTCTTTGCAGTTGGTGGCGAACATGATCTCGGTCAATGTCACTATTTATCGGTTGCACATTGAATCCTACGAACTTCTTGTTGAATCTTTGTCTTTGTATATCGCGATTAATCTTGCTTTTGTTTTTTGGTATTGGTATTGTGATTATCCTTTGCGAGTTACACTCCAAGACATTAGTCTTGGCTCCTATTTGCCCCAGGGAATCTTGTTTCCTGAGGAGCAGATAGAGCAGAGATTTTTGAAGTCGGACAATTGGATACCGGGACCAATTGATTATTTATATTTCACGATACTTTCCAGTAATTGTTTTGGATCTCCAGAGGGGCATATGTTGGTTGGTAATCGGCTCAAGACGCTTCAAATAATCCATACATTATTCATGATTCTTGTCTTTATTGTTATTGTAGCACGCGCCATCAATACCCTATCTTAATCCTGACTTGGATTGTATTTTATTGATTTTAATTAATTCCATCTCTTTGCTTGGATGTCTTGGTCTTGATATTTAGGGACTCCTGAAAAAGCCAGATCGACCGCAGCGCAACTTGTTTCAGCGATCGA
>JBAXXM010000024.1:0-36223 GCA_037127935.1 Synechococcaceae cyanobacterium ELA739
TGCCCGGCAGCTGGAGCGACCTGGCCCTGGCCTGCCTGATCCACGTGGGCATGAAGCGGCTGACACGGGTGAAGGCTCAGGGCTGGGGATCGAGGCGGAGTACGAGGAGGCGGTGCGGTTGTTCAAGTGCGGCTGACGAAGCAGAATGCTTGGGTAGAGCGCTAATGCCCAAGAGGACACACCGTCTCGATGGCTACCCAGCGCTACTCCGTCACGCCGCATCCGATCGACACCCTTCTCACCTGGGTGAAGAGCGGCGAGATCGCCATCCCGGAGATCCAGCGCCCCTTCGTGTGGGAAGCCACCAAGGTGCGCAACCTGTTGGATTCCCTCTACCAGGGGTTCCCAGTGGGCTACCTGATTGCCTGGCGAAACCCCACGGTCAAGCTCAAGGACGGCACATCGTCCGCCGGGAAGCGCATCCTGATTGACGGGCAGCAAAGGGTGACCGCCCTGATGGCCTCCCTTCTTGGCATGGAAGTGCTCACAAAGGACTACGAACGGGTACGAGTACGCATTGCCTTCAACCCGTTAGCAGCGGATGACGAGCCGAGCTTTGAAGTGAGCAATCCTGCTATCGCAAAAAATCCGCTTTGGATTCCAGACGTCTCAAAGCTCTTTCAGTCGGATGCGGATCTGTTTGACCAGACCGACGCCTACGTGGCACGCAATCCAGAGATCGATCGGAATCGAGTAGGCAAGTCGCTACAAAGACTTCTGAAAATCGTCAACAATTCCGTTGGCTTGATCGAGCTGGCAGAAGACCTTGATATTGAGACCGTTACCGAAATCTTCATACGCGTCAACTCGGCAGGGGCCGAGCTCTCCCAGGCCGACTTCGCGATGTCGAAGATCGCCGTCAATGAAACCTATGGCGGCAACACACTGCGCAAGGCCATTGAATATTTCTGTCACCTTGCCATTTCGCCAGACTTCTACTCCCAGATCGAAAAGAATGATCCGGAATTTGCAAAGTCTGAGTTTCTACCCAAGATGGCCTGGCTAAAGGACATCAACGACGACCTCTATGACCCCACTTACACCGACATGTTACGGGTGGCCTTCACCTCAGAGTTCGGGAGGGGCAAGCTACAGGACTTGGTCGCTTTGCTATCGGGACGCAACTTCACCACAAAGCAGTACGAGGAGAGTATTGCGGAGGAATCTTTTGCCAAGCTGAAACAGGGCGTGCTCGCATTCATGAGTAAGACCCATTTCGATCGGTTCATCATGATCCTGAAGTCTGCGGGGTTTGTGACAAGCGACCTGATTCGCAGCCGGAATGCCATTAACTTTGCCTACATTTTGTTCCTCAGGGGAAGGCGTGAGAATCTGCCAGCCGACGACATCGAGAGTCTGGTGCGGCGATGGTTTGCCATGTCAATTCTCACTGGCCGTTATTCCGGGAGCCCGGAAACAGCTTTCGATCTCGACATCCGGCAGATTGATTCCCAGGGCCTAAAGACCTATGCCGAGGCTGTGATCGAGAATGAACTGCCCACCACCTTCTGGACGGGGATGCTTCCTCAGCTGATGGACACCTCCTCAGCAATGAGCCCGTACTTCATCGCCTACCAGGCAGCCCAGGCTCGACTCGGTGATCGCGGCTTCCTTTCGGCCGGCATCACCGTGCGCGACTTGCTGATCAATCGCGGCGACAAACACCATGTGTTCCCCCGCAATCATTTAAAGCGGGGCGGGGCCTCCAGGAGCAGCTACAACCAAATTGCAAACTTCGTAATGGCCCAGAGCGAGATCAATATCGCGATCGGTGACAAGGCGCCCGAGGCCTACTTCGCTCAACTGCGAGAGCAGGTAGCTGGTGGCCCGAAATGCTACGGAGGCATCACCGATGCAGCAGAGCTGAGAGCCAATCTGAATATGAACTGCGTGCCCATATCCCTTATGGAAGGCACGCCCTTAGATTATGAGGCCTTTTTGGTGGAGCGAAGGCTCCTTATGGCAGAGAAGATCCGTCAGTGGGTTGCGGTTTTGTGAGGTCCAACTTCTCCCACCTCCGCATCGCTTCGGTTAGTTGCCGCTTTTAGGAACAGCAGCAGGAGCCACAGATGCGGCAGGAGTTGGATTGAATATACCAAGCTCGCAACGCAGCTTGGCTTCCTCAATGCTGTAGGGCTGTTCTAGCTCAATACTGCTTTTCTGGCACCATCCCTGCCGGAACCATTCATAGGATCGCTCAGAACTCCAGAAGGTGGTGTTCTTATCGCTTTGACGCTTGTAGGGCCCCTGAGTAAAAGCAGCGCATCCTTTTGCCTGCCACTGCTTTCCTTCAAGCCAACGGCTCTCGGTATTGCCGATATCGATCAGATAGCCTCTCTCAGTGGGTTTTGTGGTGGGATCTTCACCGGAAACAAACTTGATCGAGCTGGCTACAAACTTGGATTGAAGCAGTTTTTGTACGCAGCCAACCATGCTTGTTTTCTGACATTGAGCTAAGGCCGCATCGGCTGAGATGCCCATAGCTGTGTACTGCTTGATACAGGTAAAGACTTGCTGCTCATCAGCCCTGGCCGCAGATGCTGAGGCCATCAAGGCTAGTAAGCATACCCCGAAGAGAGGGTATCCACGCCGGACGAACACCATGGACTGATTCAGGTAGCTGTGCTGAATATACACACCTACACAAGCGCCCACAATATCCTAGGCATTCTGTATGGGTCTTCTTGCAGGGCGCATCCGTTAGGCCATTGGCTCCTGGATGCTCTTGCCAGGGCTTCGCGAGCCAAACAGATCGTTGCTATGCAGTAATTGCATACTTTCTGCTCTGCCAAGACGTTTCTGCCGGATCCCTTTCCAATCCAGGCGAGTCAGGGGCATGATGAGTCCAACTGAAGCAGCACTGTGCTCCGATCTGGGGTGCCGATACCGCTAACCCGCTACCCCACCCAGGACTGCAGGCTGCCCATTCGATGACGGCGGCACCCTCACGCGAGCGGAACAAGATCAAGCCGGGGTCGGTGGTGCGTTGCCGCACCCGCCGCTACCTGGTGGAGGACGTACAGCCGCCGATGCACCGCAAAGTGCCGGACGGGGGCGACCGGGTCGTGACCCTGGCCTGCATGGAGGACGACGCCATCGGCCAGCGCCTCACCGTGTTTCTGGGCAGTGAGGTGGACTTTGAGCAGCTGCCGGAGAGCAGCTGGGAGGCGGTGACCCAGCGGGGCTTTGATGAACCCCGCCAGTTCTCGGCCTACCTCAACACCCTTCGCTGGAACTGCGTCACCGCCACCGACGCCGAACTGTTCCAGGCGCCTTATCGGGCCGGCATCGACGTGAAGGCCTACCAGCTGGAGCCGCTGCGCAAGGCCTTGCTGATGCCCAGGGTGGGCCTGTTCATTGCCGATGACGTGGGCCTGGGCAAGACCATCGAGGCGGGGCTGATCTTGCGCGAGATGCTGCTGCGCCAGCGGATCCGCCGGGTGGTGATCAGCAGCCCGCCGTCGGTGCTGCGGCAGTGGCAGGAGGAGATGGCCAATCGCTTCGGCCTGGCCTTCACGGTGATGGACAGGGCCTATGTGGCCAAGGTGCGGCAGGAGCGGGGCTACGGCACCAACCCCTGGAGCACCGGCAGCCGCTTCCTGATCTCCCATGCCCTGCTGCGCAATCCCGACTACGCCACGCCGCTGATCAGCTGGCTGGATCAGGGTCGGGGCGATGAGGAACAGGCGCCCCTGCAGAGCCTGCTGATCCTCGATGAGGCCCACAACGCCGCCCCTGCGAGCAACAGTCTCCACTACGCCATCGACTCGGGTCTCACCCGCAGCCTGCGGGATCTGGCGCCGCGCTTTGAGCACCGGCTGTTCCTGAGCGCAACGCCGCATAACGGCCACAGCAACAGCTTCACGGCATTGCTGGAGCTGCTCGATCCGGCCCGCTTCACCCGCGGCGTGGCCTTCGATCCGGCGGATCTGGAGGCGGTCCTGGTGCGGCGCCTGAAGGACGACCTGCGCATCGCCCTGAACGAGGCGTTCCCGGAGCGGATCGTGGAGCCGCTCCGCATCCCCAAGGGTTCCCTGCCGCCGGACACTCCGGAGCTGGAGCTCTCGCGTCTGTTGCAGCGCTACCGCAAGCAACGCGAGGCTCGGCTGTTGGCCGAGGGGGCGAGCAAGCGGGCGATCAACGCTGATCGGTTGGTGATCACCAACCTGCAGAAGCGCTTGCTCAGTTCGGTGGAGGCCTTCGCCCGCACGTTGGCGGTTCATCAGCGCAGCCTTGCGGCCAGGCAACAGAACGAGCGCCAGAGCCGGATGGAGATGTTGGAAGGGGGAGTCAGTGCCGACAGCGAGCTGGCCGAACTGGACGATGAGGAGGTGCTGAATCTGGAGGAAGCGCAGACCCGGGCCGCCCTGCGACAGACCATTGGGGCAGACGAGAGCGATCAGCAGCTGCTGGAGCGGATGGCGCAGATCGCCGGAGCCCAGCGGCACCGGCCCGATCCCCGCATGGAGAAGCTGGCGGGGTGGCTGAAGCAGCACCTTTGCCCTGGCCTGGGCGATCTCAACGCCGCCGGCGTCGGCCGGCCCGATCTGCAGTGGCAACCCACGCGATTGCTGATCTTCACCGACTACGTGGACACCAAGCGCTATCTGGAGCGGCAGCTCCAGGAGCTGCTGGGTGATGAGGAGGCCGATCGGCGGGTGGAGAGCTTCAGCGGCGGCATGAGCGAAGACAACCGCGAGCGGCTCAAGGCCCGCTTCAACGCCGACCCGGATCAGGAGCCGCTGCGGATCCTGATCGCCACCGATGCCGCCCGGGAAGGGGTGAACCTGCAGAACCATTGCAAGCACCTGATCCACTTCGATATCCCCTGGAACCCGAGCAAGTTGGAGCAGCGCAACGGCCGCATCGACCGCAAGCTGCAACAGGCGCCGCAGGTGTGGTGCCACTACTTCTTGCTCGAGGACCGCCCGGAGGACCGGGTGATGGAGGTGCTGATCCAGAAGACCGAGGTGATTCGCAAGGAGCTGGGCTCGCTGTCGCCGTTGGTGCAGCAGCAGGTGGAGGAGGCCCTGGAGGGGGGCATCGATCTGGATCGGCTCGATGTGGTGCAGAGGCAATTGGAGGGCATGGATTCCGCCGGCAACGAACGCGGTGCCCTGCTGCAGCGCAGCCGCGAGGAGCTGGAGGCCACCCGCCACAGGCAATTGGAGGAGCAGCAGGACACCCTGCGACGGCTGCTGGCCAAATCGGAGCAATGGCTGGCCTTCGAGCACGATCCCTTCCGCCAGGCGCTGAACGTGTCGTTGGAGTTGCTGGGGGTGAGCGGCCTGGAGCCCCACACCGATGAGCGAGGACAACCCTGCTGGCGGCTGGCCGATCCCGAGTCGCTGGTGAGCCAGACCCGCGACAGCAGCTGGGACACCACCCTCGACAGCCTGCGGGGGGTGAAGCCGGCCAAGGTGTTCCTGGGTGACTGGCGGCAGGAGAATCCGGTGCGGCCGGTGATCTTCTCCGATCCGGGCCGCCTCAGCGCCGAAGCAGTGCATCTGCACCTGGAGCACCGGCTGGTGCAACGGCTGCTAAGCCGCTTCCTGGCCCAGGGGTTCCTGCATCACGAACTGAAGAGGGCCTGCGTGGTGCCCTACCGCGATCCGCAGCCGCGGCTGATCGTGCTGGGCCGGCTGTCCTTGTTCGGCGAGGGGGCGGCCCGGCTCCATGACGAACTGATCACGGTGATGGCCGACTGGCATCCCGGCGCCGACCGGCAGCAGGCCCTCCAACCGGTGGGGACCGAACAACGCCAGGCGGTCTGGGCCCTGCTGCAGGAGGCACTGAAGGAGGCGGCCGGCGGCAGCTTGCCCGCGGTGGATACCAGCCGACTTCAGAGTGGCGCCGACGCCGATGTGACAGCCCTATTGCCTCAGCTGCAACAAGAGGCCGAGCGGGCCCTGGGTGCCGCCACGGGGCTGCTGCAGGAGCGGGGCCGCCTGGAAGCTGAAGCCCTGAAAACGGTGCTGCGCAACCAACGCCAACGCATTCGCGACACCGTGCGCCAACGCAGCCAGGAGATCGCGAGGCTGGATCGCAAGGCCGCCAAGGCCGAGGCCACACCGCTGATCACCGGCCTGGCTGATGTGGTGAACATCCCTGAGCTGGACCCCGCCTCCATGAGCGAGCGGGAGCGGCGCCAGCTGGCCTCCGACCAGAAGCACTGGCAACGCCGGCTGGAAACGATCGAGACCGAGCTCAGCAGCGAGCCCAAGCGCATCGAGGCCAGTTACAAGGTGGTGACCCACCGCCTGGAACCCGCCGGGCTGGTCTACCTCTGGCCGATTAGCGGATAGCCATGGCACTTCGATTTCACCTCCTGCAGTTCATTCGTCGCCTGGCCAGCAGGATTGCTGGACTCGCCGAGCGCTGGGCAACGCACCTAGAGCCGAGCCGTTCCCTTGCACCTCATATTGAGCGATCGGATGTCAGCCCGGCAGACGTTGAAGCATCGGACCCCCCAAGCGACGAAGACAAGCCCTATGAGCTGATCCCGCTCCTCAACGATGCCGGAGAAGTACAGGCAGGGGCGTTTGCCTACGGCCTGGAGGAATCAAAGCAGATGATTGAGTTCCTCCGGACTGAATGCGTGTATGGGTCCGGGTCTGCAGGTAGTCAATCCGTCAGCGGTGTGGTTGGTGACTTCGCGGCTAAACTCAGCCCCTCGCTGGCCGCCGCAGTACAGGCCGGGCAAATGATGCGCATCGTGGGCCCACCCTCAGTCGTGGATGGGCTGGCCAAGGGCACGATGACCCTCATGCAGAGCGGAGGCAACAACCTCGGTGGCGTTCTTGCCCAGGGCTCCTCGAAGATTGTGGGCCAAGTCCGATTTTCTCCCGCCGCTGGTGTTCTCGCTCCACTGGTTGTCTACCAAGCCGTCCATGCCATCGTCGGCACCCAGCAGCTCAATGAGATCAATCGAAGACTCGCCAACATCGAGCGCACCTTGTCGAGGATCGTTCAACGGCAGAACGCCAAGGACATTGGCGAGGTGATCGCTGCGGCCTCAACCCTGCAGGACATTCTCGCTGAGCATGCCCACAGCGGTCACTTCAACGCCCAGATGCAGGACCGCATTTCCCATTGCGAACGGGATCTACGTGCTCACCTAGAACGACTGAAGATTCTCAAGGCGAACTTCCACGACAAGATCAGCCAGGCAAGGCAGCGCGCCCAGAAGCGAGAGAAGGCGCTTGAACTGGCGGGGTTAATTAAGGAGGAGGGAGAACAGTTCGGGCAAGACATTCGACTGCTTGTCGCGCTTTGCGCTGCTGTCATCCAGCTGGAGCAGGGCCTGATGCTCATCGCGCTGGAGCATCACCCGGAAAGCCTCGCTTATCGACAGAAGCAGATGACGAATCAAATCAACCAGTGCCGCGAGACCCTGTCAGACATGCTTGATCTGTCTGAAATCAAGGGTGAGATCAAGCTCTGCCTCGAAGACATGAACTGGTGGCAGCGCAATCTGTTTGACCGTGGCGCGGCTGACCTGCTTAAGCAAGCCTCTGAGCTTCCGCTTGGTGCAGTTCCGGTCAAGTCGTTGCCTGAGCCCCAAGGAGGGGGGATGTTGATCTGGAAGGATCCCGAGCGAGGGATCCAGGTCCGTGCGATAGCGGCGGCGGAGGGCGAGACAAGTGGCGAGCTTTCTGATGGAGATCCAGAGGAATGGCCCGAACCTGCCTACATCGCCATCGCCCCTTCAACGAGTCTTCGCGTTGGCGAGACTTACAAGCTTGACATTCACCACCCAAGCTCTCCTGTGGACTTGAAAATCAGCGATGTGCCCATTCGCATTCTCAAATGCACTAGAGAGGGGGAATGGATTGGGATGCGGATGGACATTCCAGAGATTGCTTTGGTCGCGATCTGGGTCGAGAACGACTGACCCATGCCCCGCCGCCCCCCCAAAACCGACCCCGAGCTCCAGGCCCACAAGGAATGGCTGGGCTACCTGCAGCCCCGCGGTCTGGTGGTGGCGCCGGCGGCGATGTGGGAGGCGGGCTGGGTGTTGGAGCAGAGCGGCCGGGAGCTGCTGGAGCGGCAGGAACAGTTCCGCGAGGCCCTGCAGCCCCTGGGCTCAGACGAGGGAGAGGAGGACGAAGCCGACCAGGTGCGCGGCTTCCGGAGGCTGGAGGATCTGGTTGTCGAGCAGCTCAGCTGGGATGCCGAGGCCCTTCAACGGGACGGCGCCACCTTGGAGGCTTGGACCCGCGAGCTGCCGGAGCTGGACGAAACCCTCCAACCCACCGCCGTAGTGCCCGGCTTCGGGGCCGACGCCAAGCCCCAGTTGCTGATCCAGGAGCTGCCACCACCGGAAGATGGGCTTCTACCGGCGGGTGAGCTGGTGGAGCTGGACCGCCGCCAGAGCAGTAGCGTCCAAGGCTGGCGGGCCTCCTCCCAGGAGCGCTTCGAGCGGCTGCTGCGCGAAACAGACGTGCAGCTGGGGCTGCTGTTCAACGGCACCCAGCTACGTCTGGTGGTGGCACCCAAAGGCGAGAGCTCGGGCCATCTCACCTTCAACCTGGCCGAACTCGCCCAGGTGAGCGGCCGGGCGATGTTCGCGGGACTGCGGTTGCTGCTGGGGCGCGAGGCGGTGCTCGATGCCAGTCCTGGTCTACGGCTGGTGGATGTGATCGAGGCAAGCCGCAACTACCAGGCGGTAGTGAGCGAGGAGCTGGCCGATCAGGTGCTGGCGGGGCTGTGGCAGCTACTGCGCGGCTTCCAGAGGGCCGACCAGCTCACGACAGCCCAGGGCGGAAAACTGTTGGGCGACCTGCCAGAACGGGATCCCCAGGCGCTCTACGGCGGCCTCATCACCGTGATGCTGCGGCTGGTGTTCCTGCTCTACGCGGAAGACACCGACCTGATGCCGAATGAGCCGGTGTTCGAGCAGAACTACAAGCTCACCACCCTGCTGGCCCAGTTGCAGCGCGACGCGGCCAACTACCCCGACACGATGGAACAGCGCTACGGCGCCTGGAGCGGCATCTGCAGCCTGTTCCGCCTGGTGTACGAGGGCGGCGGCCCCAGCGCCGACTACCTGCCCGCTCGCAAGGGCCAGCTGTTCAAACCCAGTGCATTCCCGTGGCTGGAAACGCCGTGGATCAGCGATGCGGTGGTGTTAGCGGTGCTCAGCAACCTGTTGATCGTGAAGGGGGAGCGGATCAACTACCGCGCCCTGGATGTGCGCCAGATCGGCTCGGTGTACGAGGGGGTCATGGAGTTTGCGGTGGCCCGCATCACCGGCCCCTGCCTCGGCCTGCGCAGCAGGGCCCAGGGCGGCAAGAAACCGTTCACCACCGCCATCGATCTGGCCGAACTGCTGGAGTTCTCCGGGGCCAAGCGCAAGGCCTGGCTGGAGGAGCAGGCGCAGACAGATCTCCCCCCCAAGGCGGCCACGGCCCTCAAGGAGGCCACCAATCAGCAGGAGCTGGTGGCGGCGCTGACACCGCGGATCGATCGGCGCTTGTTCGAAGGCGTGCAGGCCGCCGGCAGCCTGGTGTTTCAGCCCACGGAGGAGCGGCGCCGCAGCGGCAGCCATTACACGCCGGCCCAGCTCACCCGCCTCACGGTGGCGGATGCCCTGCGCCCCTGGCTGGAACGCCACGGGGGCAAGCCGTCCCCGAAGGACATCCTGAAGCTGCGGATCTGCGATCCGGCCATGGGATCGGGGGCGTTTCTGGTGGAGCTGTGCCGCTTCCTGGCGGAGCTGCTGGTGAAGGCCTGGGGGCAGAACCTACCGGAGGAGCTGAAGCAGGGCGGCAGCGCCTACGGCGAAGAGCCGCTGATCTACGCCCGCCGGCTGGTGGCCCAGGGCTGCCTCTATGGAGTGGATAAGAACCCGTTTGCGGTGAACCTGGCACGCCTCAGCCTCTGGCTGGTGACGCTGAGCAAGAACCTGCCGTTCACCTTTGTGGATCACGCCCTCAAGGAGGGGGATTCGCTGGTGGGCGTGAGCATGGATCGGATTGAGGAAGCCACGGCCACGATCCAACTGGGCCTGTTCGATGGCCCGCCCCGCAGCATTCTGCAGAACCTGGCCGCTGCCAGGGAGGCCGTGTTTTCGGTGGACAGTCGCAGCGATGCCGACGCCGAACGCAAGGAAGCCGCACTGAAGGAGCAACAGCAGGCCAGCGACACGATCCGCCAGGTGGGCGATCTGCTGGTGGCGGCTTTCTTCCAGGGCGGCAATGCCAAGGCCCGCGGCAATCTGCAGGAAGAGACGATCCGTGAACTCAACAAGGGGATGAGCGCGGAGGAGATCAAAACGATCCGCGCCAAGCTGGCGGCGGGGCCCAAAGGCATCCGGCCGTTCCACTGGGAGCTGGAATTTCCCGAGGTATTTCAGAACGGTCGGGGTGGCTTCGATGCGTTTGTGGGTAATCCGCCCTTTGCCGGCAAGAACACCATTGCCGATGGCAGTCCGGCCGGCTTTCTGGATTGGCTCAAGCAACTGCACCTTGAGAGCCACGGGAACGCTGATCTGGTGGCCCACTTCTTCCGCCGCTGCTTTGATCTGCTGCGCTCCGATGGGGCGATGGGGCTGATCGCCACCAACACGATTGCCCAGGGCGACACCCGCAGCACCGGCCTGCGCTGGATCTGCCACAAAGACCAAGGCGGCACGATCTTCGCGGCGCGTAACCGCTACCGCTGGCCGGGTGTGGCGGCGGTGGTGGTGAGCATCGTGCATGTGCTCAAGGGCGCCTACTCAGGCGAGCGGACCCTCGATGGCCGCCGGGTAGAGCAGATCACGGCCTTCCTGTTCGACAAGGGCGGCCATGAGGATCCCAAGCCCCTGAAGGCCAATGCGGGCAAGAGCTTCCAGGGCTCGATCGTGCTGGGGATGGGCTTCACCTTCGATGACTCCGGCGAAGCCGACGACGACACACCGGGAATTCCTTCCCCGATCGCCACGATGGAGCGCCTGATTGCTGCGAACCCTAAGAACGCCGAGGTTATCTTCCCCTACATCGGCGGCAAGGAAGTGAACGACAGCCCCACCCATGCTCATCACCGCTATGTGATCAACTTTGGGGATCGGAGTGAGGAGGAGTGCAGGCGTGAGTGGCCGGAGTTAATGGGGATTGTGGAGAGGAAGGTGAAAGGCACTCGAGGTTCCCATTCAACAGCACCATGGTGGTTGTTTGAACGATTGAGAGGCGAACTCTATTCAGCAGTCGCAGAGCGCGGAGAAGCGTTGACTGTCGCACAAACAAGCAAGTTCAAGGGGTTTGTCCGTCTATCCCAGGGCAATGTATTTGATCAGAAGCTAGTGGTTTTCTCTTGTTCCTCTGCGCCTTATCTCAGCTGCCTGCAGTCCACTCCCCATCTCAATTGGGCTCAGTTCCTGGGAGGCACACTTGAAGATCGCCCTGTCTATACACCAACTGACTGCTTCGAAACTTTCCCCTTCCCGTCCTTCATTCTCGACTCCGCCGCCAACGACCCTGCTCAAGAAGCCACCCGCCAGAACCTCGAAGACGTCGGCGAGCGCTACCACCAGTTCCGCGCCGAGCTGATGGTGAGCAACAACGAAGGCCTCACCAGCACCTACAACCGCTTCCACGATCCCGCCGAAACCAGCGAGGACATCCTGGAGCTGCGCCGCCTCCACGACGAAATGGATCAGGCAGTGCTCGCCGCCTACGGCTGGAGCGAGGCGCTCCCCAAGGGATCAGGCCCCAATCCCAGCACCAGTCCCTGCGGCTTCGGCCTCGACTACCTCGATCTGGAGGACGACTCCCTCCTGCCCCCCGATCTGCAGGAGCGCATCGCCAGCGGTGATCTCTTCTTCGTCACCTCCAGCGAGGCCTGCGCCTTCCAGTCCCAGCTGCGCCAATACGGCGTCGTCAAGCCCAGCAAAAAGCTCCCCTGGCGCCACCGCTGGCCCGATGCCGTCCGCGATGACGTGCTGGCACGACTCCTCGCGCTCAATGCCGAGCGCTTCGCGGAGGAGCAGGCGATGGGGTTATCCGGAACAAAAAGCAGAGGCTCCGTGGGGAGAGGTAATAACTCAAAGGCAAAAAGCGTAAAGGAAGTAATTGCCAAGAGAGTGAATAAATCCATAAGTGACGACCTTCAGATGGGCCTGCACCTGTTCTAGGATTGCACTGCAAGCCCATTTGTCGTGCTTTCTCTGACATTTCTTGTCGGGCTGCTAAACCTTGAGAACTCTCCGCTCACCTCCTGCTCATTCACTTGCGATGAGTGGCTGCAGATTGTGGGACTTATTTGCCGAATGGCGATCGCATTCCATCGCCAAGCTCTGGTAAAATCACTTTATCTCTTGAGGCCTTCTTCCGTTTTATGGCCAATCCAAACAATCATGGGCTAACCCGCCCAATTCCCGCCGCAGTCCAGCAAGAAGTTAGACGGCGGTGTGGCTTCGGGTGCATTATATGCGGAGTCTGCTTTTATGACTATGAACACTTTGACCCGAAGTACTGTGACGCTTCCGAGCACAAGCCGCAGGGAATAACCCTACTTTGCATGCAATGCAATCAGAAGAGAGAAAGAGGCCTGTTGTCTCTGGAAACCGTAATTAGGTGCAATGCGAACCCAAGATGCTTGCAGCAAGGATTCTCGCGTGAGTGGCTTGATTTTGGCTCTCATCCCGTGAGGATTGCACTAGGTGGTTCCAGCTTTACGTGGGGAGCTGTGTTGACAGTTGCTGGTGATCCAATACTGGCAGTAAACAAGCCTGCCCTCCCTGGTCAACCATGGCTTCTTTCGGTAAAGCTTGCTGATTCGCACGGACGTATTGCAATTGAAATTCAAGACAATAATCTTATTGCTCATTCTTCGAGCTGGGATGTCAAGATCAAGGGCTCCAGAATTATTGTGCGAGAACGCAGTCGCAAGCGCTGCTTGGTACTAAAAATGGTTCCTCCCACGGAAATTATTGTTGAGTCGCTAGACATGGCCTGGAAGGGGCGTCTGATAAAGGCCGACTCAAAAATCCTGAAAATAAAACATCCCAACTCTGCTGGCTGGTTTAGATTTAGTCATATTGCTGTTCAGAGTAATCATGGCATGGGAGGATTGAATTTCTAGCTTGAGGTGATGCTGGACCCACGCTGTGCGCTTCTTATGCCTGCGGTTGCAGGCCAGTACGGCAGCCAATCACCTCAGCCTTTGCCGCGCTTCTTCGAATCCCTCTAGAAACAAATCAAGCAGTACCTCGGCCCTCTCACGCGCGCCCTTGATCCCTCGATCATCGAAAGCCATGGCATCAATCAGCTTCTCGCGCAGATTCTCATCACCCCAGAGACTACGCAGCCCATCGGTTGTTTCAGCACTGGCCAGACGGCCGCAATCCACTCCGAGCAGCCAGGCACCGGTCTTCTCATCGTTACAGCCCAATTCTTGATAGCGATCCCAGGCTTGATCTGGATCGGTCATTCGATCGTAGTTGCCCGCCTCCCCATAGCTGCGCATCAGCGTCTGCAGATCCACCGCATCCTTGTTATCCCGCAGGCGCCGATCACCCCAGGCGAACAGTTTCAGGATCGTGAGCCCAGCTAGCGATGCCACTTTCACTTGAAGGCCCTCCTCCAGCTCCACAAGCTGAGCGGAGCCCAACGCTTCCTCGAAGCCGGAGACCGTCATGTACACATCCATCTCCGGAGGCCAGAGCAAGGCCTTCCGGTTCACTTGCAGGTCCTCGCCGAACGGCACCAGATCAATCGTGGTGCCTGCACCCTCACCCTCGGCCCTGAACGTGAGCCGTTGCTTCTGGCTGGGATCGTCGACAAAGCCATGGTCCCGAACCAGCCGCGCTTGCAGCTGCTCAAAGGCCGCCCAGCTGGCCAGAGCCACCGCGAAGTCCACATCCTTGGTGGCGCGCCTTACCCGTTGGCCATACACATGAACCAACAGCAGATCGCGGGCGGCGGCTCCCACCAACAAGGGGTCCAGGCCCTGAGCCCGGGCTCCGGCCTGTACGGCGGCGATCACCCGCAGCACGCCAGGTTCAAGGGGTAGCTCAACCTTCAACACCACGGATCCAGCTCTCACGCAATTCCAGGGCCGTCTCGATGTTGCGTGAATCCAGGCTGGCCAGCAAGTCGGCGATTACCAGTGGGACCGGCACCGTGGCGCCGCTCAGGCCCAGCCGCTCATTGCTCCAGAAGGCCTCCACCACCTCCACATCACCCCCCGGATCACTGCGCAATCCCTGAGTTCGGATCAGCTGAGCCAACCCCAGCCGCATCGCCTCAGGCTGCAGATACAGCAGCGACTGCTGTGGCTTGAGCACCGTTCCCAGCTGAGCCGCCGCCACTTCCCCACCCCACTGGCCGCCAAAATCCGCCGGGTTCACCGCCTGCCACCACTGGCCCTGGCCGGGCGAGCGGAAGCGGAAGTTGCGCAGCTTCGGCCGCAGCGTCAGGGGGTATTGCTTCGCCCATTCATCAATCAGTGGCCGCCAGTCGCGCACCTGCCATCCCTTTCCCCAGCCGATCCGGATCAGCATCCCCCGCTGCTCCAGATCCCCCAGCACCGCAGGCACACTGCCCAGCGACACCCCCGCAGCCTGGTGCAGCACCTGGCTGGTGGCCTTGATCAAGGCCGGATCGCTCAGCAGGGCAAACACCAGCTGCAAGCCCGTGGCTGTTCCTGCCCGCCCCGTCGCTCGCCGCACCGCTCCGCCCTGGCCTGGCTGGCTCTGCCGCTGGCCCATCACCAGGATCAGCACCCCCGGCTCCCTCAGGTAGGCATTGCCCTGCCCATCCAGAAACGGCACGTCCATTGCCCGGCATTGCCGAACCAGGGCAGCGCTCAGCTTTGGGGTCACCACCACGCCGGGCTCCAGGCCCTCCTGCAACTCGGCCTTGATGGCACCGAGCGTCTCGGCGCGATCGATCCGGCGCAAGAGCGGTCTGTACAGCCGCTCTGGTGCCCCTGGCTCCAGGGTCAACGCCAGCCTCCAGCCCGCGCCGGAGCCTCCCCCGCCTGGATCCTTCACGAGCTCCAACGGCAGCCCGGTGGAGGCCTGGAAGGCTGCGATCACCTCATCCAGCAGCAGCCTCTCGTCGCTGGCCAGTGCCCCGGCCCTTGCCTTAACTGACTTTTTCACGATCTCAGGTGACCGGCCAACCCTGAAAAATGATAGCGCCCCGCAGACCGGCCGCAGTAACTAAGTTTTTCATCCAAACAAAGTTTTCAGCTTTTATGAAAAAATCGTGCCGCTGAAAAAAAGTCTGTTCAGGAAAGTTTTTCAGCTCGGAAACTTTTTCAATGGCAGTGAAAAGTCTGGTCCCCTGAAAAACTCTGTCTCAGGCGCCGGTAAGTAAGCCCGGCCTTGATCGCTGATCCGGGTGATCTGCACCGGGCATTTCCCCGATGCTCTGGCCACAATGCCCCCATGGCCACCTCCGCCCAAATACGTCAACAGCTGGTTGAAGCCCTGGAGCTGGACCTGATCGGCCCTGGTCCAGACCACTTGGCCCGCAGCCATGAACGGCTGCCCCAGCCCCCTTCCATCTGGTACACCACGGGCTTTCTGGTACCCAACACCTTCCAGGAAGAGGCGGGCCGGCCCCAGGAAGGCGATATCCCCAGCTACGCCGATCAGGCCGGGGAAGACCCCAGCAACGAGGCCGCCATCCGCCAGGAAGAGCGCGAGGGCGACGATGACGCCACGGGAGGCCAGGAGGAGAGCAGCAGCAAGCGCAACTGGTTCCCCTCTTCCGCCGGGCTGAGCCTGATCGTAGAGCGGGGCTCCCAGATTGAGGTAGCTGTCACCTGGGGTGACTACGAACCGCCCGAAAAGGGCTCAGACGACAAATCCTGGAACCGGAGGCCCAAGCGAGAGTCGCAGACCCTCGTCATCGACAAGCTGGGCCCCAGCAACGACATCCCCCTCGAGTCCAACCTGGAAGGGCTCTGCCTCCGTTGGATCGCCCGCCGCGCACCCAAGAGGCTTGGCTATCCCGCCGACCAGTTGTCTGTGTCGGTGTTCCTGCTCAACAAGCGCGCCCAGAGCGGTGGCAAGCAGATCCGCTACCGCGATCCGGTGTCGGCTTTTCAGGTGCAGCTGCGGCTCCACTGCGCCCAGGGGTTCCCGCCACGCCGCGATGCCCTGCAGCAGGCCAATAAAGACGGCGATGAGCGGTTGGCGGCCCTGCAGTACCGCCATGACCTCTGCTTCGCCACAGGGCACAACGTGGCGGTGCTTGCGGATCCTGGTGATGTCATCCCCGTGGGCATGGAAAAGCGGTGCACCACGCTGACCACCACCTGGCTGCCTACAGCCTCGGTGCAAAGGGTGCTGCCTGAGCCCCC
This sequence comes from Synechococcaceae cyanobacterium ELA739, assembly GCA_037127935.1. Classification (GTDB taxonomy): domain Bacteria; phylum Cyanobacteriota; class Cyanobacteriia; order PCC-6307; family Cyanobiaceae; genus Cyanobium. The sequence continues at coordinate 16,297 of JBAXXM010000024.1, forward strand.
ACCGGGCATCCAGCTGCCGATAGGCATGGCGGTGCTGGCTGATCTGGCCAAGAGCGAGCGGGTGATCGATCGCTTGCTGCCAATGGTGCAGGCCTACCGCAGCTGGATCGCCCGCCAGCCCCGGGAAGCCGTGAGCGATCCGGAGCAGATCGCTTCCGCCAGTCACCTCGGCGAGCTGGCCAACGAGTGTGCCAACCGCATCGAGGCCGGCATTCGAGCTCTCGCAGACGAGCAGGTGCGCGAGGCCTTCCGCACGATGAATTTGGTGATGGACCAGGCCCAGCGCCAGCGACTGGCGTTCTCCGCCAAAGTGCGGCCGGAGCAGCTGGGCGACCTTCCCAACACCACAGCTCCCACCTGGCGCTTCTTCCAGCTGGCCTTTGTGCTGATGAACCTGCCGGGCCTGGTGGGCGCCGACACACCGGCAGGCCGGGCAGAACGGGAGATCGTGGAGCTGCTCTTCTTCCCCACCGGCGGTGGCAAGACCGAGGCCTATCTGGGTCTCTCGGCCTTCACCCTGGTGTTGCGGCGCCTGCGCAACCCAGGAATCAGCGGTGCCGGCCTCACGGTGTTGATGCGCTACACCCTGCGCCTGCTCACCCTCGATCAGCTCGGCCGTGCCGCCACGGTGATCTGTGCCTTGGAGCTCGAACGCCAGCGCCGCATCAGCGAGGACCAACCCCACAAGCTGGGCGATTGGCCGTTCGAGATCGGCATGTGGGTGGGCAAGGGGGCCAGCCCCAACAAGCTCGGCGGCCCCAACGACCCCGACAACAAGAGCACCTACAACGTGCTCAACCGCTGGAAGAAGAAGGGCACCGACCGGCCAATCCCGATCGAAACCTGCCCCTGGTGCAGTCGCCCACTCCAGCCGCTGGGCTTCAACCTCCTGCCCAGTCGGGCCCCCGATCGGTTGGCGATCCACTGCCGGACGGTGCCGAACCCCACCAAGCCCGACGCCCTCAGCGAGCGCGATTTCGCCCATATGGGCCCTTGTCCCTTCGCCAAGCAAACAGCCCTGCCTCTACTGGCGGTGGACGAGCAGATCTACCGGCGCCTGCCCTGCTTCCTGATCGCCACAGTCGACAAGTTCGCGGCCCTGCCTTGGGTCGGTAAGACCTCCGCCTTGTTCGGCAACGTGAGCACCTACCAGCTGCCGCGCGGTGCCACCGCTGTGCAACCTGAGCCCGCCGGCTTCTGGGGGCCCGCCGAATCGGAGGTCGGATCGCACCAGATCGAGGCCGGTCGCCTGCCGCCGCCGGAGTTGATCATTCAGGACGAACTCCATCTGATCAGCGGCCCCCTCGGCACCCTGGCCGGGCTGTATGAGACCACGATCGAGCGGCTGATGCGGCCCGATCCCAATAGCCCACCCCCCAAGATCATTGCCTCCACGGCCACGGTGCGCCGCGCCGGTGCCCAGATCCAGGCACTCTTCGCGCGCCGGCAGTCGCGCGTGTTTCCGCCGCCGGGCCCGGAGCGCGACGACAACTTCTTCTCCCGCACCGAGCCCGATCCCGATCAGGCCCGCCTCTATGTGGGCCTCTCCGCCCCGGGCCGCAACCTCAAGGGTGTGTTGCTGCGCTCCTATCTGGCCTTGATGGCTGCGGCCCAGAAAGCCTGGAACGACCACAAGGGGATGGGCGCCGCCAACCCGGCCGATCCCTACATGACCCTGCTCGGCTATTTCTCCAACCTCAAGGAGCTGGGCGTGACCCGCAGCATCCTGGAAGACGAACTCGGTGCCCAGCTGCCCGACTTCGCGGACAACAGGGCCATTGAGGGTGCAGAGAATCCCTTCGCCAGCAGGGGGCGGCCCGAGGCCCCCCACGAGCTCACCTCCCGGGTCAATACTGCCGAGATCAGCCGCACCAAGGAGTTGCTCTCACGGCCCTATGCCGATCGCGAGCACCTCGATGTGGCTCTGGCCACCAACATGATCTCGGTGGGTCTCGACATCTCCCGCCTCGGCCTGATGGTGGTACTCAACCAGCCCAAGACCGCCGCCGAATACATCCAGGCCACGAGCCGCGTCGGTCGCCAGCTCGATCCAGACCCCTCCCGCAACAAGCCCGGCCTGGTGCTGGTGTTGCTCAATCCCAACCGACCTCGCGACCGCTCCCACTACGAGCTGTTCCCCTATTGGCATCAGACCTTCTACCGGCATGTGGAGGCCACCAGCTGTACGCCGTTTGCCAGTCGAGCCCTCGATCGCGGCTTGCCTGGTGTCGTTGTGGCGATGGCCCGCCACCTGCACCCTGCGCTTACGCCACCCTCTGGAGCGATGGCTGCCGAAGCGTTGCAGCAGGTGCAAGACACGATTGCCGAAACCATCAGCCAGCGCTGCATGGATGCAGGTGCAGCCGATGAAGAGCTTGGCGAACACCAGCCCCAGCTGGTGGCCGCTCAGGCACGGAGCCTGCTTCATGAATGGTGGAAGTTGACCCAGGCCCGGGAGGCCACCTTCCAGTACTGGACCCATGAACCAGGAGGCAAGGGCGGAGGGCTGCTGCACACCCCGCTCGATGAAGATCAGCGCTTCCAGAGCGAAGGGTTCCAGCACTTCCGCACCAACTGGAGCCTGCGCGATGTGGAGCCGGCCGTGCCGATCCGGCTGGTGAATTTCGGCCAGCAGTTCGACGACGAGGAGGAGTGAGCTGATGCCTACCCCCAAGTCCCGTTCACGCCGCAGCATTCCGCCGATCGGGGAGGTCCGCCAGAGCCAGGTGCAGCAGCTCTACGGACCCGGCGCCATGGTCGACCTGCCCGGCTATGCCGTGGTGATCGGTGGCCTCGATTACTGGAACACCAAAGGCAGCGACGTTGTTGATGAGCCGCGGTTGCTGCAGCTGGTGCGCGCCGCCACGGGCGTGGGGCATGTCGAGTTGCGCACGCCGCCGCGCGCCGCCGAGACCTTCAGCAAGCCCGGCGGCTCGATCAAGGCCTTGCGCTTCCCCCAGTGGTCCCTCGCCCAGAAGGTCACCGAGCGCTTCATTGACGGGCGCCCATTCCGTGCCCGCCCGCTCGTGCACTACCGCGATGGTTGCGTCGATGACTGGAAGTGGTTCAAGGACGACGACGGCAGGAAGTACCCCCTCGTGCCGATTCGCTTCGTGATGGCTTGCCCTCACGGGCACCTCAGCGATATCCCTTGGCGTGATTTCTGCTTCCGAGAGTTCAACTGCAAAAACCGCGAGCGGCTCTACCTGCTGGAGGCCGGTACCGGCAACGACTTCACTCAGATCTATGTCCAGTCCGAAAGCGGCGTCCCCCGCAAGCTCGCCGATGCCATGGTCACCGACCTCAATCCCCTCTATGCCTGTCAGGGGCGCACCCCCTGGTTGGGCCCCGGCAGCCGCGATCCCGACTTGTGTCATTCGATCGGCAAGAACGGCAAGGAGGAGAAGACCAAGAACCGGCTGCTGGTTCGCTCCGCCACCAACGCCTACTTCACCGAAACCCTCTCGGTGATCTCCCTGCCGGATGACCGCAATTCGCTGGCAAAGCGGGTAGCGGAGCAATACGACAACCTCAAGCTCCTGGCCGATGAGGCCCAGGTGACATTGGCCATGGCCGCTTTCCCGCCTGTGAAGGCAGCCTTCGAGGGGGTTTCCGCTGGGCAACTCTGGGCGGCGATCCAGGCCCATCGCGGTCAGGCCAGCGGCTCAGCCGCTGAGCCGAAGGATGAAGAACTGGCGGTGCTCACCGGGGACCTGGAGGGGGTATCCGATCCCTCCGAGGACAGCCTCTTCCATGCCGACATCTGGCAGCCGAGTAAGCCCGCGTTTTGGTATCGCAAGGCCATCCGCCGCGTGCTGCTGATCCATCGGCTGCGAGAGGTGCAGGCCCTTGTGGGCTTCACCCGCTTCACACCACGCACCAGCAGCCTGGGAGGACTGCCGATTCAGTCAGCCTCGGCCAATCGCCGGGCAGCCTTGGCCTCCAACCTGAGCTGGGTGCCTTCCACCGAAAACAAGGGCGAGGGCCTGTTTGTGGAGTTCGATCCAGCCGCCATCGAGGAATGGAGCGCCAGTGATCCCGTGCAGCAGCGCTGTAGCCAGTTCATCTCCGCGTTTGAAAACGACTGGTTGGAATCGCGAGGCCTCACCACCACCGACTTTCCCTTTCCCGGCCCCGCCTACCTGCTGCTTCACAGCCTCAGCCACCTGCTGATCACTGAAATGGCACTCGACTGCGGCTATGGCGCCAGCTCAATCCGCGAGCGGATCTATGCCCGTCCGATCGATCCCACCCAGCAGGGATCAAACCGCTACGGAATCCTGCTGTTCACCAGCAGCTCCGGTTCTGAAGGCACCCTGGGGGGCCTGGTGGAAGCCGGCAAGCGCATTGATCGCTACCTGGAGAAGGCTTTCGAGCGGGCCCTGCTCTGCAGCAACGATCCCTTCTGCGCCGAACACGATCCCAACCATCCCTTCGACATCAGGCCAACCCACGGCGCCGCCTGCCATGGCTGTGAGCTGATCGCCGAAACCTCCTGTGAGCGGCGCAATGAGTTTCTCGATCGGGCGCTGGTGAGCCGCACGGTGGCCGTTCACACCGGCGACGCCGACCCCTCCTTCTGGTCCTATCTGCAGCCATGACCCGGCCAGCCCTGTCGCTGCCCTCAAGGACCCTGAAGGCAGTGGCGCAGGCCCTTCGGCAGTTGCACGGCACCCCCTCCAGCTGGGCTGACCTGCTGGAGTCCTTTGGCGCCGGGGTGAAGCAGCAGCTCGAACCCTTGCTGGTCGAATTGACGCGAGAGGGTGCCCACCCGCGGCTGATCGCTGCCCTGCTCGAAGAACTGGCGCGTTCCCGTGCGGAGCTGGAACAGGAGCGACAGAGCTGGTCGTTCGTGTGGTCTGGCCCCAAGCCCCTGCACAACAACGTCAGCGACACCTGGGCCACGATCAATCGGCTGATCGACGAAGCGGAAACCTCCCTGCTGATCGCCACCTACAACATTGGCCTGTCCAAGGACTGTCGCGATCTGTTTGAACACCTGGCCCAGCGGCTGACCAACGGCAGCCTCCAGGAGGTGCAACTCTTCTTTCACCCCAAGCAGATCGAGCAGGAGCTTGGGCCTCAACCGTTACCCCAGATCAGCGAGTGGTTCAGCCGCAAGGTGTGGCCCTGGGATGCCAAACCCCTGGCCTACGTGGATCGCCGCCTGGTCGAACGCTCCCAGGATGGCTGCTATCAACACGCCAAGGCGGTGATCGTGGATGCAGGCAGGCCGAAGGCCAAGGCCCTGATCACCAGCGCGAACTTCAGCGAGACAGCCCAACGATACAACTACGAAGCCGGCTGCCTGATTACAGCGCCCTGGCAGGTGGATCGGGTTGCAGAACACTTCCAGTCCTTGGTTCGGCAGGACTATTTCATTGCTCTCAACCGCTGTTAAGCCATCGCCCGGGGAGTAGCCACTGATGTCCAAATACAGGGAGGCAAGAGGAAGCAGCATCCTCTTCATCCATGCCCCCCTTCACGCGGCTGGCCGCTGCCGCTGCCTCCAATGGCCTGCTGACCGGCCAGATCCTGTTCTCTCTGGCCTTTGTGGGCAGTTGCGAGCTGCCCAACTGGATCAACGGGCCCAGGGATGTGAATGCCTGCCTGGAGCGCTGGATGACGGTCAGCGCCCTGTTCTTCCCCTCCGGCATGCAGACCACCCTCGGGAAGATCCAACCGGCCCTTGCGCCCGGCCGGCGGGGGGTGTTCCGATGAGCCGCCCCATCCCTGTTGGCGACTACGTCGAGCACTTCGATCCAGACCTTCCGCACCACCGGGCCTGGCTGCTGGCGGTGCTGGAGCATCTGATTCCCCACGAGCCCCAGGCCCTGGAGGAGGGCGGAACGCTGCGACGGCTCTGGACGGCCCCTCAGGCCGGGATCGCTCCGTCTCCGCCACCAGCACTAACGCTGCCAGCACCACCGCCTAAGCCTCCCAGCCGAGCCAACCCGCTGCCGGTTCCCTGGTTCGCCCAGCTGGATTCAGCCACCGATGAGGGCCGGCGGATGTGTTTCTCCTCCAGCTGCGCCATGCTCCTGGCCTTCCTCAAGCCCGGAGTCCTGTCAGGGCTCAACGGGGATGACCAGTACCTGGCCCGGGTCCACAAGTTCGGCGACACCACCGACCCGGCAGCCCAGATCAAGGCCCTCTCCAGCTACGGCATCAATGCCCGCTTCACCAACAGGGCCAGCTTCTCCACCCTGGAAGAACAGATCGCCGCTGGCATTCCCGTGCCGTGCGGGTACCTGCACCGCGGCCCGATCAGCAGGCCCGGCGGCGGCGGCCACTGGCTGATCGTCGTCGGCATCACGCCCACTCACCTGATCGTGCACGACCCGTTTGGGGAGGCGGATCTGGTGAATGGCGCCACCCTCGGCGGCATCGCTCGCTTCTGCCGCTACAGCCGCCGGAATTTTGCACGGCGCTGGATGGTGGAAGGTGACGGCACGGGCTGGGCGGTGCTGGCGCAGCGGTGAGGCGCGGGCAGCTCAGCGCATGGGCCTAGTCCAGGGGCTGATCGGCGCCACCACCGGCCGCAGGGGTTGGGGGATCTGCGGCCGGTGGCCAGCGATATCACGCCCCTGTGGGGCCTTGCGCCGGGCCTCTCCAGGCTATGGCCCTCCTGATGTCGGGCCATGGCTGGGATCGGTCCCGTCGCTGCGCCCCCGGCGCCCTTCACCCATGGTTCTCACGGCCGCTCCATCCCCGTTCTGCTCTCCGGAGGAGGATCCGTTCCTGCTGCTGCAATCCACCCTCAGCTGCGTGGAGCGAATCCTGCAGCGCTCCTCCGACCGGCCATTGCGCCGCACCTGGATTGAGTTCCCCTATGGGGAGGAGGAGATCACCCTTCTGGAAGAGGAGGTGATCCCCGCGATCCAGCACTGCCTGCAGCGGGTCGATGCAATCGATGCCGCCCTGCAGGAGGAGCAGGAGGCGCGGATCGCGGTTGAGCAGCTCCGCCAGCAGCTGGCAGCATTAGCCGAGGGCAGCGGTGCCCTTGAGGAGCCTCTGCCCCTCTGATCGCCTGGGCCTGCCGGGAGCCCTGATCCCGGCTTCTTCTCATGCCCCCAGGGCGACGGTCAAGGCGGGCATACGGCTGGCAGGAGCGCTGCTGAAATCGCGGTCAGGCCTGGCGGTGCCTGCCCATCAGGCCCGGTGGCGGCCAGAGCGCACTGAGCCAAGCGGGGCCTTGGTTGCCATCGGGACGGTGCGGCTGGCTGGGCCGGCGAACGCCGCCTGGGCCTGCACCGGCGCGGGCCGTCTGGCAAGGGCTGACGTGAATCCCTCGCAGGCTCGGGCCCCTTGCCGGCCGACTCCTTGCCGGTGCGGATCGGCCCGGTCGTTCGCCTTCCCGGCCTTGGCCTTTCCTTCCCCCTCTCGGCCCTGCTGCCCCATCCGCATCGTCTCGGTGCATCTGCTTGATGCAGCCGGCCAGCTGCTGCGGGTGCTGTTCCTCGATCGCGAGGGCCACATCAGCGCCCAGCCGCACTACGTGCCCCGCGCCGAGGCGCTGGTCCTGGCCTCGAATCAGCAGATCGTGCTCGGGGCCCAGGCCGAGGTGCGGGTGCTCTGAGGCCTCGCCACCCCTGCGGTGCCGGCTTCTCGAGGCCTGGCCCTCTGGGTCTTGGCCCGCAGGGGCTCCCCGTCACGCCATCCAGGCCTGGGCGACCCTAGGAACCGGGTTTCATCGCCAGATCTGGAAACAGCTGCAGCAGCTTCCGATCAAACGTCAGCAGCCTGCAATTCAGCTGCCGTGCCAGTACGACGAATTCGGCGTCGTACGTGGAGCAGCCCGTCGCGATGGCTAAGGCAAGAACCTGGTGCCCAGCCACCGGTTGCTCGCTCAATTCAAAGCGCTCCAATGCCTTATGCCAGAGGGAAAGGGCTTGCTCAGGTGTGGCCAGTTCGGCGCGCACGTACTTGAGCAACACCTGGCGAAACTCGGATCGCCACAGTGGAGGCAGGCGCCAATCGGGATCCTGCCGCAGCAACTCAGCCACCTCGGCGTTAGCGGCGGTGGGCAGCATCAGGGCTGCCACCACGTTGGTGTCGACAACGGTGGTCAATGGCTGTCGCGTTCGGTGGCCGCGACCAGCTCATCCACGGGGATGGGGCCACCCTTGAGCTCCGCCCGCAAGGCTTCCACCTGCTGCAACCAGTTCTCCGTGTCGGTGTTTGCAGCGCTCTGGCGACTCAGGCAATCCACCACCTCACTGTTCAGGCTGCGGCCATGGGCGCGGGCGCGCTGCTCCAGGCGGGAGACCACCTCCTCGGGGAGGTCATACAGGGTGAGGATGGCCATTGCGCCAGGCCTCCTGGCTGCTCAAGGGATCTCCCAAGTCTGACAGCGCCTCCCAGATTTCAACCCCTTGATCCCCCGTTTTCTGGCGGGATTTCGCCTGAGGTCACGCCGCCGGCCCTTCCCATGCTGCGGCGCTCGCGCAAGGGTTCCACGAGCTGGCCACCACAGGGTCTGGTTCCCTTTGGGTGCCGGCTGCACCGGATCCTGGCCAGCCCTTGCGCGGCGCCGCCTCTGGGTCGGGTCCTTCGCCGTTATGGCCATGGCCCAAGTCCAGGTTCTCCACGATGTGATCCAGAGCGGGATCCGCTGGCGCGTCACCCTTTATTGCGATTCCGCTGCCGGTGCCCTGGTGCGGTTCGAGAAAACCGGCAAGGGCGGGCGGCTATTGCATCAAGAATCTGCCCAGTGGAATCGGCTGGCTGGGGGCTTCCTGCTTCCCCGCGAGCGTGTAGCGGGCGGGATGGTGCCCAAATACTTGGTGGAGCGCATCGAAGCCATCCTGCGGGGATCGCCCCTGCCGGCCAGGCGCTCCGAGCGGGAGCAGGTGCGAGGAAGGTTGGTGCGGGCCCGGTAGGGGTTTGCCGGGGGGCTTCAAGGAAGGCCTTCCTGGCGCAACGATCGAGCAGCACAAACTGACGGATTTGACGCTTTGGCGTAAGATCGGCCCATGACTGCGATCGGCCCGGCTCTCCTCAGTGATGTGACCGCCGCTCTCCGGGAGGCTGGTCGCAGCGACCTGGTTGATCGGCTGGTCGCGAGTGCCACAGCTGCCCCGCTGACCAGTAAGCAGGCCGCCACCTTGCTTGGGCTGTTGTCGGCCAACACCGTGAAGAACTGGCTGGAGGGCGGCTGGTTTCCTGGCGCCTTTCAGACTGCCGGGGGCCACTGGCGCTTCCCGCTGGAAGATGTGGAGGCCGTGAGGTCGCGTTTGGAAAGCCTGCGCGATCGCAACAGCCGCAGGGATCTGACACCTGTTGATTGCAATGACGATTCGGCCGATTTACCGCTGTCTTGATTCCAGTTCAGCGCAAAAACTTTCGCATCGTCAGCTCCTGGAGGGGCTGACCGATTGAGAGCAGTGGGGGCTGCGCCCCGCTTTCATTGATGGGCGCCGTACACTGTCCGTACGTTGCGGGCGGTTGTCGCGTTGACCAGCACCAAGCCGCAGGGCCACCGCCCGGCCAAAACCAGCCGAATTGAGCTCAGGGCCTCAGAAGACGACCGCAACCTGCTGGATCGGGCCGCTGCGGCCCTCGGTACCGACCGCAGTTCCTTTCTGCTCGCCCAGGGGCGCCTGGCGGCCCAGCGGGTGCTGGCTGACCGGGAGCAGTTCGTGCTCGATACCGCCGCCCAGCAGGAGTGGGAGCGGATCAACAATCGCCCGGCCCGCAGCCTGCCGGGGCTGACGCGGCTGCTGGAGCGGACCTCGCCCTTTGGCCATCCAACGGCGGATCAGCTCCAGGCATGAGCCCCTACCAACCGCCTGAGCTGTTGGCGGCCCGTCACCAGCTCACAGGCTTCCGCTGCCGATCGGAAGAGCAGACCGCCTGGCTGGTGGAGGTGGCCAAGCAGGCCCATGGCACCGGCACCATCCGGGTATTTGTCGTCACCGAGGTGGATCAAGCCGCTGTCGTTGCCTTTTACGCCTGGTGCATGGCGAGCGTGGCGATCCCGGATCTGCCCGAGCGGTTGCGGCGCGGCGCCGGCCGCTACCCCCAGCCCATCGCGCTGCTCGCCCGCCTGGGGGTGGACGAAGGCCATGAAGGCCAGGGCCTCGGTGCGGCCCTGCTGCTGGATGTGACCACCCGGATCGCCAGCCTCAACGAGGCCAGCCTCAGCGACGCCATCGGCTGCCGCGGCTTGCTGGTGCATGCCGAATCCGAGCAGGCCCGGGGGTTCTATGAGCACATGATCCCGGAGTTTGAACGTTCACCCACCGATCCTTTGCACCTGCTGCTGCTGCTCAAGGACATTCGCTGCACGCTGAGGCGTTGAACCCGGCCTCACACTCCTCGCGGCCAGAGCAGACCTGTGGCTGCAGCGGCCCACTGCAGCTGAGGGCGGTGTGGTGTCATGCCGGGGAATCAGCCTCTGCCCGCAATCTCTCGACCTCTTTAAACTCCGGCCTCTCGTTTTCTGCCCAGCTGATAATCGCATCCCAGTCAATCGAATGGCTTCGGCATACCATGACTGCTTGATCCCAACATTGCCGATCGCAATGATGGAAGTAGGCCGCCAACCTGTCGATGACGCAAAGGGTTGGCGTGATCACGCGCAAGGATCCATGCACAGTCAGAAGACTGTCGATTGATCGAGGGTCCCCAATATAGAGATCTCCAAAGGCGAGGGGACCGGCAGGGAATTCAACCAACCACGTCGTGCGTGGATGTTCATAGAGCCGCTTGGTTGAACCCTGGACGAAGCCCAAGGGAGCAATCGCCTTGAGCAGGCTCTTGGGGTCCGCTGAAGTCACAAAATCAAGGTCATGACTCATGTACTGGTTGTGGCTGTAGATCGATACCGCGCCACCGCCCGACAAGGTGGCGGTGATCCCAGCTGCCTCCAATGCCTCGCTGATGATCACCGCGAGTTCTTCAATGCTGGTGGCTTCTGTGATTTCAGCCATGATTGACCAAGGCTTTGCCCGACTTGCGCGGACGTTGCCGCTCTCGGAAATACTGCTGAACTTGTTCATTCGGTAGCAGCTTGAGTTCGGCTTCTAGTAGCTCCTTGAGGTTGCGCACGGTTGGATTCCGATCATTGAAGGAAAAGAGGCGGATGTTGCCCACCAGGCGGCTCACCAGCACACCCTCTTCTTCGAGGCGTTTCAGCTGACGCTGGGTCATATTCAACCCAAAACCGAAGGTCTTGGCGATGCGCACTGCATGTCCTTCGCCGTAGCACTGCAAAAACAACAGCACCCATGCCGCCGTGCGGTTGCCGAAAATCGCCTCAAGGACGGGGTTCATGACTGGATCCGTTGCACTCCCAAAGTGGGTAACACAACTCAAGTACTGAGTCATATTACCCCTAAATGGGGTGGCCTCACGCCCCCCGAGGCCAGAGCAGCCCTGTGGTCGGCCTGGCCAGGGCACCGCTCCCATCACCCCCGTCTCCACCACCCGCTGAGCTGAAGAGCAGGGTCCCCTGCTGCGGGTGCTGGCGGGTGCCGGCCGCACTCATCGGCGGGAAGTTGCGGATGAAATCCGCAGTGCCCGTCACCAGCTGCAGACCCACAGGCGGCAGGCCCCCAGGGGGCAGGCCGCTGATGAAGTGGAGCTCGTTGCATTCCCGCCAGTAGCTCAGGGCAAAGACCGACATCCATGGGCTGGCCTGGCTGTGGCTGGTGCCGCTGGGCAACCAGAGCCAGATGTCGTGGGCGAGGGAGCGCTGGCCCAGTTGCAGCATCACCCCATCGGGGCGGGTGACCTTGCCGAAATGGGTGCTGGCGCCGCGGATGGTGGTGGAGCCGATGAACAAAGGCGCCGGCAGCTGGATCAGCGGCGGCGGGCTGTCGAGCAGTCCCTGGGGATCGAGCACCAGGTCGTAGTGGCCGATGGCGATGCCACTGCGCAGCTGGTGCCCATTGCTGTGGAGGCTGGCGCTGAGGGCGGGGGGAAGGCTGCCAAAACGGTTGCCCGAATAGCCATGCAGCGCCACCGTCTCGTAGGGCTGCCGGCTGGTGCGGGGGAAGATCGCGATCGAGTTCCAGCCTGTGGTGCCGGGGCTCTTGTAGACGGCATGGCAGCAGTCCCGGTGCAGCTCGTCGTTGCCGCCGGTGGTCTTGAGGGCCCAGCAGAAGAACTCGCGGCCGGGGGTGGTGTCCTGGGCGATCAGCAGGATCGCGCCGATCGAAGTGGCGCCTGTGACCGTGCTGTCGATGTAGGCCAGGCCTGCGCTGTTGGCCACGGAGTTGCTGTAGGAGCCGTAGCCGCCGTTGCTGCTGTTGCTGGAGAAGGTGCTGGCCTTGGCGGAGCCGAACTGGCCAGAGCTGTAGGTCTGCGTATCGCCCTGGAGGGTGGCGCCGCTGGCGGTGGGGCTCTCCACCAGGAACCAGAGATGGGCGGGCTCGATCGGGTGGCCGAGCTGCCAGGTGTAACCCCAGCGGTTGGCGGTGGCATCGGCGTGGCTGCGCACCACCGAGAGGGGCGTGCTGGCGTTACCGGGCAGGGCATTCACCAGGGCGGCAAAGGCCCGAAAGGCCGCATCGAGGCGCATGCCGACCCCAGCGGGGTCCTTGCTCGTCCACTTCCAGCTGCCGGCGGGGAACACCTGGCAGAACACCTGACAGGTCATGGCGCTGCACCTCCCTGGGCGGCAGGTGCATCCTTGGTGCGCAGCAGGAGGCCATGACCGCCGATCGCCAACCATTCGCTGCCATCGGGCGGCTTGAAGTAGCTCATCGCCCCGCTGCTGAGATTCAGCGCCGCGAAGTCCGTCGGCAGCAGCAGCGGCTCCCAGAACTGGGCCGGTTCGTTGGCGCTCTCGTAGTAGCTCCAGTCGGTGGTGGCGAGCACCAGCTCGGCCGGCTGGCGGATCTGGATCGGGGTGGAGGAGTTTTCGCGCAGCAGGGTTCGGGAGCCTGAGGGCTGGCTGGAGCGGGCGTTCCAGCTCACCGCCCGCAGCGCATCAAAGGTGGTAGAGGGGGGTGAGGCCGCCAGGATCCAGTGGCCAGACACCTGATCGCGGGCGATCAGCAGCGGCACCGCCTGGCGGTTGGTGAACCGGTGCTGGCTGTAGGCAAAGACGAAGTATTCGGCCCCTGGTGCCAGCGACCAGCCCACCTGCGCATTGAACGGCAGCGGCGTGGTGCTCCAGCTGCCGCTGCTCAGCCCCACATCACCGGCCGGGTACACCCAGCCTTGCTGGGAATCGGCCCCGACGAACGGCTCGCTGTTGCCGATGCCGGGCCTGATCTGCAGGGTGGTGCCGGTGAGGAACACCTCGAGGAGCAGCACCGCCGGAACGCCTGCAGGGGTGCGCTGGGCGAGGGTCGCCTCGATCCGCCAGCCGCAGGGATCGGCAGCGGTGGCAATGGGGTTGGGAGCCGTGGCGATGCGCAGCTTGTGCTGACTCACCTGGGCGTTGGCGGCGCTGATCCAGCTCTGCAGATAGCCGTTCACTTCCACCGCCACGGAGGGCCAGGTGGTTTCGGTGCCGAGGCGGCTGATGTCGATCAGGGTGCGGCTCATGGCGCCAGCACCACGGCGGAGACAGTGAGGGCGATGGCGGCCTGGGCGGTACCGGTGTTGCGCACCAATGCCCGCAGCAGCGGAGCAGAGTTTGTGGCCGTGCCTCCGTCGCTGGAGAAATAGGTCCCGCCCGGCGGAGCGGTGATGGTCAGAGCAGAGACCGTGGTGACCAGATCGAGCAGGACCCCGCTGCCCGGGGCCGGGTCCTGGGTGATGGGGCGGCTGCCATCGGCCTCGCGGGCGGCAGCGGAGCTGTAGAAGCTCACCCAGCCCGGCGCATCGGTGCTGACCGCCAGGAAATGGCCCAGCCGCCCCAGGCCTGACAGATCGAGCAGGGCGCTGGCGCCCGGCAGCAGGGGCGTGGTGGTGGCGCTCACGGTCAGCCGCTGACCGGGAAGCTGGGTGCGCGGCAGCCAGTTGGCCATCAGCCCATCTCCATCAACAGCAAAAGATGGGGTGGAGCATCAGGGCAGCACCGGGATCCGGCGGATGGCCCGCACCTGGGTGGCGGTGGCGACCGTCTTGCTTTCGGCGAACTGGGAGCCCAGGTAGGTGGTCCGCTGATAAGCCGTGCCGCTGGCGGCTTGGGTCGAGGTCCAGTGGAAGAAGGGATCGTCGCCGACGGCCTCATCGAAATGCCGCAGCGTCTCGGCACCGCTAGCCCGGAAAGCCAGGACGGAGGTGAGGGCCGGATTGCTGTCCCTGTAGTTGCCGCCCGCCGGCACCGCATAGGGGTTGGCGCCATAGCCCGCTCCCAAGTAGCTGCCATTGGGTGTCGCCTCCGCCTTGAAGGCCCGGTACAAGATGTCCCACTCCTGGGCGGCGGGCAGGTACCAGTCGTCGTAGCCGCCGATGTTGAGCGAGCGGCAGAACTGGGCTGCCGGATGGCTGGCGTTCTTGATCGCCTCGCTGTTCGCCCAGCCGTCGTAGAGGCTCGTCGTGCCGGCGCTGGTGGTGTTGGAGCTCTTCCAGGCCACGTTCAGCAGGGAGCCGGCGGCCTTGGGCGAAATGATCAGCGCATGGGTGGCGACGCCGTTGGCGGTGTGGCTGATCAGGCCGGCATAGAAGCCGCCCTGGAAGGCACTGCCGATGGCTGGCAGGTCCGCGATGCGAATCGGGCCGAGCACGTAGACGGTTCCCGTCGTCAGATCGAGGTAGAGATCACCATCGACAGCGCCCGGAATCGTCGCCGGTGGTGCCCCGGTGCCGGTGAACCAGCCGCTGCCGCGGGGACCGATCAGACCATCGGCGCCGGCCGGGCCCTGGATGCCCTGGGGGCCTTGCGGACCAGCCGGCCCTTGGGAGCCGGCGGCGCCGGTGGGACCGGCCACACCAGCGGGGCCCTGGGGACCCTGGATCGAGCCTCCATTCACCCAGCTACTGGTGCTGCTATCCCAGACCCGCAGGGAGTCATCGGCCTGCACCAGGTAGGCATCGCCCTTGGTGGCATTAGCCGGCAGGTTGGCGACGGTGGCCACCTGGCCCTTGAAGTTGATGCCGATCCCCGCCGGCCCCTGGATGCCCTGGGACCCAGTGGGACCGGCCGGGCCAGAGGGTCCAGCCGGACCGATCGGCCCCTGCAAACCCGATGGTCCCTGGGGGCCTTGAGGCCCAGCCGGGCCCTGGGGACCCGGCACGCCAGGGGAGCCCTGGGGACCGGCGGGACCCTCAGGACCGCGGATCGAACCGGAGGTTTTCCAGGAACCCATGGCAGAAGGGGCTTACGCCCCCTGTTGTGGTGTCATCCCCTGTTGCCATGGCGCCGCTCTCCACAGCCCCCTGCCTCATTTGCCACTCGCCTTCCCCTCTGGGGGCTCAGATCACCATTTGCCGCAGGCTCACCGCCGAGCTGTTGAGCAGCATGTAGATGTACACAATCTCGGTATTGCCATCGCGGAAGGACACATCAAAGGCGGTGTCGCCCACTACGGCCGCACCCTGGGGGTAGAGCATGGTGGTCCAGCCATCCATGGCGGATTGCGCGAAGTCGTAGCGGAACCAGCGGTTGGTGGCGTCCTTCTGCAGATAGAGAAAGTCGCCGTTGTAGGCGAACTTGGTTCCCGCTGAGAATGTCTCCGTCGCCGGGGCATTGGGAAGGGCGTTCTCCCATGTGTTGGCGGCGATGTCATAGCGATCCAGTACCGCTGAGCCACCGCCGCGGAAGGAATAGAGATAGCGGCCATTGCGGATCGCGGCCTCGTTGTTCCAGTCAGTGGCGCTCACCGAGTGAATCCAGTGGCCGGAAAGACCCGCCCCCGGTGCCGCAGCGCGGGCCGTAGTGGGGGAAAGGGTGGACCAGCTGTTGGCGCCGATGCTGTAGCGGTACAGCGTGATGGCGTTGTTGCCGACGAAATACAGAAAATCGTCGTTGCCCTCCAGGCTGTACTGGCTGGTGGCATCGGGAGCCGTGCTCCAGGCGCTGCTCAGGGTGAGCGTGGTGGTGGTGTTGCTGGCCACGGTGCGGATCTGACCGGCGCCGGTGCCGGCAGTGATGCGCAGCTGGCTGTTGGCCCACTGATTCGTGGCCCAGCCCTTGGCGGTGTTGGTGAGGGTGGTTGTGGTGCCAGCGGTGGCGGTGCCTGAGGCAAAGGAACGGAAGCCGCTGTCAATCCAGCTGGGGGTGGCGATCAGGCGGCCATCGGTGCCGATCGTGGCCGGCAGACCGGCGTGGGCCAGGGTGATCCAGCTGTTGGTCGCGAAGTCGTAGCGCCGGAATGAGCCGGCAGCGAGGGTGCCAGCACCCAGCACAAAGAAGGTGGGAGTGAGCAGGCGGTACTGGCTGGTGGCATCAAAGGCCGTCGCCTCCGCCTCCGTGAAGGTCAGCACCGCATTGACGCCGAGGGTGTTGGCGGCGATGGTCTTGAGCCGGCCGGCATTGGTGCCGCCCACGATCAAAACGCTGTAGCCCCGCAGGTCCCGCTGCAGGTTCTGGTTGGTGGTGAGGCTGGTGGTGGTGCCGGCGGTGGCGGTGAGGCTGGAGGCTGCAGCAGTCGCCCCGGTGGAAAAGGAGCCCGCAGTGCCGCAGGCACCAGCACCAAAGGTTCCTGCCAGGGCGGGGGAGGGAATCTGTATCCAGCCGTCCTCCGCTGGGTTGTAGAGAAAGGCGGCAGTGTTGGATTGCACCAGCAGTTGCTGCTGCCGGTAGTGGCGGCTGGAGACGATGAAGTGGCCGGTGGTGGTGGCGGCAGGTGCGGGGGTGCAGAACTCCCAGCGCTTGAGATCGAGGATCTTGCGGTTGCCGTTGCTGATGGGCATCTCAGTTCACCTCAGCTCACCGTGATGTTGCGCCGTAGGGAATCGGCAGAGAGGTGCATCAGGGCGGGGATCTGATCATTGGCGCCGTAGCCGCCCACCTGACTCTGGTTGGTGAGGGTGGAGCAGGTGGTGATGGTGCTGAGGTTCCAGGTGCCGGATTGACTGGCGGGTACAACCGCAGGCGCCGACTCCAGCGTCACCCGCATCCGCCCGGCCGCATCGGGCGTCATCAAGCCGATGGTGCGGGTTAGAGCAGCAACCGCGAGCCGCAGGGCCTGCAGCGTGCTCTCCAGGGCGAGGTCCTCAAACGCATTGCGCAGGGCCATCAGTTCACCCCGTCCTCGATGTAAAGGGTGAGGGCCCCGCCGCTGGTATCCCACCACTGGTAACGGCTGGCCCCCGCCAGTTGTTGGGCGCTCGGTGGGCTCCCCTGAATGAAGAGGGGATCAGTGGCGGGGGCTATTGACCAATCGCTGTCGTAGTCCGCGGCGCTGCGTTTGCGCAGGATCTGGCCGGCGCTGCCCCCAGCCGGCACGCCTGCGCCCTGGGGTCCCTGCGCTCCCGGCGGTCCGACCTGGCCTGGGGGCCCGAGCAGGGAGGCCAGTTGGGTCCAGAACAGGGCCACGGCAGCGAGAAGCGGCAATCACTGACTCTTGCCATGGCTGGCGCCAGGGGCGCCCGCAGGGCCGCCATCGGCCAGCAGCTCGCCCAGCCGGCGGGCGATCAGCAGCAGTTGCTCCTGACGCCGCCAAGGTTCCCGTTCACTCTCAGCGCGAAGGCCGGGCCCGGGACGCGCGTCTCGCGGCAGCAGGGCCGGCCGCTCGTCGTAGAGGCTGAGCAGCAGAGCCCGCTGGCCGCTGCGGTTGCCGCAGCCCACCGGACACAGGAACGCGACCGTTGACCTGGAGCCGGCGGAAGCCTCGGGGTCGGGGTTGAGGGGCAGGGCCTCCGGCTGCTCACTGGCGCAGAGGCCCAGAGCGAGATGGCCCAGGGCGCTGGCCATCTCCACCCCCAGCAACAGTTCCTGCTCCGCGGCGAGCCCCTGCTGGCTGAGCCGGCCTGCAGCCGCCAGCACGGTCGCGCTACCGCCGCCGTCCCATTGCAGCAGCGCCAGGGTGTGGAGGCCATCGCCGCTGGTTTCGATCGCATTGCGCAGCAGCGATTGCACCTGGCTCTGGTGAGCCGCCATCTGCTCCTGCAGGGTCTGGAGGTGAGTGCTGCTGATCCGTTTGGCCAGGTCCGGCTGCAGAGTGATCAGCAACCAAGCGGTGTAGAGCACTAGCCCCAGCAGCACGATGCGCGAGAGCCGGTAGAGCAGCTGCCACGGGTTGCGGGCATCGAGCACGTCCCCGACGGCTTTCTGCAGGGCATCGCTGGTGGCGCGGCTGAACACCTCCACCCGCTCCGCCAGCCCTTTGTTGAGGTCAGCCATGGTGATCAGGCGGAGAGTTCGTAGACCTGGCCGGTGAGCCGATCCAGGTAGAAGTCGCCCACCGCCGGTGGTGGCTGCAGGGGCGGTGCGGTCCCGCTCGGTGGAGCGCCATTGCCCGAATACCAGCGGGTGGCGCGGCTGCCGACGCCCGATTCCTGCAGCACCGCCAGGGCCGGTTCGCCGCTGCTCGGATCCGGCAGGAAGCCCAGGCCGCCGTTGGGGTGGAGCCGCAACCGCCAGACCACGGCATGGCGGCCGTCGTAGGGCTCACCGGTGATGCCGCCGCTGGGGATCAGGGGCTGGATGGTGCCGCTGCTGCTGGCGCCGCCGCCATCACGGTTGTTCAGCAGTTGCTGGGGCGGCACGGGGCAACCCACCAGGGCAACGGGCAGGGTGGCGATCAGCATCCCCAGCTGCACCTGGACCGAGACATCGGCCCGGTGGGCATAGACGTGGCGTAGCCGCGGGGCAGTGCGGGAGAGGGCGGGCCAGGGCACCTCGTCGCTTGTGCCATCCCCCCAGATCACGGAGATCGGGGCGGTGATGCTCTGGCGGGGGTTGATCTGCAGCTCGATGGCGGCTGAGGCGATCGGTTCATTCCAGCGGCGATCGGCCGGCAGCCAGAACAGCTCCAGGTCGTTCGCTGGGACTGGTCCCTTGCGGTAACCCAGTTCTTCCCAGCGGCCGAACTCCATCGGCAGCACCCATTGCTCGGTGCCGGGGCAGCCGAGCGGGGGGAGCAGCCGCACCCGTGCCCCACCCACCGTTGATGGTTGTTCGGGCAGGGGATAGGGCATAGCAGGGGGATCAGATCAAGGGGTCAGAGAAGAGGTCATCGGGGAGGGCACTCAGGGCTGCCGCGCTTTCTGCAGCAGGTGCAGTGGCGGTTGGCTCAGCAGCGACTTGCTCCGCAACGGGCTCCGCTGCCAGGTCAGTGGCGGCGTGGGCCTCGAAGTCGGTGACATCTGGCTGATTAGCAGTGGTCCCGGTTTCTTCCGGCGTGGCCTCAACCCCGGCGGGTGGCTGTTCCTGCTCCTCCTTGCGGCGGCGCCCGCGCTTCCCTCGGCCGGCCTGGGGTTCGGGGTCCGACTCCAGGGCTGCTGCTGTTGCTGGGGCCATCACAGCCTGAGGCAGCGGATCCACCGTCGTGGAGCTGGGGCCGGCGACCTGCCAGCCGAGCGCCAACCAGCCGGGAAGGTGAACCGGCCAGACGTAGCGCTCTTGGTTGCCCTTGTGGATGCGGAGCATCCCGGCGGGGATCGGCCCCGGGGACTCCAGTCCGCCGATGGAAGCCCCTGCGATGAATGGCTGGCTCATGGTCAGGCGGGCAGGGTGGCCGTCAGGCCCACCACCATTCCCTCAGGCGTGGAGGGAGTGACGACGGCCTTGGCAAAGCAGAGCGCCGGCAGGTCGGCGTTGGCGACATCGGCGGCATTGAGGTAGATGTCGTGGCCGCTGATGGTGGCCTCCACCCGGCCGCCCTCGGCAGGGACGGCAACGGTGGCCACAGGGATGAAGGTGCCGCGGGTGCCATCGCGCAGCTCGGGTGCCAGGTGCAGCACCACCGTCACCGCAGCGCTGTGGCCCGGATGGGAGACAAGGAGGGAGAAGCGGGAGGCGGCATCGAGCTTGGTGTTGAGCTTGACCACCTCACCGCTGCTGAACACCTTGTCGGTGCTGCGGGTGGCGGAGCGGTTGGTCCAGCCCACCAGGACGGTGGCGGCATCGAGGCGGGGATTG
>JBAXXM010000025.1:0-31394 GCA_037127935.1 Synechococcaceae cyanobacterium ELA739
TGGCCCGCTATCCCGGTCCGGTGCGCCAGCAGGGCAGCTTCTGAAGCTGGGGCGGGGCGGTGTTGAAGGGTCATGAGCAATCACCCTGCAGACCACAGCGGCACCACCTGGCTGCGGCGAATGGTGCTGTCCAAGGTCGCCAGTGGCAAACCGTGGGCCAGGGCGGTGGCCACGATCAGGCGATCGGCTGGGTCGCCGTGGAAATCGGCGGGCAGGGAGTTCACGCAGATCACCACCTCGCAGTCGAGAGGCAGCACCGTGATCACGTCCGCGGCCGCGGCTCGGCGCAACCAGTGTTCGAAGGGCCGATCCAGCTGCAGGCGCCCCTTGGCTTGCAGCATCTGCGCTTCCCACAGGCTGATCGCCGCCAGCCGCAGCTGGCGGGCCTGGGCTGCCTGATCGATGGCCCGCCGTTGCCCGGTTGTCAGCTGGGGTGAACCGAGCAGCCACCACAGCCAGAGGTGGGTGTCGAGCAGAACGGTCACCGCAGGGCTTCAAAATCGCCCGCCTGCAGCACCGATTCCTCCGGGGATGCCAGCAGGGACCCACTGCCGTGCAGCTGTTCCCAGGGTCTGACGTCCTGTTCGACTGGGCCCGGGGGTGGCGACAATCGGGCCACGGCCTTGCCGTGTCGGCGGATGGTGATCGGCTCGCCACCGGCCTCGATCTGCCGGATCAGCTCCAGGCATTGGGCGCGGAAGGTCGTGACCGAAATGTCCATTCTTTGATCGTAGTGCCCATTCTCAAGGCGTTGGTTTTCGGGGATGCGTTCTCCCTGGTCTTTTGGCAGCTTGCTCCGCCCGCCCATGCCTCAGCTGAAGTGGCTGTAACCGCTGAATACCGCGCTTCTCCCCTCGTCTTGCTTCCAGGCTTCGCCGCTCGTCCAGCCCAGCGCTCCCGCCTCCCCTGCCACCAGCTCGCCGATCGGCGTGGATCCAGGTAGGGCCGCGAGCAGGGCTTCGGCCCAGGCGGGTTCCAGGGCCAGCACCAGCTCGAAATCCTCACCGCCCCCCAGGCACCAGGCCTGGGCCCCGGGCAGGGCGGCCATGGCTGGATCCAGGGGCAGGCCGGCGCGATTGAGCCGGGCAGCGCAGCCACTGGCGCCGGCGATTGCCCCGACGGCCGCGGCCAGCCCATCGCTGCTGTCGCAGCCCCCCACCCGCCAGGTCTCAGCGGCCGGGCGGCAGGCGATCAGGGCTCGCACCGCATCAAAGCGGGGCCGGGGCCGCTGATGGGCCTGGATCGCCCGCTGCACCAGGGTCGGATCCATGCGCCTGGCTGCGATCTCGCCCTGCAGCAGGGCCAGCCCCAGCCGGCTCAGGCCGTGGGGGCCGCTGCACACCAGCTGATCGCCGGGGCGGCCGTCACGGCGGCGGATCGGGCCTTGGGGGGCAGCTTCGGGCTGTGGGCCGGAGGCGGTCGGCTCGCCCGGGTCCACCCCGGCCAGCCGGCCGATGGCCGTGATCGCCAGCAGGCGCTGGGTCCCGCCACTGCAGTCGCCCCCCAGCAGCACGCCGCCGTAGGCGTCCAGGGCCTCCCGCAGGCCGCCATACACCCCCTCCACCCAGCTCCAGGGCGTGGAGGCCGGCGCCACCAGGCCCACCGTGATCCCCACCACCTCCGCGGCACCCATCGCCGCCAGATCGGAGAGATTGGCCGCTGCCGCCCGCCAGCCCACATCCGCCGCCGCCGTGGTGGCGTCGCTGAAGTGGATGCCCTCCACCAGCACATCGGTGTTGACCACCAGCGTCGATGTGCCGCAGGGTTCGGCCACCAGGGCGGCGTCATCGGCGAACTGGCCCGGAGGGGCAAAGGTTCCCAGCCGGCGGATCAACTCCCATTCGCCAAGATCCGCCAGGGTTTCCGGCGGCCGTTGCCCTGGGGCGCCGTCGATCGATCCAGCTGTTCCTGGCTCGGGACCGACTGGCCTGGGAGCTGGATCGGCGCCGTGCTTCTCCATGGCTCCGGATCGCCTCCGCGTTGACGTCAGGCGTGGGGCCGCAGGTTCTCGGCGCCGTCGATCACGGTCGCCTTGACGATGCCGTCGTCGGCCGTGAGCTCCTCCAGCACATCAAAGCCATCGACCACGTAGCCGAAGGCGGCGTAGCGACCGTCGATCAGGTTGAGGCCGGCGGGGGTCAGCTCCGGTTCGAACAGGAACAGGAAGAACTGCGAGGAACCATCGCCCAGCTCCTCGTCGGAATGGGCCCAGCCCAGGGTGCCCTTGGCGTTGAACGGCAGCACCGGCTCCGCCTTGAACAAGCCCAGCTCCTCAAAGGTCTGGTTGTAGAAGGGCTCCTGCTGGCCCGGCACCATGATCTCCAGGGGCACGTGGCGTTCGGCCTTGGTCTGGGGATCGATGTAGCCATCGGCGTCACCGGCGGGATCGCCGGTCTGCAGCACGTAGAAGTCCTCGGCCCGGATGAACGGCAGCTTGTTGTAGAAGCCCTTCTGCACCAGATCGATGAAGGCGCCCGCCGTCAGCGGCGCGTTGTAGCCGTCCACCACGGCGATCAGATCGCCCTTGGTCGTCGTCAGCCTGACGCTGGCCCGACCCAGCAAGCGGGGCAGATCGGCGTACTCGCTCGGGATCGTGAACGGGAACGGGCCGACCAGCAGCGCTTCGGCGTCGCCAATGCTGGTGAGGACGTCGCGGCGAGCGTCAAGGAAGGCCTCCCGCTGCTGACCATCGGCGGCGTCCACCAGGGTCTGCAGCTGGCCTGTCAGCTGGTCGAACAGCGCTTCGGCGGCGGTGCGGTCGGCGGCGGGGAAGCTGGCCAGGATCGCCTCCCGCTTTGAGGCGAACAGGGACTGGCTGCGGCGCACGCTGGAGGCCAGGGACGGCCAGCGCTTGGCACGCAGATCGTCGCTGGTGCTCTCCAGCCGGTGCTGGATCTCCTGCAGATCCTTTTGCTCGATCGGCAGGGCGTTGCGCAGCAGGGCCGAGGGATCGGTGACGGCGTTGCCCTGGGGCAAAGCGGCCCAGGTCGCCGGGACGGTGAGCAGCAGGCCCAGCAGGACCGCCAGGCAGGCGGATCCGAGCTGGCGCCAGACGCCGGAAAGGGATGGTGCGGCCGATCCGCCGACACGGTTGAAACGTGACCCTGCCCCGACGAACGCTGGCCCTGTGCCCATGGTTCCCCTGTCGTTAAGCGGACTCTGGCACAGCTCGCCAGGCCGACAGGCGGCCGGCGGCGCCGGGCGTTGCCGGTAGCCAGACGTACAATCCACCGGATCCGAACCGCCGGAATGATCTCCAGCAACGATTTTCGAACCGGAACCACCATCGAGCTGGATGGCCAGGTCTGGCGGGTCGTCGAGTTTCTGCACGTCAAGCCCGGCAAGGGCTCGGCCTTTGTGCGCACCAAGCTCAAGGCCGTCCAGAGCGGCAACGTGGTGGAGAAGACCTTCCGCGCCGGCGAGACCATGCCGCAGGCCGTGCTGGAGAAGGCCACCCTGCAGCACACCTACATGGAGGCCGATGACTTCGTCTTCATGGACATGGCCTCCTACGAGGAGACCCGCCTGACCGCCAAACAGATCGGCGATGGTCGCAAGTACCTCAAGGAAGGCATGGAGGTCAGCGTCGTCTACTGGAACGGCAAGCCGCTCGAGGTGGAACTGCCCAACTCCGTGATCCTCGAAGTCACCCAGACCGATCCCGGCGTCAAGGGCGACACGGCCACCGGCGGCACCAAGCCCGCCATCGTCGAGACCGGCGCCCAGGTGATGGTGCCCCTGTTCATCACGATCGGCGAGAAAATCAAGGTCGACACGCGCAACGACAGCTATCTCGGCCGGGAGTCCTGATCGCCATGCAGCTCGATCACGACCAGCTCCGCTCGCTCCTGGCCCTGCTGGCTGAAAGCGACATCCAGGAGCTCTGCCTCGAAGGCGACGACTTCCGTCTGGAGGTGCGCCGCAACCTGCCAGCCAGTGCTCCGGTGGCCATGGTGCAGGCTCCTCTCCAGGTCGCGCAGCCGGCTCCGGCCGCCGCCGTCCCTGTGCCCGCCGCTGCCCCTTCGGTGCCGCCCCCGGCCCCGCCGGCTGTGCGCAGCGATCTGCAGGCGATCACCGCGCCGATGGTGGGCACCTTTTACCGCTCCCCGGCCCCGGGTGAACCCGCCTTCGTCGAGATCGGCAGCCACATCAGCGCCGGCCAGCCCGTCTGCATCCTCGAGGCGATGAAGCTGATGAACGAACTGGAAGCGGAGATCAGCGGCGAAGTCGTCGAGATCCTGCTGGAGAACGGCACCCCGGTCGAGTTCGGCCAGGTGCTGATGCGGATCAAACCCGGTTAAGAGTCCGCCGGCAAACTCCCCAGCAGCCCCGTTTGGCCTTGCATTGGCTGGGTGGAACGCCGTTGGAACAGGGCTCCCCCGGCTGTCTGAGGGGCGTTCCATCGGCACCGAGACAGCTTTTCGGCCCATTCCCCAGGGGCGGCAGCGTGATCCCCACCACCGGGCCGCAGCCGGCCGCAGCTGGCTGGTGTGCCAGCCGCCTCAGCCCAGTTCCCGCGCCGTGGCGATCGCCGCCACCATGCTTTCGGGCCGGGCCATGCCCTGGCCGGCGATGGCAAAGGCGGTGCCGTGATCCGGGGAGGTCCGCAGGAACGGCAGCCCCAGCGTCGTGTTGACCGCGGCGTCGAAGGCCAGCAGCTTCAGCGGGATCAATCCCTGATCGTGATACAGGGCCAGGTAGCCGTCGGGCCCGCCCTTCCCTGTGCGCCAGGCCGTAGCGGCCTCCAGCCAGCAGCTGTCTGGGGGCAAGGGCCCTTCCAGCCGCACCTCGGGATGGCGGCGGCGCCACTGCTCCAGGCAGTCCAGCAGCCAGTCCTGCTCCTCCCGCCCCAGCCGTCCCGCCTCGCCGGCATGGGGATTGAGGCCGGCCACCACCAGCCGGGGCCGGGGCTCGAAGCGCTGGCAGAAGCCCAGTAGCACGTCCAGTTTGGCGCTGATCAGGGCGGCATTGAGCTGGCCGGGCACGGCCGCCAGGGGGATGTGGGTGGTGGCCAGCAGGGTGTTGAACCGCCAGGAGCCGGCGGCGGAGCGGGCCGTGAACAGCATCGAGGCCGACTCCACCCCGGCCAGTTCCGCCAGCCGTTCGGTTTGGCCGGGATAGTCGTGGCCTGCGGCATGCCAGCTGCTCTTGGCGATCGGCGCCGTCACCAGGGCCTCACAGGCGCCGTCGAGCACCAGCCCGACGGCCTGCGTCAGCCAGTCAAAGCTGGCGGCCCCGGCGGCCGCGCCGCTCTCGCCCGGTCGGACGCCCTCGGGCAGGGGCCGATCAAGGATCTCGAACTGGGTCGGATCGGCGACCAGGCAGCGGTTCCGCAGGCGTTGATAGCCCTCAATCAGCCACTGGCGACAGCCCACCAGCACCACGTTGCCAGGCTGCGGGGCTCCGGTTCCGGCGGCCAGTGCCCCGAGGGTGACCTCCAGGCCGATGCCAGCCGGATCGCCCAGGGCGATGGCAATCCGGCGGGGTCTGGGGTTCGATGGGGGTTGATTGCTTGTGTTAGGGCCGATGTTCCGTCTGATGTTGCTGGGAACCATCTTGCTGGTGGTCGGACTGAGCTTCCGCAATGGTTGGGTGGTGGTGAACTGGAACAAGCTCTTCACCGACATCAACCTGCCGTTCCTGGCCCAGCCGGAACCGGCGAAGCAGTTTCACTTCCAAGGCCAATGAACGCCGATGTCGTAGCGATGGGCGGGCATTACGGCGTGGCGTGCCCCATGGCGGGGTTTGGCAGCGGTCGGGCGGGGTCCTGACCTCCAGGTGTTCTGATCAGCAACCCAGCCGCCCAGCCTGTGCAGGCCTCGGAGCCCATGGCAGCAGGTGGCGGGCTGCGTCTGGTTTCAGGGGCGCCAATTCGGAGCGGAGTTGCGATGGAGGCATGCGCTGAACAACGCCTCGACCGCCCGGCTCAGCCTGCTGCCGGCTTGTGCATCACGATGATGAAGGCGGGGGTTGTTCAGCCACTTCGTGCAGGGCCGTCAGGTTGGCCGGGGGGAATTTGGTGGTTGATCGACGCAGGCCATGACTCCAGGGAGGCCCGATACCCCTCGCGGAAGCTGGGATAGCGCAGGCGATAGCCCAATCCCTGGCGCAGCAGGGCGCTGCTGACGCGGCGGTTCTCGCTCCAGAAACTGCGCGCCATCGGGCTCATCGTCGCGGCGATCTGGTCGTACTCCTGCAGCCCGGGCAGCTTGCAGCCCAGCAGATGGGCGGCGTAGCCAAGGGTTTCGCTCGAAGGGCAGGGATATTCGTCCGCCAGGATCAGGGTTTCCGGCCTGGAGGCGGCCGGCAGCGCCAGGTTGTGCAGCAGCGCCCCGACGATGTCGTCGACGTGGATGCGGCAGAACACCTGGCCGCGCTTGTGGATCAGGCGGGCCCGTCCCTGGCGCAGGTCGTTGAAAGGGGTGCGCCCCGGGCCGTAGATCGCCGGCAGGCGGAACACCTGCAGGGGTAGGCCGCGGCTGCGCCAGGCCCGCTCGCAGGCCAAGCGGGCACGGCTCCGTTCCAGGCCGGGCACCGTGGCGGCGGTTTCATCCACCCAGGCCCCGCCGGTGTCGCCGTAGACGCCGGTGGTGGAGAGGTAGCCCAGCCATTGCAGCGGCAACGCCGCCAGCCGGTCGCCGAGCTGATCGAGCACCGGATCCCGGCCGGAGCCATCGGGGGGGATCGTCACCAGCACATGGGTGACGCCGGCCAGCTCCCCGGCGCTGGGCAGGATCCCGTTCGCCGGGTCGAAGCGCAGAGGTTGGGGGTTCGTCACCCCCGATCCGGCCTCGGGATCCGGGGCCGGATCGGGTTCCCTGGGTTGGCGATGGCTGACGCTGGTGGCGATCCCCAGCCGCGCCAGGGCCGTGGCGAAGCGGCTGCCGGTGTAGCCGCCCCCCAGCACCAACACGCGCCCGCAGGCTCCGGGTGCCGGTTCGCTGACGGCCTCCGATGCGGCCTCGGTGGCCCGGGAGTTGACAGGTGGCTCCGTCATGAGTACATCTGTATCACAGCCTTCGCGTTCAACCCGTGACTGCCTCCATTTTTCCTGGCCCCACTCTCTTCGAGAACCCGTTTGCCTCGGGCAGCGGCTCTGACAGCCCCCGCCTTGACAGCTCGGCTGTCCGGAGCGCGCTCGCCGCTGTTTCCCGTACCACTGGCTTGCGCTCCGCTGGCTCCCGCTCCTCCCGCCTTGCCGCCTCCCGTTCTACGGCCCGCAACTCCTCTGATCGCCTGATCCAAGCAGGCAGCCCTTGCATCCCGCAAACCCCTGCAGCCATGCTCTTCGCCGGAGCTGGGGCCGTTGCCGGGTTGCCGGGTTCCGGCTTGCCCGGCTCCTCCCGCCTGATCGCCGCCGCGGTGGCCCGTGTCCCCTCCCGCCGCCGGTCAGCCATCGCTCCCTTCAGCAGCGCTGAGGCCCGAGTTGGGGTGCCCCTGGCCCTGGCGGCGGTGCTGTTGGGCGTGGCCCTGCTGGTGGCGCCGGAGCAACCCCGCGATCAGGAGGCCATCTGCCAGCGCCACAACGGTGTAGCCGCCTGCCGGGTTTGGTGAGCTGGTTTGGCCTGCCCGGTTGCGGTCGGTGTTGCCGTCTGTGGGGTTGAGCCGCGAGGCTTTGCCGGCTGTGGTTGTGCCGCCCGCACTGGCGACGCCTCTGGTGTGGAAGCTCGCAAGCTGGTCACCGGCGTCGCTGGGACTGGGTTCGCCGCGGTAGCGCCCGCTGCGGTGGCCGTCTGCTCAGGTCGGGTCCATTGCAGCAGCCGCGTCGCCAGGCGCATGTCGCCCTCGGTCCAGGCCCGCAGGGCCATCGCCCGCCGCGGGTCATAGAAGCTCTGGCTTCGGTACCAGCTGAAGGCGTCACTGTCCCCTTTGCTGCCGTTGCAGCTCAAACAGGCCGGCACACAGTTTTCGGTGATGCTCTCGCCGCCGCGGCTCAGGGGGTGCACGTGGTCAATCGATTCCGATCGATCGCCGCAGTACACGCAGCACCGATCGGTGACCAGATGAAGGGATTGGCGCCATCGACGCACACGCAACTTGGGGCAGAGATCCTCGAGGAACACTCCATCCCTGGCCTGCATCGAAGCGCCTCGGTTGGCGGAAGTTTGCCGCCAGCGCCTTGGCTGTCAATGTGTCGTGGATTGCACTTTGGCGCTTTGGCCCAACCCCTGGTGCAGATGCGGCTCGGGCCCACCGGCCTGATTGAGGTGGCCTGTCCCTTCGATCCGGTCACCCAGGCCCAATTGCGCCGGATCCGCCCCGCGGGTCGTTGGCTGAGCCGCCGCCATTGCTGGGAGTTCCCCCTGGAGGCCGCCGCGGGCCTGGAGCAGGCCCTGGCGGGCCGTTTCCCGATCTCTGCCGAACTGGCCCAGTGGCTGGTCTGGTTGCGCCAGCCCCTGCCGCCCCTGCCGCCCCATCGCCAGCTGGTGGCCGCCGCCGCCCTGGATCAGCCCCTGGTCGATGGTCGCCTGCTGTTCGCCCATCAGCGGGCGGCGGCCCGCTGGTTGCTGGCCCGCCGCGGTGCCCTGCTGGCCGACGCCATGGGGCTGGGCAAGACGCTCTCGGCCTTGGCGGCGGCCCGGGCCCTGGCGCGCCTGGCCGATTGCCGCCTGGTCGTGCTCGCCCCGGCGGGCTTGCATCATCACTGGCGCCAGGAGGCCGCCAGCCTGGGGCTGGTGCTGGCGTTGCACAGCTGGGCGCGATTGCCGCCGGAGTTGCCCGAGGCGGGTTGTGTGCTGCTCGTCGATGAGGCCCACTTCGCCCAGACGATCAGCGCGGCCCGGACCCAGGCCTTCCTGCGGCTGGCCCGCCATCCCCGGTTGCGGGCCATCTGGCTGTTGAGCGGCACACCGATGAAAAATGGGCGCCCTTCCCAGCTGTTCCCGCTGCTGGCGGCGATCGGTCATCCGCTCGGCGTCGATCAACGGGCCTTTGAAGAGCGCTACTGCCAGGGTCATTGGCGCGAGCAGGCCGGTCGTCGCCTCTGGCAGGCCCAGGGGGCCAGCCAGCTCGAGGAGCTGCAGCGGCTGGTGCGCCCCCTGCTGCTGCATCGCCGCAAGCAGCAATGCCTTGACCTGCCCCCCAAACAGCGCCTGCTGGTGGCGGTGGCCCTGGATGCCGCCGCCGCCCAAGGCTTCCAGCAACGGCTGGAGGCCCGGGTCGACGACTACCGGCGCCGGGCGGCTCTGGGCCAGGTGCGGCGGGATGCGGAGGCCCTGGCGGTGTTCACGGCCCTGCGCCAGATCGGCTCCCACTACAAGTTGCCCACGGCGACGGCCCTGATCCAGCAGCTGCTGGCCGCCGGCGAGTCGGTGGTGGTGTTCACGGCCTTTGTGGCCACCGCCACGGCCCTGCACCAAGCCTGCGGGGGTGATCGGCAGGCCGTGTTGCTCACGGGCGCCGTTCCCCCTCGCCTGCGCCAGGGTTTGGTGGATCGCTTCCAGTCCGGGCGGTGTTCCCTGTTGATCGCCACCTTTGGCACCGGTGGGCTCGGTTTCACCCTGCATCGGGCCGGCCAGGTGCTGTTGATGGAGCGGCCCTGGACCCCGGGCGATGCGGAGCAGGCGGAGGATCGCTGTCATCGCATCGGCATGCGCGGACCGCTCACCTGTCACTGGTTGCAGCTGGGGGTGGCGGATCAGTTGGTGGACGGTCTGATCGCCAGCAAGGCCGAACGCATCTCGCTGGTGCTGCAGAGCCGGCAGCAGCGCTGGGAGCGCCAGGCTTTGCCGGCGATGGTGCGGCAGTTGCTGGAACGTTGGTGAGGATCCGGCACCGGGGGCTTGGCCTCAATTGCGGCAACTCTCGCTGCGCAGCTTCAGGTCGTTGCGCAGCAGGCGATCCAGCCGCGCCTGGGGCACCTTCTGCGCCAGCTTCACCGCGGCGGCGATGTCCCGGCAGGCGGCGGCGTCGTCACCGGCCAGGGAGTGCAGCAGGAAGCGCTCATTGAGGGGCTGGGGCTCCCTGGGGAAGGCTTTCACCACCGCATCGCAGCGTTGAATCGCCTCCTTGATCCGATCCAGTTCCACGTGCCGCAGACAGTCATCGACGGTCAGACGCCGCTGGGGCAGGGGTTCCTCGGCGCAGCCCGCCAACAGTCCCAACAGCAGGCAGGCTGCGCTGACCTGAGCCGCCGCCCGCCTGGGCCAGCGCAGAGACCGGGTCGGTCGCGCTTCAGTTGCCGTAGCGATCACTGCGAGTCTGGACACCAGTTCCAGCATTACCACCGCCGGCTGCCTTGCCGGCCGGTTTTTCGGGGGTTGCGGTCGCAGCCTGGACGTGGCTGATGTAAAGATCGCCCAGATAGCGACCGCAATCGGGATAGGTGGTGGGGTTCTGAACCACCGCTTCGGTGATCATCACCGCCGCATGCTCCGGCGAGGTGCGAAACATGCTGGCCGACTGGCGCTTGATCAGGGCGTAGGCCGCGGTCCAGCTGACTTCGTGGTTGTTGCCGTTGGCTCGCATGAAGCAGTAGACCTGCGCTCCCTTGGCGCCGGGGCTGTCGGCCGCCTGGGCCTGGGCCAGGGCCGGGCCCAGGGCGGCGCCCAGGCTGAGCAGGCCGGCAATCACTCCTGGGATCGCCGGCCGGGAGCTGAAGCGACGGAACGACCAGTGCGGGCGTGGGGCCATGGATCGAAGTGAGCGGGTCTACCCCGTGAAGCGTCGCCCAACCTATCGGTCTTCCAGCCGTTGTCCAGTTGGGCCAGGTCAGCTCGGCTGTACACCGGGCGAGTACGGCTCTCTGAAAAGCGACCCAGTCGCGATCAGCCTGAGCTTGGCTGCACGTTGCTCGCGAGCATGGGCGGACTCTTGGATCAGATCGACTGGATCAGATCGGCATCAGGAGCGTGCGGAACAACCGCTCCGAAGACCTGACCAGCCTTCTGTCAGCTGCGTCAAACGTGGGTGAAAACTGGCTTGCCTATGGCCGAAGCGCTGGTCAACCGCGGCCAGGACAAGTTTTTCAGCAGTCTTTTCGTGCAACTCTTGCTCTGAGGCAGATGGCGCGTGCCTCCCTCGTCAGTGGCCCCTCAACCCCCCGGGGGATTGCTGCCTGCCGCCGGGATCACCAGCTTCACCACCAGGGGCAGCACCACCAGCACCGTGATCAGGCGCACGGCATGGAGGGCCGCGACTGCGGCACCCACTCCGAATTCAGCCCCCACCAGGCTCATGCCGCTGATGCCGCCTGGGGCGGCGCCGAGCAGGGCCACCACCGGGTCGATGTGCAGCAGCCGACTTGACCAGAGGCCGACCACCAGGCCGGTGGCCACCAGGCTGAGGGTGATCAACAGGGCTGGACGCCAGAGCTGGCGCAGTTCGCTGAGGGCGGTGGCGGTCAGGGCGGTGCCGATCACACTGCCGATGGCGATCTCGAGCGCGGTGCGGGTGCCGCTGGGCCACTGGGCCACCTCCAGTCGTCCGCTCATGCTCACCAGACCTGCCGCCAGCAGGGATCCGGCCAGGGGAGCGGCTGGAATCCCCGTGCGCATGGCCGCCAGGCCGCCGATCAGGCCGGCGAGTCCGTACAGCACCAGATTCCAGGGGGACGACATTCTTCGGTAAGGGCACCGGGGAACCGACCCAGTCTGCTTGCTGCCGGTGCGGGCTTGAGGAGCGTTGCTTTCTGTGTTGTCATTCGGCCAACCAGCCTTTCCCGCCATGGCCACCCCCTCGGTGTCGTTCCGGATCAGTCGCAGCGCCGAGGATCTGGCTGAAACCGTCCATGCGCTCTCGCAGCGGCTGGTGCAACTGGAACAGCGGCTGGCGGCGATGGAACTGCAGGTCTCCAGCAGCACGCAGGAAGACCCGGCCGAGCTGGAGAGTCTCAGCAACGTCGAGCGCCTGCTCCAGGACTGCCGCCTGCTGTTGACGGCGGACACAGCGCCCCTGGCGACGGAATCCGAGAGCCAGCGGATACCGCTCCAGCAGCAGATGGAGCAGGAAGGCGAACCGGACGAGGTGTTCCTCGATGCGGCCTGAAGCGATCCCCCTCTATCACCTTCCGGGTCGTTGGTGTCAAAATAGGAAGAAAGCGAACCATGGCCTACCCCTCGTCGCACCCCGCAGGCTCTCCGTCCCATGCCCAGGGGCACGGCGTCAGTGCCATGGCCAACGGTTCCCTGGTTTCCCCTTCCCTCTCCCAGCCCAGCTATCGCTGCCATCTGCAGGCCGGCCCCCAGGTTGAAGGAGACCACCAACTCGAAAAGCTGGAGTTCGCCCTCGCCGTCGCCCTCACCCGCGGCGACACCCATCGCTCAGCCCAGCTCCGCGATCAGATTGCCGCTCTGGGCGGCAATCTCGAGGAGCCCGGCACCTGAACGGTCCCGGTTCCGGTCGGGCAGAGCGTTGACCAGGGGCCCGCTCGGTCCGGATCGTGGCCGCGGCTGCTGCCGGCAAGGGCGTCAATCCTGAAGAGCGTGCCGAACCAACCAACGGTTCCAGAGCTGCTGCCAGGCGTTGATTCTTCGCTGGCGTTCCATCTCGAGCGGCTTACGCGCCTGAGCAGAGGTTCGGCTGAGATTCAGTTCCCTTCGTTCTTGGCGTTCAGGCGGATTGTTGGCGCCAATCCAACCGGGCGACCGATGCTTTGTTGAGGCTCGCGGAGAGGGGATCAGCCCTGCACGCCGTGCGTGATGGCCATGGCCATGGCCTTGGTCTGCATGGGGATGGGGGGCTGCACGCTCATGGTGCCTGGTGGCTCTGAGGGCGTCAGGACGAACGCATCGCCCTGGCGGATTGCTGCAGAAACGGGCGTCTTGGGGCTGGTCATTGCGCCAGTTGGTTGTTGTCCGGTTGGGGCCTGATCGGGATTTGATCACAACTTCCGGGTGGCCAGAGCCGGGGTGGCTTGCGTTTGATTCCTGATTTCATAAGATTGGTTCCTACGAAGCGAGGTCGCTTCTACTGATTGGGGCCACCAGCCGGAATCCAATTTCCGTCACCAGCTGCTCAAGTCAAACACCGGTCATCTGCGATGCTCCGGTATCAACTCTGTTCCGCCCAGAGTCCGGTTGTCTTCAGAAGGTTCCGTTCCCCTTCCCCCTGATCCTTTCCTCCACCCGTCTTTCCCTTCAACAGGAGAGCCCCCCTCCTCCATGACCGCCACCAGGTTTCCAGTCACGTCAACGAGCAGCCGTTCCGTCAGTTCTGCCCCCGTTCAGGCGGAGCCCCGCCAGCACTGGTTGGATCAGGCCGCTCGCCTGGGCAGTCAGGCCGCGGATTCCGCTCGCGAAGGCGATCTGGCCCAGTCGGCTCGGCTGATCCTCGAAGCGCTCGATTGTGAGCGACGGGCCGGTGGTGTGGGGCCCCAGGTGCTGCAACTGATCAAGCCCCGCAACTGATCCGGTTGATTCAGCCGTGAGTTCTGAAAGTCCTGTTGTCAGGGCTTGCTTCCCCTGGCAAGGCCAGGCAAAGCTCGGTGATCGGTACGGAAGCGCCGTTCAGCCCGCGACCCCAGGCCCAGTTGGCAGGCCCTCTGGCGCGATGGGTCCCCAGGTCTGGTCTGGTCGGGACAGCGTTCACGGGGGTGTCCGTGCACGGTCGGCGTGAGCCTCTGACCAGCGACCTGGAGCCACAGCTGCCCGTGGTTCCCCTGTGGCTCTGGATCCAGGATTCTGCTGAATCCAACCGTTCAGACAGCGAGAAAGCCGTTCCGGCCCCATGCGGTTGCTCCAGTTGCGCCGTTGTGGTCCCAGGTGTTGTGCCCTGTCCAGAGGCTGCTCAACAACGCCTCAGCAGACTGCTCGCTGTTCGCTCGCCTGGGTCAAGCGCTGATGAGCACCGATAAATCTGCTAAATCCGCTGGGCCAGAGCGAATCGACGGAATCGTGACTGGTTTCTTCTGCCGTCTCTCAAGGCCGTTTCAAGCGCGAGTTTCCAAGCTGCCGCCTTATGTAGCGGGTTTCTCAAAGCGGATGACCGGGCTCGAACCGGCGACGTTCAGCTTGGGAAGCTGACATTCTACCACTGAATTACATCCGCGTCGTTGTAATTTAGCATGCCCGTGCCCCCAGGCGGTCCGGCAGATCCGGTCCGCGAGCTGGGGGTCAGGGGATGCCAGGCCGACGCCGTCAGGGCTTGGCGGGTGTCATGGCGGCGGCGGGCTCCTCACACTTGACGGCTGCGGAGAGCTGGCGACGGGCGGCGATCACCGGCGCGGCCTTGGCCTTGAGTTCCACGGCGGCTTGCTCCAGGGTCTGCTTCTTGTTGCTGGCCACCTTGGAGACCTCGGCCTTGAAGGCCGTCAACTGGTTGCTGAAGTTCTGCAGCCGCAGTTTCTCCAGTTGCTGCTTGGAGCTGGCCAGGGAGTTGAGCGCCGTGGCCAGGGCTTTGTCGGCGGCGGTGGCTTCGCCCACGGTGGAGGTCGGCTTGAGGGCCGCCACCTGCTCAAGGGCCTTGCCGACGTTGGCCAGCTGGCTGCAGATCTGGGTTTCGGTCTTCTGTTCGCGTTGGGCGATGGTCTGCTTCTGACAGCCGGCGCTGGCCAGGGCGAGCAGGCAGGTCAGGGCAAGGAGTGGGCGACGCATGGAACCACGTAAGTGTTCATGCTGGACGTTAAGGGGGTTGCGCCGCCCTGCCATCCCCTCTTCAGCGATTCAATTCCGCTGCCGCAGCGGCCACACCGGCGCCGGTGGGCACCTTGCCCAGGCCCAGATCCTGCAGGGTCGCCTCGATCGCGGCCACCGCGGTCAACACGTCCCGGTCGCAGACGAAGCCGAGATGGCCGATGCGGAACACGTGGCCCTTGAGGTGGTCCTGACCCCCGGCCAGCAGGATGTCGAAGCGGTTCTTGACTTCCTTGCGCAGGCTCTCGGCATCGATGCCTTCGGGGGCCACCGCCGTGATTGCGGGGCTGCCGTGGCCTTCGGCTGCGTACAGGGGCAGGCCGATGGCCTTCATGGCCGCCTGGGTGGCACGGCGATGGCGATCGTGGCGGGCGAAGATCGCCTCCAGGCCTTCCTTCTGCATGATCTCGAGGGCGGCCTCGAGGGCGAAGTAGAGGTTGATCGCCGGCGTGAACGGATTGCTGTCGGCCTTGGCCGATTTCTGGTATTTGCCGAGATCGAGATAGAACTTCGGCAGATCGGAGCGCTCGTAGGCCGCCCAGGCCCGCTCACTCATCGCCACGAAGCTCAGGCCCGGCGGCATCATGTAGCCCTTCTGGGATCCGGAGCCGATCACGTCGATCCCCCAGGTGTCCATCGGCACATTGCAGGCGCCCAGGCTGGTGACGCAGTCGGCGATGGTGATGGCGGTGCCGTGGGCACGCACATGGCCGGCGATCGTCTGCAGATCGTTGATCACCCCGGTGGAGGTTTCCGAGTGGGTGAGGATCACGGCCCGGATCGCCTTGGCGGTGTCGGCCTCCAGAGCCGCCTTGAAAGCCTCCGGATCGAGGGGCTGGCCCCATTCCGCCTTGATCACCTGCACGTCGAGGCCGTAGGCCTTCGCCACCTTCACCCAGCGCTCGCCGAACTTGCCGTTGTCCCCGCACAGCACCCGATCGCCGCGGCTGAGGGTATTGACGATGCCCGCCTCCATGGCGGCGGTACCGCTGCCGGTGATCACCAGCACGTCATCGTTGGTCTGATGCAGCCACTGCAGCTGTTCGGTGGTGCGCTTGACGATCTTCTGGAAATCGGCGCTGCGATGGCCGATCGGATGGCGGCCCATCGCCTGCAGGACGGTTTCCGGCACGGGGGTGGGGCCGGGAATCATCAACGTGAGCTTGTCCTGCATGGGTAAGGCGGCGGCGGGGCAATCCACCACCATAAAAAACAGCCCTCCACCTGTCCCGGATCAGCCTGGGGATTGCTGGTCCCAGTCCTGGTTGGGACACCCTTGGCCGGGGCGCTGATCCGCTTCCGGCCGGTCTGTCCAGCGGCTCAATGGCCCAGCTCGATCGCTGGCGGCGCGTCCCGCGCCAGCCCTGCCCAGCGCAGCGATCGGGTGAAAGACTGCCCCCCAACGGATCCGAAGTTGGCGGAACGTTCTGGTCCAATGCCAACGCCAGCGCTCGCCGCGCGGCGAGGCTGACTGGCTCGGGAGTGGTTCGCAGGTGACGGCCTGCCGGTCCCGGCCTGGCCCCTGAGGCCCAACACCCAGCACCCATCACCCCGAATGTCTGCGTCGCCGTCGCCAGCTTTGAGTTCATCGGACCGACGCGGCAGCTACAGCCTGCCGGTCTGGGTGGCGGCGGCGGCCCGGGCTGCCGTGGCTCAGCTGAGGGGGGATCCCTTCACGGCGGAGCAGCTCCTGCAGCTCGATCCCGCTGGGTCAGAGCGACTTGCCGAGCCGGTCTCGGTCGTGGCCGCGGCGCCCCTCGGCGAAGGCCGGGCCCTGGCGGTGGCCCGATGCGAGCCGGGGGACGGCCTGGATCTCACCCGCGGCCTGGTGGTCTGGGTGGAGGCGGCCTGGCACCCCCTGGATCCCGGTGCCGCCGATGGTTGGCTGTCCCTGGAGGCCGGTGAGGGGGTGGGCGTTCACGCCGAGTCTCGGGCCATCTGTGTTTCCGCCTTCGCCCGGGAGCTGCTGGAGCACAACCTGCAGCCGCTGCTGCCCCCGGGCCGGGGCCTGCGCTTGCGCGTGATCTTCCCGCAGGGTCGCCAACTGGCCGAACGCACCAGCAATGCCGCCTTCGGGGTGGTGGAGGGCCTGGCCCTGATCGGCACCCAGGCCGAGGTGCAGGCCAGTGCCGACCCCGACCAATTGCGACTCACGCTCGCCGCCCTGGCCGAACGCTTGGCGGATCCGGGTTTTGGCGGTGATCTGGTGCTGGTGATCGGCGAGAACGGCCTCGATCTGGCCCCCAGGCTGGGCCTGCCGGCGGCGCTGCTGCTCAAGTGCGGCAACTGGCTGGGGCCGGTGCTGGTGGCGGCCGCGGCGGGGGGGGTGCGGCGGCTGCTGTTGTTCGGCTATCAGGGCAAGTTGATCAAGCTGGCCGGCGGCATCTTTCACACCCATCACCACCTGGCCGATGGCCGCGCCGAGATTCTCACGGCCCTGGCGGCCCTGGAGGGGCTGGGCGGCGAGGCCCTGGCCCAACTCCATGGCGCCGCCACGGTGGAGGCGGGTCTGACGGCGCTGGAGCAGGCCGATCCGGAACTGGCCGAGCGGCTGCGGCGGCGGATCGCCGCCACGATCGAAGCGCGCTCCACTGCCTATCTGCTGCGCCATGGGGTGGCGGGTCCGGCGGTGGGGGCGGCGCTGTTTGACCGTTCCCGCCGGATCCGGGCCACGGGGCCGGTGGGGGCCGTCCTGCTGGAGGCCTTCAGGGGCCCGACCTAGGGTGCAGACAGCCAGCCAGCGGTTGACGGCCGATCGGGCCGTTCAGACCGGAACCGACCTTGCCGATGTCCTCTTCGACGACTGATGCACCCGCAGCGGGTCGCCAACCCGCCATCGTCATCCTTGATTTTGGTTCCCAGTATTCGGAACTGATCGCCCGCCGCGTGCGCGAGACCGAGGTGTTCTCGCTGGTGATGGGCTACACCACCAGCGCCGAGGAGCTGCGGGCCCTGGCGCCCCAGGGCCTCATCCTCAGCGGCGGACCCAGCTCGGTGTACGAGGACGGAGCGCCGCTGTGCGATCCGGCCATCTGGGATCTGGGTATCCCGATCCTGGGGGTCTGCTACGGCATGCAGCTGATGGTGCAGCAGTTGGGCGGCTCGGTGATCGCTGCCGGCCGGGCCGAATACGGCAAGGCGCCGTTGCATGTGGACGATCCCACCGACCTGCTCACCAACGTCGATGACGGCTCGACGATGTGGATGAGCCATGGCGATTCCGTGCAGGCGCTGCCGCCGGGATTCGTGCGCCTGGCCCACACCGACAACACGCCGGAAGCGGCTGTGGCCGATCACGAGCGTCGCCTCTATGGCGTGCAGTTTCACCCGGAGGTGGTGCACTCCAGCTGCGGTATGGCCCTGATCCGCAATTTTGTTTATCACATCTGCGGCTGCACCCCGGACTGGACCACGGCCACCTTCATTGATGAGGCGATCGCCGATGTGCGCGCCCAAGTGGGGGACAAGCGGGTGCTGCTGGCCCTCTCCGGCGGCGTCGATTCGTCCACCCTGGCCTTTCTGCTGCACCGGGCGATCGGCGATCAGCTCACCTGCATGTTCATCGACCAGGGCTTCATGCGCAAAGGCGAGCCGGAGTTCCTGGTGGAGTTCTTCGACAAGCGCTTCCATATCAACGTCGAGTACATCAATGCCCGCGAGCGCTTCATCTCCCGGCTGGCCGGCATCACCGATCCGGAGGAGAAGCGCAAGATCATCGGCGCTGAGTTCATCCGGGTGTTTGAGGCCGAGAGCAAGCGGCTCGGCCCCTTCGACTATCTGGCCCAGGGCACCCTTTACCCCGATGTGATCGAGAGTGCCGGCACCGGCATTGATCCCAAGACCGGCGAGCGCGTCGCGGTCAAGATCAAGAGCCACCACAATGTCGGCGGCCTGCCCAAGGATCTGCAGTTCAAGTTGGTGGAGCCGCTGCGGCGCCTGTTCAAGGACGAAGTGCGCAAGGTGGGCCGCAATCTGGGCCTGCCGGAGGAGATCGTCGGCCGCCATCCCTTCCCGGGGCCGGGGCTGGCGATCCGCATTCTCGGTGAAGTCAACGATGACAATCTCGACATCCTGCGCGATGCCGACCTGATCGTGCGCGAAGAAGTGCGCAATGCCGGCCTCTATCACGACATCTGGCAGGCCTTCGCCGTTCTGCTGCCCGTGCGCAGCGTCGGGGTGATGGGCGACAAGCGCACCTACGCCTATCCGATCGTGCTGCGTTGCGTCTCCTCCGAAGACGGCATGACTGCCGATTGGTCGCGCCTCCCTTACGACCTGCTGGAGCTGATCTCCAATCGCATCGTCAACGAGGTGCGCGGTGTCAACCGGGTGGTGTATGACATCACCAGCAAGCCCCCCGGCACAATTGAGTGGGAGTGATGCGTGAGGCGAATTGGACCTGGGCGTGCGTGATGCAAGCCCGCTTGTTTTCAGGTCCTGCGATGTCCTGGGCCCTGGCCTCTGCCTGATGCCAAAGCGGCCCGCTCTTCTGTCTGGTTGCGGGCTTGGGGCTGTGCCCAATCCAGCAGCGGCTTCGCTGCGTTGGCGGCGCTGACGGCCCAGCCGGCCAACCTGTTCGACGGCTGGGCTGGCTCAGGCCGGCTGCCACCGATACCATCGGGCACCGATCCCCTGGCCCGTGACTGCCGTACCTCCTGTCGTCAGCACGTCGTCCTCCGGCAGCAGCCCCAGCGGTGCCGACCAGGACATGCAGCTGCAGCGCCGCCTTCAGCAGGACAGCATCGTGCTGGCCGGCAAAACCATCTTCCTCAACCCCTTCCTCTACTGGCGACGGTTCGACGCCAACACCGATCGCTGGCTGCGGGAACCTGGCCAGCTGCCGGAGGAGCAGATCGAGGCCAACCGTCTGCGCTTCTATCCCGAGCTCGACTGGCAGCTGATCGAACCGGAGGAGCGGGCCGTCAAGGACGGTGCGGTCGAGATGTTCCTCAAGAGCCTGGAGCTGATCAGCACCTTCAACCCTGAGCTCAGCTCCGGCCATCTGCTCGAAGTCGAGCGCAAGATGGCGGTCACCAAAAAGAAGGCGTTCGAGCGCTGGGTGGAGCGCGCCCTGAACCGCCGCCTGCAGGACCAGCAGCGGGAGCGCCGCCGCTTCGATCGGGACCGGGCGATGCGGGGCTGGATGGAGTGGTTCTCGCTGGAGACCACCCGTCAGGCCCTGTTGCCCCTGTCGGCCCTGCTGGTGATTGCCGTCGCCGCCGGTTGGTGGTTCGGCAGCCAGCGCTTCTGCCGGCCGGTGATCGTCGATCCCGGCATCCAGCGACCCGCCGTCTGAGGGTTGCGAGCCCTGTCCAGTTCGGCGGCGCGCCAGACTGGACAAGTACCGCTGCCGGTTTCCTGGCCATGGCTGCCGATCCCTTCGACGCCCTGCGGCTGACCCTGATGCAGGACGTGCTGCCTGTGGGGGTGGCGATGGTCGACCGGGTCCGTCGCGGCGGCCCCAAGGAGGTGCTGGCTGCCTTTGATGGCAGCAGCGCCGACCCCCTGGGCCAGCTGCGTCAGGAGGGGGAGCCGGTGGCGTCCCAGCTGCGGGAAGGTCTGGATCGGCTCCAGCCCGGCCTCGGCAATCCGGTGCTCAAGGTGGAGGTGCGGGATGTGGAGCCAGGTGGCCCGCTGGAGCGGGCTGATCCGGCCGAACTGCAGAGTGCCCTGGCCCGCATCTCCAGCCGTCTGACCTTGCTGGAGCAGCGCCTGGCTGCTCATGAGGCTGCCCCCGAATCCAGCGCCCGCCGTTGACGATGGGGTACGGCGGCCTGTCGTCACGCCAGACCGGTGTGGGCTCCCAGTCGGCGGTGCTGCTGCTGGTGGTGTTGCTGTTCTCCGGCGCCATCGCCGCCCGGCTGGCCTGGTTGCAGTTGCTGCATGGACCTGAATACAAGGCCATGGCCGATGACAATCGCATTCGTCTGATCCCCCGCGATCCGGTGCGGGGACGGCTGCTCGATCGCAATGGCCGGGTGCTGGCCACCAATCGGCTCACCTACCAGCTCTATCTCCAGCCCCGTCTGGTGGAGGACCGGGACTGGCCGGCGCTGAGGGATCGGCTCAGCCGGTTGCTGGCGATTCCGGCGGCCCAGCTGGACCAGCACTGGCGCCAGGGCCAGCACCAATCCGATGGCTTCCGGATCCATCTGGCCGGGCCGCTGACGCCCGTCCAGGTGCTGCGCTTTCGCGAGCAGTCGGGCCAGTTGGAGGGGGCGGAGGTGGCCGCCGACGTGCTGCGCTCCTATCCCGGAGGCCGTCTGGCTTCCCATCTGATGGGCTACACCAGCAGCATCACCGAGGAGGAGTATCAGCGCCTCAAGGAGAAGGGCTATCGGCTCAGTGATCGGATAGGTCGCAGTGGACTGGAAAAGGCGTTTGAAGCCTCCTTGCGGGGGGAATGGGGCGGCCAGCAGCTGGAGGTGGACGCGGCCGGTCAGGTGCAGCGGGTGCTGGGGGATA
Organism: Synechococcaceae cyanobacterium ELA739; assembly: GCA_037127935.1. Classification (GTDB taxonomy): domain Bacteria; phylum Cyanobacteriota; class Cyanobacteriia; order PCC-6307; family Cyanobiaceae; genus Cyanobium. The sequence goes on from JBAXXM010000025.1 coordinate 21,036, forward strand.
AGCCCGCCAAAGCCGGCCGCGATCTGCGCCTCACCATCGACCTTGACCTGCAGCGGGCGGCGGAACGGGCCCTGGACACCGTTTCCAAGGGGGCGATCGTGGCCATGGATCCCCGCACCGGTGCGATCCGCGCCCTGGCCAGCCGGCCCAACTTTGATCCCAACATCTTCTCGGAGGGGCCCACCACGGCCCAGTGGAACGATCTGAACCGCCCGGATGCGCCGATGCTGAATCGGGTCTTCCAGGGGTTCCCGCCAGCCAGCACGTTCAAGATCGTCACCACGATCGCCGGGATCGAATCGGGCAAGTTCGGCCCCAGCTCGACGCTGCCGACGATGAGCCAGTTCTGTTACTACGGCCAGTGCTACGGCGACCACGGCTCCTTTGGCTTCATCGGCTTCCAGAAGGCCCTGGCGGTGAGCAGCAACAGTTTTTATTACCAGGTGGGTCTCAAGGTGGGCCCGGATGAGCTGTTCAAGGCGGCCCGGCGCATGGGCTATGGCCAGCACACCGGCATTGAGCTGAGGGCGGAGGAGACCGAAGGCCTGCTGGGCGACCCGGCCTGGAAGAAGGACGTGCTCAAGGAGCCCTGGACGCCGGTCGACACGATCACCTCGGCGATCGGCCAGGGCGCCGTGACCGTGACGCCGATCCAGATGGCCCGGCTGTACGGCGCCGTCGCCAATGGCGGCACCCTGGTGACGCCCCACCTGGTCGAGCACCCGACGCCGCGCCGCTGGCTGGCCCTCAAGCCGGAGACCCTGCGGGTGCTGCGGGAGGGGCTGCGGATGGTGGTGACCGAGGGCACGGGCAAGGTCCTCAATGACCCCACTTTGCCGGCGGTGGCTGGCAAGACGGGCACGGGCGAGGATCCCCCCCGACCGGACCATGTCTGGTTCGGGGGCTATGCCCCGGCGGGCCGGCCGGACCTGGTGATCGTGGCCTTCGGCGAGAACTCTGGTGGCTTCGGCGGCACGGTGGCGGCGCCGATGGTTCGGGCGCTGATGAGCACCTGGTTCCACCACCGCCCGGTCCAATGAAGGGCCTGAGCAGCGGGTCGCGCCCCGATCTCCCCGCAGTGATCGAGAACATGGCCGCTGACGAGGAGAGGCAAGCGGCAATCAGGAGCCGCTGCAGGGGCTGAATCTCGACGGGCTGACCAGACCAATCGGCTGCGCCGCAGTCGCTTGAGAATGCTGGCCAAGCCTGAACAGCGCTCCAGGTGATCGCTTTGCGTTCTCCTTGGGCTGGCCCCATGGCTGAATGGCGCTTAGGCGATCGCGCTGAGATCAGGTTGGGGCAGGCCATGTCAAAACAGGGCCCAAGACGTTCACCTTGATTGAGATGACGGTGCTCATTGGCCATGGAGCCATCGGCGTCCGTTTTTCCTCCTGGCGGGCAACGCGTCCACTCCCGAGCCGCACCCGACAACGGACGCTCAGCCCACAGCGAACCGATTAACTGGCCAGTTGCAGATCCCGCAGACCGAGCACCTGGCGGTAGTAGCGGCGCAGTTGGTCGGTGGCGCCGGCCCAGCCCCAGCGTTCGGCCTCCTGGCGGGCGGCCAGGCGCAGGGCGCGGCGGGTGCTGGCATCCCCGAGCAGTCGATCCACGGCGGTCACGAAGCTCTCGGGCTGATCCGGGTCGTAGAGGCAGCCGTTCAAGCCATCACTGACGATGTCGGGAATGCCGCCCCGGTTGGCCCCCACCACAGGGCAGCCGGCCGCCATCGCTTCCAGCAGTACCAGGCCTAGGGTCTCGGTGCTGGAGGGGAACAGGAAGGCATCACCGCTGGCATAGGCGGAGGCCAGATCCTGTCCCGCCAGGTAGCCCACGAAGGTGGTGGCTGTGCCTTCAAAGGTCCGCTCCAGGTTCTGCCGGTGCGGCCCATCGCCCACCAGGGCCAGGCGCGCCTGGGGGATGGCCTCCAGCACCGGCCGGATGCGTTCGATCTGCTTTTCGGCGGACAGCCGGCCGATATAAAGGAGCAGATTGCCGCTGTCGCTGTGGCCGCCATGCAGCCGCTCGCGCATCGCCGCCGAGTTCAGTTCCGGGCGGAACAGGTCCGTGTCCACGCCCCGCTGCCACAGGGCCGTGTGCTGGATGCCCTTGGCGGCCAGCTCATCCACCATGGCCGTGGAGGTGCAGAGGTTGAGCTGGGCCTGGTTGTGGGCGGCCTTGAGCAGCTCCCAGAGCAGGGGCTCCAGCATGCCCATGCCGTAGTGCTCCAGGTACTTGGGCAGATGGGTGTGATAGCTCGCCACCAGGGGCAGGCCGCGGGTCTTGGCCAGCCAGATGCCCCCCAGGCCCAGGACGGCGGGATTGACCACGTGAACCAGGTCGGGGGCGAAGCTTTCCAGCGCCTCCGAGACGGCCGGCCGCGGCAGGGCCAGTTTCAGCTCGGGGTAGAGCGGCAGCGGCATCGCCGGCACCCCCACCACCCGGGCGCCGCAGTAGCTGGCGGGCGCTCCCTCCGGGCAGAAGATCAGCACCTCGTCGCCGGCGGCCACGAGGTGTTCCACCGTCTTGGTCAGTCGCGTGACGATGCCATCGACCTTCGGCAGGAAGGTTTCGGTGAAAAAAGCGATCTTCACGCGTGCAATCCCCGGCTCACACTGGTGCCTGGATCGCCTGGGCCTGCCGGCTGGTCCAGGCGGAAATGCAGGGAATGCGGGAGCGGTCGCAGCGGTCGGCCCAGCGCCGGGCCACATCCACCACTTCGGCCAACAGACCGTCATCGAGGGTGGTGGGCCGCAGGCCCAGCTCGATGAAGCAGCGGTTGTCGACGATCAGGTCGTTTTCGATCGCCTCCTTGCGGGGATTGGGCAGATGGTTGACCTCGGCGCCGGTCAGCGCCGCCACCTTGCGGGCCAGTTCGCCGACCTGATGGCTCTCGGTCATCTGGTTGAAAATCTTGACCTTTTCGTCGTGACCGGGGGGGTGCTCCAGGGCGAGCTGCACGCAGCGCACCGAATCGCGGATGTGAATGAAGGCGCGGGTCTGGCCGCCGGTGCCATGGACGGTGAGCGGGTAGCCGATCGCCGCCTGCATCAGGAAGCGATTGAGCACGGTGCCGTAGTCGCCGTCGTAGTCGAAGCGGTTGGTCAGCCTGGGATCTTTTTCAGTCAGGGTGGTGTTGGTGCCCCAGACGATGCCCTGATGCAGGTCGGTGACCCGGATCGCGTCGTTTTTGTTGTAGTAAAAGAACAGCAGCTGATCGAGCGTCTTGGTCATGTGGTAGACGCTGCCGGGATCCGTGGGATGCAGGATCTTCTCGGTGAAGCGGCTGCCATCCGGCTGGGGTACCTCAACCGTGAGATAGCCCTCGGGAATCGTGGCGCCCCGGTGGGAGCCATAGCCGTAGACCCCCATCGTGCCGAGGTGGACGATGTGCACGTCCAGGCCGCTCTCGACGATGGCCGCCAGCAGGTTATGGGTGCCGTTGACGTTGTTGTCGACGGTGTAGCGCTTGGTGGCGCTGCTCTTCATCGAGTAGGGGGCTGCCCGCTGCTCGGCGAAATGCACCACCGAGTCCGGCCGTTCGCTGCGCAGCAGCTCCAGCAGCCGGTCGTACTCCTGGGCGATGTCGAGCAGCACGAAGCGCATGGCCCGGCCCCCCACCTGATCCCAGGCGCGCAGGCGATCCTGCATGGTGGCGATCGGCGTGAGGGATTCAACCCCCAGGTCGACGTCGATCTTGCGCCGGCTGAGGTTGTCGACAATGACGACATCGTGGCCGGCATCGGCAAGGTTCACCGCACAGGGCCAACCGCAGAACCCGTCACCGCCGAGAACGAGAACCTTCACCCCAGTCTCCTGAACGAGCAATTGCCCAGCCGCGTCAAGCTACTACAGGCCTTTAGCGGCGGAGCTCCCGGCGGGGGTTCCGGTTCAGCTGATGCCCGCTGCCACGGCCACCAGCAGCAGCACCAACACCAGCCCGCCAATCAGCAGCAACCTGTTGCTGGAACGGGCTTCTCCCGCCTCCATCAGCACCATCCGCGGCTCCTTGGCAAAGGCGTTGAGCTTGCCGCCGTCTTCTTCGGTGACCTGCATGGCTGGGACCCTCTGAGTCGGGTCACGTTATGGAGACCCTGGGAATGGGGCTCCGCTCCGCAGTGGTTCGTCACACAGGCGCCGCCCCAGGCCTCAGCCGCCGATGCGTCCTTGGCTGGGCGAACTGGCACTGGCTTCGGCCCGCAGCGGCAGGCGGCCGGCCCGGAAGGCGCTGCGGCCCGCCTGGGTGGCCATGGCCATGGCGCCCGCCATGACGGCGGGATCCCCGGCCAGGGCGATGGCGCTGTTGATCAGCAGGGCGTCGGCCCCCATCTCCATGGCCTGGGCCGCTTCGCTGGGCACACCGATGCCCGCATCCACCACCACGGGTACGCGCGCGTCTTCAATGATCAGGGCGATGTTGGCGGCGTTGCGGATGCCCTGGCCGGAACCGATCGGTGACCCCAGGGGCATGACCGTGGCGCAGCCCACGTCCTCCAGCCGCCGCGCCAACAGGGGATCGGCGTTGATGTACGGCAACACGGTGAAGCCTTCCTTCACCAGCTGTTCGGCAGCCTCCAGGGTGCCGATCGGATCGGGCAGCAGATGGCGGCTGTCGGGGATCACCTCGAGCTTGACGAAGGTGTTGTCTTCTTGACCCGCCAGCTTGGCCAGCTCCCGGCCCAGGCGTGCCACCCGGATCGCTTCCTCCGCCGTGGCGCAGCCAGCTGTGTTGGGCAGCATCCAGATGCGTTGCCAGTCGATCGCCTCCATCAGTCCGCCATGGCCTGGCGCCTGGCTCTGCACCCGCCGCACGGCCACGGTGACGATCTCGCAGGCACTGGCGGCCAGACTGGCCTGCATCACCGCCAGGGACGGGTACTTGCCGGTGCCGGTCATCAGGCGGCTGCGGAAGCGGCGGCCGCCGATCACCAGGCTGTCCTCGGCGCCGGGGGGTTCTTGGACCAGGGCGCCTGCTTCCTGGATTGAGGGTGCCGCCGCCGTTGCCGGCAGTTCCCCATGGCCGCCGGTGGCGCTGGCTGGGGTTGTGGCTGGCTGGAAATCGGCCACGGGTCGCTGCATCAATGGTCGTCTCGCCCCTAGTCTGCGCTGCGGACCTGCGAATGGACGTCATGCCGCTGCCCCTGCTGCTTGCGGTCAGCCCGCTGCCCAGCGACGCCTTCGCGCCCTATGTCCCTCCCGCCGCTTCCGATAGCGCCGATGTGCTGCAGGGCAGTGGCCCGGTGGAAACCTTCGATGCCATCGGTCGGGCTGAATTGATCGCCCGCGAGTTGCCCCGCATCTGGAGCGGTGTCTATCGCTCCTATGAGGGCGGTGCCTCCCTGCCGGTTGAGCTGCGCATCGCCTCGGCCACGCCTATGGGGCAGATGGTGGATATCCGGGGCAGTCTCTCGGTCGGCGGCATTGAGTCGCCGGTGCAGGGCAATCTCAACGCCAAGTCGGATCAACTGGATCTGCTGTTGCTGGGCGACAAGCTGGGGGGCGATCTGGAACCGGGTGGTCAGATGTTGGGGTTGCAGGGTTTCCCCCTGATCACCTGGCAGCCGCCAAGGCTCACCAGCATCGGCGGACGCCTGCTGCTGACTCCCCAGGCCGCCCCTGCCCCGTCAGGACCGGCGTCGTCTGCTGCACCGACCATCCGGGGCCTCTGGTGAGGCTCAAGGGCCATGGCCTGAGCGCTTGTCGGTAGGAATCGGGGCCGCCCGTCTGGAGGGTGACTTCTGCTGCTTGCCTGGGCCAGGAGGCTCCTGCATGGTCCATCGATCCGGGGGCTATTCCTGCCGGGGACAGAGTCGTTGGGGCCCTGAGGGGCAGCGGCCAACCGTGGTGGGGCATCCCTGGGCGGATCTTCGTGCCGGAGCTCCTGTCTCCGCCCACCGCCTGTTGCTGCAACTGGACTGAGATCGGCGCTCGGTTCTGTCCACGGCCGATCTGAGTCATGGCGGTCGACCTGATCCCTCAGCCCAGCGATCCAGATCAGCCAGGAGGCGCTGAATCAGCGCATGCGGACGGCGATGCAGGGTTGTAGGGCCCTGTCAAGCTTGAGAAGAGCGCCCAAATCCCCAGGGCAAGGCCCAGGCTCGACAAGCGGCGGCCCAATTTCAGGTGGGCTACTGAAAACACCTCAGGAGGCCTGTCGGGAATTCAGTCGGCCGTGTGGAACACCGAGGAACGGAGGGCGCCGGCTGGCCGAGGCGTGGCTGAGACAGGTTGTTCAGCAGTCTCCTGGGATCGCCCCGGGGAGGTTGCTGGTCCATGGGGCGTTCAACGGCCCCCCGGTTGCTAAAGGGGCATCACCGTTGGCTGGTTGGACTGGCACCTGAAGTGGTGCTGCGGCGGGGTTCCTGGACTGCCAGCTGAGATCGCTGGTCAGGCGGCCTTGTCGCTGGGCGCCTGCGGGTTGCCCTGATCGCCGGCCTTGTTGCGGCTCGAGCCACTGGTCTTGCCGCGGCTGTCGGCTTCGATGCCCAGGCCGCTGTCGGCGCTGTCAGCAGCTAGCACACCGCGGCGACGGTCGAGGGTTTTGAGGCGCTTGCGGGCTGTCTTGTTGTCTGGCTCCAGCTGCAGCGCCTGCTCGTAGGTCGCTCGCGCCTCGTCGGGTTTGAGCTGTTTCTCGAGGGCGAAGGCGAGATTGTTCAGCGCAACGGGATACTCGGGCTTGGCCCGCAGGGCCGCCCGATAATGGCGGATGGCCACTGGATATTTGCTCTGGGCCGCCAGGGTGAAGCCGAGCGCGTTTTCCATCAGGGCCCTGGCTTCGTCCGGAACGGGATCGCGCTCGGCGGCCTTGAGGGCCTGCTTGAGGGTGTCCGCGGCCTCGGCATAGAGCCGCTTGCGCAGCTGCACCGAGGCCAGTTCATAGAGGGTGCCGGGATCGCTGGGGCGGTCCGCACTGCTGCCACCGCCCCCGAGTCGAATCAGGGATGTCTCATCCCGGCGAACCCGCAGGATCTGGCGGGCCACCACAAACGCGGCGCCGCCCAGCAGGACGATCAGGCCGATCAGATAGGCCTGGGGCAGCAAGTCGTTCATGGGGCCAGGGGGACCGATCAGTGGCCGGCGGCGGTGACCACGGTGCTGAAACTGCCAGGGTCGGCCACGGCCAGCTGGGCGAGCATCTTGCGGTTCAGGCGCACGTCGGCCTTCTTGAGGCCACCGATCAGCCGGCTGTAGCTGACGCCATTGATGCGGGCCGCGGCGTTGATGCGGGCGATCCAGAGGCGGCGGAAGTCGCGCTTGCGCCGGCGACGGTCCCTGTAGGCGTTGCAGAGGGCCTTCATCACCCGCTGGTTGGCGGTGCGGAAGAGGCTGCCGCTGCTGCCCCGGAAGCCCCGGGCCAGACGCAGAACTTTGTTACGGCGTTTGCGGGCAACGTTGCCCCTCTTGACGCGAGCCATGGATGAAACTCAGGAATTCAGGTAGGGAATTGGGGGGCGGAAGACAGGCTTCCGTCCTGGCCTCGGGCCGAAGGGCTCAGGCGTAGGGGAGCATCAGCGAGACGTTGTCGTGATCGCGATCGTCGACCACCGCCATCGTGCCCAGGTAGCGCTTGCGCTTGGGGCTCTTGTGATCGAGCAGGTGGTTGTGGAAGGCGCGCCGGCGCATGAACTTGCCGCTGCCGGTGATCTTGAACCGCTTGGCGGCTGCTTTGCGGGTCTTGAGCTTCGGCATCTTCGGTTCGCGCAGGGGTCAGCGCAGGCACAAACAAGCAGAGTACGACGTGGTGGATCCTTCTTCCAACCCCCCCCTTCTCCGGCAACCCCTGCCCGCCCTGTCTTCTATGCCCGCCTTCCCGCTCGCCATCGCCCGCCATCGCTTTGCCCACGCTGCTGGTCACAGCCTGTTGGCGGGCCTGATGCTGGCTGGTGGCTGTCGGGCCTCCTCCCTGCCTCCAGCCAGTACGGGCCCTGCCGCCGTCGTCGATTCCCCCGCCATCCCCGGGCCCCTGCCCGCCGCCCCCGCTCCCGGGTCCCCCTTGCACTGGCCGGTGCCCGCCCCCGCCGAGATCCATTCGGCCGATCCGGTGCTGTGGGTGGCCCTGGCGGCCCGGCTCGGCCCCGCTCCGGGAGTGGAAGTCGCCGGCGTGTCGCCCCTGCGGTTGCAGGCGGCGGGCGGCCTGCTGACCCTGATGGATGCCAGCGGCCAGCGCTTCCAGGCGCCCCAGCTGCTGTTGCACTGGCGTCTGCAACCCCTGCCGGCCCCGCAGGTGTTCCAGCGGCGGGTGGTGGGTCCCCTGCCCAGCTATGAGAGCGCCGAACAGGTGGCCCGGGACTGGCGCGCCCAGGGGGCTGCGGTCGAGATCGCCAAGCCCGGCGACTGGGAGGTCTGGGCCCCGGCTTCGGCCCCCGATCCGGCCGGCCAGCCGGTGCGGTTGGTCAGTCGCACAGAGACTGGTCGGTTGGTACTGGAGCTGCGCCGTCCCCAGGGCGATGTCGCGCTGGTGGGACCGCTGCGGCTGGAGGCACCCCAGGGTTTGGAGTGGCAGGGGGGCACCTACGCCGGACCGTTCCTGTTGCAGGCCGATGCCTATGGCACCTGGAGCCTGGTGGAGCAGGTGCCGCTGGAGCGTTATCTGCAGGGGGTCGTGCCGAATGAGATCGGCGCCGGTTCGCCGCCGGCCGCTCTGGCGGCCCAGGCGGTGCTGGCCCGCACCTGGGCCCTGCGCAACCGCCATCGCTTTGCGGTCGACGGCTACCACCTCTGTGCCGACACCCAGTGCCAGGTCTACAGCGATCCGCGCCAGGGCGGGGCCGAGGTGGGCCAGGCCATCGCCGCCAGCCGGGGCCAGGTGCTGGCCAGCCATGGCCAGTTGATTCATGCCGTGTATCACGCCAGCAATGGCGGCGTGGCGGCCGGCTTCGAAGAGGTCTGGCGCGGCAGTGCCGTGCCCTACCTCAAGGCGTTTGCCGATGGGCCGCCGGCCTACTCGGCCCGCTTTCCGGTTCCCCTGGCCCCGGCGCTTCTGCCCCAGTTGCTGGCCGATGGCAGCCAGGCCTGGGGGGCGGACCATCCCGCCTTCCGCTGGAGCCGCCGCCTCACCGCCGCCCAGCTGCAGGCGGCTCTGGGTGAGGCAGGCGCCGCGATCGGCCGGCCCAGTCGCCTCAGGGTGCTGGAGCGGGGGGCCAGTGGACGGGTGCTGGCCCTGGAGATCTCCGGCCCGGGCGGTAGCCGGGTGCTGCGCCTGGATGCCATTCGCCGCAGCCTGCGCCAGCTGCCGAGCACCCTGTTCAACCTCAGTCCGGCCGGTGCCGGGGTGTGGTTGGTCGAGGGCGGGGGCTTCGGCCATGGCGCCGGTCTGTCCCAGGCTGGAGCCATTGATCAAGCCCGCCGGGGCTGGAGTCGGGATCGGATTCTTGAGCACTACTACCCGGGCACGGAGCTGGTACCGCTTCAGACCCTCGGCCAGGCCCTTTAGAGTCATTACACTTCCGGGGATGCCATGACCGGCGGCGGTGGTACCAGCGATAGCCGCCCAGATGGCTCCGTCGACGGCCGCCCTGAGGGCAGGACGGACCTCAGCACCGAGGGCGGCCCGGGTGGCCGTCGTGCCAAGGCCGCCCTGTTTCTTCTGTGCTGCTCGGCCGCAGGAATCGCTCCCCATGCTTTGCCGCCACTGCTGCGGTTGGTGCCGGCGTTGATCCTGGCGGTGGTGCTGGGGGGCTACAGCTTTCGCACCGTGCTGCGACCGGCCGCCCGTGGTGTGGTCGCTCCGGCTGAAGGCCTTGCCGCCGCCGCCTCAGATGGGGAGCAGCCCCTGGATCTGCCGCTGCTCGATGTCGTGGTTGCCGCCAGGGATGAGCAGGCGGTGATCACCAGGCTGGTGGAGCGGATCATGGCGCTCCGCTATCCGGCTGAACGCCTGCTGCTCTGGGTCATCGATGACGGCAGCGAAGATCGCACCCCCGAGCTGCTGCGTGACCTGCAGGCCCAGTACCCCCAGCTGCGGGTCCTGACCCGTCCCCGGAACGCCGGAGGTGGTAAATCGGGAGCGCTCAATCTGGTGCTGCCCCAGCTCCAGGGTCGTTGGTTGCTGGTGCTCGATGCTGACGCCGATCTCCAGGTGGATCTGCTGAAGCGTCTGCTGCCCTGGGCGGAGCGGGGTCAATGGGGGGCGGTGCAGCTGCGCAAGGCCGTGGCCAATGCCCAGGTCAATCTGCTGACCCAGGCGCAAGCTATGGAGATGGCTTTCGACGCCATCATTCAACTGGGACGCCTGGCCGGTGGCGGCGTGGTCGAACTGCGGGGTAACGGCCAGCTGCTGCGCCGCGAAGCGGTGTTGGCCTGCGGCGGCTTCAATGAAGCCACCGTCACCGACGATCTGGATCTCAGCTTCCGCCTGCT
>JBAXXM010000026.1:0-30551 GCA_037127935.1 Synechococcaceae cyanobacterium ELA739
TCGGAAATGACTCCATCGACAGTGATCTTGGCGACGACACGATCGACGGCGGTCTTGGCGATGACACCATCTTTGGTGGCCAAGGTGCTGATCTGATCGATGGTGGCGAAGGTGATGATTCCGTCTTTGGCGGCTCTTACCCTGACACGATCTTCGGAGGCATTGGCAACGACTTCCTCGTTGGGTTCGATGGTTTAAACCTCAACGATCCCACCGATGGAGATTCCATCAATGGTGAAGAGGGGAATGACACCATCCAGGGAAATGATGCGGCTGACTCTCTCTTCGGTGGCCTCGGCCTTGACAGTATTGCCGGTGGAACTGGCAATGATTCGATTGGTGGTGGTACTGGTAGCGACATTATCGATGGTGGTGATGGTGCGGATCAGATCTTCGGCGGCGCTGGTATTGACTCCATCCAGGGCGGCCTAGAAGGTGACACCATCCTTGGTGAGGGAGATGACGACACGATTGATGCCGGCGATGGGCTTGACAGCGTCATCGGCGGTGAAGGCAACGACAGCATCATTGGTGGACTGGGTTCCGACAGCCTGTTCGGTGGCCTGGGTAATGACACCTTCACGGGCAACGAAGGCGACGACACCATCGGTTCCGACGAAGGCTCGGATTCGGCTCTGGGTGGTATCGGTAACGACACCATCAGCCTCGGTATTGGTGATGACACCCTGTTTGGTGAGGCCGGTAACGACTCCCTGAACGGTGGTGCAGGCAACGACAGCATCGATGGCGATGCCGGCGACGACTCCATCGATGGTGGGGCCGGCAACGACACCCTTGCTGGTGGCACCGGCAACGACACTATTGATGGCGGCATTGGCAATGATTCAATCGAAGGCAACGACGGCACCGACTCCCTGCTGGGTGGCGCGGGTGATGACACTGTCTTGGGTGGATTAGATGCAGACACCATTGCCGGTGGCCTCGACAATGACAGCATTATTGGTGGCTTTGGTAGCGACAACATTGATGGTGGCGAAGGAGATGATCGTATCTTTGGTGGTCAGCTTGTCTTCGGATTCGAACTCGACCTTCTTGGCAATGACTCCATCTCTGGTGGCAACGGCAACGACACCATCGACGGTGGAGCCGCTGACGATGCTCTGGAAGGTGGTTTAGGCAACGACAGCATTCAAGGTGGTGCCGGTACCGACTTCATTTCCGGTGGCGACGGCTCTGACAACATCGATGGCGGTGCTGAAGATGACCTGATCCTGGGTGGCAATGGCAACGACACCATCCAAGGTGGCAACGGCAACGACATCATTGATGGCGAGGCTGATGACGACACCATCAACGGAGGCAACGGTGATGACAACATCGACGGCGGCTTCGGTAATGACTCCATCGACGGTGGTAATGGAAATGACACGATCGTGGGCGGTGGCCTGCTCGATCTGGTCGGCGACGACACCATCTTCGGTGGCAATGGCGATGACACGATCAGTGGCGCCCTCGGCAATGACAGCATTGATGGTGGTAATGGCAATGACACCATCGGTGGATCCGCCGGCAATGACACCATCCTTGGTGGTAATGGCAACGACGTGATCAATGGTGATCCGGCAATCCTGGGCTCAGGTGACGACAGCATTGATGGGGGTAATGGGAACGACACCATTGATGGTGGAGGTAGCAATGACACCATTACTGGTGGTAACGGCGATGACACCATTGATGGTGGATCCGGCGACGATACGATTGATGGCGGGTTTGGTAATGACACCATTGATGGTGGATCCGGCGACGACACCATCACTGGTGGCAATGACAATGACACCATCTCCGGTGGCACTGGAGATGACACGATCGGTGGTGGCAATGGAAATGACACGATCTCTGGAGGCAACGGCAATGACAATGTTGCCGGTGACGACGGGGATGACACGATCTCTGGTGGCAATCAAAATGACACCATCTCTGGAGGCAACGGTAATGACACCATTACCGGAGACAACGGCGATGACACGATCGGTGGTGGCAGTGGAAATGACACCATCTCTGGAGGCAATGGCAATGACACCATTGCTGGTGGCGACGGAGAAGACACGATTGCCGGTGGTAACGGAAACGACACCATCTCTGGAGGCAACGGCAACGACACCATCTCCGGTGACGACGGTGATGACACCATCTCTGGAGGCATCGGCAATGAAACCATCTCTGGAGGCAACGGCAATGACACCATTGCTGGTGACGACGGTAATGACACGATTGCCGGTGGCATCGGGAATGACACCATTGCTGGCGGTAACGGCAATGACACCATTGCCGGCGACGAGGGTGATGACACGATCGCTGGTGGCAACGACAACGACACCATTTCCGGTGGCACCGGCAATGACACCATTGCTGGTGACGACGGCGATGACACGATTGCTGGTGGCATTGACAATGACACCATTTCTGGAGGCAATGGCAATGACAACCTTGCTGGTGACGACGGCAATGACACGATTGCTGGCGGAAATGGCACGGATACCATTAATGGTGGAAACGGCAACGATTCGATCATCGGTGGAGCTGGTGTTGATCTGATTACCGGTGGCGCTGGCTTCAATACCTTTGCTCAGTCCCAGGTTGATTCCGCTCCTGGGGTGCTTAATGAAGCCGGAGGTTCCTCTGCCACCACGTTTGACAACGGTGACAAGGTGACCTTCGCAAGTGGGGTTGACAGGATTACAGACTTCAACTCCGCGTCCAATCAGCTGGCTACAGCGACGGGCTTGGGTGTTTCAACCCAATCCCTCCTCTGGACCAACTACATCGCTGGTGGCGGTTACTACACGCGTGGTTCCTTCAATACCGGCACTAACGTGTTCACAGTTGATTACGCCGCTGGTAATGATATCCTCTACTTCGAGAGCGCTTCTAATAGCGGCCCTTCGAACACTAACTTCGGTACTGGTTCCATCATTCTCCAGAATGCTGGTGCGACCAACTTTAACTCTGGCTTCAGCAACATCATTCAGTTCTGACCCACTCGCTACTAGCTTTGTCGGGGGAGGGAAACCTCCCCCCTTTTTTTATGAAACTCGTTATTCTGGCTGGTGGCCTCGGCACCCGTATTGCTGAGGAAACCCATCTGCGCCCGAAGCCGATGGTCGAAATCGGTGGCATGCCGTTGCTCTGGCATCTGATGAAGATCTATGCCAGCCATGGCATTGTTGATTTTGTGATTTGCTGCGGTTACAAGGGTTATGTGATCAAGGAGTATTTTGCTAATTACGCGTTGCATCAGGCTGATGTCAGTGTCGATCTCGCCAGTGGTGAATTGACGTTTCATCGCCGTCAAGCCGAGCCCTGGAAGGTCACGCTTGTTGATACCGGCGAGGCGACGATGACGGGCGGTCGTCTGAAGCGGGTGCGTTCTTATCTTGACGATCAACCGTTCTGTTTCACCTACGGCGACGGTCTCGCCGATGTGGACATCACCGCGCAGCTTGCCTTCCATGCCTCCCATGGTCGTCTGGCCACAGTCACAGCGGTTCAGCCCCCCGGTCGCTACGGGCGCCTCGATCTTCAGCCGGGATCTGACCCCTCTGTTGTCCAAGGTTTTCTGGAAAAACCTCACGGTGATGGTGATTCCATCAATGGTGGTTTTTTTGTACTCAATCCTGCGGTGATCGATCGCATCCAGGCCGATCACGTCAGTTGGGAAGAGGAGCCGCTTGTCTCCCTCGCCCGTGACGGTGAACTGATGGCCTGGCATCACACCGGTTTCTGGCAACCCATGGATACCCTGCGGGAGCGGCAACTGCTCGAATCTCTCTGGCAGAGTGGCAAGGCACCCTGGAAATGTTGGTGAGCCTTACCTGGATTCTTTCAAGCCCTTCCTGCCTCTATTGACTCCATCTTGCGCTGCTCTGGCATTGGCTTTTCCCATTGCATCCCAGTCGTGCCTTGCCTTATTCACCTTTGACAACTTTAGTTTTTCGCTACGGTGTCTTGCTGCTTAGGCTGGCTTTTCAAAGGTTCTGGTGCTGGTTGGCGTTCCAGCCTCATGGGCGGAGCTGTAGACGTTGCGAACCTGCCGCTTCTGATCGATTGACTTTTGTCCTTGTTGTCGCTGGGCAAGAGATTGCCAGTACCGTGAGCGCCGGTCATCGCTTCTGGTCGGAGCTGTTCATCCCTTCTGGTTGGTCGATTCCGTGGCCACTCTGGTTCTTCTGACCTGCATCGATTACGACAGTGTCGTCTGGGTGAAAGTCTGACGATCAATTGTGGTTTTTAGTCACCCAATCTGTTGCCCGCGAGGAAGCAGCTGGCCGTTGCGGTCGGCGCGTGTCTGGGTGTTGTCCGGGTTGGAGTTGCTGGCTCTGGCGCCTTTTTGACGCCTTTCCCCCCTGTCTATTCAGTGGCCCATGTTTTGCTGGGTGCTCGCCGCCTGACCAGAGCCTGACAGGATGGTGCACCGGATCTCTGACCAAGGCATCCCTGCCCTGTCCTCCTCCATGCGTTCCGGTTCGCCGCCTGCGTTGGCCCAAGCTTCCAGCCCCGACCCCCGCTTCTGGGAGCGCCGCCGTGTGTTGCTCACCGGCCACACCGGTTTCAAGGGCAGCTGGCTCAGCCTCTGGTTACGGCTCATGGGCGCCCAGGTCCACGGCGTTTCCCTGCCGCCTGATGACTCCGTGCCCCTCTGGGGCGGCCTGGGTCTGGACCAGTCCGAGGCCCTACCCGGTTCGCTCGTCAGCAGCTGGCTCGACATCAACGATGGCGAGGCCCTTTCAGCTCTGGTGCAGACCGTGCAACCTGACGTGGTGCTCCATCTTGCGGCCCAGCCGCTGGTGCGGCGCAGTTACAGCGAGCCGCTGCTCACCTGGCGCACCAACGTGCTGGGCACCATTCACCTGCTTGAGGCCCTGCGAGCGCTACCCGGGGCCTGCAGCCTGGTGGCGATCACCACCGACAAGGTGTATGCCAACCGCGAGTGGGAGCACGGCTACCGCGAGCATGACCCACTCGGTGGCCACGACCCTTACAGCAGCTCCAAGGCTGCGGCGGAGTTGGCGATCGCCAGTTGGCGTTCCAGTTTCTGTGGCTCAGCAGCGCACCAGAAGCCCGATCTGGCGATTGCCTCCATGCGGGCGGGCAATGTGATCGGTGGCGGCGATTGGTCGGCCGACCGGATTGTGCCGGATCTGGTTCGTTCGCTGCAGAGCGGAATCCCTTTGCAGTTGCGCTCGCCCGCCTCCACCCGTCCCTGGCAGCACGTCCTCGAGCCGCTCGCGGCCTATCTGCTGTTGGCCGAGCATCTCAGTGGCCATCCCCGCGGTTCTGCTGCCGAGCCGCCTGCTGAGCTGTTCTGTTCCAGCTTCAATATCGGTCCGCCACTCAGCTCCAATCGCTCCGTTCTGGAGCTGGTGCAGGAGGCGCTCCCCCACTGGCCCGGTGCCTCCGATTCCCTGGTTCAGCTGGATCCGGCCGCTGCGGCGGCGCCCCACGAAGCTGCCTTGCTGCATCTGAGTTCCGATCGCGCCCACCACCGCTTGGGTTGGCGGCCCCGCTGGGGTTTCGCCACCACCGTCGCCCAGACCATGGCCTGGTATCACGGGCAGCATCAGCTCAGCCTCAATGGTCCGGTGAGCGCCGCGGCGCTGCAGGCCCTCTGTTCCGAGCAAATCACCGCCTATCTGGCCTCACCCCCATGCAACTGAGCGCCACCGCCATCGCCGGTGTGGTCGAGCTGCACAATCCCGGCTTCCAGGATGCCCGTGGCGCCTTCCAGCGTCTGTTCGACCGCGCCGAGTGGAGCGAATGCTGGGGGGATCGACCCGTGGGGCAGGTCAACCATTCGCGCACCACCACCCCGGGAGCCTTGCGCGGCCTACATCTGCAGTTGCCCCCTGCCGCTGAGGCCAAGCTGGTGCGCTGCATCCGGGGTCGGGTGTTGGATGTGGCCGTGGACTTCCGGGCCGGATCGGCAAGCCTCTGCCGGTGGCATGGTGTCGAGCTCAGCCCCGCCGCCGCCAATGCCCTGTTCATTCCGGAAGGCTGCGCCCATGGCTTCCAGGTGCTGGAAGCACCGGCGGAGCTGATCTACGTGCATTCCGGCCCCTATTCCCCAGAGCACGAGTGGGCTGCCCGCTGGGATGATCCCCGGCTTGCCATAGCCTGGCCCTTGCCCGTGGCGACCATCTCGGAGCGAGATGCCGCCCATCCCCTGCTCACGCCCGCTTTTGCCGGCCTGGAGATCGCATGAACTGCCGCCACTGCGCCGCACCCCTCCAGCATCGCTTTCTTGATCTGGGCTTCGCGCCCCCTTCCAATGCCTATCTTTCGCCGGCCGATCTGAGTCAACCCGAGCTGACCTTCCCGCTGAGGGTCAAGGTCTGTGATCGCTGCTGGTTGGTGCAGACCGAGGACTTTGCCGCGGCCGATGCTCTCTTCACCCATGACTACGCCTACTTTTCCAGCACCTCGTCCAGCTGGGTCGCGCATGCGGCGCTGTATTGCCGCCAGATGATTCAGGACCTGGGGCTTGATGCCTCCAGTCTGGTGATTGAGGTGGCCAGCAACGATGGCTACCTGCTGCAGCACATGCGCTCGGCTGGGATTCCCTGCCTGGGGATCGAGCCCACGGCCAGCACCGCCGCCGCCGCTGAGGCTCTGGGGATCCCCGTGCTGCGTGAGTTCTTCGGTGAAGCCCTGGCGCAGGGTCTGGCCGCCGAGGGCCGCCAGGCGGATTTGATCCTGGGCAACAACGTCTATGCCCATGTCCCGGACATCAATGATTTCACCCGTGGCCTTGCGGTTGCGCTCAAGCCCGGTGGCACGATCACGCTGGAATTTCCCCATCTGCTGCAGCTGATCACGCAGGGGCAGTTCGACACGATCTATCACGAGCACTTTTCCTATCTTTCTCTGCTGGCCGTGCAGAGTATTTTCTTGGCAGCTGGCCTCAGGGTCTATCGGGTTGAGCAGCTTTCGACCCATGGCGGCAGCTTGCGGCTCTTCGGCTGTCATCACGATGATCCCCGGCCCGATGAGGCTTCGATCGCGGCCCTGCTGCAGGCGGAGCGGGACGCTGGCCTCGACCAACTCGCCACTTACCACGCCTTTCAGGCACGCGCCGAGGCGATTCGCAACGACCTGCTGCTCTTCCTGATCGAGCAGCAGCGGGCCGGACGGCGGGTGGTGGGTTATGGCGCCGCCGCCAAGGGCAATACCCTGCTCAATTTCGCCGGTGTGCGCCCCGATCTTCTGTCCCTGGTGGCCGACGGTGCTGCTGCTAAACAGGGCAATTATCTGCCTGGCAGTCACATCCCGATTGTGCCCCCCGAAGGCCTCTGGCGGGATGGTTCGCCGGATGTGGTCTTGATCCTGCCCTGGAATCTGCGCGCCGAGATCACCCCGCTGATCCGGGAGCTACACCGTCGCCTGGCTCCAGCCGATGCACCGCAGCCCCGAATTTATACAGCTGTTCCTCAGCTCCAGGAGCAGGATGGGCTGTGATTGAGATTGATCCAACAGCCCGAGTTTCTCCCCTGGCCGATCTTGAGCCTTCGGTCCGTGGTACGAGGCTGGTTGTTGGGGCGCGCAGCCTGATTGATGCCTTCGTCAAGATCAAACCCGTTGGTGGCTCAGGTGATCTGATCATTGGCCCTGATTGCTTCATCAATTCGGGCTGTGTCCTTTATACTGGAAATGGTATTGTGATGGGGCAGGGAGTGGCTATTGCGGCTAACTGTACGTTAGCCCCGGTTAATCACGCTTATACGGATGCGGCTCGTCCCATTCGCGAGCAGGGGTTTCTGCCCAGTCGTGGTGGGATCGTCATCGGTAATGACGTCTGGATCGGCGCCAATTGTGTGTTGCTCGATGGCGTCTGCATCGGCGACGGGGTCGTGGTTGCGGCAGGTTCGCTGGTGCGTGGTCGGCTGGAGCCTTACACCGTTTATGGCGGCAACCCCCTGCGGGTGCTCGCCCAGCGCCAATGACGGCAAGCCTCGCCACGGTCATCGGCGCCCGCGGCTACGTCGGCTCCCACCTGGTCGCACGGCTGCGGCAACGGGGGCGGACGGTGCTGTGTCCGCGGCGGGGGGAGGAGGGTCAGCTGGCCGGTCGTGATCTCGGAGATCTCTATTACTGCGCTGGCCTCACGGTCGATTACGCCCGCGATCCGGTGGCCACGGCCGAGGCGCACGTCGGCCTGCTGGGCCGGTTGTTGCAGTCGGCTCGGTACGAGCGGGTCGTGTATCTGTCCTCCACCCGTCTCTATGACGCACTGGTCGATCAGCGGGTGGATGAAACCACACCCCTGCCGTTGGAGCCGCTGCGGCCCCGCCATCTCTATGACCTCACCAAGGCAGCGGGCGAGGCCCTCTGTCTCGCCTTGGCGGGGGATCGGGCCCGCATCCTGAGGCTCTCCTGCATCTGGAGCCAGGGGCCCACGGCGCAGGGATTTCTGCCGGAGCTGCTGCGGCAGCTGGCGGTGGCTGCCAGCGGCCCGGGCGCTCCGCCCCTGGTGCTCCGCACCCATCCACAGCTGGCGCGCCACTACTTTCCTTTGCAGGAGTTGCTCGATGCCATGGAGGCCTCGATGGCGCACGGCTCCGATCCGATTGTGCATCTGGCCAGTGACGAGAGGCCCACCACCAATGCCGAGCTGCTGGCTTTTCTCGAGCGACGTTGCGGCGTTCGCATCACGCTCGTGACCGAGGGGGTTGCCGCCTCGCCGGCAGTGCCGCCCGAGCTGGACCTTGGCCGTTGCCGAACCCTGCTCGGTCGGGATCCGACACCGTTGCTGTCGATGCTTGACTCGTTGCTTCCTGTCCTGACCCCCTGCCTGGATCGATGAGCGCTCTGCAGTGTGATCTCTCGACCGCTGAGCTGGGTCGCTACGTGGCCCGCCAGTTGGAGGCTTTTTTCCCCGACGGGCAATCGGTGGATCTGCTGCAGACGGGGCTGGATCCGGCCCTGGCTCGGCTGGAGCGCTGTATCGCCTCGGTGCGGCTGTGGCGGCCGGGAGTGTTTGATTATCTTCATTCCAGCCAGTATTGTACTTTTTTGTACTTCCTGGCTCGCGAACTGTGGCTTTCTGCTGAAGATGAGCGTCTGTGCAACAAGTTGTTCGCGCTTAACAAAGCTCTGAATGGCCTTGATTTGTTTTATCAGGTCGATTTGCCTGACGTCTTTTTCATTGGACATTCGGTTGGTATTGTGCTTGCCAATGCCAGCTACGCTAGTCATATGGTCTTCTATCAGAACTGCATGGTGGGAAAAAATCATGGTCGTGCTCCGGTATTCAAGCCTGGTGTTATCCTCTATCCCCATTCAGCGGTGATTGGGGGCTGTCATCTAGGCCGAGGCTCGGTTCTGTCGCAGGGCGCGAGCCTGATTGATGCGGATGTTCCGGCGGATACCATTGTTTTTCGTGGCGAGCGCGGGCAGCCTTGCTACAAGCAGGCCCGACATCGTTACCTGGACGACTATTTCCGCGACGGTCCGACCTGACGACGATCTCCTCGGCATGGGGAGGTTAAAGTCACTGTTCGCAGATGCAACCATGACTCGATCCAGCAGCAGTGGTTTCGGTGGGCCCCGGCCCATGTCCTCTGGGGCCAAAGGCAGGCCAACGGCTCCACAGAAGCCCGAGCAGCTGGAACTTGGCAAACGCCATCAGGCCTTGCTCGCCCAGTACAAGCAGGCTCACTACAAGGATGTGGTGCAAGCCGGCACCACTTTGCTGCAAAGTCAACCGTCTGCTTTTGGCTCCATCCCTCTTTGCCTGCTGGTGGCTCGAGCGATGGTGCAGGAGGGCCAATACGACGGTGCTGATCAGTTGTTGAAGCGTGCGATTCAGATCAGCCCGGGCAGCGCGGAGTTGCGGGAGCTTCGGGCGCAGCTTCTGGGTCAGCAGTTGCGTTGGCAGGAGGCAAGAGAGGCTTGGTACGGCTGGTTTCCAGCCTCGGGAGACAGCGGACCGACACTGGATGCTTTTCTCAAGAGCCTTGTCCAACAGTCCGTTCAATGTTTCACTGAGCACCAATACTTGCAGGGTGCGTTAGTTTGTGCCCGCTACCTTGCGCTACGGCCAGATAATGCAGATGTTTGGGGAAATCTTGGCATCTTTCAGACGCGGCTTAGTCACTTCAAAGATAGCGAGCAAAGTCTGACCATCGCCCTGAAGTACAACGATAAAAGTGCTTCGTTTTGGAATAGTATTGGCAACTTGTATTCCAAGACTGCCCGTCATGCGCAAGCGATAAAGGCTTTTAATAATTGCATCGAGATTAGCCCTAATAATTCCAATGCGTGGGCTAATCTTGCGAATGAGCATCATATCAATGCTCAGTTGGACGAGGCTTATCGCTGCAGTCTTAAGGCGCTCGATCTCAGTCCTGGCAGCAAGCCTGGACTTGATCACTTGACACGGATGCGCAGGATTTGCAATTTTGCTGGGATTGAGGAACACAACTGGTTTGATGTTGGGCTGGAAATGCCTGTTAGTGCCATTCCCAACACCTCGCTCAATTTTCTAACAATCAGCGAATCCCATGAGCAGAATCTCCTTCTCAAGCGGATCTTCAGTCGTTGGGCTGATTGGGTGAAGAAGCAAGCCTCTTTGGCTCCTGTGGCGGTCCCCATCACCGCACAGCTGGGGCGTGATGGCGCACCGATCAGAATTGGTTTGCTCAGTGCAGATTTGCGGCATCACTCTGTGGCAAAGTTCCTGCAGCCTGTCGTTGAGTATCTCGATCCAAGCCGATTTGTTGTTGAAGCATTCTCTTGTTATCCAGATCCCAAGGATGCGGTCCAGCAAAAGCTTAGGCAGCAGATCCCTCACTTTCATGATGTTGAACGTTTAAGTCACCGTGACCTTGCAACTCTGATTCGTTCGCGAAATATTGATGTCCTCATTGACCTGACTGGGTTTACCAATCATAACCGAGCTGGGGTCGTCTGTTATCGCCCTGCTCCGGTTCAGATCGGCTGGCTTGGCTATCCGGGCACAACCGCTCTAGCAGACCTTGACTACTTGCTGCTCGATCGTTATTTGTCCCCTGTGGATACGAACTATCTTGTGGAGAAGCCCCTGATCATGGAGGGTTCTTCCGTTTGTTTTGGTACGCAACAGGAGATCCCCATCTGTGAGGAGTTGCCCTTTGACCGCAATGGCTATATTACCTTTGGCAGTCTCAATAATAGCTACAAGATTACCGCAGCAGTGGTGGATGCATGGGCGCAGGTTATGCAGCGTGTGCCCAACTCCAAATTCCGTTTCTACCGTCGGGAATTTGAGTCATCATTGTTGAAAGAAAACCTGTCGGAGGCATTTGCTCAGCGCGGTGTTGACCCTACGAGGATCATCATGGAAAACAATCGTGCCCTAAGAAGGCCGCACTTGGATTGCTACAACGACATTGATCTTTCGCTTGATACTTTCCCGGTTGTCGGCGGTACGACGACCTGCGATGCGATTTGGATGGGTGTTCCTGTTGTGGCCTTGGAGGGTCTCAACATTCATCAGCGAGTCTGTTCCGCTATCCTCAGTAATCTCGGCTGTCCAGAGCTGATTGCCCGAACGATTGATGAGTATCTGACCATCTCCACTGATCTTGCCCAAGATGTCGAAAGGCTTCGTGGCTATCGACGCCAGTTGCGTCAGCAGATGCTCGGGTCAACGCTGTGTGATGGGAAGATGTTTGCCCACAACTTCAGCCAGGCACTTCTTTCGCTTCCCGAATTTTCTAAATCAAAGTGATTGGTTGATCAATCACAACTCACGCTACTGATCAGTCGGGGTGACTTGCAACTTGTGCTGAGCGTCTTCCCCGGTCAGCATGCTATTGTCTCCGGGTCTAGTCCTGTTTCACATGTCCGATTCTATCGCCAATCCTGCCACCGTCAACATCGACGGCCGCGAGTATCAGCTTGATTCTCTTTCGGCTGAGGCTCGTGAGCAGATTGCTCGTATCAGTGCAACTGACAAGCATCTGCAGCAACTTCAGATTGAGTTTGTTATTGCACAGACAGCCCGGGCCAGCTTTGCCCAGCAGCTGAAGGAACTGCTGCCGCAGTGAATTCTGTTGGATGCATTGGCATCCGCTAAGGAGACTTTGCCCACTTCTCCAAAGGGCCCCTGAGTGTTGGACCGGGATTGCAATGCTCCTGCGGTACCAAGGTGTGGGTGAGCAGAGTCTCCTCGGTTTTTTTTCATGCTTTTGCTTTTCTCGGCTTTTGCGCCTGTTGTCGCGCTTGGTCTCGGTCCCTCCTGTGGTTTCAGATTTAAGGACAGTCTTTTCGGGTTGTGGCTGAAGCTGTTGCCTGCTCAAGGCATTTGCACGATTAAGAGTGGCTCCGAACGTGGTTGATTGTTTCCGGTTGGCTTGGTGAAAACTTTCCCTCGTTCTAACATTCCCCGGCATTGATGCTGAAGTTAATCGGCGAGTCCAGTCGTTGCAGATCTATCGATCGCCCGCTGTTTTACTAGTTGGGATCGAAGATGTTGTCGATTGGTTGCTGACATGCGTGTTGGCATGTCTACTGGCAGGTAATGCTTTGAGTTGGTGTCTCCTATGGCGATGTCATCTGCTGCGACATGGACCGTGTCTGTGGGCGTCTTGCCATCCGGGTCTTTTCCTTCGCTTCACCGCAGAAGTCCCTACGTTTTGGGCGCCAAGACCTGCTTCTAATTCCTGTTACATGGTCAGGCATGGTTTTTGAAGAGCTTTGTTTGTCGCGCTTTGGTTGATGCCCTGGCATTTTGAGTTGATGCTCCACTTGGGCTGCCCGTTTGTTTCGGATCTGATGGCCTGGATGTGCTTTTTCCGTCCGGCTCTAAGGCCGTCAACCTCTGTGGGTTCCGTTTCGCCCGATCGCTGGTGACGACTCCACAGGCCCAGGTTGCGGCCACCCTGCTCGGCTTGGTGGTGGGCTTCCTCGCTGCTCGACAGGTTCGCTGTCGTTGATTTGGTCCCGGTTTAGGCCTGGCTACCCAGTCCCTGTGAACCTGAGAACCCTTGCCCCGTCTGCTATCTGCCATCGCGTCGCTGCCCTGGCGGTGGTAGGGTGTCCTGATTCAGGCTGTCCCTTTTCCGATGCTCAAGCTGCTGCTGGGTGACCCCAATGCCCGCAAGCTGAAGCGCTACGAACCGCTGGTTTCCGATATCAACCTGCTCGAAGAGGAGATTGCCCCCCTCTCCGATGACGAACTGCGCACGTTGACGGCTGAATTCCGCCAGCGGTTGGAGAAGGCTGAGTCCGCCACCCGCCAGCGAGCGTTGCTGGATGAGCTCCTACCCCAGGCTTTTGCCGTTGTGCGCGAAGCTGGCAAGCGGGTGCTTGGCATGCGTCATTTCGATGTACAGCTGATTGGCGGCATGGTGCTGCATGCCGGTCAGATTGCCGAGATGAAAACCGGTGAGGGTAAGACACTGGTCGCCACATTGCCGGCCTACCTCAATGCACTGACGGGACGTGGTGTTCACGTCGTCACCGTCAATGACTATCTGGCGCGGCGGGATGCGGAGTGGATGGGACAGGTGCATCGCTTTTTGGGCCTGTCCGTGGGGTTGATCCAGCAGGACATGGCACCGGCTGAGCGGCGACGCAACTATGGCTGTGATATCACCTATGCCACCAACTCTGAATTGGGTTTTGATTACCTAAGAGACAATATGGCGAATGATATCGCCGAGGTGGTGCAGCGGGATTTCTTTTATTGTGTGATCGACGAGGTTGATTCGATCCTTATTGATGAGGCGCGGACGCCCCTGATCATCTCTGGCCAGATTGAGCGGCCCCAAGAGAAATATCGCGGTGCTGCGTCGATCGCTGAGCAGTTGGAGCGTGCCGCCGAGATGGGCAAGGACGGCATTGATCCTGAAGGTGACTATGAGGTTGATGAAAAGCAGCGTAACGTCACCTTGACTGACGAAGGTTTCGCCAAGGTGGAACAGTTGCTTGGCGTGGCTGATCTCTATGACCCTGCTGATCCCTGGGCCCACTTTATTAATAATGCCCTCAAGGCTAAAGAGCTTTTCACCAAGGATGTCAACTACATCGTTCGTTCTGGCGATGCAGTGATTGTTGATGAGTTCACTGGTCGGGTGATGCCCGGTCGCCGTTGGAGCGATGGCTTGCACCAGGCGATTGAGGCCAAGGAAGAGCTTGAGATTCAACCCGAAACCCAGACTCTGGCGAGCATCACTTATCAGAACTTCTTCCTTCTTTACCCCCGTCTGGCTGGCATGACGGGTACCGCCAAGACGGAAGAGGTGGAGTTTGAAAAGACCTACAAGCTTGAAGTCACTATCGTCCCGACGAATCGCACCCGCTCGCGGGCCGACTGGACCGACCAGGTGTATAAGAGTGAGCCGGCTAAATGGCGTGCCGTAGCGCTTGAAACAGCCGAGATTCACAAGGGTGGCCGTCCGGTTTTGGTTGGTACCACCAGTGTTGAAAAGTCTGAATTGCTTTCGGCCCTGTTGGCGGAGCAGCAGGTGCCTCACAACTTGCTGAACGCCAAGCCAGAGAATGTGGAGCGGGAGGCAGAGATTGTTGCCCAGGCCGGACGATCCGGGGCAGTCACGATCGCCACCAACATGGCCGGTCGCGGTACCGACATTATTCTGGGTGGTAACAGCGATTACATGGCCCGCCTCAAGTTGCGTGAGGTGTTGTTGCCCCGTCTGGTCCGGCCCGAGGAAGGGCATAAGCCACCGATTCCGCTGCAGCGTCAGCTGGAAGGTGGTGGTGGCTTCGGTGGTGTGGCCGGCACTGCCGCAGCCCCTTCAGAGGCGCGGGCCATGGGTAACCTCTACCCCTGTCACCTCTCTCCCGACACCGATGAGGCCTTGGCGGCTTTGGTGCGCCGCCTGGTGAGCAGCTGGGGCGACCGTGCCCTGACCGTGCTGGAGCTGGAGGATCGTATTGCCCTGGCTGCGGAGAAGGCTCCGACCGAAGATCCCCAGATTCAGGCTCTTCGCGATCTGATTGCCACGGTGAGGGCAGAATATGACGCCGTCGTCAAGGAGGAAGAAGCTCAGGTGCGTCAGGCGGGTGGTCTGCATGTGATCGGCACAGAACGCCACGAGTCTCGTCGTGTTGACAACCAGCTGAGAGGACGGGCTGGTCGCCAGGGCGATCCTGGCAGCACCCGCTTTTTCCTGTCGTTGGAAGACAACCTGCTGCGGATCTTTGGGGGAGAGCGGGTGGCTGGCCTGATGAATGCTTTCCGGGTTGAAGAAGACATGCCAATTGAATCGGGCATGCTGACCCGTTCTCTGGAAGGTGCCCAGAAGAAGGTCGAAACCTACTACTACGATATCCGTAAGCAGGTCTTTGAGTATGATGAAGTCATGAATAATCAGCGCAAAGCTGTTTATGCTGAGCGTCGGCGTGTTTTGGAGGGTCGTGAGCTCAAGCTTCAGGTCATTGGCTATGGCGAGCGCACCATTGATGACATTGTTGAAGCTTATGTCAATCCTGACCTGCCGCCGGAGGAGTGGGATTTGGAGCGCCTGGTCCAGAAGGTCAAGGAGTTCGTCTATCTGCTCGAAGATCTGGTGCCGGAGCAGATCCGTGGTCTTTCGATGGACGAACTCAAGGCCTTCCTGCAGGAGCAGTTGCGCAATGCCTATGACATCAAGGAGGGTCAGGTTGAGCAGTTGCGCCCTGGGTTAATGCGTGAGGCTGAGCGCTATTTCATTCTTCAACAGATCGATACTCTTTGGCGAGAGCATCTGCAGGCCATGGAAAGTCTGCGCGAATCGGTGGGCCTGCGTGGCTATGGCCAGAAAGATCCTTTGATCGAGTACAAGAATGAAGGCTATGACATGTTCTTGGAGATGATGACGCAGATGCGCCGCAATGTGATCTATTCCATGTTCATGTTCCAGCCCCAGCCAGCTGCTGACCAGGTCACGGCCTGATCCCTCACTTCAGGCTTGAAAACTTGCGCCTTCGGCCATCTGCTGGCGCAGTCGCTCGCATTCGAGTCGGCAGGTCTCCAGCTCTTGCCAGGTGCGATCGGCCCGCTGGCGGTAGGGCGTTGCGTCCTCTTCGCCCCAGGCGCATTCCGGGCGCAACTCCGCCAACTGGGCCAACAGGCTGCCCTTGGCCGTCAGGGCTGGCATCGCGTTTTCCAGGTCCGTCAGCCAATCCTGGGGTGCGCCGTGATGGGCCAGGATCCCCAGGCCATGGCCATGGCGCAGGGTCAGGCTGCGGTAATCGCTGCTGGATTGCAGTTCCTGCCAGAGTTGCCAGACGCCAAAACCATTTTCGCGCACATTGATGTCGTGAAAGAGGATGACGCCGCCTGGCCGGAGCATGGGAGCCCAGGTCTCGTAGTCATGGCGTACCGCCTCATAGGTGTGCAGACCATCGATGTGCAGAAGGTCGATACTCTCCTTGCTAAAATAGGCAGCGGCTTCTTCAAACGTGGAGCGAATCAGGCGGCAGCGGCTGAGATGGTGGAGGGTTTGTTCCTTGCAGACCTTGGCGTACACCTCCTCGCCATAGGCGCCGCTGTGTTCGTCCCCTTGCCAGCTGTCGATTCCGAAGCAGAACGTGCCCGTGTTCAGAGCCTCCGCCGCTTCACAGAAGCTGAACAGGGAGACCCCGTAGTGGCTGCCAAGTTCGACAACAGTTGCTGGTTTGAGTCGACCGATCAGCCAGTGGGCCGTGGGTACATGCTGCCACCAGGCTGAATGGGCTAGATAGCGAGGCAGCAGGGCAAGGCTTTGCAGGGCGGTGGTATCCATGGATTCAGGCTCCAGGTGATTGGTGTTGGGCTTGCAGTGACGACGGCAAGGGGCCTTCGGGAGTGAAAAGTTCCACCCGCTGCATTGGAATCCCCGCGATGCCTGCGTAGACGGAGCGGCATTCGCTCCTCAGTAGCACGGCATCATGGAGCCATTGCAGCTGGCGATGGTCGCCCTGAGTTCCAGCCGCAACGGCGACACAGATTGAATAATCGCCCGCTACCAGCACCGGTAGGGTGAACACAAATCTTGCGCCGTAGGCACAGCCACTGTTGATCAACAGGTTGGGATCGTGATGGGTGACACAGGTATTGTCCCCAAGAATGGCCAGGCCGCGTTCATCTTTGAGGATGAAGCCGATGATCGGCATCTGGATGTCGGCATGGGCCATGGCCTGGATTTCCAATTCAACCCGTTCCCCGCCCATGGCATTGAGCAATGGTCGCCCAGAGCGCCCTTCCCGCAGGTTGACGGCTGTAATTTCTGCCTCGCCGGTGCCAAAGGAGCCGCTGGTCAACAAGGCTTGGTCAAAGGGGGTGATCTCCAGCAGGGGCGCCTGGCCGTGTTGCTTCAGATAATCCTGCCGGTAGTCGCGCCAGCCGGCTTCATCATTGGCTGAAGTGGTTTCAAACAGGTTCGGCCTGTCTTGCTTGTCCTCTGCTTCTGCGCCGACAACGGTGCGTTCATCGGTTTCGGCATAGAGCTCTGCGAGATAGAGATTGCTTACCTCGTTGGCGTCGCCCTGATATTGCATGGTGCCCTTGCTGAGCAGGATCGCCTTGCTGCACAGGCTGCGAATCGCCGTGGTGTCGTGGCTGACGAATAGCAGGCAGTTTTCCTCGCGCTGGCGATTCATGTAGCGGAAACACTTCTGGTTGAAGAAAGCATCGCCTACGCTCAGGGCCTCATCCACCACCAGGATCTCAGCATCCACATTGGCGATGACGGCGAAGGCCAGGCGAACCGCCATGCCGCTGGAATAGGTCTTGACCGGTTGGTAAATGAAGTCGCCGATATCGGCGAAGGACAGGATGTCATCGAGCCTGGCATCGGTCTGGGCCTGGCTCAGGCCGTGTAGGGAGGCATTGAGGTAGACATTCTCAATGCCGCTGAACTCTGGGTTGAAGCCGCTGCCGAGTTCCAACAGGGCTGCAATGCGTCCGTGGCAGCGAATCTCCCCCCGGGTCGGCGTAAGCGTGCCGCATAACAGTTGCAGCAGAGTACTTTTGCCGCTGCCGTTCCGGCCGATCACCCCCAGGGTCTCGCCACGCCGGACCTGAAAGCTGACATCCTGGAGAGCCCAGAACTCTCGGTAATATTGTTTACTGCGTCGTAGGGCTTGTTTGAGCCTGTGCTTGGGATCGTCGTAGATGCGATAACACTTGCCCAGATCGCTGGCTTCAATCAACACGTCACTGGACGGTTGGCTGGCTACTGCTGTTGTGCAGCCGCTGTTCACTTCGGTTTGGGATGTGCTGCTCTGGGTCATCGCTGTGGTGAGGATTATGGTGGGTCGAATCAGAGGACATCGGCGAAGGCCCGTTTAGCCCGTTGGAAGAAACGGCATCCCAGTTCGGCGACCAGCAGCCCGCCCAGGATCCCTACCAGCAGATAGCTGGGATCGGGCAGCGCCCCTTGAATGGCCACCTGGCGGGTTTCTTCAATCACCTGAGCCATGGGGTTAAGCGACAGGAAGGGCCGCCACATGGGCGGCAGGGCTGAAACCGGGAAGAACACCGGGCTCAGGAACATCAGCATGCTCACCAACACCTGCACGATCTGGCTGATATCGCGCAGAAAGACAGCCAGGGCCGCCAGGACCCAGCTGATGCCCAGGCAGCTCAGGATCAGGGGCAACCAGACCAGCGGCAGCAGGACAATGGTGGGCGGCAACTGATGAAAGGCCAGCAGTTCGAAGATCACCAGGATCACCAGACTGGTCAGCGCATGAAAGCTGGCACTGGCAACCGAAACTCCTGCCAGAATTTCTAATGGAAAGATGACTTTCTTGACGTAATTCGGGTTGTCCAGCACCAGTGATGGTGCCTTGTTAACGCACTCAGCGAACAGGTTGAACACCACCAGTCCGGCGAAGAGGTTAACCGCGAAGGCCAGGGGGCCGCCTGTTTGCTGGCCGCCCCAGCGGGACACGAACACCTGGGAGAAGACAAAGGTGTAAACCAGCAGCATCAGCAGCGGCTGCAGGAACGTCCAGCCCCAGCCGATCAGCGAGCCGCGGTAACGCCCCAGGACCTCCCGTTCGCTCAAACGCCACAACAGGCTGCGGTTGCGCCACAACACCCGGGCAGAACGCCACCGTTGCGGTCTTTGGTCAGGCATGGGGCCCCTCGGACTCCGGGTTGGAGCCTGCCCCCGGATCTCCCCCCAGGAACTCCAGGATTTCCCTGTCCTTGAGGCTCTGGGATTCGCCTCGGCATGGCTCAGCCAGCGGTCTGCCCGCCGCGACCTCCCGCAGGCAGGCCTGGGTGCGGGCCAGGTCGTTCTCCAGGCTGTCGATGCGTTCCATCAGGTTGCGGATCACGCGGGCTTCAGCATCCGGCAGGGCGGAGTGGGCCAGGGGATCGATGCGGACGCCGGATTGGTGGATCACTCGTCCGGGGATGCCCACCACGGTGCTGTCGGGGCCCACATCGCGCAGCAGCACCGAGCCGGCGCCGATGCGGGTGTTGGAGCCCACGGTGATCGCCCCCAGCACCTTGGCGCCGGCCCCCACCACCACGTTGTTCCGCAGGGTCGGATGGCGCTTGCCGTGCTGCTTGCCGGTCCCCCCCAGGGTGACGCCTTGATAGAGCAGGCACTGGTCGCCGATCACGGCTGTCTCGCCGATCACCACGCCCATGCCGTGGTCGATGAATACGCCCTGGCCGATCCGGGCCCCCGGATGGATCTCGACGCCGGTGAGGCCGCGACTGAGCTGGCTGAGGATGCGGGCGACCAGGGGCAGTCGAAGCTGCCAGAGGCGATGGCTGAGGCGGTGTAGCACCAGCGCATGGAACCCCGGGTAGCAGAGCAGGATTTCGAGCGTGCCGCGGCAGGCCGGGTCGCGCTCCTTGATGATCGCCAGGTCGGCCCGGATGGCGCTCAGCATCGCGGCTTTTCTCAACGTCGCGGATCGACGGGGAGCACGTCGGTCAGGCCAAATTCGTTGCCTTTGTAGAGCAGTGGCATGTTCATGGCCCTCGCCAGTCCGTAGCTGAAACAGTCACCCAGATTCAGGCCGGCCTGGTGGCGTCCCTTGCCGAACTCCCGCCAGCCCTTCAGTGCCCAGAGCAGATGGTTCCGGTCAAAGGGGATGACCTGAATCTCCAGAGCATGACAGAGGCTCTCCACGGCTTCACTGGCCGCTCCGAAGCGGCTTCCTTCCGCGACCAGTGACGCCTCCAGTTGAGTCGCGGCGGACAGCAGCAGAACCGGTGCATCGGCCATCCGTAAGGCCAGCTCTTCGGCCTCGGGTTCCGCGAACAGCACGGCGAGAAGCGCTGACGTATCGATCACCACGATGGGTCCATCTCCTCAGATCGGCAGCCCTTGGCTGTCATAGAGAGCGTCCTGCAGTTCCTTTGAGCTTCGTGGATCCCGGATCGGGAGTTCCCGGACGCGGGCCTGGAGCTGCCGGATGGCTTCCAGCCTGGCTGAACGCATTTGGTCCGGTCCTGGCCCCGTCGTTCGGCTCAGCTCCGCCGCCAGGGCCTGGCGCACGGCGTCCGTGACAGTGCTGCCCCGGCGCTCAGCCAGCTCCCGGGCCATGGCATGGACCTGGGGATCTTTGATGTTCATCCCCATGGCGCCACCGTGGGTAGAAAGCAATTGGATTCTACCTTCGTTGGCCTGCGGCCCTGGTCTGGCGCGTCGGCGGTGCTCGAGCTCCCTTCTGGTGGCCCTCTCAGGCCGCCAGAAGGCCGATCTCCTTGCGCAGCTGGTTGATCGTGGCGCTGCCCAGGTAGCTCTTGGCGCAGTGCACCACCGGCAGCCGCATCAGCTGGGCCCGGTTCTGGCGCAGGGTCTGCTCCACCAGGGGCAGGCTGGGGCGATCACAGAGCACGTGGCTGGCGGCCCGCAGCAGGGCCAGCAGGCGGCTGCCGGTGTCCGGGTTGGCGGTCATGACCAGGAGATCATTGCCACGCATGCTGTGCAGGATCACCTCGGCGGCGCGCAGGATGCCGGGGCTGATGCTCACCAGGCCGACGCAGCTGCCGGAGCGCAGCTCCTTGAGCAGATCCAGTTCCTGGCGGAAGTCGTTGAGATCCACGGCTACGGCCCGCACGCCATGGCTTTTGGCGATCTCCTCCACCGGCTGCAGGAAGTAACGGCTGGTGACCACCGTGCCCTTGCTGGAGCTCTCCAACACGGCTTCGAGCTCTTCCATTGGCACCACCTCCACGGGCACTTCCAGGTTGGGGGTGAGTTCCTCGGCGATCAGCATCGAGGCGCCGATGTCCTCCCGGGGGGTGGACACCAGCACGCGGGCGCCGCAACGCAGCCGCCAGTCGATTTCATGGGTGAGCAGTTCGCGGGCCTGCTGCAGGGTGCAGCCGGCATTCAGCAGCCCATCGACGCTCTGGCGCACCTCCCGGTCGATGTCGGGCAGGCTCTTGGCGCGCAGCCCCGGCGGTGGCTTGATCTCGCGCGGTTTCTGCTGATCGCGCACATAGATCCCCGAGCCCGCCATCGCCTCGACGACACCGTCGGTTTCGAGCTGGCGGTAGACCTTGCTGATCGTGTTGCGGTGCAGCCCTGTCTGCATCGCCAACTGGCGGGTGCTGGGCAGCCGGTGGCCGGGCGGGTAGTGCCGTGCCGCGATCGCAAAGCAGATCTGGTTGTACAGCTGGGTCGACGCCGGGATGTCGCTTTCCTGCTGGATGTGGAATCGCACGCCGGGTGGGCCAGATGGACGTCCGGCCACCTTAAGGAGCTTTTGCCCCCGTGACAATTCCTGCGTTGGCATAGGAGCATGTGCCGGGCTGTGACGGTTGCTGTGGACGACACCTTGGTTTTGGGCTCCGGGCCGCCAGTGGACCCTGGTGTCCACCGGTCGTGGCAGCTGCTGCCGCCCCTGGTACCCGGCCAGGTACCCCTGCGCGGCT
The DNA here is from genome assembly GCA_037127935.1 of Synechococcaceae cyanobacterium ELA739. Classification (GTDB taxonomy): domain Bacteria; phylum Cyanobacteriota; class Cyanobacteriia; order PCC-6307; family Cyanobiaceae; genus Cyanobium. Next base: position 21,833 of record JBAXXM010000026.1, read on the forward strand.
GGCTGGCCAGTCCCGCCGCCGGTCGCATTCCCCGGGGAGGTGTGCTGGTGCTGCCGGAGGTGTTCGGGATCAACTGCTGGGTGCGCAGCGTCGCCGAGCGGCTGGCGGCCCAGGGTTATGCCGCCTTGGCGGTGCCCCTGTTTGCCCGCACGGCCCCGGAGTTGGAGCTCGGCTATGACCCGGCGAGCCTGGCGGAAGGCCGTTCCCACAAGGAGCGCACCACCACGGCGGCGTTGCTGCTGGATCTGGCCCAGGCGGCGGACTGGCTGCGGGGCTGGCTGGGCAGACCCGAGGCCGGCCTCGGCTGCGTTGGTTTCTGCTTCGGCGGCCACGGGGCCCTGCTGGCCGCCACCCTGCCCCAGGTGGTGGCCAGCTGTGACTTCTATGGCGCCGGTGTGGCCACCGGGCGCCCCGGTGGGGGGGCGCCCAGCCTGGAGCTGGTGCCGGCGATCCAAGGGCGGCTGCTGTGCTTCTGCGGCGACGAGGATGGGCTGATTCCGGAGCCCGACGTGCTGGCGATTGAACGGGCGCTGCAGGCCAGCCCCCATCGCCTGATCCGGGTGCCCGGGGCCGGGCACGGCTACATGTGTGAGGCTCGCGAGGCCTTCCGGGAAGGGGCGGCGGCCGAGGGCTGGCGGCAGATGCTGGCGCTGTTCGCCGAGGAGCTGGGGAGCGTGGGTTGAGGCGACGAGCCCAGCCTGGTCGGCCGCAGCGGTCCGTTGTCCCTGAGGCCGATGCCTCTGGTGCCGAACCCCGAGTCGGCCGGAGCGTTTCATTCAGGTCACTGGATGACCCAGAAGGGTCCGTGACTTCGTCCGAAGCCCCCAGCGCGATCCGCCTGTCCCCCTGATTCCTCCTGCTTACAGAGGAGCGTCGGGGGTGCGCGTAGCTTGTTAGGTCATCCCGTCAGCTCCTGGCGGAGACAGCGGGATCGCGGTTGCCCAACCCGGTGGGGCTGCAGCCGGACCCCATCGATGCCGTCCATTCCGCTGCGGGGTGCGGACAGGCATCGGTGGCGAAGGCTGGGGGAGCCTGAGCTGGATCGGATGCCGGAAGGGTATGCCGTTGCGGCGCGCCTGGGTTCAGGTGCCCGGGGTCTTGATCACCCGCACGGGGGTGGGCGCCGGCGTGGCGGCAGCGCCAGCGGCGGGCTTGGCTCCCCCCTTGGCGGCCTGCTTGCGGGGGCTGAGGAACATGATCATGTTGCGGCCCTCCCGCTTGGGCAGCTGCTGGATCTCGGCGTTCTCCTCGAGATCCTTGGCCATACGCAGCAGCAGCACTTCGGCCAGGGCGGTGTGCTGGATCTCCCGGCCCCGGAAGATGACGGTGCACTTGACCTTGTCGCCGGACTTGAGAAAACGCACGGCCTGACCGATGCGAACTTGATAGTCGTGCGAATCGATCTTGTAACGCATCTTGACTTCCTTGACCTCGGTCTGGTGTGACTTCTTCTTGGCCTCCTTGGCCTTTTTCTCCTGCTCGAACTTGTACTTGCCGTAGTCCATGATCCGGCAGACCGGTGGATCGGCCTTCTCGCTGACCAGGACCAGATCCAGCTCCCGATCGCGGGCCACATCCAGGGCCTCCTCACGGGTGATCACTCCCAGTTGACTGCCGTCGGCGTCGACCACCCTGAGGTTGGGGTAGTTGATGCGATCGTTGATGTTGGGCAGCTCCCGGACAGGAGCCCGGCGATCAAAACGGGGACGGGGAGGCATTCAACCAGGCGATTAGACGGTCACCCTAGACCTTGCTGGGTCGCCAGCACAGCCTCGCGCAGCAGATCGGCACCTTTGAGCCACTGGGGTTGGTGCTGGCGGCGGAACCAGGTGCGCTGCCGTTTGGCGAACTGGCGGGTGCGTTGCTCGCTGATGGCGATCGCGCTAGGCCGATCGAGCTCGCCCAGCAGCAGGCGTCGAGCCTCGTCATAGCCGATGGTCTGCAGCAGCGGGCAGTCGGAGCCGTAGCGCTCGATCAGGCCCTCCGTTTCCTCCACCAGGCCATCGGCATAGAGCTGCCGGGTGCGGCTGGCGATGCGCTGGGGCAGATCGGGCGGGTCAAGGGCCAGTTCGATCACCCGCCAGGGGGGCGGGTTGCGGCGTTGTTGCTGGCTCAGGGGGCGGCCGGTCGCGTACACCACCTCCAGGGCGCGTTGGGTGCGCACCGCATCCAGGGGCATGATCCGCGCGGCCGCTTCGGGGTCGGCCTGCTGCAGCAAGCGATGGCAGTGGGCCTGGCCCAGGTCAGTGAATTGCTGGCGCAGTTCGGCCTGGGGGGGCACGGCCGGGGGCTGCAGGCCCGCCAGCAGCGCCTTGAGATACAGACCGGTGCCGCCGACCAGAAAGGCGATGCCGCGGCGGCGATGTTCGGCTGTGATCGCCGCCTGGGCCAGCAGCGCGAACTCCTGCAGGTTGATCGGCTGGTCGGGATCGCGCAGGTCCAGCAGTTCGTGGCGCACCTGCTGGCGTTGGGCGGCCGTGGGCTTGGCGGTGCCGATATCCATCTGCCGGTAGAGCTGGCGCGAATCCATCGACAGCACCGCCAGGTCCTGGGCCTGGGCCAGTTCGATCGCCAGGGCGGTCTTGCCGCTGGCGGTGGCCCCCATCAGGGCGATCACCAGGGGGCGCTGGTCGGGGCTGGGGGCGTCAGGCAGGGGCACGGGGCGCAGTGATCAAGGGTGGGTGAGGCGGCCGTTGAGGCAGGGCGCTGGGGCGAAGGGATGGCAGCTCAGCCCAGAGCTGGTGCGGCCGCCGGCCCGGCGAGTGGGCGGGAGGACCTGATCCCCTCCACGCGAGGGCTGGCGTTCAGCAGACAATTTGAAATCAGCTTCCGCTTCGGTTGAGCAGCCCTTCGCCAACGGGCGACCCTGTGGTCATCGGCGTTCCATTGCGTCGACAGAACCCTGTCCTGGTCTGTTGAGGGTTTTCTACAGCCTCCCCACAGGGACAGGCTTAGGCGTGCCCCGGCGGGCCAGGTCCACCGGCTGCCTGGGCCTTGCTGGGCGCTGGCATTGGTGCTGCTTTTCTGGCCAAGGCTGGAGCCCAGCCCCGGCTACGGAGGCGACAGCTGGCCACCAGGGGAGTCGTGAACAGGGGGGCCTTGTTCGTGAGGCCCGACGTGAGACGTGCCTTCGTCCGGCTGGCCGTCATCGCTCCGGCGGGCGGTGCTGCCGTGGTGGAGGTAGGCGACGTCCTCCGTTGCCGGACACCCCCGAAAAGGGGCCGGGATGCACCCCCGGGACGAATTGCGCCGGAGCGGTGCCTGGGTGGCGCTGCGGGGCGGCAGTGGTAAGGTTGTCCTTGCGGAGAGGCTTCTGCGTTTCCTGCGCCCTGCTCCCTGCGCCCCTGTCTGCCCCGGGGTTCCGCCGTCCTGAGCCCGTTCCCTGGGGAGCCCCTTCCGAATGAGCGACGCCACCAAAGTCCAGTCCGCCTACGGCGCCGAACAGATCCAGGTGCTCGAAGGCCTGGAGCCGGTGCGCAAGCGGCCGGGGATGTACATCGGCTCCACGGGTCCCCGTGGTCTGCACCATCTCGTGTACGAGGTGGTCGATAACGCCGTCGACGAGGCCCTGGCCGGCCATTGCGACGCCATCTTGGTGGTGATCCACGCCGATGGTTCCGCCAGCGTCACCGACAACGGCCGCGGCATTCCCACCGACATTCATCCCCGCACCGGCCGCAGCGCCCTGGAGACGGTGCTGACCGTGCTGCATGCCGGCGGCAAATTCGGCGCTGGCGGTTACAAGGTGTCCGGCGGCCTGCACGGCGTCGGTGTGTCCGTGGTCAATGCCCTCAGTGAGTGGGTCGAGGTGGTCGTCCACCGTCAGGGCCAGGAGCATTCGCAGCGCTTTGAGCGCGGCACGCCGATCGGCACCCTCACCGCCCAGCCTGCCGCCGATCCGGAGCGCACCGGCACGATGGTGCGCTTTCTGCCGGATCTGGAGATCTTCAGCACCGGGATCGAGTTCGATTACCAGACCCTTTCGGGCCGCCTGCGGGAGCTGGCCTATCTCAATGGCGGTGTGCGCATTGTCTTCCGCGATGAGCGGGAAGCGGCACGTTCGTCTGAGGGCGAAGCGCACGAGGAGGTGTATCACTACCAGGGTGGTATCAGGGAATATGTGGCCTATATGAATGCCGAGAAAGATCCGCTGCATCCGGAGATCATCTACGTCAACTCCGAAAAGGATGGCGTGCAGGTGGAGGCGGCCCTGCAGTGGTGCGTGGATGCCTATTCCGACAGCATTCTCGGCTTTGCCAACAACATCCGCACCGTTGATGGCGGCACCCATATTGAGGGCTTGAAAACGGTGCTGACCCGCACCCTCAACACCTTTGCCAAGAAGCGCGGCAAGCGCAAGGACGCCGATACCAATCTGGCCGGCGAGAATATTCGCGAAGGGCTCACGGCCGTGTTGTCGGTCAAGGTTCCCGACCCTGAATTCGAGGGCCAGACCAAGACCAAGCTTGGTAATACCGAGGTCAGGGGCATTGTCGACACGCTGGTGGGTGAAGCCCTGAGCCAGTATCTGGAATTCAATCCAGGCGTGATTGACCTGATCCTGGAAAAGGCGATTCAGGCCTTCAATGCGGCCGAGGCGGCGCGGCGGGCCCGGGAACTGGTGCGCCGCAAGTCGGTGCTGGAAAGTTCCACCCTGCCCGGCAAACTGGCGGATTGCAGTTCCCGCGATCCGAGCGAATCGGAGATTTACATCGTGGAGGGGGATTCGGCTGGCGGCTCGGCCAAACAGGGCCGCGATCGTCGCTTCCAGGCGATCCTGCCCCTGCGGGGCAAGATCCTGAACATCGAGAAAACCGATGATGCCAAAATCTATAAAAATACCGAGATTCAGGCCCTGATCACGGCGCTTGGTCTGGGCATCAAGGGGGAAGAGTTCGATGAAAAGAACCTTCGCTATCACCGGATCGTGATCATGACCGACGCCGATGTGGATGGCGCCCACATCCGCACCCTGTTGCTGACCTTCTTCTATCGCTACCAGAAGGCGCTGGTGGAAGGCGGATACATCTATATCGCCTGCCCTCCCCTCTATAAGGTGGAGCGCGGTAAGAATCACAACTATTGCTACAACGAGACCGAGCTCAAGAAGGTGTTGGAGGGTTACGGCGAGAAGGCCAACTACAACATTCAGCGCTTCAAGGGTCTTGGCGAGATGATGCCCAAGCAGCTCTGGGAAACCACCATGGATCCCGGCACCCGCATGATGAAGCGGGTTGAGATCGAAGATGCGGCCCAGGCTGATCGCATTTTCACGATCCTGATGGGTGACAAGGTGGCTCCGCGCCGGGAGTTCATCGAAACCCACAGCGCCGAACTCGATCTCACCCAGCTCGACATCTGAAACTCGATGGTAAGTGCTGCCCCATTGCGACTCTGGCCGGCTTGGCGCTGGGCGGCCCTGCTCGGCTTTGCCTTGATGGCGCCGGCAGCCCTGCCGGCTGGAGGTGGTGATCGCCGGTTGCCCGAAGTGCGGCGACGGGTGCAGGGGCAGGAGCCTTTGCTCAGCCAGGCCTGCCTGAGTCTGCGTTGTGCCCCGGAGCATCAGGCGCCGGTGCTGGCTCACCTTGATGCCGATGTGCCCCTGCGGGTGTTGCGGCACTGGTTCGCTCCCGGAGGACGCCCCTGGTTGCGGGTGGAGGCCAGCACCCTGGCCGGTGAGGTGGCGCGGGGTTGGTTGCCCGGGTAGGTGCTGGAGCGCAACACAGGTTGGCTGGAATTATTGCTAGTGCGCTAAATATGTCATCCTGACGGATGGCTATTTGATCATGGATCGATAGGCCGAGATTTGGTGCTAGGGAGCCCACCGGTGGGGACGTGGGGGTAGGACCGGAGGATGGCGGCCTGGGTCTGTGTACGGGCGCCCTGCGCTGAGAAACGTGCTGTTCGATCAGCCATCGCCGTCATTTCGTTCGGGGTTCAGGTGATCTGAAACGAGCCATCTCTGCCCCGTCGGGATCCGTATTTCTTCGCGATCCTGGTGGTCAATGGCGATCATCGCCGCTGCCTTGGAGTCGGCCTTCCCTGGATGGCAAGGCCGGCGTGTTGAAAGCTCACTTGCGTTCAGCCATCGCGGCTTGGTTTCCACATCCCAGAAGCATCAACCAATGCCCAGATCTGCCCCGACGGGCTGGTTGAGGCGAGTTGTGCACTGATCTGGACTTTGATTTTTCTCGCTTCTGGGACGATTTCAGCCTTGGTCGTCCAAGGTCTTCGGCCGTTGTTCGCTCCGCTGGTTCCGCCGGTTTCACGAGCTGGTGGATGGAGGAGGAGGACCGTGCCGCTGGCTGGCGGCGCCAGCGGCTTGGACGCGGGTTGGTCCCCCTCTCTGCGTCTCGGTTCAGGCCGCCAGAGCCGCTTCGATCGCCTGGGTCAGTTCGCTGCTGTCCGGTTCGACGCCACTCTTGAAGCGGGCCAGCACGGAGCCGTCCTTGCCCACCAGGAACTTCTCGAAGTTCCAGGCCACATCACCGGCCGGTTCCGCCTGGGTGAGGGTGGTGTAGGGCTCGGTCTTGGCGCCGCTGGCGTGCACCTTGTCGAACAGCTGGAAGCTGGCGCCGTAGGTGCTGGAGCAGAACTGCTGGATCTCCGGCAGGGTGCCGGGCTCCTGGGCGCCGAAGTCATTGCAGGGGAAGCCCAGCACGGCCAGACCCTGGGGGCCGTAGGCGTCCTGGAGTTTCTGCAGCCCGGCGTACTGGCGGGTGAAGCCGCAGCGGCTGGCCACGTTGACGATCAGCAGCACCTGGCCGGCCCATTCGCCGAGGCTGCGCTCTCCGCCCTGGGCATCGCGCACGCTGATCTCACTGACATTGATGGCCATGGTGTCCAGGCAACATCCCTGATTCTGTCGTCGGGCCGGCGGTCCTGTCGGTGTCCGTCCGTTCGTGCTGGGTTCTGGCGTGATCAGGGCCTGAAATGGGTGTGCGGCCGACGGAGCGGCTCATAAACTCCCCTTCAACGGCGCGGCAGGGGCATGGGCGAGAGTTCCGCCGTGGCGGAGGTGGTGGGGCGCCAGCTGGAGAGCCTGCTGGAAGCCGGTAACTACGACGGCGCCAAGTTGCTGATGCAGCCGGTGCAGCCGGTGGATGCGGCTGAAGCGATCGGGACCTTGCCGCGCACCTTGCAGGCCCTGGCATTCCGGCTGTTGCCCAAGGACGAGGCGATCGAGGTCTATGAATATCTGGAGCCCTCGGTGCAGCAGAGCCTGCTGGAGCGCCTGCGTTCCGGCGAGGTGCTGGAACTGGTGGAGGAGATGTCCCCCGACGATCGGGTGCGGTTGTTCGACGAACTGCCGGCCAAGGTGGTGCGGCGACTGCTGGCGGAGCTGAGCCCGTCGGAGCGGCGGGTGACGGCCCAGATGCTCGGCTATGAGGCGGAGACCGCCGGCCGGTTGATGACGACCGAGTTCATCGATCTCAAGGAGTTCCACAGCGCCGCCCAGGCCCTGGACATCGTGCGCCGCCGAGCCCGCGAAACCGAAACGATCTACAGCCTTTACATCACCGATGCCTCCCGCCACCTGAGCGGCATGTTGTCGCTGCGGGATTTGGTGACGGCTGACCCCGAGAGCCGCCTCGGGGATGTGATGACCCGTGAGGTGGTCAGCGTCACCACCGACACCGACCAGGAGGAGGTGGCCCGGGTGATCCAGCGCTACGACTTTTTGGCGGTGCCGGTGGTGGACCGGGAGCAGCGGCTCGTGGGGATCGTCACGGTCGATGACGTGATCGACGTGATCCAGCAGGAAGCCACCCGCGACCTCTATGCCGCCGGCGCCGTGCAGGCCGGCGATGAGGACGATTACTTCCAGAGCAACCTGTTCACGGTCGCCCGCCGCCGGGTGGTCTGGCTGCTGGTGCTGCTGCTGGCCAACAGCGGCACCGCCGCCGTGATCGCCTCCGAGGATGCGGTGCTCAAGCAGGTGGTGGTGCTGGCGGCCTTCATCCCGCTGCTGATCGGCACCGGCGGCAATGTCGGTGCCCAGAGCTCCACCGTGGTGATCCGCGGTCTGAGCACCCAGCGCTTGCAGGCCCTGGGTCCGGCCCTGGCGATCGGTCGGGAGTTGGTGGCGGGGGCCTTGCTGGGCCTGCTGATGATGCTGGTGGTGGTGCCCTGGGCCGCCTATGTCTCCCACGGCAACTGGGTGGTGGCCGCCGCCGCCGGCATCAGCCTGGTGGCGATCACCACCCTGGCGGCCACGGCCGGTGCGGCCCTGCCCTTGCTGTTCAACCGCATCGGCCTCGATCCGGCCCTGATGTCGGCGCCGTTCATCGCCACGGCCACGGATGTGGCGGGGGTGTTCATCTATCTGCACACCGCCGGCTGGCTGATCAACCGGATGCCGCCGGGCGGCTGATACGGGCGCTGATCTTGGTGTTCAGCGGGGTTCGGGGCTGTCTCGCGGTGGGTCTGTTGCGGGATTGCAGCGAAACATGAGAGGAATTCACACTTCTTCAGGTTAGGCTTCACACACCTTTACGGACCAGGCCGTGGTCGTCGCCGTTTTTCAAGACAATGTTGCAGATGCTCTGGCCCTGGACAGTGTTTCCAGCGAGTCCAGCGCTGTCGACAGCGTGTCCCTCTCCATGCCCCGCACCGGCTTGGTGGCTGCCGGCCGCCAGATGCCCTCGATCGATGGCGATCTGGTGCGTTCCTACCTGCGGGACATCGGCCGTGTGCCGCTGCTGAGCCATGAGCAGGA
>JBAXXM010000027.1:0-30445 GCA_037127935.1 Synechococcaceae cyanobacterium ELA739
TCCTGCTCATGGCTCAGCAGCGGCACACGGCCGATGTCCCGCAGGTAGGAACGCAGCAGGTCGGCGGTAGGCGCCAGATCCGAAGCGGAGGTGGCAATGGGGATCGAAGGCATCGCTCCGAGTTACGAAACCATGATGGTTCGCAACCTACCATGAGTTTCCGGAGTCGTTCCGCCTTGGAGCCGCGATCGGGCCAGGCTTTTGCGGCCCTGCCGGCCTGCCCTCCTAAGGAGGCGCGTCCCGGCGATCCCCGCTGGACCGCTTTCGGAGGGCGGGGCCGACCGGGAGAATGAAGTCTTGCCCCATGCCCAGACGTAATGGCCCGTGAGCGTCTGCAGAAACTGATGGCCGCTGCGGGCTTCTGCTCCCGGCGCCGCGGCGAGGAGCTGCTGCGCCAGGGACGGGTGCGGATCAACGGCCAGCGGGCCCAGCTCGGCGACCAGGCCGAGCCCGGTGTCGACCGCATCGAAATCGATGGCCGGCCGCTGGCGCCCCCGGCCAGCAGCCTCACCCTGCTGCTCAACAAGCCCCTCGGGGTGCTCAGCACCTGCCATGACCCCCACGGCCGCACCACGGTGCTCGATCTGCTGCCCGTCGAACTGCGCCGCGGCCTGGGGCTGCATCCGGTGGGTCGCCTAGACGCCGATAGCCGCGGCGCCCTGCTGCTCAGCAACGACGGCGATCTGACCCTGAAGCTGACCCATCCCCGCTACGGCCATGGCCGCACATACCACGCCTGGGTGCGAGGCAGGCCCGAGCAGTCCGTGCTGGCGCAGTGGCGGGCCGGCGTCCCCCTCGACGGCCAAGCCAGCCAACCGGTGCAGCTGTCCGTGCTGGAGCACGACGGCGATGCCACCCTGCTGGAGCTGGTGCTGCGGGAAGGTCGCAACCGCCAGATCCGACGCACGGCCGGCCTGCTCGGCCACCCGGTGCTGGACCTGCAGCGGATCGCCATCGGCGACCTGGAGCTGGCGGACCTGCCGGAAGGCCGCTGGCGGCGCGTTCAGGCCGGCGAGCTCGTCCCCGAAGATGGCAGTGCCCCCGACACCGGGCGGAAGCCCCGCCCTTGAGCGTGCCTGCTCTCCCTCCCCGGCCCCAGCCTGCGGCAAGCCAACCCCTGAGGCCCAACCTGCTGCGGCGCCTGCGCGGGGCCCTGCGCCGAACCCCTGCCGGCCAGCCCGGGGGACTGCCGGCCCAGGCCCAGGATCCGCTTCAGAACGCGGGCATGCTGCTGCGTCAGGCGCGGGAGAGCCAGGGGCTGGGGCTGCGCCAACTGGCCCAGGAGACCCGCATCAGCACCCCCGTGCTGGAGGCCCTGGAGCGGGGCTGGCGCGACCGCTTGCCCGAGGCGGCTTATCTGCGCACCATGCTGCCCCTGCTGGAACATCGCCTGCAGCTGTCGGCCGGCAGCCTCGATGGGGCCCTGCCCTCGACGCGGATGAGCGGCCTGTCGGGGCCTCGCAGCGAGCCCCTGCTCCTGCGCTTCACCCCCGGCTCGATCGACGTGTTCACCACCTGGCAGGGCACCGTGCTCTACGGCCTGCTGACGCTGGGGTTGATCTACGCGCTCAACCTGCAACAGCGCCAGCTCTCCCGCCAGGGCCTGCTCAGCAGCGCCCCGATCGCACCGCTCGAGGCCAGGAACGACAGCCAGCTCCGACCGGAGATCGACCTGCTGAGCACCTACCCCGATCTCACCCCCCTGCAACGGGCTGCCCGGGGCCAGGCCCTGGGGCAGCTGCAGCGGGAAACCCAGGCTCCCCAAACCGACCTCTCCCTCGGCCAACTGAGCCTGCAACTGGCGGCGGCCAGCCAGGTGGTCATCCAGAGCGAACGGGGGGGCACCACCACCTTGAACCAGGTCAGCGGTGCCCTCAGCCTGCCGGTGCTGCCGCCCTTCCAGCTGCGGATCGAACCGGCCCCGACCGGAGCCTCAGCCGTGCGCTGGAACGGCCAGCCCCTGTCAGCCGGCAAGGGCCAGACCGAGGCCGGCCGCTTCCGTTACCCGTCCCCGCGCTGATAGCGGGCCGCCATGGCCCCGTAGCCCTGGAGCGCCCCTTCCAACCCATCGATCGGCTCCCGCAACCGCCAGCTCCAGTTGCCCTCCACCGTGCCGGGGGTGTTGAAACGGGCCCGGTCATCCAGGTGAAGCAGATCCTGCAGGGGAACCACCGCCAGCTCGGCCCTGGACGCCAACGCCAGCTCCAGCACCTGCCAGCTGGGGGAGGTCACCGCCTGGCCCACCAAACGGGCGATGCGCTCCCGGCTGTCGCCGTCGAGGCTCTGCCACCAGCCCTCGGTGGTGGCGTTGTCGTGGGTGCCGGTGTACACCACCCAGCGCTCACCCTCGTAGTTGGCGGGCAGGTAGGCGTTGTCGTCGTTGCCATCAAAGGCAAACTGCAGAATCTTCATGCCCGGCAGCAGGTAGCGATCCCGCAGGGCCTCCACCTCGGGGGTGATCACACCCAGGTCCTCGGCGATCAACGGCAGGCGGCCGTCCGGCAACAGCAGCCCCCGCCGCCGGCAACGCCGCAACAGCTTGCCCAGCAGAGCGTTGCCAGGCGAGGGACACCAGGTGCCGTGCTCGGCGGTGGCATCGCCCCCCGGCACACTCCAGTAGGACTCCAGGGCGCGGAAATGGTCCAGCCGCAGCAGATCGAAGAGCTGCAGCTGCACCTCCAGCCGGTTCAGCCACCAGCGAAAGCCCGTCAGGCGATGGCACCACCAGCGGTACACCGGGGTCCCCCAGAGCTGGCCGGTGGCGGCGAAGTAATCGGGGGGAACGCCGCTCTGCTGCTGCAGCTGGCCGTCGAGGCCGAGGGAGAAGAGATGGCGTCGGCACCAGACATCGACACTGTCGTGGGCCACATAAAAAGGCAGATCCCCCAGCAGCCGCAGGCCTCCGGCCCTGGCCCGCTGCTGCAGCAGGGCCCACTGCTGCCGCAACTGCCATTGCAGCAGCGCCTCGGCAAGCAGCTCAGGGCCGTGCTCGGCGGCGAGCTGGCGCAGGGCCCGACTCTGGCGTTGGGACAGCGGGCCGGGCCATTCCCACCAGGGCCTGCCCTGGTTCAGCCGCCGCAGCACCATGAAGCGGCAGTGGTCGTCCAGCCAGAAGGCCTGGGATTGCCGCCAGGCCTCAAAGGCCCCGTGGCGCGCCATCGACTGGGCGGGCCAATGGCGACCGAGGGCCACCGCCACCGCCGCCGCCCTGGCCGAGGCAATGGCGGGCTCCAGACGGTCGTGACCGCCGCCAGGCAGGCCGGCGTGGTCGCTGTCGCTGATCAGCCCAGCCGTCAGCAGGTCATCGGCATCGATCAACCACGGATTGAGGGCCGAGCCACTGGGTGAGCTGTAGGGCGAACCGGTGCCATCGGTGGGGGCCAGGGGCAGCAGCTGCCAGACCCCCACGCCCTGCCGCACCAGCAGGTCGATCCAGTCGCGGGCGGCGGCGCCGAAGCTGCCGCAGGCCGCCGGACCCGGCAGGGAGGTGGGGTGGAGCAGCACGCCGCACCGGCGGTCAGGGTCACTCACGAGGCGGGGAGCCGGTAGCGGCTGATGATCCGGCGGGCAAAGGCGGGAATGTGGCGCTCGGCCATGGCGGGGTGGTTGCGGCGCAGCCAGAGGGCATTGCGGGTGAAGTGGGAATCAATCGAAAAACGGCCGTACTCCAAGCCCTTGGGGCCCACCCGCTGCACCAGCCAACCGACCACCTCCGCCAGCCACATCGGCAGACGCAGGGCCTTGTCGTAGGCATCGATGCCCTGCTGGACCGCCTGGCGGCGATCGCCGCCGCTGCTGACCGGAGCCTGCTCGAGCTCCGGCTCCACCAGGGCCAGCAACGCGGCGCCGGTGTCATTGCGCACGGTGATCCACTGCTGGCCGAAACCTGCGCCCATATAACCCACGACCAGGTCGGCGCCGGCGTTGGTGTAGTCAAAGCAGCTCAGACAGCTGGGGGCGAAGACGTCCTTGAGGGTCGGCGTGTCGAGACCGAAGAAGGGAACGGTTTCTTCGTGGCCGTCGCGGTGACGGAAATGAATGCGGAAATCCTGCATGAACTCGTAGTGGACCACCGTGTCCGGCGAGCGGCTGGCACTTTCGAGAAAGGTCTGCAATCCCTGGCGGGAAACGTTGTCCACGCAGGGCAGGCCGAGGACATACAGCTTGTCCAGGGGCAGGGTGTCCTGCACCGCCCGCAGGGCCTGGATCTGGCAACCGACACCGATCGCCAGCAGCCGGCGAATGCCACTGCCGGGCAATTGCTCCAGCACCTTGAGGTTGGGACTGAGGGTGGGCTTGTTGACCCGGGCCGCCAGCACCTGCTCCGGGGTTCGCGCCAGCACGGGCACCGGCGTAAAGCGATCGTCCTCGCTCTGCTGCACGCAGAGCACCGCATCCACCAGGCCGGTCTCCAGGGCCCGCACGCCGATGCGCGAGACGATGCCAGTCCACTGGGCCCCGTCAATGGGCGCCTGCAGGCGGGCCGACAGCATGCGCTGCTGCACACCAAAATAGAGCTCGTCGTCGTTGTCCAGGTCGCGGCTGCGGCCATGGGCCTGGTGCTCCATGGCCTCAAACCGCTGCTCCAGAAAGGCGCAGGCGCCGCGCACGTAGGCCACCCAGCGGCTGTCACAGAGCCCGCACTGGCTGCAGAGATCCTTGGCGGGATAGACGCTGCCCGCCGCCAGCGGCCGGGCCCGTTCGTGGGGAGCGGGGCGCAAGCCGGATCGAGACGGGAGCAGGGAAGGGTCCTCTCCGGAGGCGTTGGCTGGGCTCGCGGGCTGGGCGGCGGTCAAGCGTTGGGCGGCTGGTTCCTGCAGCTCAAGCTATCGGTCACCGTCCCCCCGCAGGCGAACGGCCCAGGCGACGGTCCCCATGTGGGCCAAAGTGGGCTCACGTCCGCCCCTATGCCGGCCCGATGCCTTCTCGCCGGGATCGTCCATCACCCCAGCCCCCCAAGCCCTCTGGCCCTGGCGGGCCCGCGCGTTCGCGCCCGCGCCAAGGCTCGGCCGAATCAGCCAGCGAGCGGGCCCGGCCCAAGCTGCGCCTGCCGCGCCTGACCTCGGCCGGACTGGCCAGCGGTGCCGTTCTGGCCATCGGCGCGATCGTGGGGGCATCGGCCCTGGGTCTGATCTGGCAGCCGCGGGACAGGGCGCTGCAACCCAAGGAGGAATTGACCCCAGCCAACCTGGCGGAAAAACCCCGTCGCCCGATCACCCTGCTGGTGATCGGCAGCGACGCGGACCATCTCGGGGATGCCAGCAACGGGGCCGCCCCGGCCGGAACCGCCAATGCGGACGCCCTGCTACTGATCCGCGTCGATCCCAAGGGTCCGCTGGAGGTGCTCAACCTGCCCAGGGAACTGGCCGTGACCCTCCCCGGCAGCCGCCAGCCGGTGGCCCTGGGCGAGCTCTACAGCCGCGGCGGCGTCGCCTTGACCGCCGGAGCGGTGCGGGAGCTCACGGGCCTGCAACCACCCCGCCCCGACCGCTATCTGGTGTTGCCCCGCGGCGCCCTGCGCGATCTGGTCAACGGCCTCGGCGGCCTGGAGATCGATCCGCCGCGCACCATGCGCTACCAGGACAAAGCCCAGAAGCTGAAGATCGATCTGCAGGGCGGGCTGCAACAACTGGGCGGCGCCCAGGTGGAGCAGCTGGTGCGCTACCAGGACAAGTGGCTGGGGGAAGCGGGCCGTCGCCACGATCAGCAGCTGGTCACCACAGCCCTGCAGGGGCGCCTGCGCCAGCCGGAACAACTGGCCAAGCTGAGTTATTTGCTGCAGATGCTGCAGGGGAAGGTGGACACCAACCTCAGCCCCCGGGAGACCCTGAGCCTGCTGGCGGCGGGACTCGACGGGGACCGGCCGATCAGCTTCCGCTCGCTCGAACTGGATCCCGCCAAACCCAGTCACGGCAAACTGCGCCAGCTCACCAGGAACAGCAAGCCCGTCTGGAGCGACAACTGACGCGCGACCCCAGCAGGGGCGACACCGGGTGGGCGTCCAGGGGTTCAGGCTGCACGCCAGGTTGAAGACCAAAGGCCAGGGATTCAAGCGATCGGGGAATCGCCAGTCGACGGCGTGGAGCAGACATGGGCATTGGCAGTTCGCTGACGGGGGCCGGCGAACGTTTGGACGCCTTCCCAAACAATTCGCAGCTTCCCAGGATCCCCAGCACCGCCGGTCGTCGAACCCGGCTGCCCCGGCAACGGCAAGGTTCCGCCAGCTGGGCTGTTCAGGGCCCGTCAGCTCAGATCCAGCTGCTGCCAGCGCAGGGCCAGCACCGCGGCCAGGGCGTGTTCGCCTTCGCCGCCATCCTCACCAGCCTGCGCTCCATCGAAAAGGCCGGCCTCGCCAGCCTGACCCAGCCAGGGCAGACCATCGCGGCGGCGTGCCGTGGTGTCCAAGTCCCCTCCCCATTGCATGAGCCCCAGTAGCGGCACCCGCCAGCGCTGCAGCAGGGCCGTACCGGCGGCCGGCCAGCCACAGGCCAGCTGGTCGGCCCCGATCACCAGCAGGCAGGGCTGACGCCAGGCCCCCAGCGCCTCGACCCAGCTGCCCCCCCCCGGCAGCGCCAGACCCACATCCATCTCCAGCACCGCCAGGGCGCCGGGGCCAGGCTCCCCAGGCCGGGAATGGCCCGCGGCTTGGGCCTTACCGACCGCGCGGCCAGCCCCCCCCAAGGGCGTCAGGGCGACGTTGGGATCATCGAGGGGAGTCAGGGGATGGATGGGAACCGGAACCAGGCCGGCAAGCCGTTGCGCCACCGCCAACAGCGGCGGCAATCCCGCCGGCGCCGAAGCCCCGGCCAGGCCGAAGCCCACCAGCACCACAGCCCGATCGGCCGGCGCCAATCGGCCGGCCTCAGACAGGGGCCGGTCCCTGGAATTCAAATCCGTCATCGCTGGTCATCCCTGGGGGGCCGCCACGCTTCTACCATCGGAGATGCGCAGGACCGCTCACCGCCCCGTGACCAGTTTCTCGACCACGGCTCTCACCCCAAGGGTGGAGCCGAGCGGGGTTCCGTCCCATGCCCCGCAGGACAGCCGCCGGCTGCGGCTGTTCAGCGGCAACTCCAATCCCGAGCTGGCCCGCGAAATCGGTGCCTATCTGGGCGTCCCCGACGGCCCCAGGGTGATCAAGCGCTTCGCCGACGGCGAGATCTACATCCAGATCCAGGAGTCGATCCGCGGCTGCGACGTCTTCCTGATCCAGCCCACCTGCGCGCCGGTGAACGATCACCTGATGGAGCTGGTGATCATGGTCGATGCCTGCCGGCGGGCCTCCGCCAGGCAGATCACCGCCGTGGTGCCCTACTACGGCTACGCCCGCGCCGACCGCAAGACAGCGGGCCGCGAATCAATCACCGCCAAGCTGGTGGCCAACCTGCTGGTCAAATCCGGCGTGGACCGGGTGCTGGCCATGGACCTGCACTCCTCCCAGATCCAGGGCTACTTCGACATCCCCTGCGACCACATCTACGGTTCTCCGGTGCTGGTCGATTACCTGCGCACCCGCAATCTCGGCGAGGTGGTGGTCGTCTCCCCCGACGTAGGCGGCGTGGCCCGGGCCAGGGCCTTCGCCAAGCAGATGAACGACGCCCCCCTGGCGATCATCGACAAGCGCCGCTCCGGCCACAACGTGGCCGAAAGTCTCACCGTGATCGGCGATGTGGCGGGCAAGACCGCCGTTCTGATCGACGACATGATCGACACCGGCGGCACCATCTGCGCCGGTGCCCGCCTGCTGCGCCAACGGGGCGCCGCCCGGGTGCTGTGCTGCGCCACCCATGCGGTGTTCTCGCCCCCCGCCAGCGAGCGCCTCTCTGAGCCTGGCCTGTTCGAGGAGGTGGTGGTCACCAACAGCATTCCCCTGGCTCCCGATCGCCGCTTCCCGCAGCTGCAGGTGCTCTCGGTCGCCAACATGCTCGGTGAGGCGATCTGGCGCATTCATGAGGAGAGCTCGGTCAGCTCGATGTTCCGCTGAACGGCTGAGGTCCATGCTCTGCCCCACGCCGATCGCCCGTTGTCCAGCCCTGCGGGCCAGCAACCCCGCCCCAGGCAAAACCAACTCGCCCAGGGTGCCCTGAACGAAGTCCGCCCCATCCCAACAGTCCCCAGCGCCGGCCGGGTCCTCAGACCTGGCCTTGCCCGCACGACAGCAACGGCTCGCGAGCAACCCAGCGGCCCACTGCCTCCAGTGCCCGATCCGCCGGGCGTTCGCCTTCCAGCCCAATCCCCCTGATCCCCCGGGTCAGCCAGTCCCAGGCCATGGCCCCGATGCTGGCTCGCCGGGACGTCCACCCCAAGCAGCTCCTGTCATGGCCCGATCACGCCCCGCCGCCGCTGACAGCCCCGTCCAAGGGACGTCCTTGGCACCCCTCAAACGGCACGCCCACCTCAAACGGCGCCTGCCCGTGGGTCTCACCCTGCTGCTGACCGGTGCCCTGCAACTGGTCGGCGCCCTACCAGCCCTGGCCCTGCCCCCCGGCGGGTTGAACGGTCTGCCCCAGCCCCTCGGCCGCCGCGTCGGAGTCTGGCTGACCAACAGCCCCAGCCCGCTCTACTACGACCCACAGCGGATCGAAATCGCGGTGCAGCAGCTCTCGGAGACGGGCTTCAACACCCTCTACCCCAATGTCTGGAGCCGGGGCACCACCTTCCATCGCAGCCGCCATGCGCCGCTGGAACCGGCCCTGGCGGCCGTGAACCCCAACCTCGATCCGATCTGCAGACTCACCCGGGCGGCCCAACGCCGCGGCATGCAGGTGATCCCCTGGTTCGAATACGGCCTGATGGAACCGGCCGATGCCGAGGTGGTGCGCCAACATCCGGACTGGGTGCTGCAGCGCGCCGATGGCAGCAGCCTGTACGCGCTGCACGGTGCCAGCCTGCAGCGCTCGCCGCTGAAGGATCTGCGGGTCTGGCTGAATCCGGCCCATCCGGGGGTGCGGGCCCGCTTCATTGGCCTGATCACCGAGATCGTGCAGCGCTGCGGTGTCGATGGCATCCAGCTGGATGACCACTTCGCCTGGCCGGTGGAGCTGGGCTACGACGACTACACCCGCAATCTCTACCGCAGCCAGACCGGTCGCGAACCCCCGGAGAATTTCACCGACCGCGCCTGGATGCGCTGGCGGCGCCAGCAGCTCACCGCCCTGCTGCGGGAGCTGCGGGGCGGGCTGCAGCAGGCCTCCGGGGCGAAGCGAACCGTGATCAGCCTCTCCCCAGGCCCCTTCCGGTTTGCCTACAACCAATGGCTGCAGGACTGGGAACTGTGGGCATTGGGCGAACTGGTCGACGATCTGGTGGTCCAGAACTATGCCTATTCCGTCAAAGGTTTCGCCAAGGATCTCAACCAACCGGCCCTGCTCAAGGCACGCAGCTGGGGGATGCCGGTGGAGATCGGCATCCTGGCCGGCTTCGGTGGCCGCACCCCGGACATGGCCACCATCAGTGAAAAAGTTCGTCTGGCCTCCGAGCGCGGCCACGGCGTGATCTATTTCTTCTGGGAAGGACTCTGGGGTCAATTTGCCGGTCCCGAAGGCGGTGCCTATCGGCTGCAGGCCTTCCAATCCCTTCACGCCCAGACCTTCGGCTCCGGCGGCGGGGGCGGAACCTTCAGGCTGCCGCTCCGCACGACGCCAGGGCTGCTGAAAGCACCACCGCCCCTGCCCTGAGGGGCCACTATTTCAGCGGCCGCCGTTGGCTTTGAACTTCTGAAGGCCGGTTTCGCAGCCCTCAGCAGTAGGGAAAATCATGTATTCGAACTTCGGCACCAGATAACAGGACTGGGCATCGATGCCGCTGCCGTAGGCATCGGGCACCTCACGGCATTTGGAGCAGTAGGGCAGCACCTCCGGCGTGATCTCGCGGCAGCTGGCCCGATCGGGATGGCGCCAGTCAAACCCCCAGCCCGGACGAATCCGTGAGGGCGCCACGGCCTGGGCAACGGCCACCCGGGGGACCAAGCCGTGACCCAGAGCCAGTAATGCAGACAGCAGCAGCAGCAGCTGCCGCCAACGACTGGAGTGTTTCACCGGGAAATCACAGGGGCCATCAACAGCACTTGGCTTTGATTCTGGCCTCCTGAGCAGCAAGCCTCTGCGATGGGCCTTCGGCCCGTCGTGGATGCGCCGCAGACCTGCTGCAGCGCCGTCATCAAGCGGTCGCAGCGCCCCGTACGGCCGGCGATGGCTGGCGGAACAGGAACAATCCGGGAGCAGATGGCGAAGCGGCGGTTGCCTTTGCCCCGTTCAGCTGACTTGAGGCGGCTGGCTCAGACACTGCTCCACCACCTCCCGGGTGTTGGTCGAGAGCCGGGCCGCCACCAGCTGCTCCAGGGCCCCGTGCATGGCGGCGCTGCGCCCGGAGCCGTAGCTGCGCCAGCGGCTGAACACCTTGGCCAGGCGCGAGGCGGTGATCGGGTTGCGAGCATCGAGACAGGCGATCTGCTCGGCCATGAACCGGTAGCCCCGGCCATCGGCGGCATGGAACACCAGGGCATTGCCCGCCAGCCCGCCCAGCACGGCCCGCACCGAGTTGGGCGCATTCGGATCGAAGCGCGGATGGGCCAGCAGCTGGGCCACCCGCTCCAGGCCATCGGCGCCGGGAGCGGCGGCCTCTAGGGCGAACCAGGCATCAAGGATCACCGGCTTGTGCTGCCAACGCTCATAGAAAGCCGCCATCGCCTCCTGGCGGGCCGCACCCGGTTGGTTCAACAGGGCCCGCAGGCCGGCACGGGCCAGGGTCATCGAGCCGCCGTCAACGGCCGCCCGGGCGGAGGCGATCGCCGCCGGATCCCCCGCCGCCACCCGCCAGGTCCAGATCAGGCCGGTGAGCATCCGGTCACCGTTGCCCTCGGGCCAGGCCAGGGGCCACTGGGGGGTGCAGCGCTCCAGGGCCGCCTGCAGGGGCTTGGCCAGGGCGCTGCCCAGGCGGCGCTCCAGGCTGCGCAGGGCCAGGAACAACGCCGGCGGCTCCGGTTCCGCCATGGCATCTTCCAGTTCTGCCGATCCGGGCAGGGACATCAGGGCGCAGCGGCTCGCTTCCGACAGGCTGGGATCGGCCAGGATGCGGCCACAGGCCTCGATCAGCTGTTCATCGAGCTGCTCCAGATGGGGATCCAGCGGCTGGCTCGCATAGCCAGGTTCGTGGGCAGAACCAGCCGCTGAGCCCTGGCGAACGAATTCATCGGCGGCGCCCTGAGTGGCCTGCAGGCCCACCGCCCTGGCCAGCACCGCCTGACGCCAGAGGGTCTGGCCCGCATCCCAGCGGGCAAAGGGGTCACTGTCGCAGGCAAAGAGATGCACCAGTTCGCTGGTGGGCCGGCCCATCTCCAGCTTCACCGGCGCCGAGAAATGGCGCAGCAGGGACAGGGCCGGCGGGTGGGCCTGGCGCGGCAGGCCCTCGAAACGGAACTGATGCTCGGCCCGATCCAGCACCAACAAGCGGCTGCCCGCTCCCCAGCCGGCGGGCAGCAGGGGCCGATGGTGATGGCCGCCGGACTCGGCAGCCAGTTGCAAGGGCAGGGGTTCGCCCGCCTGGCCCACCAGGCCCAGGGCCAGGGGAATGACCAACGGCTGCTTGTCAACCTGGCCCGGCGTGGGGGGCGTGCTCTGGCGGATGGTGAGCTCCAGCACACCGGCCTCGCCATCCCAGTGACGCTGAACGTGCAGCAGCGGCGTGCCGGCCTGGTGGTACCAGCGGCGGAACTCGGCGAAATCGAAGGGAGGCGGCGCCAGACGGCCGTCGAGCCCCGTGGCCGCCCAATGGACTTCGGCCGCCTCACGCATGGCGGCGAGGAACGCGTCACAGGTGGCGGCTGTGCCGTCATGGCGCTTGACGTAGAGGGCCATGCCGCGGAAGAAGGTCTCCTCACCCAGCATGGTGTGGAGCATGCGGATCAGTTCCGAACCCTTTTCATAGATCGTGGTGGTGTAGAAATTATCGATGGCCTGATACTGATCCGGCTGCACCGGATGGGCCGTGGGGCCGGCATCTTCCCGGAACTGCGTGTTGCGCAGCATCGCCACATTCTCGATCCGGTTCAGCGATTGCCCATGCAGATCGGCACTGAAACACTGATCACGGAAAACAGTCAGCCCCTCCTTGAGCGAGAGCTGAAACCAGTCACGACAGGTGATGCGATTGCCGGTCCAGTTATGAAAATACTCATGGGCAATCACACTCTCGATCCGCTCCAGCTCGCCATCGGTGGCGGTGGCCGCATCGGCGAGCACCAACTTGGAGTTGAAGATATTGAGGCTCTTATTTTCCATCGCGCCCATGTTGAAGTGGCGCACAGCGACGATGTTGAACTCATCCAGGTCGTATTCCAGTCCA
The DNA here is from genome assembly GCA_037127935.1 of Synechococcaceae cyanobacterium ELA739. Classification (GTDB taxonomy): domain Bacteria; phylum Cyanobacteriota; class Cyanobacteriia; order PCC-6307; family Cyanobiaceae; genus Cyanobium. Next base: position 12,343 of record JBAXXM010000027.1, read on the forward strand.
TAGACCTTTTCGTCCCAGGCCATGCTGCGCTTCAGCGAGGCCATCGCATGGGCGGTGTAGGCCTGATCGCCCGGCTCCACATGAATCCGCAGTTGCACAGACCGGCCACTGGCGGTGGTGAAGCTGTCACGGACCTCCTCCAATCGCCCCGCCACCAGGGCAAACAGATAGGAGGGCTTGGGGAAGGGATCGTCCCAGATGGCGTAGTGGCGCGCCGGCAGGGCCCCGGCCTCGCCATCGGGCTCGATATCGCCGGTTTCGAGACAATTGCCGTTGCAGAGCAAGACCGGAAAGGTCTGACGCTCGGCCTCGAGGCGCACCCGGAAGCGACTGAGCAGATCGGGGCGATCGGGGTGATACGTGATGCGCCGGAATCCTTCCGCCTCACACTGGGTGGTCACCATGCCCCCGCTGGCATAGAGGCCTTCAAGGGTGGTGTTGGTGTACGGGTTGATCCGCACCTCACTGCTGAGCACGAACGGCCCCTGGGGCGGCTGGTGAATCACCAGGCCGCTTGGATGGAGGCTGAAGTCCGCCGCCCTCAACGGGACCCCGTCCAGGGAGAGCGCCAGCAACTCCAGATCCACCCCTTCCAGCTCCAGCGGTCCCAGGAAGCCGCGGCCGTCAGGCCCGCAGGCGGCGGGGTTGGGAACGAAGGCCAGCCGCGCCGCCACGAGGGCGTGATCTGCAAACAGGCGCACCGTCAGATCGGTGCGCTCCAGCAGATAGGCGGCCGGCCGGTAGTCAGAGAGGCGGACGACGGCCATGGAACGGGGGCTACTTGGTGGCGGGAGCCGGTGGAGCACCTTTTTTGCTCAGGGCGTCCTGAACTTTCTTAGCGACTTCAGGCGGAACCTGTTTGGGGCAGATCTCGTAGGCGCCGATCACGGCGGAGTTGATTGAACCTTTGCGCAGCTCCTCCAGGGTGAGCGGCTTGGTGCCGACTTGCTGGATCAGGCCCTGATGCTGCCCCAGGATCACCTGGGCGATCGTTTCGCCAGCGATGCCCACCGCTTTGTCGAAATCAACGCCCGCCGAACGGGAAATACAGGCGTTGACGGCGGCGATCCGCGTGTAGAGATTCATCTCCGCGGGGCTGGCCGGCGCTGCCAGGGCCGCAGCTGGACTGAGCACCAGGGGCATGACCAGCAGGGGAGCGGCCAAGAGGAGCCTGGCGCGGCGAGAAAGGGAAGCCAAGAGCGGGAGTGGATCCGGACGGTCCCATGCTCTCGCATGGAAGGCGGTGATGCCCGCCCCCCCAGCCGCTTTCAGGACGGTTCCTGCAGCGGCGCACCGGCGCCCTCGGCGCGGATCTCGTGGTGCACCTCGGCCAGCTCGAGCACGCCGTTGCGCCAGGAATAAATGGAGCGCGAGCGGTAACGGTCCTGGTCAACCAGGCGGATGTGTTCCAGCACGTCCCACTCCTGGTGGTGGGTTTCGAACACCATTTCGTGCTCATCGACCTGGCGGATCTGGCTTTTGCTGGGAAAGGCGAACAGGTGACTCTGGCTGCGGCGCAGTTGATGGCCGCAGAGGTAAGCCTCCATCGTCCCCTCTCGGGAATAGCGGGGGTTCTTGTCGAAAAAGTCGTACTCCCGCTCGGGCCACCAGGTGAAGCGATAGGCCGCCTCCCCCTCAATCGGCTCGCTGAAGCTCTCGACCCGCAGCATCATGTCGACCCGGATCGGTTCCTCGTCGAGGAAAAAATACAGACGACGCGAGCGCCACAGCCCCAGGTTGCGCGAAAACCAGCGACGCAGATTGCTGTCGAGTCTGATCCGCGTCGGGGCTGAGGCAGCGAAAGGTCCGGACAGCATGGGGGTCGGGGGGCCGCTCAGGAAGCCGTGTACAGATCCGACGGCATCTCAGTCCTAGCCAGTTCCCTGCGTCTTGGTGGGCTCCGGCCCCAAAAGCACCGAAACCCATAAGGTTGGGGCGTCGTCGCAGGGATCCGCTTGCCGTCAGCGGAGCAATCGCCATCCCCCAAGGGTCAGCCCAGGCCCCTGCCGGTCAGGCTCGACCCTGCGGCGGCGGACCCTGCTCCGCGCCAGACGCTGCAGCTGCTGCTGCTGGCCACCAAGCAGCACCTGGCCAGCTCGGACCTGCGAGGCCTGATGCATGCCCTGCGGGCCGAGGAGAGCCGATTTGAGGTCAGCCTGGAGGTGGCCGATCCCTCTGAGCATCCCGAACTGCTGGAGCTGCATCGGCTGGTGGCCACCCCGGCCCTGATCAAGCTGTCCCCCCTGCCGAAACAGGTGTTTGCCGGCAACACCCTGGGGATGCAACTGCGCAGCTGGCTGCCCCGCTGGCAGCAGATGGAGGTGGTCAGCAGCCTGGGCCTCAGCCTGCGCCCGCCCGAACAGGACGGCAGTCGCACCCAGCGGGAGGTGCAATTGGAAGACCAGCTGCTGGTGCTGCGTCAGGAGAACGAAACCCTGATCGAGCGCCTGGGGGTGCAGGAGCGACTGTTGCGCATGGTCGCCCATGAGCTGCGCACCCCGCTGACCGCGGCCAAGCTGGCTCTGCAGAGCCACAGCCTCGGCCAGATCGATGAGCCCCGCTTCCTCGATGTCCTGAAACGCCGACTCGACGACATCCAGGAACTGTCCAGGGATCTGCTGGAGGTGGGCACCACCCGCTGGGAGGCCCTGTTCAACCCCCAGCGCCTGTCCCTGGGTCAGGTGGTGGCCGAATCGATCCTGGAGCTCGAGAAGCTGTGGGTGAATCGCGACCTGGAACTGGTGACGGACATTCCCGGCGATCTGCCCGATGTCTACGCCGACCAGCGGCGCATGCGCCAGGTGCTGCTCAACCTGCTGGAAAACGCCCTCAAGTTCACCCCGGAAGGGGGCCGGGTCACCCTGCGGCTGCTGCACCGCACCAGCCAGTGGGTGCAGGCCAGCATCTGCGACAGCGGTCCCGGCATCCCGATCGAGGAACAGGAGCGGATCTTCCTCGACCGGGTGCGCTTGCCCCAGACCTCAGGAACCACCTCGGGCTACGGCGTCGGGCTGTCGGTCTGCCGACGCATCGCCGATGTGCACGGCGGCCGCATCTGGGTGGTCTCCGAGCCGGGGGAGGGGGCCTGCTTCCACTTCACGGTGCCGATCTGGCGCGGCCAGATTTCGCCGGAAGAACACAAGGCGGAGCTGAAACCCTGAGCCGGATCGGGCTGTCGGCCAGGGCTCCTTGACGAAGGGTCCCTCCGCCCCGTACGGTCAATTCCATCAGCCAAACCGGTGCATCCGGAACACCTGGGATCCATTCCTGGGATTGCGCTGTGGCCTCGCCCCCATCGTCTAGAGGCCTAGGACACCTCCCTTTCACGGAGGCGACAGGGGTTCGAATCCCCTTGGGGGTATGTGTGATCCAACCCAGCGGCGGTTGGATTTTTTTGTTGATGACGCCATTCGCTCCATCCGATGCGCATGCCAAATCGATCGTAATTTTGTCCATCTCAGGGCTGTCCGGCCTGCTGACTGATTCATGGCTGGCCAAGCTTTCTGGCTCATCAAGCCGCTAGTCCGTCGTGGAATCCGCTCGCGGTCCTGGCTGCTGCCCGGACCTGCCGGCGAACCACGGGAGCTTGAGCGCCATCCGGTCGATCGAGGCCAACCAGCCGCCAACAAGCCGCTCCTCGCTTGGCCCAGGCGAGCTTCAGAGCCGCTCCCGCCCCAGTCTCAGGCCACCTGGGACGACCCACGGCCGCCCGGGTAGGGCCCCGGCCGAATGGGTTGACGCCCAGAGACGCATGGGGCCAACGGGCTCCGGTGGTCCAATGGCTTCGGGCAGGAATGGGGCTCAGCTGCCGGCAGGATGCCCAAAACCCCGCCAGGCGAGGCACAGGTGTCCAGCCAGGCACGGCAGGGGGTGGGCCAGCTGGAGTGAGCAAAACAGCATCCCAGTGCCCCCCGTCGATCGCGACGCGGACCTTGGCCGAACCACGGCTCAGGTGGCCGGAATCAGCGACTCATGCATCGGAACCATCCCCTGTTTGCCGAGGCTGTGGCGGTGCTCCGGCCTGCCAGTGGCTACCCAGTGGGGTGGGGTGATGGGTTCAGCGGTCATCACCGTTGAGCCTGGGCCTAGGGCCCGCCCAGGGTGGCCCCCCAAGGCGTCTGGGCGTCAACCGTGGCCCAGGCTTCGACGGGCCGACCTGCCCGTTGGCGGCAAAAAAATCCAGGCGCGCAGAGCGGCCACCCTGAACAGGACGTCAAGCGGTCCCCAGGTTCAGGCGGTCGCCGCCCGACGCATGGCTTCCTTCTGGACACCGCGCAGGTTGTTGGCCAGATCATCCTTGAGACGCTGCTCGATCAGACCGATCGGCATGCCGGGTTTGCCCTGCACGGTCAGGTCATAAAGCAGCCAGCTGCTGGTGTCGTCGCGGCCAACCACCCAGGCGCCCTCGAAGCAGCGGAAATCGCCGTCAAGCATGCGGAACTGCAGTCGGCCCTGGTCGAAGTCCTCTTCGAGTTCCAGCTTCACCCGAGCACTGAAACGCAGCCCGCAAAACTGCTGGGTGCCCACCTGCTCGACCGCCACGCGATTGGAGCGGCGCCAGAGCTGGCGGGAACTGGCCAGGTTGGGAATGAAGCGATCGAGATTTTCGTAATCGGTCAGCACCGACCAGATCCACTGGGGATCCAGGGCCATGCGCAGCTGCACCGCCAAGCGACGGGCACCCAGTGGCAATCGCTCCATCTCCTGCTGGATCGTGTCCAGAGAACAGGTGTCACGGCTGGCCATCAGCGATTCCCCAGCGGGACGATCGGTGGCAAGAAGCTGCGCCAGGACCATTCAGGGCTCGTCAGGAACCGCACGGAGCAGGCGTCCGAGGACACCTTGACGGAGTGTGGAGGAGCACAACCTAACCGCATTCGACCGGGATCGCTGCGCGAATGCCAGCGGATCGCCGCCCGAGATGCGGCGAAGGCGGCGGGCACAGTCCCTATGATCAGGCCGCTTTGTAGAGGGCGGCTTCCCGATGCGTGTTTCCACTGGCAAGGCCACCGTCTCCGACAGCCGCATGTTCACGGTGGTGGTCGAGAGTTTTGGGGTGGGTCGTCAACGCCGGGCCGAGCGGCAGCTCACCGTGCCCTTTGGCCAATTGCAATCCCTGATGCAGACGATCGCTCTCCAGGGTGGTCGGATCAGATTGATCGACTCCGGAGAAGTCAGCTCGCGGGTTGAGGCGGCGCCGGCTGCAACCAGCGAAGCCGCCCCCGATACCAAGCCCGAAACCGCCCCCCAACCGTCCGCCAAAGCAACCGTGAGTCACGCCGCCGTACCGGTCAATCTCTACAAGCCGAAGGATCCCTTCATCGGCACCGTCACCGGCAACTACAGCCTGCTGACCGACGGGGCCATCGGCCGGGTCAACCACATCACCTTCGACCTCAGCGGCGGTGATCCCCTGCTGCACTACGTCGAGGGTCAGTCGATCGGCATCATTCCCGACGGCGAGGACGCCAACGGCAAACCCCACAAGCTCCGCCTCTATTCGATCGCCAGCACCCGCCACGGCGACGATCTGGCCGACAACAGCGTCTCCCTCTGCGTGCGCCAGCTGCAGTACGAGAAGGATGGCGAGACGATCAACGGCGTCTGCTCGACCTTCCTGTGTGACATCGAGCCCGGCGCCAAGGTGAAGATCACCGGACCGGTGGGCAAGGAGATGCTGCTCCCCGCCGACGAGGAGGCCAACGTGATCATGCTGGCCACCGGCACCGGCATCGCGCCGATGCGCGCCTACCTGCGCCGCATGTTTGATCACGGCGAGCGGGCCAAGAACCCCGAGTACCAGTTCCGCGGCAAGGCCTGGCTGTTCATGGGGGCCCCCAAGACCGCCAACCTTCTCTACGAAGACGACCTGCAGCAGTACATGGCCGATTTCCCCGAGAACTTCCGCTACACCAAGGCAATCAGCCGTGAGCAGGAGAACGCCAAGGGCGGTCGCATGTACATCCAGGACCGGGTGCTCGAGAACGCCGAGGAGATCTTCTCCTGGATCGAGGACCCCAAGACCCACGTCTACATGTGCGGTCTGCGCGGCATGGAGCCCGGCATTGACGAGGCGATGACCGCCGCCGCCGCCGCCAAGGGACTCAACTGGGCTGAACTGCGTCCCCAGCTCAAGAAAGCCGAGCGCTGGCACGTCGAAACCTATTGAGCGCCTCGCCGCCACTTCTGTCCTGGATCGGGTCCGCCACGGCGGGCCCTTTTTAGTGGGCGCAGCCCCGGGCGGATGGGCGAACGCTCACAGAGCCCCACCCCGACTGGGCTGGAACAGGCCAACGTCGGCCCCAGCCGTTAAACCAGGGAGAAGTCGGCCCTCCCTTTGCCCCATGACCACGCTGCTCACCAATCCGCTGCGGGTGGGTCTGCGCCAGGAGCGGGTGATCTCCCCCCAGTGCATCGTCATCTTTGGGGCCAGCGGCGATCTCACCCACCGCAAGCTGGTGCCGGCCCTGTTCGAGCTGTTCCGCCAGCGGCGTCTGCCCAGTGAGTTCGCGGTGCTCGGCTGCGCCCGCCGGCCCTGGAGCGACGAGGAGTTCCGCGGCAAGATGGCCGAGGCCCTCGCCGCCGAGATCGCCGACCACCCCAGTGCCTGGGAGCAGTTCTCCCAGGGCCTGTTCTATGAGCCGGTGGATCTGCAACAGCCCGATCATCTGGTGCGGCTGGGCCAGCGGCTGGAAGGCATCGACCGGCTGCGGGCCACCCGCGGCAACCGCACCTTCTACCTGTCGGTGGCGCCGGAGTTCTACGGCAGTGGCTGCCGCGCCCTGGCGGCCGCCGGCCTGCTGGCCGACGCCGAGCGCAGCCGGGTGGTGATCGAGAAACCCTTCGGCCGGGACTACGGCAGCGCCCAGCAGCTCAACAAGGTGGTGCAGGCCTGTGCCAAGGAGAGCCAGGTCTTCCGCATCGACCACTACCTGGGCAAGGAAACGGTTCAGAACATCCTGGTGATGCGTTTCGCGAACACGATCTTCGAGCCGATCTGGAACCGCAATTACATCGCCAACGTCCAGATCACAGCCGCGGAAACGGTGGGGGTCGAAGACCGGGCCGGCTACTACGAAAACTCCGGCGCCCTGCGGGACATGGTGCAGAACCACCTGACCCAGATCCTGGCCCTGACCGCCATGGAACCCCCCGGTCGCTTCGACGCCGAAGCGATCCGCAACGAGAAGGCCAAGGTGCTGCAGGCGGCCCGTCTCGCCAACGAAGAGGAGCCCTGGAAGTGCTGCGTGCGCGGCCAGTACAGCAGCGGCGGCTCCCGCGCCCGGCCCCTGAGCGGCTACCGCCAGGAGCCCGGCGTCAACGCCAACAGCACCACGGAGACCTACGTGGCGATGAAGCTGTTCATCAACAACTGGCGCTGGCAGGGGGTGCCCTTCTACCTGCGCACCGGCAAGCGCCTGCCGAAGCGGCTGTCGGAAGTGGTGCTCACCTTCCGCCAGGCGCCGGTGCATCTGTTCGACGCCGCCGGTGGCGCCCCCACCCCCAACCAGCTGATCCTGCGCATCCAGCCCGATGAGGGGGCTGAGATCAAGTTCGAGGTCAAGGCGCCGGGCTCGGGCATGCGCAGCCGGCCCGTGGACATGGGCTTCTCCTACGACGACTCCTTCGGCGAACCCTCCGATGAGGGCTACGTGCGCCTGCTGGCCGACGCCATGCTGGGCGATCCGACCCTCTACACCCGCAGTGACGAAGTGGAGGCCGCCTGGCGCCTGTACACCCCCCTGCTGGAGCTGATCGAGGAAGCCCCCTGGCAGCTGCCGGTGCACCCGTATGAGGCCCGCACCTGGGGGCCGGCGGCCGCCGACAGCCTGCTGGGCGATGACGGCCTGGGCTGGCGCCGCCCCTGATCCAGGCCCCGGCGCTTGCCGTTCTGCCACCAGTTCCAGCGTCACCCGCTCCGCGCCTTCCTTCCCTCCGCCTCCGCCCCCTCTCCGTCACCCGTCATGTCCACCCAGCTGACCCTGCAGGCCCCCCTGGACGTGCCGCCAGCGGAGGTCTATCCCTACCTCGATCGGCTCTGGAACCACGGACTGGAGGGCTCGACCGGCGCCGCCACCTTCACCCTGCTGATCTGGGAGCCCTCCTGGCTGGAGCAGCAGATGGTGCGCATCGGCCGGATTGACGGCCCGATCCGGGGGCTGGAGCGCGACGACCTGATCGAAGCGGCCCGCCTGATCACCGCCGACTGTGACCTCCCCTTCAGCACCGCGCCGATGGATCCGCGACTGGCCTGGAAAGTGGGCCAGCTCACCGGACACCAGGACGCCCAGGACCTGCGCGGCCAGTTCGTGCCGAACGCCATCAGTGTCCACACCCCCCGGCGCCTGATCACCCTGGTGCCCACCCTCGAGGCCTACCGGCCGCTGGAAACGATGGTGGCGGCCTACTGCCCCCTGCCGGATGAGGGCGGTGCCGGGGCCGCCTGCGGCGATGCCATCGTGCTGCGCGGCGGCATGGAGGCCCTGCGCCAGGGCCTGCCGTTGATCCCGCCCCTGATCGGCGAGGACCTGCCCTGCTGGGTCTGGTGGAACAGCAGCCTGGATGAACCGCCGGAGATGCTCGAGGCCCTGGCCCCGATCCCGCGCCGGCTGGTGATCGACACCTCCCTGGGCCGTCCGGCCCGCTGCCTGCAGGTGCTGGTGGAGCGGATCGAGGCGGGCCAGGCCGTCAATGATCTCAACTGGCTGCGGCTGCGCAGCTGGCGGGAATCGCTGGCGATGGTGTTTGATCCCCCCTCCCGGCGCGATGCCTTGGCCCATGTGGTCCAGCTCGACATCGACGTCGAAGGGGATCACCCGGTCAAGGGGCTGCTGCTGACCGCCTGGATCGCCGATCGCCTCGGTTGGCACCTGATCGACAGCGCCCCCGCTGAGGAGCCCGGCGGCATCAGCGCCGAGTTCCAGCGCACCGACGGCACCACCGTGCGCTTCCGGCAGATGCCAGTGCCGGTGGGCGTTCCCAAGGCCCACCCCGGCGCGATCGTGGGATTGCGGCTGATCTGCGAACCGCCCGACCGATCGCCCCTGTGCGTCATCCTCTGCTCGGAATCGGGGGGCTGCATGCGGCTCGAGTCGGGCGGCATGGCCGCGATGCAACTGGTGGAGGAGGTGGTGCCCCTGCCCGAGGAGAACGAGGAGATGGAAATGGCACGGCTGCTCGGCGGCGGCCACGACACCACCAACCCGCTGCTGGCGGCGGCAGCGCCTGTGGCGGCGACGCTCCTGCCGGTTTGAAGCCTTGGGCTGCCTGATCGCGGCGCCCTGCAGTGGCAGCGGCAAGACCTTGCTCAGCCTCTGCCTGACGGCCACCGCCCGTCAGCGCGGCCAGAGCATCCAGCCGTTCAAGGTGGGCCCCGACTACCTCGATCCCCAGTTGCTGGCGGCGGTGGCGCAGCGCCCCTGCCGCAACCTCGATCTGCTGCTGTGCGGCGACGACTGGGTACGGCGCTGCTACCGGTGGCATGGCAGCCGGGCCGATCGGGTGCTGGTGGAGGGGGTGATGGGCCTGTTCGACGGGCGCGGCCCCAGTAGTGACGGCAGTTCGGCCGCGGTGGCGGCCCTGCTGGATCTGCCCGTGGTGCTGGTGGTGGAGGCCTCCCGCCAGGCCGGCTCCCTGGCGGCCCTGGTGCGCGGCTTCCGCGACCACGGGCCGCCGGCCGTGAATCTGGCGGGGGTGGTGCTGAACCGGGTGGGCAGCGAGCGTCATCGAGCCCTGCTGGCCGAAGCCCTCGCTGCGATCGCCGTGCCACTGCTGGGGGTGCTGCCCCATCACAGCAGCCTGGATCTGCCCTCGCGCCACCTCGGCCTGCTGCCGCCCCAGGAACTCGATGACCTGGGGGAACGGCAGCGGCTCTGGGCCGAGCTGGCCCAGGAACACCTGGATCTGGAGCAGCTCTGGCCCCTGCTGGCACCGCCGGCGCCGGAGCCGCAGGCCATCGACCCGATCCACTGGGTACTGGCCGACCTGGGGCCCGAGGAGCACGCGCCCGCGCCAACAGCGCAACCCGTCCCGTTGCAGCCCGATCAACCGCCGTCCGTCCAGCCACAGACGCCGACGGCGCCAGGACAAGGGCCCAGCCGGCCCCTGCCGGTGGCGATCGCCAGTGATGCCGCCTTCCATTTCCGCTATCCCGAGGCCGCCGAACTGCTGAGGGCCGTAGGCCTGGAGCCCCTGGCCTGGAGCCCCCTGGCCGACGAACCCCTGCCGCCGGGCTGCCGGGCGGTGCTGCTGCCGGGCGGCTACCCGGAACTCCATGCCGCCACCCTGGCGGCCAGCCGTCGCAGCCTCAGCCAGCTGGCTGCCGCGGCCTCCGCCGGCCTGCCGATCGTGGCGGAATGTGGCGGTTTGCTGCTGCTGGGTCAGCAGCTCGAAGACGCCGAGGGCCGCAGCCATGCCATGGCCGGGGTGTTGCCCCTGACAGCCCGACGGGGGCCGCTCAGCCTTGGCTACCGCCAGGCTGAGGCCACGGCCGATGGCCTGCTGGTGCGTCGCGGAGAGCTGCTGCTGGGCCATGAATTCCACCGCTGGCAGCTGGAGCCCACGGCCGATCCGGCGTTGGCATCGGCGGCCCGCTTGTGGCAGCTTGAAGGCTGGGGTTCTCCACGGAGGGCGGAAGGATGGACAACCGCGAACATTCACGCAAGCTGGCTACATCTCCACTGGGCTGGGTGCCCGGCGATTCCCCGGAGGCTGGCCGCCGCAGCCGGGCGCTCCGGGCCGCTGCCGCCGAACGGCGGTTCCTGCAGCCCGCCGAACAACGCCCCGCTCCCCCCAGTGAGCGCTGGCGCCTGAGCGTGCGCGGGTTGGTGCAAGGGGTGGGTTACAGGGCCGGCTGCCTGCGGCGCGCCAGTGAGCTGGGCCTGAGTGGCTGGGTGCGCAATCTGGCCGATGGCTCGGTGGAGGTGGAAGCCGAGGGCATCCCGCTGATGCTGAGTGAGCTGCAGCTCTGGTGTGAGAAGGGCCCCCAGGATGCCCAGGTGAGCAGTGTGGCCAGCAGCCGCGTCCCCCCCACCGGATCGGACTGGTTTGAAATCCGCCGCTGAACCCAGGCCCGCCAGCTGTCCGGAGCTGTGGTTGCTGCGCCATGGCGCCACCGAATGGGCCCGCAATGGCCGCCACACCGGCCGCACCGATCTGCCGCTGCTGGCCGAAGGCGAAGCCGAGGCCAGGGCCCTGGCGCCGCTGCTGCAGGACATCGCCTTCACGGCCGTGGCCACCAGCCCGCTGCAGCGGGCCCGCCGCACCTGCGAACTGGCGGGTCTGGCTGAGGGTGCCCAGGTGTGGGACGAGCTGCGGGAGTGGGACTACGGCGTCTACGAGGGCATCACCACGGCCGAGATCCGCCGCAACCTGAGCGACTGGACGATCTGGAGCCACGGCTGCCCGGCCGGCGAGGACGCCACGGCGGTGCAGGAGCGCTGCGAATGCGTGATCGCCCGGGTCCTGGCGCTGGCCGAGGCGGCCCCGGGCAATGCCCCCTGCCGGATCGCCCTGTTCGCCCACGGCCATCTGTTGCGCAGCCTGGCCGCCACCTGGCTCGGCCTGGGGGCCCGGGGCGGACGCCTGTTCGTGCTCGGCACCGGCGGTGTCAGTGTGCTCGGTTACGAGCGGGAACAGCGGGCGCTGCTGCGCTGGAACGTGAGCGCTCCAGGCTGAGCCGCCGACATCCTGAAGGCAACCCACCAGCTCCCCAGCGGCAAGGCCGCCGCAGCGCACACCACAGGGCCTGCGGGAAAGCAGGTACGTGATGACCCGCTTCACGCATGGAAGGCCCCCAGCTGACGGTCGGCCAGGCACGCGTCATCGGCTGAAAACGTTGGCTTCAACGGATGGGAGTTCGGCGGATCGTTCCGGCTCATCAAGAGCCGGCTGGAGCCAGCACCGCCGAGGGCGCCTATGGCTCCGCACTAACCAGTCCCGGGCCCTGGGCCCGTACCCTCAGAATGGGCACAGCTCAGTGAACCGGCCCTGAACCTTGCCACCCTCTGGAGCGAACTGTTCGGTTTCGCCCTCGCGATCGCCTTCAGTCCCCTGCACATCGCCCTGCTGCTGTTGCTGCTGGTGGGCACCGATCCCCTGCGCCGCGGCGGCTGGTTCGTCGCCGGCTGGCTGCTGGTCTCCGTTCTGGAGGTGGCCCTGCTGCTGACCGTGGGCCACGGTCTGCTGCTGAGCATGGACAAGGGGACATCCCATCGCACCGGCCTGGATCTGCTGGCGGCCGGCGTGCTGCTCGGGGTGGGGATGAAACAGCTGCTCGACCGCAAAGAAGATTCCGGCCCCCCGCCCTGGGCCGGCCAGCTGGACCGCTTCTGCGCCATGCCGCTGCTGCCGCTGCTGGGCCTGAGTGCCCTGGTGCAGGTGATCAGCCCGGATGATGTCTTTCTCTATGCCAAGGCCAGCGGCGACCTGCTGGCCGCGGGGCTGGGCCAGGGCCAGGAGATCCTGACCAGCGGTCTGTTCAGCCTCGCCACCGGACTGCTGCTGCTGGTGCCGTTTCTGGCGGTGCTGCTGCTGGGCCAACAGCGGGTGCAGCCAGCCCTGCAGGGGGGCAAGCAATGGCTGTTCAGCAATGCGGACCCGATCGTGGGGGTGGCGAGCGTGCTGCTGGCCGTGTACTTCGGCTGGCAGGGGGTCGAAGGCCTGCGGCTCGGCTGAGATCAACCAGTTTGGGTAGCTCGACTGAAACAACCCGGCCAGGACAACGCCGCTGGCGGACAGCCCAACAGAAACAGCTACCAGGCACGGGATCGGATAGGAACAATTCCCTGGCGAACGATCCAGGCGGGACTGCTGCCATCGCAAGAGATCGGAGCCGGACAGAGCCGAATCGATCCGGTCAGCCCCTGCCCCATCCCTCGCCGAACGGCCATCCGAGTCATCTGGGCTGGCGACGTCCTTCACCCCGACATCCAACCGGGACCTCATCGGGGGATCCCGACTGGCCCGTGCAGCCGAGCCTTCCTGCCACCAGCCTCCGGACCAGGAGCACCTCGAACCATCACCGCTTGCGCTCACTCGTGGGCAAAACCAACACCTTCGGCGGCACGCCCCATCACGGAAGGCACGCGGTCATCAAGGCGGGCCAGGCCTAGACGCTGTTCCAGGGGCAGGCAGCGTGCCCGAAGCCAACGGTGTTTCAGGTGCCAACAGTGCCTGGTCAGGGGCCCTCGGACCTGGCGTGCCTTCCGTGCATGGCGGGATGCAGCGTCATGGTTCCAACGGCAACCCCAAGCCGGGTCCGCCCCTTTCGTCCTTGGCCCAGCTCAGGCCTTGGTTTCGGAATCGTCCTCCACGGAAGCGCTCGTGCGCTCAGCCTCGAGCATGCGCTGCAGATAAACGCGGTCGTGCAGGCGCTCGTGGGGCGAGCGCGGCAGGAGCCCCTGGGGAGGCAGCAGGTCAGCAACAGGCCTGGCGCCATTGCGCTTCGACCGCAGCGACCTGGCGCTGGAGCGGCCGCGGAACCTGGCCCAGCCCCAGGCCAGGAGGAAGCCAAGCCCCAAAGCCAGCAGCCAGGGGAGGGGCCCCTCCAACGGCGAAGTGGCAGAGCCTGAGGAAAGCGCCGGAGCCGGACCTGTCTGGACCTGGCTCACCGCACCTGGAATCAGCGCAGAGCCGAAATCGGCTGACTGGCCAACTGAGGACCCGCCATCGGGTGAGCCGCTCCCCGTCCCATGGCTGGCAGCGACCGAGTCCCCAGGGATGATTTGGACGCGATACCCAGCGGCTGTGGATGATTCAGAGTCACCGACTGCATCGCTGCCGTCCCGTTCACTGGAACCGGCTTCAGTTTGTCGACCATGGCTCAAATGACCGTAACCCGACAGACCATCTCAGGATTGTACTCGGAGCCATGGGCTAGAGCATGGCCACTTCCCTGAGCGTCAAGGGGAAATGCGGCGATGACAAGAGCAAGACCCACGCGCACGAACAGAGCCCCGCACCCATTCCCAGTTGGCTGAATCTAACCCACCCCACAACAAGATTTGTTCTGTAGACGCAAGAAATGGCAACGAGGGCAAAATGCTGCACCTTCAGGCCCCTCATCCACCCTGCCGCGCCCTTGGCAGGCGATGCACCGACGAGACCGGGGCCTGCTCACCAAGGTCCGCAGAGCCCGAAAGAGCACCGTCACCCTGCGGTCCGGCCGAGAAGCCCCAACCCATCTGCAGGGGCCCAGGAGACCGCAGGGGGCATGCGGCGATCCATTGGCTTGCCCGGACACCCAGGTCAACAACAACGTGTTGGCAAGACCTGGGGCTTCTCAGGCCAGGGGACCACGGCCAATCGCGCCCCCCATCAGTGCCGCATCGCCAGAACAGATGCCGGCATGGGCAGAGCCCAGACGCCGGCAAGCGACAACACGAATTTCCTACGGACCAGCCCCAACAATCCGGATCAGACCGATGATCAATCCCATCAACTCACCTGGCTCTCATCAAACATTGATGGTCACTCAGGGCGATACTTCATTCAATCTTCTGCGACTTGATGGGCCATCACGCGATCATGGACGGGCTCTACTCCTTCATGGCGGATTGCTCAATCCGCCATGAAGATTGAACGAGCCCACCGGCGTCAAGGCAGCCAGCCAGGCAGCCAGACCCGTCTCTCTCACACCTGCGAGCGTTCAGCCAGGGGCGCATCGCCATCCCGCAACCAGCCCTGCCAGTGCTGCACGTCACGCGCCTGGCCAGCACCGGCCATCAGCGTCACCGCCTGGCTGGCGCGGCTGACGGCCACATACACGAGCTGGCGGCGCAGGGTGTCGTCCTGGGGCCAGAAGACATCGGCATCGACGAACACCTCGCCGAAGGTGCTGCCCTGGCTGCGATGCACCGTCAGCACCGCCGCCGGCCCCAGGGAGGCGAAGGCATCGCGCAGCAGGAAATAACGGCGCCAGAGGGCACGGCCATCGCGCTTGCCGGCGTCGCGGGCCTGCTGGCGGAGACGTTGCAGCACCGCCTCCAGGCTGGATCGGGCCGCACTGCCCAACGGCGGCAGCAGTCGCAGGGCCAGCTGGGTCTCGCCAGCCTCGACGCTGGCCGTGAGCGTGTCGATCACCGGCGCCCCCAGTCCCTCCAGAGCGCCGAAGGCCACACCGAATTCGGCCAGATCACAGCGCTCTGGCCGCACATCGCGCACCACCAGCTCCCGGTTCGAGCCCAGCACCATGTCGGGCTCCTCGGCGGCCTCGGCCCCCTCACGGCAGGCGGGGGCCATCACCGCCGAACGGGTGATCAGCACCTCACCGGGCAGCACCGGCAGCTGGTCGGCCATCTCACCGTGCAGGGCGCGGCGGGCGATCGGCACCAGCTGCTCCAGGGAGCGGTTGGTGTAGCAGAGGATGCGGGCCAGATCGGGATTGTCGGTTTCACTGCTACGCCGCAGGGCCGCCTGGGCCGCCAGCAGCCACTCGGAGCGATCGAGGGCGCAGACCATGCCCTCCTCGGTGCGCAGCGGCGCCAGGGCGGGCGGGCGGCGGCAGGGCAGATCCCCCTGGCGCAGGCCGGTGGCCAGGCGCAGCACCGGCCCCTGATGGCGCACCACCTGGCGCAGGTCGGCCCGGCTGACCCGGCCCAGGGCGAACACCGGGCTGACCGCTTCGCCAACAGGCGGCAGCTGGGCCGGATCGCCGACGAACACCAGCCGGCTGCGGAAGGGATGGGCGCAGCGCAGGGCGATCTCCAGCAGGGCGCTGTCCACCATCGAAGCCTCATCAATCAGCACCAGGCCTAGGTGCTCGAGCGCCATCGCCGTCTGCTCGGTCTCCTCACAGCGCTCCAAATCCCCCTGGCGCTTGAGCTTGAGCCGCAGCAGCCGGTGGATGGTGGAGGGATACCAAGTGGGCTGCAGGCCCACCAGCTCGAGTTGGCGCCGCAATACCCCCACGGCCTTGTGGGTGGGGGCGACCACCGTCCAGCAGAAGCCGCTGGCCTCCACCTGCTGCAGCAAGCGGGTGGAGAGGAAGGTCTTGCCGGTGCCGGCATAGCCTCTGAGCACAAACGGGGTGCCATCGGCCGGCGCCGCCAGCCAGTCGGCAAAAGCGGCGGCCGCCTCCTGCTGGTCGGGGGTGAGAGCGAGGCCGGGGGAAGGCGGCAACCTCACCCCAGGGCCGCGGGCAGGCTGGGGCTGAGCAGGTGGCTGAGCTGCTGGATCAGGTGCAGCGGCGAGCCGACCAGGGCCAGGCCGGGCAGGGCCACCAGGGGTCCCATGACGCTGCCGGCCAGCACCTCCAGCTTGGTGTGGCCCAGGTTTTCCTTGAGCTGCTGGTCCCAGATCGAGCCGGTGATCTCGTTGCTGCTGGCCAAGGTGTTGACCCGGGCGGCGGTCAGACCGGCGGCGTAGCGCACGCCACTGGCGTCGTAGAGCACCACAAAGCAGAGGGTCGCCGACAGGGCAAACAGGGGATCCTGGAAGCCCTGGCTCCAGCCGATGCCGGCGGCGGTGCCGGTCATCAGGGCCGAGTGGCTCGAGGGCATGCCGCCGGTTTCAAACAGCACGGCGGGCCGCCACTCGCCGTGGACCGCCAGCTCGACGAACAGCTTGGAGAACTGGGCCAGACCGCAGGCGGCAAGCCCCCACCAGAGCACGCTGTTGTCCAGCAGATCGCGCAGCATCAGCAGCAGGTGGCCCGAATCGCTGGGGAGGGCTGGGGTCATCGGTCGCGGCTGGTGATGTAGTCCGCCAAGGCAAGCAGAGGGGCGGCCTTAAGCTCGCCCTCGCCGGCAGACCAAGGCGCCAGGGCCGCCTTGGCCTCGGCCACCAAGGCCTCGGCGCGAAGGCGCGACTCCTCCAGGCCCAGAAGCTTGGGATAGGTGGTCTTGTCGGCCGTCAGATCCTTGCCGGCGGTCTTGCCCAGCACCTCGCTGCTGGCGGTGACATCGAGGATGTCATCGATGATCTGGAAGGCCAGGCCGATGCCGCGGGCGTAGGTGCCCAGGGCCGCCAGCAGGGCCTCGGAGGCGCCGGCGATCAGGGCGCCGCTGATCACGCAGGCCCGCAGCAGGGCGCCGGTTTTGTGCAGATGGATGTACTCGAGCGTGTCGAGGTCCACCTGCTTGCCCTCACACTCCAGATCCACCACCTGGCCGCCCACCAGCCCGGGCGCGCCGGAGGCCAGGCTCAGCTCGCCCACCACCGCCAGCAGCCGCTCGGCCGGCACGCCCGGACTGCGCAGCGCCACCATCTCGAAGGCACGGGTCAGCAGGGCGTCGCCGGCCAGGATCGCGTTGGCCTCGCCATAGACCTTGTGGTTGGTGGGACGGCCGCGGCGCAGGTCGTCGTTGTCCATGGCGGGCAGGTCGTCATGGATCAGCGACATGGTGTGGATCATCTCCAGGGCCACCGCCGTGGACAGGGCCAGCTCGCCCTCGCCACCGGCCAGCTCACAGGCCGCCAAGCAGAGGATCGGCCGCAGCCGCTTGCCGCCGGCCAGCAGCGAGTAGCGCATGGACTCCCGCAGCGATTCGGGCCGCTCCGGGCCGAGGGAGCCATCGAGGGCCGCCTCCACCCGCAGCCGGGCCGCCTCCAGGTAGGCGGCGAAATCAAAGGCCTGGGCCTCCGCCCGGGGGGTGTCGGCGTCCTGGGCCGGATCCTGGGCCGTGCTCACCGACGCGGTCATGGGGGAGGGGCTTCTCGGCGGAGATTCTCGCAGGAGGGCGACTGGCGCCCCCACCCGGGATTGGCCCCAGAGGGCACACCAGGAAGAAGCCACGGCACCTCTGGCCGCGAGCACTGGAAAGCCCTCAATCAATCAGGCGGCCCATTCGCTCCTCAAATCTCTGAACAGTTCGGCAAAAGATGAAGCCAATTCGAGGCCTATTCCCAGACCTGAATATTACAATCTTGCCTGAACAGTGGAACCTGCACTGCCAGCAAGGTTAATGGCAACAGCCTGGATCCATGCCTCTGCCTGGCCCAGTTTGCCCGTGCCTGAGCAAGCCATCGCGCCTCAACCCAGAGCCTTCAACGGCTGAATCAACAGGGCAATCGCAATGCTCACCACCAGGCCAACTCCCGCCTTGAAGGCATCATTCACCACCGTGGCCCGCACCTCCTGGCCCTGGCGGTTGCGCAGGCGCAG
>JBAXXM010000028.1:0-29291 GCA_037127935.1 Synechococcaceae cyanobacterium ELA739
CCGTCACGGCCACCCTTGATCCTGGAACCGGAAATGGCGGAACCTATGTGCCGCCACCGGCGTTCTTTGATGGCCTTGCCTCTCAGGTGTTTGATTGGAACGAAATGATTTCCGTAGACTCTTGGGGAAGCTGATCACGCAATGACGGCACCAAACCTGAAAGCCCCAACAACAATCACAGGCAAGGTGGCGCCGTATCCTGTGACCACTAGCCTGGCTGCGGCGTTGAGCAATTCCGCCGGCTCCAATCAATGCTTGCGCATCAGTACGATTCGGTTGGCCAACACCAGCGGCAGCGCCGTGACGGTCAGTGTGTCGCATTACCGAAGCTCGACCCACACTTACTTGGTCAAAACCGCAAACATTGCCGCCAATCAGTCCCTGGTGGTCAGTCAGCGCGATGAGTTTGTTTATCTGGAGGAAGGAGACGCTATTTGCGCTCAGGCTTCTGCCGCCACGGTAGACATGCTGGTCACTTACGACGCCTGGTCATGAGCATTGCTCCAGCATGGCGACGGCCGACAAGAACGTTTCAAGGACCGGCTGATCCCTACTTCAGCAACGTATCCCTGCTCCTCCACATGGACGGCAGCAATGGCAGCACGACTTTTACAGATAGCAGTAGCAACGCAGTATCAGTTACAGCTTACGGCAACGCACAGATCAGCACAGCACAAAGCAAGTTCGGTGGGGCCAGCGGATTATTTGACGGCACAGGCGATTACTTAGTCACAGCAACATCGTCCCTGTTTGCGATTACAGGAGATTTCTTTGTTGAGTTTTTCGCTTACATCAATGCAACATCAAGCGCAAATTACACCATGGCACACGTCAATGCTGGCAGCAATAACGGGCTGCACATTTACTATTTCGAGAACACGCTTAGAGTTGACAACGGTGTGGCTGCTGATTATTCCGGCACCACAAACTTACTTCCTAGCTCGACATGGAAACACATTGCCGTCGGCAAAGCCGGTTCTACTCTCTACATTTTTGTGGATGGCAGTCTTGTTAGTACCAGGACTGCACAAGGCTATGGCACGCCAGATCGCGTGCAAGTTGGACGCTTTTTGACAGGGGGCGCGACAAATGATTGCGATTGCTACATTGATGAGTTACGCGTAACCGTGGGCGTCTGTCGTTTTACTGCCAGCTTCACCGCACCGACCGCTCCCTTCCAGAACTTCTGATGCTCTACTCCCACAACGCCACCCACTTCAAAGTTTCCCAATTACTAGCCTGTCCCATAAGCGTCACAGCACATGGCTTCCTTCATCTACAACAGTTTCTGGGACGACCTGGCGCGCGGAAACATTGACCTGGACACTGACTCCTTCAAGGCAATGCTGGTCTCCAGCAGTTACAGCGCTGACAAAGACGCTCACTTAAAACGATCAAGCGTCACTAACGAGGTCAGCGGCACCGGCTACTCCGCAGGCGGCACGGCTGTCACCATCACACTGGCAAAAGACACGGCCAATGATCGGCTAACGGCAACGTTTTCGTCTCCCAGCTGGGCATCAAGTAGCGTCACCGCGCGCGGCGCAGTGTATTACAAAAACACCGGCAGCGCCAGCACAGATCCACTCTGCTTCTTTGTTGACTTTGGTTCAAATGTAGTCAGCAGCGGCGCAACGTTTTCAATTTCAGCCAGTGTGATTACATTGCAAAACTAAAGCAGCGTTGATTCGTTCGCACTACATTGGTCAACAAGGAACCTATCTTATTTTTTCTCTTTCGTCGGCGTCTTTGCAAGGCCACACTGAAACGCATTTTCCCGATGCCGCGCAATGGCGCTACAGCGGCCCACCCCAGGAAACGCACCTGGATGGCGGCCTGGTGAACGTGACGGTTCAGCTGATCAGCGCATTGGCGTGAATAGCCTGGGTTACACCACTCCAAGCTCATGCAGCTCTCTCCTGACACCGTGACCGGGGTTGCGGTCTCCCTGCTGGCTGGCTCTGAGCTTCTGTCGCTTGTTCCTGGCGTCAAGGCCAACGGCTGGGTTCAGCTGGGCCTGGGCGTCCTGCGCGGAATCGCCGCAACCAAAAAGCGATGAAGACGTTTTGGCAGCAGGCATTAGCTCAGGCCGCTGCTGGGCTAATCATTGCGGCGGCAGCCGGCGTGGGCTACTTGTGCTGGAGCATCCCCAGGCAGCTGGATCTGGTGCTTCAAAACCAGAAAACCTTTGGCGACCGCTTTGATCAACTGGGCGCTCGCGTCAGCAGAGCTGAAGATCAGATCCAAGGGCTCGATACCCGCGTCACCAAGATTGAAGCCAGATGATCGCCATCAAACTCACATCAGCGGCAAGCTACTTTCGTGGCTTGAGTCATCAGATTGCAGCCTGGAACTGGCTGGAGGAGCAGCTGCAGCCGCAGCAGTTGGCTGAGTTTGCCGAGCTCTATCGCGCTGATCCTCCGGCCAGCCAGCAGCCCCAGCCGCCCGGGAACTGGCTGGCCCTTTGCGCGCCCCTGGTGCAATCGTTCGAGGGTTGCCGGCTGGCGGCCTATCCCGACCCCGGCACCGGTGGTGACCCCTGGACGATTGGATGGGGCAGCACCACCTACGCCAACGGCAAGCCGGTGAAGCCCGGCGATCGGATCGATCAGGCACAGGCAGATCAGCTGCTGATCAGCAGGCTGCAGCGTGATTGGCAGACCCTGGCCGGCCGGATCCCCGGGTGGGGCCGGATGCGTCCAGGCCAACAGGCGGCCCTGGTGAGCTTCGCCTACAACGTCGGCGTGGGGTTCTACCAGTCGAGCGGATTTGGTACCATCAGCCGCGCGCTCAGCAGCCAGGACTGGGCCAGCGTGCCCAGCGCCCTGATGTTGTACGTCAACCCTGGCACCAGCGTTGAGGCTGGCCTGCGGCGGCGTCGCATCGCCGAAGGCACCACCTGGGCCAAGGCCTAGCGCTGCGCTTCTTGCAGCCAGGCCGGCGCCTCTTTGCCTTGATCGATCAGCAGCGCCTGGTAACGCTGCAGCAACCGCTTGCCGCTGTAATCGGTCAGGCAAACGCCTCCTGTGCAGATCCGCCACATCAGGCCAGATGTGTCCTGAACGACTTCCAGAACGTCATCACCAGACTGCGTGGATGCGTTAGGTGATTCCATGGGATGGGGCGATTGGATGACCGTCAATCGCAGTCTGGAAAGGACGGCGACCATCGAAATCCAGCGCCGGCAGCTGCAGGCAATGCCAGAAAATCAGCTGCGTGGCGTGGCTGACACATTGCTCCATACGGCTCACCAGCAGGAGGAATTGCTCAAAGGCGCCATGCGCCGCATTGCTGAGCTGGAGGTGAAACAAGCATTGATGAACTGCGCAACGGCGGCGGCAGAGCTACACCCCAAGCGGCAACACCATCTGATCGCCTACTTCCGTCGGCTGATGGGCAGGTGGCGTCAATGGCGCCGGTGAACGATTGAACGCCATCAGCCGCAGGCGGACCAAAGAGGTGTGCAGGCAATCGCTGATCCGCTGGCGGCTGACGCCTTCAGCGCTGGCCAGGGCGGCGATGGTGCGCGGTGTGGGCGAAAGAAACTGATCCTCGATCACTCGCCGGCCAAGGGGGCTAAGGTCTTCCATCAGCTCCAGGATTCGCCCCAGCTGATCGGCGTCGTGCAGGGCATCCAGCGGATCGTTTGCCGGGGCTGGAATGGCGTCCATGATCGGCGCTTGATCATCCATCCAGCGGTTTGGTGCATCCAGGCTGAGCGTCGCCTGCGGGCGCGTCAGGATCGCCTCAAGCGTGGCCACGCTCCACCCGGCAGCATCTGCCAACTCCTGCCGCGTTGGCACTCGATCAAGCTCCTGGCTCAGCTGCTGCATTGCTGCCTGCAGGCGGTTGTGTTGCAGGGCGTGGCTGGTGGGCAGGCGGATGCTGCGCGTGTGCTGCTCCAGGTAGGAATTGATGCCTTGGCGGATCCACCAGTACCCGTAGGTGGAGAACTTGTATCCCCGAGTGGGATCGAACTTCTCCACGCCTCGGATCAGGCCTTCATTGCCGGCCTGGATCAAGTCGCAGCGATGCTGCGATGTCGAGCGGTACCGGTCAACCACACTGATCACCATGCGCAGGTTGGCGCGCACAAACTGATCGCGTGCGCGCCGGCCGCGGCGAATGATGGCAGGTGGCACAGGCTCGGGATGATCCATCCACGCGCGCACCGCGGTGCCCAGGTGAATCTCTTGGGCTGCGGTAAGCAGTGGATAGCGGCCAGCCTGATCGTGCCACCAGGAAGTCATCAGAACGGCGCCTCTTCCTCGGCAAACTCGTCAACAAAGCCGATCGGCTGAGTGACGCTGTAGCCGTCCTGTTCCTCGAAGCCGTCGGTGGCGTCATCTTGCTCCCGGGCCACAAACGTGAGCACCTGGGCGGCCTTGGGCTGCAGGCTCAGGCCGGTCCCTTCCGGCCGCTCCCAGCCGTAGGTGGAGAACTTGATGATCAGCTGGCTGTTGTTGCCGATCTGACTGCCATCCCATGCCTGCCGCTTGGCATCGATGATCTGCGGGCCGGTGGCCTTGCTGCCGTCTTCGCGGACGAACTCCAGCGCCTTGAACTTGACGACGGTCTTGGTGGGGTCGTCCTTGTCCGGCTTCCAGGGTTGGCCTTTGTCGCTGCGCTTCTTCTTCGTGCCGTGGGTGTCGGTGAAGATCTGATCGAGCTTGGCCAAGAATGCCTTGTGCTTGGCGTCGTTGTTGTCAAGCACCAGCTCACAGGTCCAGGCCTTGGGCTTGGACTCGTCGAGCTGGGTGCGAGCGCTGATCAAGTGGCACCAGCGGACCGGTGCAGCAGGGGTGAAGTGGATGTCAGATGCCATGGGTTCAGATGAGTGGATCGAGGCCCGCACCAAGGCGGACGAGGTGGTGGACAGCACCGGAGGCGCTGAGGTTGTAAGTGGCCATGACGTTCATGACGGCCTGGTGAGCGTCGAGCTGCAGCACGGTCATGACGTAGTGGCCAGGCGGGCGGCGCGGGCGGCGCCCATAGGGTTTGGGTCGATCAGGCTCGGGAGCCTGAGTCTTTTTGTTCATGCGGCAATGTCCTGTTGATAGGGAAGCACCGACAGCAGGGCGCCGGGCGGATAATGGTCCAGAAGCTCGGAGAGCTCCCGGCTGATCCGCTGCAACGCATCACAGCGGCGGCTTACGGCCAGCATTCGGCCGACGCCAATGGGGCCAGGGTTCTGATCAATGGTGGCAGCAGCGCGCTCGTTCAGGCTGAACTGATGTTCGGCAGCCATCTGATCGATGAGCTCCAGGGCACGACGCAGCCGCTCGCGGTTCTTGATGTCGTTCATGCCGCGACCTTCCCGGCTGCTTCCAGGGTCCAGCGATCACAGAACTCCAGATGGCGCAGCTCGGTGATCAACGGGGCAATCGCCTTGGCAGAGCGATCAACGCGGAAGGCATCGCGGAAGCTGATCGTGAAAGCCTGCCGCTGCGCGGCCGTTAGCGCCTTGACAACATCCAGGGCGGCGGTGCGCTGATCTTCTGTCAGCGGCGTGCTCGGATCGGGCTCGGCTGGATCTGCCACCAGCACGCCATCAGTAGCAGCTGCCAGCGATTCGGCCGCGGCTGCTACTGGCTCCGGCTCCGGTGTCGAGTCTTTGGCTATAGGAAGTCCGGTTGATGCTTCCGGCTGGAAAGCCTGAGCCTGAGCAGGCCAAACAAGGCCCAGCAGGCCGGCCAACAATTCAGCGACTGACGACCCCTCGGCAGCGGCATCAGCGCCGCCGCAATGGCGCAGCCTGACCTCCAGGAAGCCGGGGCCAGATGGCCGGCTCAGCCAGGAAAAGCCATGGGCGGTGGCCATGCGCGCGGCTTCGATGGGACCGATACCAGGCGGGAACTCGGCCTGGCAAGCGGCAAGCGCTGCAGAGAATGAGGCATCGGCCTCAAACGCCTTCAGCGCCAGCTCGGTGGATAGATGGTGCATGTGGTGAATGCGGTGAATGTGCTGCACACTGCAGACCTTAGCCGATCGCTAAGACGATCAGCAAGGTTCAGGCCGGTGCCAGATCAGAACTCACCCCCCCCCCCCCCGCTGCGGCCAACGGCAGGCTCTGGCGCCAGGCCTCAATCCATTGGGCCGGCAGCCATTCCGATGTGTCCGCATCCCAGAGCGGTGCCAGCTCCTCCGGTGTCATCACCTCCAGGCCCATCGCCACCGCCAGCCACTTCTGCCGCAGCCGCAGCGGCCTGGCAAAGCCTCCGATCGAGAACAGGTCAGCAGGGGTGGCGCCAGCGGTCTTGGCGGCCTCAATGGCCTGCATTGACCAGCTGGCGCACAAGTCAGCAGCCTGCTGGATCGTCAGCACCGGCGCCGGTGTGGTGGCCGGTGTCGCCAGCCAGGCCGGTGGCGCCAGGATCCCCGCATGGCATCCCCAAAACTCCAGCGGACCCCATGGCTTGCCGTCCTGATCGCAGATCGCCTTGGACCCCTTGAGCTGATCAAGCAGGTCGCGCGAGTGGACGCCAGCGAACTGCTGCTCCGCGATCAGCAGGTTCAGGTTGGCCAGGCTCAGAAACACGACGTTGCGCGGTGATTTCGTTAGGCCGCGCTCCAGCTCAGACAGGCCGCCATGGCGCACAACGTCGTCAAGGCCGGCCTCGTCGGCCCAGCGCTTGGCGGTGTATTGGGTCCAGCCGTTGATCGTTCGCCAGCGCCGCAGCATCCGTCCGAACTCTGAGGCAGCAGCGGTCTGGCCTTCTTTGGTCAGGCTGTAGGTGGTGCTCACGTTGTCCCCAGATTGGTCTTAGCGAAACCCTAAGACGCGCTGACCCCGGCTCACAACCGCGATTCTGCGTATTTGCTGCACATCAGCCTCAGGATTCCAGGGCTTGACGGCTCGCGGTGGCATGGCTCAGAGTGCCGAGCATGAACGCTCAAACGGCATTACGTCGGATTGCCGCTCGCGCCGCTGCGCAGCCGGACTTCGACCCTGTTGGGATCCCCGACGTAAACCAGCTGATCGACGAGCTCCAGCACCACAGCCCGCAGCTCCTCAGCCGTGGCCGCCTCCAGCACGCCGGGCCGTGCCAGCAGCTCCCGGTAGCCGGCCCAGTTCGCTGAGGCCAGCGGCGGCGGTGCCAGCAGTTCCAGCCGCATGGATTCAATCGTGGAACCTAGGCCCGGCACACCCTGAGCCGCGAGTGCTTCGAGCTGCGCCACCTGGGCGCGCTTGGCCTGATCGGCTGGCGTGGCTTCGGTGATGGTCGGGGCCGCGGCGGTCGAGGCCATCTGATCAGCAGCAGCCCGCAGCTCGGCGATCACCTGGGCCCGCACCTTCCACTCAGCCAGGCCCCGGCCGTAGTGACTGCAGTGCAGGTTGGTGCACTTCAGGCGCGGCTGGCCTGCGTTCATGGCGTAGTGGCTGGCCTTGCCGCAGAAGCCGCAACGCACCAGACCGGAGAACACCCGCAACACCCGCGGCGCCCTCGTGCCGCCAATCCGGCGCGACTCCATCAGCCGCCGGGCCTGCTGCCACTCCTCCCAACTGACCAGCGCCGTCACGCGCTCTGGCTCATGGTTGACGATGCCTCGCAAGATCGGATTGTTGATCCATCGGCCAAGGCCCCTGGCGCTCCACTGAAGGCCATGGCGCCGAATGGTGCCGGGCAGGTTGAACTCCTGCGCATCGAGTCGATCCCAGAGCTCGCGCGCTTCACAAAAGCGCTCCGGGTGCGGCACCACCTGGGAGCCGTCGTAGGCGTAGCCAAACGGCACCCGGCCGCAGGCGTAATGTCCAGCCGCTTTCCTGCGATTGAGGCCGTTGCGGGTGTTGATCGCCTTGATGTCTGAATCGATCTCGTTCACCAGCGACAGAACGCCGGTGAGCAGCTTGCCGGCTGGGTCGGCGGTATCAGCTGGAGTGCCGTCAAGCAGCTGGACCTCAACGCCGCGGCGGGTGCACATCCGCAGGAAGGGCACGTCTTCACCCTTGCGGCTGAGGCGCGACAGGCTGATGGCCACCACGCGCCGCACCCTGCCGCCAGCCACCAGGGCCAGCAGCTCATCCCAGCCGGGCCTGGCTGCTTCCTTATGCGCGCTGCGCCGCTCGGCGATCACCCGATCACAGCCAGCCGCCTTGAGCTGCTGCACTTGCTCGGCGATCGAAACGTCCTGCTCGGCCTTGTCGCTGCTGACCCTGGCGTAGCCGACAATCATGGGCTCCTTGCCGCTGGGGCGACCCTAGTGCATAGAAGGCCTTCTCCAAGCAGAAGTCGCGTTATGTACTAAGGTGAATCATGGCCAAACCCATGGACCTTGGCGCCATCGTGCTGGCGATCACCGCTCGCTACGACGCGGCTACAGCCTCAGGCGAATGGCCGTCGGTTCCTGCCTGGGCCTTCGAATCAGACCAGGACCGCGCCCGCCGCTGGCGCCGCGCTGGCCTCAGTCAGCAACGCATCGCCGACCGGCTCGGCTGCTCCCGCTGGAGGGTGCGGCAGATGCTGATGTAATCATTCAGTCCCATTGGTAACAATTCCTAGCCTTGGGTTGCCGATGAGGCTCCCATGGTCCAACCACGGCTCAAGGTGCTAAGACACAGCCCTGAGCTGCTGGAGATCCGCATCCCCTACGAGCGGACGGATGGCCATGAGTTCCTGCTGGCGTCAGACATCCACTTGGACAACCCCAAGTGCGACCGCGAGCTGCTGCGCAAGCACCTGAAACAGGCCCAGGGGCGCGGCGCTCATGCGCTGTTCTTCGGGGACGTGCTCTGCCTGATGCAAGGCAAACGCGATCGGCGCGCTTCCAAGGGTTCCATCAGGCCTGAGCACCTGGGCAGCAACTACTTCGATCTGGTGTTCAGCGAAGCGGCTGATTTCCTCAAGCCGTTCAGCCAGACGATCCTGATGATGAGCGATGGCAACCACGAAACCGCCGTCCTCAACAACAACGAAGTTGACCCGCTTGGGAACCTGACCCGGCTGATGCGCGACCGGCATGATTCACCGGTCGAACACATGCGCTACCAGGGTTTCATCTGGTTCACCTTCTACCGGGCCGGCAGTACGCGAGACGAGAGAACCCGCCGCGTGTGCCTGTTCTTCCACCACGGCGCCTGGGGCGGCATCATCAGCAAGGGCACCATGGGCGGCGGCAGGTATGCCGGCATCGCCCCGGACGCCTCGATCCTGGTCAATGGCCACAACCACGAGCGCAGCATCGTCTCCCATCCCTGCTACCGCCTGACCAGCACCGGCAAGCAGCGCATTGAGCAGCGCTGGCACCTGCAAACCGGCACCTACAAGGAAGAGTTTGCCGATGGTGGCGGCTGGGCAGTCGAGCGGATCGTGATGCCCAAGGGCCTGGGCGGCATTTGGCTCAAGCTCAAGCCCAACCAAAGCGCTGGCGTCGAGATCAGCTGCGAGCCGGCATAAAAACCCCGGCCGCCAGGAACAGCCGGGGACAATGGTTCCACTCACCGCGCCAGGCTACGAGCGATCAAATGCGGCCTTTCGCAGGCGTCGCAGCACATCAGCATCGATGAACACATCCGACTGAAGCCAGCGCACCGCATGAGACGGCAGCAACTGCTCCGCTGCCTGCCAGCTGTACCAACGCAAGCCGCAGTCATCACACACTCGCCAACGGCATCTGTCGCCATCGGTGCCAACCACCAGGCGGGTGGTGTTGACCTTTGACGAACCACCGCAGGCGGGGCAGTTCACGACGCCACCATCTGCGCCAGCATTTCATCGATCTGCTCCAGCGGCAGCAGCGCCGGCCGCGGCGGCATGTCCGGCTCCGGCCAGCAGCAACAGCTCAGCAGCCGCTGCTCCAGCCGCTGACGTTGATCTGCGCTGATCAGGTGCCGCAACGGATCGAGCACCACCGCATCAGGCCCGGCGTTCCAGTCCGGCCAACGATCACAGCCATGCGACCACCAGCTGCCATCTGGTGCCGTGGCCTGCAGCAGCGGCCCCAGGGTGCCATCACGCCATGAGATCCAGAAGCTCCAGCCATTGGCCAGGTCGATGCGCTGCGTGCCACAGCTGATCTCGGCAGCAGGCAGATCAGCCAGCAACGGCTCAGACTCGGCAGCCTGAACCAACACGGCCGCAAGGGCGGCGCGGCTGGGTGGGGCGGGGGAAAGTTCAGGCATCACCCTGCTCCCTCAGCCATTCCTCAACCTTGGCCAGCGCTTCAGCAGGCACCAGACGGCTGTTGCTGGGATCCCATCGTGTCTGATCCCAGGCCTGCGCGCGTGACAGCCAGATGGCGCACTGATCCAGCTGCTTGCCGCGGACCCCGTAACGCGTGAACGTCACCAGCCAGCACGATCGCTCTTGTACGTAGTTAGACGGGCTGGCCTTGACGATCAGGCTCCCAACGCCGTGCAGGGCGTTGTAAATGGTGCGGCTTGATGTGGTGGTGGTCATGGGTGGGTGGGGGTGGTGACCGTGGGGCTTACAGCGCTGCCGTGCTGGCGGGGCAGGCCCAGGAGTTAGGGGGTGGGCCTGGCCATTGCTTCTCGCATCAAGCCTCGAACCCACACCGTGATAGGCATGTCCAGGCTGTTGCAATGCTGGCGGATCCTGTCGTACAGGTCAGGCTGAACCGTGATCTGGATCAGCTTGCGGCCGTCGTCTTTGCGGGTGGTCATGCAGACGTTTCTCCAAACATTGACTCGGATGCGTGTACAAGTGTTGGCATTGGTGGATATTGTTGAGATTTGAATTGCTTAAGATACTGCCCGGTAGCGCAAGCGTTAAAAAGTTTAATGTAATCAGCTAACCGGTCTTGGCTATGCGCATTGCCGCGAGACAATGTAGTTCTGTTTCTAAACGCCAAAATTGGATGACCAAAAGGAATCCCGGCCATTGATTTTACATTTGACCCAAACTCTGAAACGTATTCTTTTGAGTAGTTGCCAGTTGAAACTGCTATAAATGCCATTGCGGCAAAAGGGCCTGGAACAATTACGCTCCGCAAATTACAATATCTTCCTAGCCTTGCCGCCCAATCCCATAGCTCAGCGCTGTTTGAATACTCCGACTTAATCGCCGTTACAGTGCAAAGTTGCTTAGCAAATTTGCCAGTCCAAACAGAATAAGGCGTTGAGTTGTAAAGAATGTACAAACGTAAAGCGCTGGCAAGTGTCGAGCAATTTCTATGACCGTCAATAGCTAACACATCTTTTGCTCCTCTGGCCGCGCCAGTATCTAAAACAGAAAAAGTTTCAGGTTTAACGTCATAGGCAACTAGCAATTCTGCTGAAATACCCGTATTTACAATGGCTGTTAGTCGATGCTGCCCATCAACTAAAATTCCGTTAGCAGTTACAGCAATGCCTTGATGAGTTAATTGCATTTCACCGCGCTTAAGTTGCGCTTCAAAAAAAGCAACGTGATCTCGGTTCAAAGGTCTATTGCTTGTATTTAATCGCAACAGCTCTGCGGCTTTTGCGGGCGTGACAGTCCGAATTTCAAGGCGCACGAGATAATGCCGGCAACCAGGCCGGGCGATGGGTTGTTGGGCCTGGCCGTGGCCAGGAGCGGGCGGGGTTGCACCCCCGCTTGTTCCGCATGAGCGGACCATACAGGCTCAGAAGTCCGAACGTCAACCCACCCCCTCAGCCTTGCCATCCCGTATCCGGCGCGGATACGCTGTCTGGGCTTGATGCTCACCCATGCACCCCATCCCAGTCCGGCTGCCGCCTGATCTGATCCATTGGCTTGATCAGGCTCGGGACTCTGAGCCGCGCTCCACCGTGATCCGCCAGATCCTGCGCGATGAGAAGCGCCGGCAGGAGCGCGCCCAGGCCCGCAACGATCGCCAGGCCCGCCTGTGATGACCCTGACAGCCGAGCTCCTGGCGGAGCTCCAGCAGGTGGACAGCGACTGGCGCCTGATCCCCTGCGATGGCCTCAAGCGGCCTGTGGACCCGGCCACCGGGGACATGAAGACCGACTGGATCCACCACACCTACGACGCCGACGGGATCGCCGAGCTGGCGGATTCCAGCTTCGTGAAGGCTGTCGGCCTGGTGCTCGGTGAGGCCAGCGGCGTGATCGCCGTGGATTTCGACGGCACCGGCGCTGTCGCCATGTTCAAGGCGGTCTACGGCCGGATCTGGTCAGACCTGCCGGCCACCGTGGCGTGGAGCAGCGGCGTCATCAATCGCCGCCAGATGGCCTTCAGGGTGCATGCTGATCTGTGGCCCCATCTGCGCGGCCGGCGGGTCTGGCACAACGACGCAGGCCGGATCGTGCTGGAGCTGCGCGGGACTGGCCACCAGTCCGTCATCGCCGGGGCGCACCCTGACACCGAGGGTTACCGCTGGATCGATGGGCGATCCCCTGCTGATTTGCAGGTGGCCGATGCGCCGGATTGGCTGCTGTGGCCGATGCTGAAGGCCGCAACGGAACCGGCAGCAGCTGAGCACCAGCCAGCTTCTGAGGACGACGTGCCCAGGGCGCAGGAGCTGTTGAAGCACATCCCGCCCCTTGACGACTACGACCGCTGGCTGCGGGTTGGGATGGCGCTGCACAGCGTCTCGGCGGGGCTGCTAAGCGACTGGGTGGACTGGTCCAAGGGATGCAGCAACTTTGATGAAGACGAGTGCATAGCGAAATGGCAGAGCTTCAAGAGCAGCGGCACCACCATCGGCACCCTGCACTATCTGGCCGACACGCTGGGTGGGTTCCGCTACCGCCGCCCCCAAGGCGAGCAACCGCCGGGAAAGCCATCAGGCGCAGCCGCTGACGCCGGGGCGGCTGATCCAGCCGAGCCACCACCGGCCACCTACCGCGAGCTGCTGACGGTCACGCTGGCGGCCATTCGCGGCCAGGACGACGACACCGAGATGGAAGCCCGGGCCGAGATCATGGCGCGGTTTCGCCGCACCGATGGCCAGATCAATGCAGCGCTATTCCGGTTGCTCACCGAAGAAGAGCAGCGCAGCGCCGGCACCGCGCCAAAGGAGCGGCCCACCTATCGATCGATCGACCTGTCCAAGGTGATCAGCCTGGATTGGCTGCTCGAAGGCTTCCTGCCTGCCAACGACCAGGCGCTGCTTTATGCGCCGGCCGGCGCAGGCAAGACCACCGCGGCGCTCGCCATGGCGTTCGCCATCATCGATGGCACCGGGTTCCTGGACCGCGAGGCGCAGCCGCAGGCCGGCAGCGTCCTGATGATCGCCACCGACTCAGGCCCGGCGCCATTGATCCGCACCCTGCAGGATCTGGGCAAGGCTGAGCACCCGGCGATCAGCCCAACCCATGAAGGTCTCCGGCTCCATGTGTGGGCACACGACTCAGATCAGGCGGCCATGGGTTGGGATGCCGGCCTGCGCGGCTGCCTGGCGCTGCTCGACTTCGTGCGCACCGAGAACATCGCCCTGGTGATCATCGACAGTTGCAAGGCCGCCACCTCTAGAGCCGATCTCAACTACTGCGACAACGGCCAGGTCACGGCACTGCTCACCTTTGTCAAGGAGGTCATCTGCAGGCACACATCGGTGCTCTGGCTCAACCATGACGGCACCGCTGGCGGCGAGGCGGCCGGCGCCAAGGCGTGGAAGGAAATCCCCTCCATTGTGCATGGCATCCAGCTCGTCACCGAGGGCGACGACGAGAACGATGGCTTCGAGGGGCCGCCAGCCAAGGGCGCGAAGAAGCGCATCAGCACCTGGCGCCGGACCTGGATCGTGCGCAAGTGCCGGCAGGGCACGGCCCGCGAGTTCAACTACCAGATTGATGAGGACACCGGCCGCCTGACCGTCACCGCCATGACGGAGGTGATCCGTGATGTGCGGCACGGGGTCGGAAAGGCGCTCTGGGATGCGTTGCAGGGCGGGAAGCCATCGCTGCACCGGCGCGAGATCATCGCCCAGCTGGGCAAGGCCAAGGGCTACAGCAGCGGATCGGTGGCCAACAGCCTCACGCGGGCCAGCGGCGGCCGGCGACCCATGGTGGCCAGGGTTGGCCCGATGCCTGGCCATTGGAAGCTGACGCCGGTGGCCAGGGAATGGTTTGAGCGGCATGGGGATCAGCCGATGCCGCCGTGATCTCCCTTAATAGCGTCCGTTCCCAAGTGACTCTATGTACTTAAAACCCTGTCATAGAGAGAGTTTTAAGCAGATCACCAGGCAGTCACAATGTGACTCCGCTAGTCCAATTTCAGAATTGACACACCGTAATCACATGGTGATCCCTTGGTGACAAGGCCAAACGCCAATCAGGCTCTGGAGTCTGAGCCAATGGAGTCACCTGGAGCCATTCACCACGCGCGCGCGACCCCCACTCACCCATGCCCACCCCAACCCCCTGGCTTTCCCCCATCCCCGGCCTGCACCGGCGCGACCCTGAGCACCGCTACTGGCTGGGGGAGGTGGAGTTCCCCGTGTCGGTCACCGGCGTGCTCGGCTGCCTGAAGTCGGACTACGCGATGGATCGCATCGAGGCCACCCGCGCCACTTGGGAGCCCAGGGGCAACAGCTGCCACAGGGCACTGGAGCTGTTTCTGCAGAGCGGCGCCATGGTCGGCGTCGAGGGCCAGGGCATTCCGTTCCGCGCCATGGTTGACGAGATGGCTGAGCTGGCCGATGGCGACCACGCCGACTGGATCCAGCCGCTCATCACCCACGACCGATGGCACCAGCTGCAGATCCTGGCCAGCGAGCGCCCCACCTGCTGCCTGCGCCGCCGGGTCGCCGGGACCTTCGACGTGGCCTACATCGACGAGCATGGCCGGCGCATCCTGGCCGACCTGAAGAGCCTGGGGGAGAACGGCAGCACCTACAGCACCGCCGCGCAGCTGGGCGGCTACATGGCGCTGGAGGCCACGCATGGCAACACCTACGACGCGGGGCAGACCATCTGGTGCCGTCCTGGCTCCACGACCTTCTCGCCGCTCTACAGCCTGCAGGAGTGCCGCACAGCGTGGGCTGGCGCCTGGGCGACGTGGCGGGCTCGGGCTTCTGAGCCTGGTTTCATTTCGTGACCGGCCATCTGCTCGTCTTACTGAGCCGCTAAGGTTCAAGGCAAAGGCGGTAACCTTGCACTGCCGGGTCGGTCCTCCCCGTAAGGCTGGACGCGGTGGCCGCTGTTGCGTAGGCGGCGGCCTGAAACCGTATCGGAGGCCCGGTTTCATTCCAGGCAAGGGGGTCGGCTCACATCTGAGCTGACCCCCTTGCTGTTGACAGGCTGCGGAGCGGTGTGCTTATGCTGCAGATGTCAGGCAGCGATGCCCGGCGCCCTACAGCAGAAACAACCATGAACGCCTCAGGCCTCAGCGTCCGCACGTGGAATGACGCACCCATCAGTCGCCGCGACAGCGACGGTTACGCCGATGCCACGACCATGTGCCAGGCCAACGGCAAACGGTGGCACAACTACGAACGGCTCGACACCTCCGCCGCCTACCTCCAGGCCCTGGCCGCATCCCTCGGCATCCCCGCCGATCAACTGGTGATCACCACCACCACCGGCCCCAACCATCTCCGCGGCACCTGGGTGCATCCCCGCCTCGCCGTGGACCTGGCCCGCTGGCTATCCCCGCAGTTTGCGGTCTGGATGGACGGGTGGTTCCTTGAGCAGCTGGGACACCCTCAGCCCGCTCCAGCGCTCCTGGGCGACGGCTGGCGCACTGACGTTGACGCCTTCTTTGCTCAGCCGCTTCCCATGCGCGCCGCTCACTACCTGCTGATTGACGCCGAATCGGGTGGCACCGAGGCGATCGACCTGATTCGCAACCGCAATCGGCGATCCGTTGCAACGTTGCCAGGCACGCAAGGCCATCGCATTCGATCGCTTGATGACCTGGCCCCATCAGGCAAGGCGATCATTCAGACCATTTGCCACTTGCGGGCCTGCGGCCAGCCCGTGCGCACAAGTGACCTGCGGCGCGAGCTGTGCTGCATGTTTTCTCCTGACACGATCACCAACCGGCTTGGGCTGTTGCGCCAGGACGGTTTGCTGACCAAGCGCGGCATGGGCTGGCATCTGACCGACACAGCCGTCGCCTTGGCCTCCATGGACGAACCAGCCGCAGCCTGATCGGAGTTACGAGCCGCGACGCGTTCACCAGTCGCGGCTCACCTTCCTGGTTTCGTTTCGTGACAGCAGGGATTCCCAGATCCCTTAGCCGTTCCCTAAGATCCCGGCAGGTTCAGAGTTCTGAGCACCCTTCACCACCACATCACCACGCCATGCAGGCACCACACCTCAACCGCAGCCAGCGCCTAGGCGAACTGCTGCTGTTCGCCTTCTTCACCGCCATTTTCGCCGTGATCATCCATGGCTGAGCTGACTCAGGCTTTAGAGGCCGATCTAGGCGCCATGGACACCGATCAGCTACTCGATCACCTGATTGCCATCAGGCAGGGCCTGGCGCGCCTCAGAGCCGCCGATGAGCGCATCCTTGATCGCCTCACCCAGCTGGTCGATGCCGGTGAGCTCGATCCCGGTGGCTTCAGCCACAACGACTGGGCATTCTCCTGGACACCCGGCCGCCGCAGCTGGGACTATCCCGAGCCGGTCAAAGCCATCGAGCAGCAGCTCAAGACCGCCAGGAAAGCCGCTGAAGCCGATGGAACCGCTACCGCCACCACCGGCGCACCGTTCTGGACCGTCCGCACACCCAAGCCATGAACATCGCCCAAGGCACCCAGGACACCCTGCTTGATCGCACCGTTTCAGCCATGACCGAAGCGATCATGGAAGCCGACTCCAGCGCCACCTGGCTCAGCACCACCGCGCGCATGGTGCTGGTTCACCTGGCCAGCGAACTGATTGTTCTGGAAGAGATGGCCGGTCGGCCGCTCAGCCTCCAGGACGCCGCGCGTTATCTGTGCGTTGAGGCCGAGGAATGATCAAACCCCTGGAGCACATTCGCGCAAGCGTGTGTGATCTCATCGAGCAGGCCGCGGCCGACCTGGAGCGTGAACGCATCGAGCACGATCGTCAGGCTGCAGCAGCCATTGAGCACGCCACCAGCAGCGCTGCCACCGCCGCGGCCTACCAGCAAGGCCGCGACGACGAGCGCCGCCGCATCCAGGCACTGCTGCAGGACCAGCGCGAAGCGCTGAGCCGCGGTGGCATCAACGCGATCAGCCTGGCCACGCTGAGCAGGGTGATTGAGGAGTGATCTTCCACGTTCTTGGCCTGACCCCGGCGCCGCAAGGATCAAAACGCCATGTTGGCGGTGGCCGCATGGTCGAGTCATCACCCAAGGTCAAGCCATGGCGCGAAGCTGTGCGGCAGGAAGCACTCAAGACCGGCCTGGCCATTACGGCTGAGCCGGTCTACCTGCATCTGCTGTTCAGGTTTACTAGGCCTAAGGGCCACTACAACGCCAAGGGCAAGCTCAAGCCGTCAGCGCCCATGGCACACATCACGCGGCCAGATCTTGACAAGCTGCAGCGCAGCACCCTTGACGGTCTGACCGGTGTGCTGTTCCACGACGACAGCCAGGTGGCCTTCGTGGTGGCGTCCAAAGAGTACGCGCTGCCTGGCGAGCTGGAGGGCTGCCAGATCGAGATCAAAGAGATCAAGGGCTGACCCGCCATCGATAGCCTGTCGCAGCCTTTGGGACGCCATGAAGCGCTCGGCATCGCTGTCGTGGTTGGTTGAGCGCTCGAACCCCTGGCTGCCTTGGTGGCAGGAGCTGATCCTGAATTGGGTGGCGTCGTGGCACAGCGTCTCCCATGTCGTGGTGGTCAGCGCCGATGGGGAGCGGCAATGCGAATGGTCGTTGCCGACCGACCTGGATCTCAAGCGCGCCGAGCTTGAGGAGCTGCTGCAGTGATCACCACCTACCTGGTGACGGCCTTGATTGATGGCAATCCCTATCGGACCCAGGATTACGCCATCCGTGCGCGCTCGGCCTGGGCGGCTGGGTGGTTGTACCGGCAGCTGCATCCGATGGCCACACTGACCTGCGTGCGTCTTGCGCCTGAGCACAGGCAGGAGGGGTGAAGGATGGCCAGCGTGCAATTCAGTGTTGACGCCAGCGAGATCAGCAAGGCCGCTCGATTCCTGGCTGAATCCATCGGCAAAATGGACAAGATCTCAGCCATTGCCATGTCCAAGGCGGCAGCGAGCGCCAAGGACAGGCTCGCTGCTGACGTGTTTCCGCAGATCAAGGGCGGCCCAACAAACTGGACCACCAGGGGCCTGCGTTACTGGCGGGCTGACCGTGACCGCCTGGTGGCAGCCGTTGGCTGGAACTACGGCGACAACAGCCCCACGGACATTGGCTTTACGCCCAAAGCGATTGGCGTGCCATCGGGCCGCTACATGGAAATCCTTTCCCGTGGCGGGGATCGAAGCTACAAGTCAACGGAACGCAAGATGCGCCAAGCTGGTTTGATTCGTGGCGATCAATTCATCACGCCTGCATCTGGCGGCGTTGCATTGAATGCTCAAGGCAATTTGCCTGGCCCGGAGTATCGGCGCATTTTGTCCCGGATCAGGGCGGCCAGTGGGTCCGGATACAACAGCAATGCCTCCGGCTCCAGGCGGTCTCGCTCCAGACGCCAGAAGTCTGACTACTTCATGATGTATGGCGAGCTCGGCGAAGGCGCGCGGTTCGTGGCGCATCGCGTTGGCCCAGGCCCGAAGGGCGGCACAGGCAAGGGCTCGGGCCAGCGCGGCAGGCCAAGAACAGTTGGGTATCAGCGTGGGTTCGTGCCTGCTCTGTTTGTCACTGATCAACCGAACTATGAACGCAAGTTCGACATACAAGGAATCGCGTGGGGTGAATACCAACGCGTGTTCCCAAATCAATTCATGAGCGCGCTGGATGTTGAAATAAAAAATCTTTACAAATGATTAACGGTCGCTGGGTCCTTCCCACCCCCCGTATTTGCGGGTGTATTCAATCGCCGCTTGCGCTGTTGAGAACTGCTCGCAACAATGCGACTCCATTGGGCACCATGGCGCACAATCCCCAGGTCTTGTCACAGCACCTTGTCACATGTTCCCTAGCCTGTGACAAGGTGTGACAAGCCGTCGTAAGTGCTGATCACGGTTGGAGAAGCGGCCCTGGTACTTGGGCTCAAAAGTCGCGGCAGCATCTACCGCAAGATCCAGCGCAACGAGCTGGAGACGGTGCCGGGGCCTGACGGCAACCCGCTGATTGAGCGCGATGCACTGGAGCAACGCTGGGCGGCGATCACCAGAACGCGCACGGATTCACCGCAGCCGCTGCGGCCGGCGGCCGAGCGCACCAAGCCACAACCCAAGCAGCCGCCGCTACCACCGCCCAGGGCGCCAGAGCCTGAGGAGCTGCCGGCCTACAACGACAGCCGCGCCCGCAGCGAATACGAAAAGGCCAACCTGCTGGAGCTGCAGCGCAAGACGCAGGAAGGCCTGTTGCTCCGCCGCGAGGATGTGGAGCTGGCCTGGGGCGGCGCGGTCAACATCACCCGCACCCGCCTGCTGGGCGTGCCCAGTACAGCGAAGCAGCGCATCCCGCACCTAGAGATCGAGGAGGTGGAGTTGCTGACCACGCTGATCCGCGAGGCCCTCGACGAGCTGGCGGCCGGGGAGGTGAAGGCATGATCAGCGCCGACGTGGGCGAGCTGACGCGGCAGATCCTGGCGGGCTTCAAGCCGCCGCCGCGGCTGCGGCTGAGTGAGTACGCCGATGAGTTCGCGGTGATGACCGGCAACGCAGCCGAGAAAGGCAAGTGGAACACCCTGCCGTACCAGCGCGAGATCCTTGACGCCTTCACCGACCCGACCGTGGAGACGGTGGCGATCATGAAGTCAGCCCGGGTGGGCTGGACAAAGATGCTGGGCGTGGTGGTGCAGTTCTTCAGCCACCAGGATCCCTGCCCAGTGATGATCGTCCAGCCGGTGAAAGAGGACGCGGAGGGCTACTCAAAGGAAGAGATCAAGCCGCTGTTCGAGGACACGCCGGTGCTGCGTGGCCTGATCTCAGAGAGCAAGGCCCGCAACACCGCCAGCAACACGATCCTCCTGAAGCAGCTGGCCAACGGCGGCCTGATCGACATCGTGAACGCCGCCAGCGGCAGATCATTCCGGCGCAAGTCCAGGAAGGTGGTGCTGTTCGATGAGGTGGACGCCTACCCCAAGCTCGATGAGGGCGACCCGATCAAGCTGGGCCGCAACCGGGCGGATTACTACTGGGACCGCAAGATTGGCCAGGGCGGAACTCCCATTTTCGCCGGCGGCAAGACAGAAGAGGCGTTCCTGCGTGGCGACCAGCGGCGCTTCTATGTGCCCTGCCCGTTCTGCCAGGCGATGCAGGTGCTGCGCTGGGAACAGATGATCCGCGAAGGTGAGCACGCCGGCCATTACGGCTGCGAGAACTGCGCCGAGCCGATCCCGCACAGCAAGAAGCGCTGGATGGTGGAGCGTGGCGAGTGGCGCCCCACGACCGTTAGCCAGCAGCCGGGGCTGGTGAGCTTTCACATCTGGGCCGCCTACAGCTACAGCCCGGCAGCGGACTGGACCGTGCTGGTCCGTGAGCACGCCGAGGCCCTGGACGCCATGCGCAAGGGTGACCCCGACGCGATGCAAACGTTTCGCAACACGGTGCTCGGTGAGCCGTGGGAAGACTCCATCAGTGGCAAGCTCACCGGCGACGGCCTGGCCGAGCGGCGCAAAAACGAAGCCGCCGGCAACGGCTACCCCGAGGGCGCGGTGCCTGATGGCGTGCTGCTGCTCACCGCTGGCGTGGACGTGCAGGGCGGCGGCGGCACCGCCGGCGAGCGGCTGGTGCTGACCGTTTGGGGTTGGGGCCGCGGTGAGGAGGGCTGGCACCTGGGCCACTGGGAGATTGACGGCGATCCGCAGCAGCCGGAGACGCTGGCCCAGCTTGACCAGATCGCCAAGACCAAATGGCGCCGCGCCGATGGCACCGAGCTCCGGCTGACCATGGGCGGCATCGATGACGGCGGCTATGCCACCCATGAGGTGCGCGACTGGTGCCGCAGCCGTACATCGAGCTGGGTGCCAATGAAGGGCGCACACCAGAAGGGCAAGCCGTTGCTGGGCCGTGGTGCGCCGGTGGACATCAACCGGAAGAATCAAGGCGTGACGAAGCGCGGCGTGCTGCTCTATCAGGTGGGCTATGACGCCAGCGTGAACCACCTCCAGGGCCGCTTGCGCAATGAGCAGCCAGGCCCCGGCTATCTGCATTTCGGCATGGCCAGCACCGATCAATTCCTGGCTGAGCTGTTCCCCTGGAAGCGGATGCCGAAGCGCGACAAGGGCCAGACCACCTACAGCTGGGCGCTGCCTGCCGGCAGCAGAGACGAAGCCGGCGACTGCACCCGGATGGCCTACGCCGCGCTCCAGCTGGTGACCCGCCGCTACAACCGCGCCACGATGTGGGATCAGATCGAAGCCAGCCTGACCAAGCCAGCCGTCCCGCAGCGCCAGACCAGGGCCACACAGGCGCAGCCGTCATTCCTGACGAACTGGTGAGATCGGGCTTCCTAGCCTGAGCCTATGACGATCCCCGCGACATTCCGCGCCGGTGACACGGTGAGCTGGCGCGATGACGCCTCCACCGACAGTCTGGGCAATGCGGTCGGCTCCAGCAGCTGGACCCTGACCACCTACCTGCGCAGCGCCACTGCTGGCGCCGGCCTGACGGTGGCGGCCACGGCCTACGGCACCGGCTGGCAGTCAACAATCAGCGCCGCCAATTCGGCAGGTTTGACGGCTGGGGAATGGACCTGGGGTGCCAGGGCCACCAATGGCGCGCAGGCGCTCACGATCGGCAGCGGCAGCCTGACCATCCTGGCAGCGCTGAACTATGCCGGCGCACCTGGGGCGCTCGATGGCCGCAGCCAGGCCCGGCAGGACCTTGATGCCGTGCAATCGGCGATTCGCGCATTGATCAGCGGCGGCGCGGTGCGGCGCTACATGATCGGCGGCCGGCAGCTGGAGAAGTACAGCCTCGCCGAGCTGATCGAGCGTGAAAACCAGCTGAAAGCCGATGTCGCCAAAGAAGTGGCAGCCGAGCGCATGGCCAACGGCCTGGGCGATCCCCGCAACCTGTTCGTGAGGTTCACCTGATGGCATTCGGACTGGGCTTCTCAATTCGTGAACGGCTGGGCCTGCGCAAGCCCGCAATGGCCGAGCCCCCCAGGCGCCGCGCCTACGCCGGGGCCAACGTCTCACGGCTCACGTCCGACTGGGTGAGCGGCGGCAGCAGCGCCGACAGCGAGATCAAGGGCAGCATCAGCAGGCTGCGCAACCGCGCGCGCCAGCTGGTGCGGGACAACGACTATGCCAAGCGGGCCAAGAGCCTGGTCACCAACAACGTGGTGGGCACCGGCATCAGGCTGCAGATGCAGGTGCGGATGCAGCGCGGCGGCGGCCGGCTGGATCAGGTGGTGAATGACCAGATTGAAACGGCCTGGGAGAAGTGGACACGAAAGGCCACTTGTGATGTTGCCGGCCGCCTGAACCTGCATCAGATCGAGCGCATGGCGATCGGGGCCATGGTCGAATCGGGGGAGATTCTGATCAGGTTGGTGCCCCAGGCCTTCGGCGGCGGCCGGGTGCCGCTGGCGCTGCAGGTGTTTGAGTCGGACCAGCTCGACGAGAACTACACCGGCGGCAGCACGGTGCCGGGCAACGAATGGCGCATGGGCGTGGAGGTGGACCGCTGGGGGCGACCGGTGACCTATGCGTTCCTGGCCAAGCATCCCGGCGACACGGCGCTGGGCGGCAGCAACCCAAGCGCGCGCCATCTGCTGGTGCCAGCCAGCGAGGTGATCCACCTCTACCTGCAGGAAAGGCCAGCGCAGACCCGTGGCGTTTCGTGGTTCGCCGCTGGCATTCAACGGCTTCACCACCTGGCGGGCTATGAGCAGGCAGCGCTGGTGCGGGCACGGGCCGCATCGGCGCTGATGGGATTCATCACCAGCCCAGAAGGCGCGGGCGACACCTATGGCGAAGAAGTGATCGACGGCGAGCACGTGACCACTTTTGAGCCGGGCATGTTCAAGACGCTGTTCCCCGGCCAGTCCGTGGAGGTGCCGCAGATCAACGCGCCGGATGGGCAGCTAGAGCCGTTCGTGCGGGGCATGCTGCGGGCCTTCGCCAGCGGAGTCGGAGTGAACTATGCGGCGTTGTCCGGCGATTACAGCCAGAGCAACTACAGCAGCAGCCGCCTGGCGCAGATCGAAGACCGCGACAACTGGAAGGTGCTGCAGCAGTACCTGATCGATGAGCTGCTGACCCCGATCTTTGAGCGCTGGCTGGAGGCCGCCGTGCTCAGCGGTGCGCTGAGCTTGCCAGGCTACGAACTGGCACCGGATCGCTTCTGCGCCTGCCGGTGGATGGCCAGGGGCTGGAGCTACATCGATCCGCTGAAGGATGTGGAGGCCGACAAGGCCGCCATCCGCTGCGGCTTGAAGACCCAGGCCCAGGTGGTGGCCGAGCAGGGCGGCGACCTTGAGGAGCTGCTGCTGGCACGCAAGGCCGAGGTGGACCGGGCCCAGGAGCTGGAGCTCCAATTCGACACCAACCCGGCCGACGATGGCGATGCCGGCTATGTCGAGCCGACTGATCCGGCTGTTGATACCACTGAGGACACTGCCGAAGGTGACGGGATCGGAGTTCCTAGCCTGAACCAAGATGGGATGAGCGATGGACTTGATGCGTGATCTGGAGGGCCAGACCCATCGCCGCGCGGCGTCGCTTGATGGCGTGGTGATCAGTGCTGAAGACCGCTCGATGGAGTTCAGCTTTTCCAGCGAGTACCCGGTGCAGCGTTACTTCGGCAACGAAGTGCTGAGCCATGAGCGCGGCGCCGTTGACCTGGGCCGCATGAACGATGGCGCGCCGGTGCTGTTCAATCACGACCCCAACCGCGTGATCGGCGTGGTGGAGCGTGCCTGGCTTGATGGCGAAAAGAAGCGCGGCATGGTGTCGGTCAAGTTCTCGCGCAATCCGTTTGCGCAGGAAGTGATGGCCGACATCGCCGATGGCGTTCTTCGGAACGTCTCGGTGGGCTACTCCATCAACCAGATGGAGGAGCGCGCCGGCGATTTTGTCGCCACTTCGTGGCAACCCTACGAAGTGTCCGTGGTCGGCATTCCTGCCGATCCAACCATCGGCATCGGGCGAAAGCTCGACACCGATGACGCGGCCCCAGCCGCAACCCCGACCCCTACCCCTTCCCCTACTTCCATGGAAGACACCAACCTCAACCTTGAGGCGGTGCGGGCGGAAGCGGCTGCACAAGCCGCCAACGCCGAGCGCACCCGCATCGCCAGCATCAATGCCCTGACCGAGCGCCACGGCCTCAAGGATCTGGGCGCCACCCTGATCGAAAACGGCCGCAGCATCGACGAAGCCCGCGCCGCGGTGCTCGACAAGATCAGCGCCAAGCCGGTCGAAACCGTCAAGCCGGTCGAGATGGACCAGCGCGACGCCACCCGCTTCAACATCACCGCCGGCATCCGTGCCGCTCTGTCTGGTGATTGGAGCTCCTACGAAGCCGGCCTGGTGCGCGAAATGAGCGCCGAGGTGCAGAAGTCGATGGGCCGCGCCCCTTCGGCTGAGCGGGCCTTCTTCATCCCCTTCTCTGCCCTGACCCGGGCCACCTACGTCACCAGCGGCGCCACCACCGGCGGCAACCTGGTTCAGACCGACCTGCTCGATCAGGACTTCATCGAGTTCCTGCGCAATCGCTCGGTGATGCTCGCCGCTGGTGTACGCACCATGCCCGGCCTGCAGGGCAACGTGGCGATCCCCCGCCGCTCTGGCGTGGCTTCGACCTACTACCTGAGCAGCCAAACCACCGCCATCACCCAGGCGGAATCCACCTTTGACCAGGTGACCCTTTCGCCCAAGAACCTGGCCGCGCTGTCCAAGTACAGCCGCCAAACCCTGCTCCAGGCCACTCCTGGCATTGAGCAGCTGGTGCGCACCGACCTGATCGACGGTATCAACGTCGCCATGGATCTGGGCATCCTCAACGGCTCTGGCTCCAGCGGCCAGCCCACGGGGATCATGCAGACCAGCGGTATCGGTTCGGTGGCGATCGGCACCAACGGCGGCGCCATCACCCTGGAAACTCTGGTGAACCTGGAGACCGAGCTCACCATCGACAACGTGCCCGTTGATCGCAATACGGTCAGCTACATCACCAACGCCAAGGTGATGGGCAACTTGAAGAAGCTCCGCGCTGGTGGCTCCACCACCGGCGATGGCCCCTTCCTGGTGAACGACAACCTGCTGGCCATTGGCCGCGGCGCCACCCCTTCGGTGGTGAACGGTTACCCCGTGTACGTCACCAACCAGGTGCCTTCCACCCTGACCAAGGGCACCAGCTCCGGCGTTTGCTCGGCGGTGGTGATCGGTGATTACAGTCAGGCCATGGTGGGCCTGTGGGGCAACGGCCTCGAGATCACCGTGGGCGAGGACTCCGATGACTTCTCCAAGGCGCTCACCAGCGTCCGAGGCATCGTGACCTACGACGTGGCGGTGCGCGATCCCAAGTGCTTCGCGGCTTGCCTCGACGTGACCACCAGCTGATAAGGGCTCAGACTCCCAGTCTCGACCGGGGCGGCATGTGCCGCCCCTTTCCCACATGAAGATCCTCGTCACCCGTAACACCATCGCCAGCGGCCAGGCCCTTGAAGCTGGAGCCATCTACGACGTGAGCGACGACGACGCGGCGATCCTTGTCCGCCTGGGCAAGGCCACCACAGAGCTGCCGCCCGAGCCGAAGCCGACCCGCAAGACGAAGGCTGAAAGCTGATGGCCTTCACCGAGGATCTCTCTGTGTTCCTGGCTGACTTTGGCGTCCCGGTTGTTGCCGGTGGCGTCACAGGCCTGGGGATCCTCGACATGCCGGATGAGTATGTCGCTGATGGCATGGTTATCAGCACGGATTACACGCTGAAGGTGGCGACGGCCACCTTTGGCAGGTTGCTGTATGGCGACGCCATCACGGTCGATGGCATCAGCTACCAGGTGCGCGACATGACGCTGATTGAGGATGGCGTCTTTGCGCGGGTGCAGCTGCAGAAGCCGGCGCCACTGCAACCTTGAGGCCCTCATGAGCAGCAAGCGAGAGCAAATTATTGCGGCCCTCGCAACCACGCTGGCTGGCACCACCGGCGTCAGCACCAGGATCTACCGCAGCCGGCTGGAGGCGTTCCAACGAAACGAAGCGCCGGCCCTGGTGATTGAGCCGGGCCAGGACCAGGCAACAATCCCTGCAGTCTCCACCCGCTACATTGACTGGACCCTGCAAGTGATGATC
Organism: Synechococcaceae cyanobacterium ELA739; assembly: GCA_037127935.1. GTDB lineage: Bacteria > Cyanobacteriota > Cyanobacteriia > PCC-6307 > Cyanobiaceae > Cyanobium. The sequence continues at coordinate 26,219 of JBAXXM010000028.1, forward strand.
GCCGTGGCCAGTCGCGGCGACATCCCCGACCAGGCAGCGGACCCCACGATCGCCAGCATTCACAGCAAGGTGATGGCCGATCGCACCCTGGGCGGCCTGGTGCTCGATGTCTATCCCCAGTCCGTGGTGCCCAACTTTGAGAAGGCCGACGCCACAGCAGCCTGGACGGTCTGCACTTATCAGGTCCGCTACCGCACCAGCGTCGATTCGATCGAATCGTAATTCTTAGCCTGAGGCATCATCTGCCCCTGGCTCATGGGCCTGACTCGCAAGAAGCTGCTGGTAGCGGCGACAGAAGGCACCTACGGCACCAGTGCCAGCCCCGTAGGCGCTGACGCGATCCTGGTCGAGGACGACCTGAAGATCACGCCGCTGGAGTCCGACAGCCTGGAGCGCAAGATCGTCCAGCCATACTTCGGCGCTAAGCGCAAGATCGTCGTCAAGCGCCGGGTGAAGATTGAGTTTTCGGTTGAGCTGGCTGGTTCCGGCGCCGCCGGCACCGCACCCAAGTACGGCAAGCTGCTGACCGCCTGCGCCTTTGGCGAGACCGTCACGGCGAACACTTCGGTGGTCTACTCGCCGGTGACTGCCAACAGCGACATCACCAGCGTCACCCTGGCCTTCCATGCCGATGGTCAGAAGCACTTGGCCACCGGCTGCCGGGGGAACGTCAAGTTCGCCGGCAAACTGAACGAGATCCCCAAACTCCAGTTCGAGTTCACCGGCATCTACAACGCACCCACGGATGTCAGCATCCCGACCCCGACTTTTAGCAATCAGGCCGAGCCGCTGGTGTTCAACCAGTCCAACACCACCAGCCTGAACATCAACGGCTTCACCACGGCCTGCCTGGAGTCGCTTGACTTCGACATGAAGAACAACGTAGTGTTCCGCGAGCTAGTGGGTTGCACCAAGCAGGTCATTATCACTGATCGCCGGGGCGAAGGTTCGCTGATGATTGAAGCGCCGTCGATTGACACCTACGACGCTTTCAACGCCGCCACAACCAGCGCGGTTGGCGAGTTGTCGTTTGTGCATGGCGCCGAAGCAGGCAACATTGTGGAAATTGGCATTCCAACCGCCAATTTTGGTGCGCCATCCTATGGCGACAGTGACGGCCTGATGATGCTGGAAATCCCCTTTGGGATGCTGCCTACCAGCGCTGGCAACGATGAAGTCTTCTTTGTGTTCAGCTGATGGCTTTCGTTCTTGATCAGAGCACCTGGTACCGCTGGCCGGTGTCGTTTGACGTGGCCGACGATGGCAGCTGGAAACGCCAGTCATTCGATGGTCACTTTGCCCGGCTGGGCCAAGACCGGGTGAACTACCTGATTGCCGCTGCATCGGCCAGGGTGGCGCAAATCCAGCGCGGTGAGCTGAATGTCGATGACGAAGTGATCGATGACATCAGCATTGCCAGCGAAGTGCTGGTCGGCTGGGAAGGCATCCTGGACGCCAAGGGCGGTGAGGTGCCGTACAGCGACGGCAGCAAGGCCAAGCTGCTCAAGGTGGAAGCCGTCGCCACGGCGATTGTGACCGCCTGGGCGGAGAGCATCCACGGCTCAAAAAAGCCAACCTCGAAGAAGCCGCCCGCTTTTGGCTGAACGGCGGCCGGGGTGAGCTCAATGACGATGCCGCCGCCCTGGGCATCGAGCTGCCTGATGCCTTGGTGACGCCGGTTCAATTCGCTGTGTTTCCGGAAAACCAGGCCGCCGTGGAAATGTTCTGCCGGATGACGACGCAATGGCGCATGGGCATGAACGGCAGACTGGGGCTGGATTATCGGGTGCTGGAGTGGCTTCTTAGCCTGTACTCAGTGGCAGACGCGCGCGCGCTTCTGGAGGACCTGCAGGTCATGGAATACACAATCCTTCAGGAGCAGAGCTGATGGCCGCCACCATGGAAGCGCTGCTCAAGATCAAGGCCGTCACCGAAGGCGAAGGCGGTGTGATGGCGCTGGCTCGTGGCATGGGCAGCCTGAAAGAAGGCGCTGAAAAAGCCAGCACCGGCCTCAAGGGTGCGCTTTCCAGTGTTGGCGGCATGAGCAGCGCCCTAGGCGCCCTGGTGCCTTTGGCCAGCGGTGCGGGCCTGGTGACTCTGGCAAAACATGCCATCGACTTGGGCGATGACATGAACGACATGTCTCAGAAGACAGGCGTCAGCGTCGAAATGCTGAGCAAGTTCAAGCAAGCGGCCGAAAGCAGCGGCACGTCGGTCGAAGGCGTCACAAACGCCATGGTCAAATTGAACAAGAATATGGGCACAGGCAATAAAGCCACATCAGAAGCATTGAAAGATTTAGGCATTTCAGCGACAGATGCCAACGGCAAATTAAAAAGCACCGATGAAGTGATGCTGGAGGTCGCCGACAAATTTCAAAAGATGCCGGATGGCGCCAACAAAACCACTGCTGCCATTGCGTTGTTTGGCAAAGCAGGTGCCGACATGATTCCAATGCTCAATGGCGGCCGAGACTCGATTGAAAGCATGACGGCCACGATGTCAACATCGTTTGCCAAGGGCGCGGACAAGTTCAATGACAAAATGGCGGCGTTGCAAGCCAAGATCCTGGAGCTAGGTGTTGGCATTGGGACTGCTTTGCTGCCTGTGTTGACCGCTTTGACCGATGGCATCTCAGCCATCGCTGATGGCTTCCAGAGCCTTCCTGGTCCGTTGCAGACGTTAATTGGTGGCGTCGTTGCCCTAGCTGCGGCCTTTGTGGTGCTGGCTCCGGCAATTGGTGCCATCGCTTCTTTGGGAGGCGTCGTTGGTCCTGCCATTGCCGCAATCACGGTTGCCCTGGGCGGCTTGCTGACCTTTGCCACCAGCACGCTGATCCCTGGCTTGCTGGCCGTGTTCTCTGGTCCTGTCGGCTGGACCGTGTTGGCTGTGGCGGCCGTGGTTGCCATGGTGGTGGCGTTTCGTGAACCGATCGGAAAGTTTCTTGGCTGGCTTGGGGAGCAATTTGGCGAGGTTGGTCCTGCGCTGCTGGAAGTGTTTAACGCCATCTTTGTGGATCCATGGATCAACCTTTGGAACGACGTGCTTAGAAAGCCGGTGACAGCAATTTGGG
>JBAXXM010000029.1:0-24024 GCA_037127935.1 Synechococcaceae cyanobacterium ELA739
TGGTTTCCTTTCTTGGTTTGATGCATCTCTGGATCCCGCTTCCCCTCCTTGTTCTTGGTGGAACTTGGCGCGGCGATCAAGGTGGCATCAACGATCGTTCCCTGCCGCATCGTCATGCCCCTTTCGCTGAGGTGAGCCTTGACGGTCTCAAAGATCTGCTCTCCTAGGCCGTGCTTCTCAAGAAGGTGCCGGAAGGTCAGGATCGTGGTCTCATCCGGGATCCGGTCGGTGATCAGATCGATGCCGGTAAAGCGGCGCATGGTGGGCACCTCGATCAGAGCCTCTTCCATGGCCGGATCGCTGAGGGAGTACCACTGCTGAAGGAGATGGACACGCAGCATCGTGGCCAGCGGATAGGGAGGTCGGCCGCCTTTCTTGCTCGCTTTGGGGTAGTGGGGCTCGATCAGGTCGATCAGCGCCTGCCAAGGGACCACCACCTCCATCTCAGAGAGAAACTTCTCCCTTTTGGTCTGCTTCTTGGCGGTGGTCAGCTCGTAATCCGAGAAGCCGAGCTGCTTGCCACTCATCACCCCAGTCCTGACCTGCGCTTACAGGGCCATTGTCGCGTGGATGGCCTGGGTTTTCCAGAGTCTCCCTAGGCATCTCTCCTTGGCAAAGGTGATTCATTAACTTTGGGGCAACTAATGCCTGGGGTATGCTCTCCGAGCCGGGCTGATTGAGAAGACGGGGCTTGGGAGGGCTTTTGACGAGTTGACCTAACCTTGTTGTCGTTAAATCTTCTCCCTTTGTTCTGGAATCTTTTCGCCCCTCAGTGAGTATGTCTTTCTGTTGAATACTGCCTGCATGGAAACGGACGGGACAACAGGAATAGGTCCGTAATGGATGTCGAGGCCTCGCCTTGAGGCTTCTCTTGAGCATGGCCCAGTGCAGACTCTGCTGAAGCCTATGCTGTCGTTATGTCCTCGGCGGAGTTCATCTAGATCCTGCGAAACTGGTGATTAACCTATGCGCGAATATGAGCTTGGAGGCGGGGGCATTGGCTGTAGATGTCTCGATCAAATTTTTCACTCGCCCCTCTTGCGAATCGTGTAGAGCGCGACGCTCTCATGGGCAGGTGGCCACCCTGAGGTCAATGTTCTTTGCCTTCATGTCAACATGCTTTTCACTGCTTTCGTAGTCAGTATTGGTGTGGACTTGCCGTCTCCTCGTCGTGTAGAAGATCAACAGCTGGCGTTGGCTCGTGCGCAATGGTGGCTGTTGTTTACGTCGAGTAGATGGGCCCCATGTCCTAGTCTGTTCCGATGTTCACGTTCATTCTGCAGTGCTATTGGGTGTTCTTCCTCGCTTGATGCATCTAGGGACTTTTAATTCTTTTGTCACTGGTAAGCTCGACCCCAGGAGTTCTCAAGGTCGGGCTGGGACATGTATTCAAGGTTGTATCGCTGATCGTTTGCTGCTTCATGGCCATGCCGTTAGCCTTGAAGTATTCTTTCATTGGCTCAAAGATCTGTGCTCCCAGATCATGCATCCCCTAAGGGTTCCGGAACGCCGGGATTGCGGTCTCCTGAGAAATCTGGTCACTCATCTGGTCGATGCTACCGAGCCGGCTTAGGGCCGGTGGCTGGATCGCTGCAGTCGTACCAGTGCAGCAGCAGATGAACCCGGGGCAAGGCTTCTAACCGAAAAGGCAGGTTTGCACCATGGGAGCTTGTTTAGAGGTCATATGGCTTGATCAGATTGATCAGTGCCTTCCATTAGCGCAACTGTCTCCATCCCTTGCGGAAACCGCTTGAGCTTGGTGCTCGTTTCAACTGTGGTCTGCTCCTCATTCCCATGCCAGGCTGTTCGCTACCCATTCACCCATTTTATGCTGGCGATCATATTTTTTATTGCCTGGATGGGGCGAATTTTGCGTTTTTCCCATGGCTTGCCTGTGTCTTCCCCTGTCAATTCTTTGAGTCCTGCAACCCTGGCTATCAACCAGCCGCCGCAATCGGCATCCGCCAGCCCCCCCCAAACGACCGGCTGCTGACCTTGAGCACTGGTGCCGCCTGGCGCCGCTTGAACTCGGCGCGGCGCAGGAGATGTTGCACCCTGTGGGCTACATGGGGATCCACACCGTTGGCGATCGCCTGCTCGGGGGTCGCCATCCTTTCGATGTAATGCCGCAGCAGCGGGTCGAGCACGCCGTAGTCGGGCAGGGAATCGCTGTCCTTCTGGTCGGGCCGTAGTTCGGCGCTGGGGGGTTTGGTGCGGATTGCAGCGCCGATCAGTTCGTCATCGGCGGGTAGTTGCAGTTCGCGTCGGCATTCGGCCGACTCTGGGCTGTCGATCCACTCGCCCAGGCTGAAGACGGTGGTCTTGTAGAGATCGCCGATCACCGCCAGGCCGCCGTTCATGTCGCCGTAGAGGGTGCAGTACCCCACCGCCAGCTCCGATTTGTTGCCGGTGGAGAGCAGCAACTTGCCCTGTTGATTGGCCAGCGCCATCAGCAGGGTGCCGCGGATGCGCGATTGCAGGTTCTCCGCTGTCACGCCGCTCGGTTCCACTCCCAGCGCCGGGGTCAGGGCCCGATCGAAGCTGTGCATCAGCTCCTCGATCGGCACGGTGTTCAGGCCCAGCCGCAGGCGATCGGCCAGGGCCTGGGCATCGTCCAGGGATCCTGTGGAGCTCCAGGGCGAGGGCATGCGCAGGGCCTTGACGTTTTCTGCACCCAGGGCGGCGCAGGCGAGCACCGCCACCAGGGCCGAATCGATGCCGCCGCTCAGGCCCAGCAGGGCGCCGCTGAAGCCACATTTGTGGGCGTAATCGCGCACGCCCAGCACCAAAGCGCGCAACATCTGTTCCTGTTCACCTGGCACCGCGATCGCGGCTGCCTCTCTGGTGCCGGAGGCGGGTCCAGCGCCTTCGTGGTCGGCTGGTTGTACGCCGGTGGCCTTGGGCTCCTGATCGGAAGTTTCTACGGTGCCAGCTGCACGTTGCTGTTCGGGTTGAACGGTTGGGCTGGGGCCTCTCTTGGCCTGTGCCCGCCCCAGATCCAGCTCTTCGCAGCCCATTTGCGGCTGCTCCGTATCCCAGATCGCCAGCTGCTCGCGGCCGCAGGCTCCCTGCCATAGCGGCCGTCCAGCGGCGTCGACCACGAAGCTGGCGCCATCAAACACCAGCTCGTCGTTGCCTCCCACCTGATTCACATACAACACCGGTGCCGCCACCCGGGTGGCAGCCCTGGCCGCCAATTGGCGCCTCAGCTGCAGTTTTCCGCGACCATAGGGGGAGGCCGAGAGATTGAGCAGCAGATCGACTCCCCGTGCCGCCAGCTCGCCGATCGGATCGCCTCCCGCCAGCCTCTGTTCCTGCAGCTCCTGATCCACCCACAGGTCTTCGCAGATGCTCAGCCCCAGGTTCCAGAGCCGTTCTCCCTGTTGCCACTCCAGCCAGGCGCCCTGTTGTCCGGGTTGGAAGTAGCGCGTCTCGTCAAACACGTCGTAGCTGGGCAACAGCCGCTTGTGGGCCACCACCTGCCAAGCGCCATCTTTAAGCAGGGCCAGGGCGTTCCACAGCCCGGGGGTCTCGATGCCCGGCACAGGATCGGCCATGCCCACCAGCACCCCGATCTTGGGCGGCAGGGAGCGGGCCAGCTGCTCCAGTTGCCGGTGTTGCTGCCGCACCAGCGCGGGCCGCAGCAGCAGATCCCGCGGCGGATAACCCCACAGCGACAGCTCCGGCGTCAGCACCAGATCGGCTCCGGCCTGGGCGGCCCGCTGGCAGGCGGCCAGGATCAGCTCACCGTTGCCCTCCAGATCGCCGATCAGGGGGTTGAGCTGGGCGAGGGCGATGCGCATTCAGGGCGTCAGCAGTCCATAGGGATCATGGCGGCGCAGCAGCGGCCACAGTTCTTCGGGCACCTGCTGGCGATCGGGGCGGGCCCTGATGCCGGAACTGGCGCTGGCGGGCACCTGCAGGTCCAGCAGTTCCGGCCGTGCCCCGAGGGCCCGCAGCCGCTCCAGGGGCTCCGCCGCCAGCGGCCAGCCCCGGCGGGGGGCGATCGCCAGGCGGCAGTCCGGCAGCCATTCGCTCGCCTGGCGCCAGCGCGGCAGCTGCTCCACCAGATCGCTGCCGATCACGACCACCGGTTCGGCCTGGGGCCAGCGCTGGCGGGCCCGTTTCAGGGTCTCGAAGGTCCAGGGGCTGCTCAGCTTCTGCTCCAGGCTCAGCCGAGGATCGCCAATGGCTTCCACCAGGGCCTTCAGCAGGGCGGTCCGCAGGCTCAGGGGGGCCTTGTGTTGCTTGAGCGGGTTGTCGCTCGCCCAGGTGGCCACCTGCGGGTAATGGCTCAGCAACCCCTCCAGCAGGGCCCGATGGCCGTGGGTGGGGGGATCGGCACTGGTGCCGAACAGGGCAATGGCTCTGGGGTTGGTCGGGCTGATCAAGGTTGGCCTCAGGGCAACAGGCCCCGACCGATGGGGCTGGAACCCAGGGGCTCGCGACCCCTGGCTCCCCGACCCCGTCGGCCCCAACCCACTGAGCCCGGCCCCCTGGGATCGGAACCCGCGACGCCCACGCCCCCAGTCCCGGGATTCCCCGCCCCAAGTTCCGGATCCTCAGGATGCTGAGGGTCGGAACCAAGCGGAACCGAGCGGCCCGAGCCACGGTTCCCCATGCCCGAGGCCAGCGGTTGCCAGTCCCCCAACCAGCGCCTGGTTTCGGGATCCTGCGCCGCCAGACGGCGCAGCAGCGCCCCCGGCTGGCCGGCCGCCATGGCGCCCTGCAGCAACTCGGCCGCCGCCAACCGCCCGGTACGGCGGGTGGTGGCCACCGCCAGGGCCGCCTGGGCCACGGCCACCGGCGCCGCCGGGGCCAGGCTCAGCCCGCCGCTGAATGGGGCCGCCAACAGCAGCACCTGGCGAAGACCGCCCAGCAGGGCCTGCAGCCCCAGTTGGGCGCCCCCCAGCAGGGCGTTGTGACCCGATAGGCGCCCCAGCAGCTGGCGGGCGCTGCCGCGGGTCATGGGCAGGCCATAGAGCTGGCAGAGCTGCAGCACCAGGGCGCTGTCGCAGGCGATGCCCCCGGCCAGGTCCAGCAGCATCAAGGGGTTGGCGGCGACGCCGGTGGCCTTGAGCGCCGCATAGCGGCCGATCAGCCCCTGGGCCTGGCGGCGGCCCTGGCGCAGGCGCTGCTGATGCAGGCCCTGGCTGAAGCGATCGGCGGCGCGCAGGGCGTTGAGGGCCAGCAGGCGTTCGCCGTGCTGGTTCAGCATCGCCTTCAGCTGGCTGTTCAGGGGTTCGATCCGCGCGGGCTCCTGGCGGCTGCGCACCCGGCCGTCGGCCAGCAGCTGGGCCCGGCGCGGTGCCGCCGCCACGGCCACCGGTTCGAGATGGCGGGCTGCCGGTGGCAAGCGCCTGCGGATGCTGGCCACCAGATCCTGGAGTTCGGCGGCGGGCCAGCAATCGCAGCGGTTCAGCACCAGCAGCAGCGGTTTGCCGCTGGCCAGCAGGATCTCCAGGGCCTCCAGTTCGCCCTGGGTCAGGTCACTGTCGATCACCAGCATCACCAGATCGGCGCCGAGGGCCACCCGGGCCGCCAGGCGGGCCCGGGCCGCCGCCGCGATCTCATCGATGCCGGGGGTGTCGACCAGGTCGACCGAGGCCAGCCCCCGAATCGGTTGCGGCCAGGGTTGCTCCTGTTGCTGCCGGGTGCAGCCATGGGCCACATCGGTGGCGAAGATCTCCTCCCCCAGCAGGGCATTGAGCAGGCTCGACTTGCCCACCCCCACCCGTCCGAACACCGCCACCCGCAGGCGCCCTTGCTCCAGACGTTGCAGCTGGCGATCCAGGCTCTGCAGTTCCGGCCCCAGCAGGCTGCGTTCCCGGGGGCTGAGCTGCAGCTCGCTGCGCCAGCGCTGCAGCAGCAGCCTGCAGCGCTCGGGCATGGCCGGGGCGGTGCTCGCGCTCATGGCGCCGGGGCTTCCCCCGCCGCCTGGGGTTTGCGCCACCAGCCGGCCAGCACCGCCAGCACCGCCTCCGGGCCGATCACGCCGACAAAGCCGCCGAATTCATCGACCACCACCCGCACGCCGGAGCCATGGCGGCGGAAGCTGGTCAGCAGGCGGTCGGCCCGGATCATCTCCGGTACGAACTCCACCGGTTCACACAGGGCCACCCCATCGGTGTGCCCCTCGCCCTGGACCAGGGCCGTCAGCAGCCGGTCGCGGCTGGCCACCCCGAGCACCTCGTCCACCTCTTCGCCCAGCACCACCCACCAAGGGGCGTGGTTACTCAGCAGGATCGCCCGCTGACTCTCCAGGCTCTCGTGGCCATCGATCGTCGGAGCCGAGACCCGCGGCACCATCAGATCGCGGGCCGTGAGGTCATTGAGCTGGAACACCTTGGCGATCATCGCCGCCTCATCGGCCTCGATCTGGCCCTTCTGGGAGCCCAGCCTGGCCAGCAAACGGATCTCCTCCTCGTCGGTGCTGATTTCATTTTCGGCGGTGATTGCCGGCATCAGCTGCTCGAGCAGCAACACCAGGGGCAGCATCAGTTTCTGGAACAGCCCCACCGCCGGCGCACTGGCCAGGGACACCGGTAGGGCCAGCTTGCTGCCGATCGCCTTGGGCAGGATCTCGCCCAACAGGATCACCAGCACGGTCAATCCGACCGAAAACAGGGGCAGAGCAGGGCCGTCGATGCCGCGCTTGTGGAACACCTCGGCGGCGTAGCCCCCGACCATCAGGCTGCCGAAGATGTTGAAGACGTTGTTGGCGATCACCAGCACCGCCAGGGTGCGGCCCAGTTTCTGGCGCAGCTGCTCGAGTCGCCTGGCGCCGCGCACCGGCCGCTCCCGGCTCGCCAGCTCATGCACCTTGACCGGGTTGACGGTCAGCAGGGCCGCCTCAATGCCTGAACAGATGAAGGAGCCGGCCAGCATCAGGGCGACGACGACGGCCAGCAGCATGTAGTCGTTCATGGCTGTGGCTGCCGCTGGGGCGAGCTTGGGTCCAAGGGGGCGAGACGGCCGATGGGGGTAAGGGAGTGGTGGGCGTTGCAGCCCATGATCCACCGCATTCAAGCGGCTGTGCCATCTTCTCGCTGTACGTGCCCCTCCCAACCATGCCGGAGCTCCTGATCGATCCGCTGCTGCTGGCTGAACGGCGCGGCCGTTTCCTGCGCCAGCTCGGTGGTGTGGCCGCGGTGATTCCAGCGGCACCGCTGGTCACCCATCACGCCGATGTGGAGCACGCCTTCCGCCAGAACAGCGATTTCTGGTATCTCACCGGCTTCGATGAACCCGGTGCTGTGGCCCTGTTTCTGCCGCACCGCATTGACAATCCCTTTGTGCTGTTCGTCGAGCCCAAGAATCCGGGAGCCGAGGTCTGGAACGGCTTCCGCTGGGGCTGCGAGGGGGCCGTCGCCCACTTCGGCGCCGATCTGGCCCATCCCCGCAGCGAACTGGCTGAACGGCTCGGCGGCTATCTGGAAGGGGCCGAGGGCATCGCCTTCCGGGTCGGCCGCCATCCGGAGGTGGAGCCGCTGGTGCTCAAGGCCTGGGCCCGCCAGCTCGATCGCGCCCCCCGCAGCGGCCATGCTGCCCTGGGCCTGGTGGCCCCCTGCCCGATGCTGCATGGGCTGCGGCTGCGCAAGAGCCCCGAGGAGCTGGATCGCATGCGGGAGGCCGCTCGCATCTCCGCCGAGGCCCATGAGCTGGCGCGGCAGGTGGTGCGTCCCGGGCTCAACGAGCGCCAGATCCAGGCGGTGATCGAGCAGCACTTTCTTGAGCAGGGGGCTCGCGGGCCCGCCTATGGCTCGATCGTCGCCGGTGGCGACAACGCCTGCGTGCTGCACTACACCGCCAACAATGCGCCGCTGCGCGATGGCGATCTGCTGCTGATCGACGCCGGCTGCTCCCTCGCGGACTACTACAACGGCGACATCACCCGCACCTTTCCGATCAACGGCCGCTTCAGCGGCGAACAACGGGCCCTCTATGAATTGGTCTTGGCGGCCCAGGAGGCGGCCGTGGCCGTCGTCGCCCCGGGCCAGACCGCCGAAGGGGTGCACGACACGGCCGTGCGGGTGCTGGTGGAGGGGTTGCTGGAGCTGGGGCTGCTCGTCGGTTCGGTGGATGGGGTGATCGAACAGGGGGCCTATCGCCACCTGTACATGCACCGCACCGGCCACTGGCTGGGCCTTGATGTGCACGATGTCGGTGCCTACCGGCTGGGGGAACACCACGTCGAGCTGGAACCGGGGATGGTGCTCACCGTTGAGCCCGGTCTCTATGTGAGTGACCGGCTGGCGGTGCCGGAGGGCCAGCCCGAGATCGAGGCGCGTTGGAAGGGCATCGGTATCCGCATTGAGGACGACGTGGCCGTCAGCGCGCACGGCCACGAGAACCTCACGGCCGCCGCCCTCAAGGCGCCGGTGGCGATGGAGCGCTGAGCGGGATCAGCAGCGGCGTTGTCGGCCCGATCCCGTGACCATCAAGGCACCGTCCTTCGCCCCGCCTCGGCGCCACCCGAGCCGCATCGGTCGGGCTGGCGACCCGGGGGCCGCCTCCTCCTGTGCCCGTTGCGACAACCGCTCAGGCCAGCAGGGCCTCCAGCACCTGGCCGGCCTGGTCACTGCTGCTCAGGATCCGATCGGCGCCGGCGGCCAGCAGCTGTTGCTCATAGGCAGACCGTCGCGGCTGCTGCTCGGGGCCGTGCAGGTGCGGCGGCGAGACGGCCAGGCTGAGGAAGCGCTGATCGGGCAGTCGTTGGCGGGCCCGCAGCACGGTTTGAACGTCGGCGACCGTATCGCCCAGATAGACCACCGGTGGGGCTTCGGCCCCCAGGCTGGTGCCCTTGGCGGCCAGCAGCTCCGAGGCCAGGCGCAGCACGCCGGTGGGATCGGGTTTGTCGGGGGCGTCGCCCATGGCGATGAAGGGGGGATTCTCCAAGCCGAGGCGCCGCTGCAGCACGTAGCGCACGGAGGGGGGCTCGGCGCCACTGACAAAGCCCCAGAGGATGCCGGCCGCACTCAGATCGGTAAAGAACTGCGGCCCCACCAGCAGCGGCTCCTGGCCGATGAAGCCCTGCCACAGGGTCGGATCGCCCTCGGGATCGCCGCCGAAGTAGTGCCCGCAGAAGGCGGACACCACGGTGTCGAAGTTCGGCAGATCCGCCAGGTCATGGCTGGCGCTGCCAGTTCGACCTGGGCTGGCGCCGGCGCTGCCCATGGCGATCAGGTCGCCACTGGAGCGCTTGCCGGCGAAGGGCTCACCCGCTGACTGCTCCCCCTGGGTCGGGCCGCCAGCCAACCGGTGACGACGCAGCAGCTCCAGGGAGGCCTCCCAGTCGTTGTTCCAGCACCCCTCGCTCTTGAGGGCGTCGATCTGGGCCGGTTCGGGGCGCCAGCCGCTGAACTGGTGCACGGTTTCGACGATGGCCCGCCGGTAGCTGGCCGCCACGTCGCGGATGACGCCATCGATGTCGAACAGCAGGACGGCTCGGGCGGCCAGGGAAGAGGCGGCGAGGTGGACTGGTAAGTTACTTGTTTGCTTCCATACCTTGGGCAACGAGACCATGACAGCACCCGAGGGCGCCGTGAACGCGACCAGCAGCCCGGCTGATGTGGTCGATGCTGCCGTGCCCGCCACCACCGAAGGTCGCCCGGTGATGCGCGGCGGCAGCGCCGCCCTCGCCACCGCCACCATCGACGAGGACGGCGTCCCCTCCGGCTACACCCCCAAGGCTGATGAGGGTCGCTTTCTGGTGAAGATCCTCTGGCTTCCCGATAACGTCGCCCTCGCCGTCGATCAGATCGTTGGTGGCGGCCCCAGCCCTCTCACCGCCTACTTCTTCTGGCCCCGGGAAGATGCATGGGAAACCCTCAAGAGTGAGCTCGAGGCCAAGAGCTGGATCACCGACAACGAGCGGGTCGAAATCCTCAACAAGGCCACCGAGGTGATCAACTACTGGCAGGAGGAAGGCCGCGGCAAGTCCCTCGAAGAGGCCAAGTCCAAGTTCCCCGACGTCACCTTCTGCGGTACCGCCTGATCGCTCGGGTGGCTGCGGCCAGCTCATCCCCAGGCCAGGTGGCCATCACCTGGCAATCAGTCCAAGCAGTCGCTTCCCATGACGACCCGCCCTTCGGGGCGTTTTTTTCTGGACAGGCACCGGGAGGTGCACCGACGACTCCGGCGCCAGCAACGGCAGTGGCCGAGGCGCCTGGGTGAGGGGGCAAACACGCCAGATCCAGGGCCGAGCCCCCTGGGCCCAACGGAGGATCGCGCCTCTCCCGCGGCGGGTGGCGACGGGGCCTCGATGGGCACCGTGCTTGAGGGCAACCCTGACCAGGCTGATCCGTCGCGCATGACAACCAGGCACTGGGCTCCATCCGCCGCCAAGCCTGGTCGCCATTCGATCGCTGGCCCACAGCGGTTCGGGCCGATTCAGCCCCCCGGTCTGGCTTTGAGGGCCGCCTGGAGCAGATCCGTGCCCCAGGTCAGCAGCCCCCAGCCCAGCCCCAGCAGCGTGCCCCACCACCATGTGCTGCACCAGAGCCGTTCGATCGGGCTGCTGCGATCGCCGGGACCGGACCGGGGCAATTGCCAGCCGAGTTGCAGCGCCCCGTAGACCACCAGCAGCACCCAGGCGGGGATCGATTCGGGACCCACACGGAAGCCCAGTTCCTGCCAGCGCAGCAGGCTCAGGATGGCGGCCAGGCTGATCAGGGCACTGATCGCTCCCGCCGCCCCCGACCACTGCCGTTCCGCCATTGCCAGCCGACGGGCGCACAGAGCCGCCAGGGCGATGGTGGCCAGGCTGCTCAGGGTGTAGCGCAGCACCACATCCGACAGGGACAGGGGCGAGGGGCCCAGCAGCACCAGCAGCATCGCCACGTTCAGCACCGCTTCGACGTGCCGACCATGGATCCAGGGTGAACTGAGCCAACTCCAGGCGCGACGCGGATCGCCACTGCTGTCCTGATCCAGCAGGCCGCGCCGTCGCATGCGCCTGAGCGGGCCAAGACTGAGGGCCTGGATCAGGGCCAGGGTCAGGGCCAGCACCACGCCGCCGCTCCAGCGCCAGCCATCGAAGAGAGCCTGGTCGAGCTCGCCGGCAGCCCAGGCCAGCACCAGGCTGAAGCAGGCCGCCAGCGCCGTTCCGGCCCCAAGGGCCTGGAGGTCGGCGCCCAGGCCTGGCCTGAACAGGGCCACCCGCAGCGGTCGACGGACCGGAATGGCCGGCTGCGGATCGTCGGGTTGCGCCGCGGCAACCAGGGCTTGAGATCCGGGAGCCGCCGGCGAGGTGACACGGGGGGCGGCCGGTGGCGTGATGCCGGTGGCGGCTTCGATCAGGTCGTGCAGTTCCGCCAACACCGCCGGCGTGTAAGTGCGAGCCAGGTGTTGGGACAGGGCTTCGATCGCCATCCCGTTGTGGTCACCGCGCCGCTGCAGCAGTTGGCGCAACAGCGGTTGGCTGGCGAGATCCCGCACCGGTCCATTGAGGCTTTCCTCCGCCCCGAGGGCATCGATGAGCCGGTTGGCGAGGCCCTGGCCATGCTCCAGGCTCAGGTCGCCGCTCTCGATCCAGCTCCGCAGCTGCAAACCCAGTTCCCGCCCCGTTCCCATCCGAGCGACCGTTATCGGCTGAGCTTAGGAAGTGACGCCGCCGGCATCGACTTCAAAGCGCAGGGCATCGGTGGCCGTGGCTTCATTGGCGAACAAGCCGGCGGCGATGGCGGGACTGATCGTGAAGGTGTCGAGTCCTTCGGCCGCCAGCCGCCCCAGTTCGGCAGGCTGGCGCAGGCTGGCCACCAGCAATCGGACGCTGGAGCCGAGTCCGCAGAGGCTGCGCTGCATGGACACCAGTTCGGCCTGGCCATCCCGCCCATGATCGCCGATGCGACCCAGATAGGGCGCGATGTAGGCGGCCCCCAGGGCGGCGGCGATCAGCACCTGCGGCACGTCGTAGCAGGCCGTGAAGGTCACCGTCACGTCCTCAGCGATCAACGACCGGGCAGCCTCGGCGCCCTCCCGGTTCACGGGCAGTTTCACGGCGATCCGGCCAGGAGCCAGAGCTGCCAGCTGGCGACCACAGGCGAGATAGCTGGCGGCGTCGCCCCCCCAGGCCTGCAGATGCAGTTCACGGCAACCCAGTTCCACGGCCCGTTGACTGAGCTGGCGCAGGTGATCCAGGCGGCAGGGCTGGCCGGCCTGCTTGAGCAGCGTGGGGTTGGTGGTGATGCCGTGAAACAGCCCCGAGGGCAGCCACTGGTTCCAGGCCTGAGGATCGGCCGAATCGAGGAACAGACGCAGACGCATGGGCAGGGGCGAATCCGGTTCAGTCTCACCGAAGCGGGGCCGCCGTCAGCCGGAGATTCGGCACGCACCTGACCAGGTCCAGCCCCCTGGCCCGAACGCGCGAGGGACCAGACAGGCCTGGACCTGGGGGGACCGGCGTGGTTCGGATGGAGTTGTTCAGAGCGTCCCCGGCAGGGCGCAGGCTCTGCTCTTCCTTTCGGCGGTCTGGACACCGACCTTTGGGCGACAAAAAGCCCCGGACTACCAACAGGCGGCCCAGGGCTCATGGGATCAGGATTCCAGCTGGAAGGCTTTGAGATCCAGATCGGTGACGATCCTCAGTTGCTGCGCACAGCTGCCAGGCGTGCCTTGGCCTGGGCCAGGGCTTGCTGGGCTTTGACCTTGGCGGGGCTGGCGGCCTGACCATCCAGGGCGGCCGCAGCCTGCTGGGCGGCCTCAAAGGCCTTCTCGGCGGCCACCGGATCGATCGTGCTGCCGAGCTCGGCGGCGTTGACCAGCACGGTCACTTCGTTGGCTTCGACTTCTGCAAAGCCACCCATCAGGGCGATGGAGCTCCAGTTGGAACCCTCCCGCACCCGCATCACGCCGCTGTCGAGGGCGGTGAGCAGGGAGACGTGGCCGGTGAGAATGCCCACTTGGCCGGAGATGCTGGGGAGAATAACTTCGTCGGCAGTGCCGTCGAAGACGCTCTGGTCCGGAGCGAGGACGCGAAGAGTGAGGGTCATCAGATCAACCCTTGGCTTCGGAGAGGATCTTGGCGGCCTTGGCCTTCACCTGATCAATGTTGCCGACCAGGTAGAAAGCAGCCTCGGGCAGGTCATCCAGTTCACCGGCGAGGATCTGATTGAAGCCTTTGATGGTGTCGTCCAGCTTGACGTATTCACCCTTCTGACCGGTGAAGATCTCAGCCACAAAGAAGGGCTGGGAGAGGAACTTCTCGATCTTGCGGGCGCGATCCACCGTGCGGCGGTCATCTTCGGACAGTTCGTCCAGGCCCAGGATGGCGATGATGTCTTGGAGTTCCTTGTAGCGCTGCAGGGTGGACTGCACGGCACGGGCGGTGCGGTAGTGGTCATCACCCACCACGGCCGGCTGCAGCATGGTGCTGGTGGAATCCAGAGGATCCACAGCAGGGTAGATGCCCTTGGAGGCCAGGCCGCGGCTCAGCACCGTGGTGGCGTCGAGGTGGGCGAAGGTGGTGGCGGGAGCGGGGTCGGTGAGGTCGTCAGCGGGCACGTAGACGGCCTGAATCGAGGTGATCGAACCTTCCAGGGTGGAGGTGATGCGCTCCTGCAGTTCACCCACGTCGGTGCCGAGGGTGGGCTGGTAGCCCACAGCCGAAGGCATGCGGCCCAGCAGGGCGCTGACTTCGGAACCGGCCTGCACGAAGCGGAAGATGTTGTCAACGAACAGCAGCACGTCCTGCTTGTTCACGTCGCGGAAGTGCTCGGCCATGGTGAGAGCCGAGAGGCCCACACGCATGCGGGCGCCGGGGGGCTCGTTCATCTGGCCGTAGCAGAGCGCCACCTTGGACTTAGAGAGATCTTCGGAGTTGATCACTCCGGACTCCTTGAACTCTTCGTAGAGGTCGTTGCCTTCGCGGGTGCGCTCACCCACGCCGGCGAACACCGAGACACCACCGTGCTCTTTGGCGATGTTGTTGATCAGCTCCTGAATCAGCACGGTTTTGCCCACGCCGGCGCCGCCGAACAGGCCCACCTTGCCGCCCTGGCGATAGGGAGCCAGCAGGTCGATCACCTTGATGCCGGTCTCGAACACCTTGGGCTTGGTCTGAAGATCGGTGAGCTTGGGAGCCGGGCGGTGGATCGGGGAGGTGAGGGTCGAGCTGACCGGGCCCTGCTCGTCGACAGGCTCGCCCAGCACATTGAAGATGCGACCCAGGGTGCACTCACCCACGGGGACGGAGATCGGGGCGCCGGTGTCGACGGCGACCATGCCGCGGACCAGGCCGTCGGTCGTGCTCATGGCCACGGCACGGATGCGGTGATCGCCCAGCAGTTGCTGGACTTCAGCCGTCAGGGCCACGGTCTGTCCGGCGGGATTCTTGGCTTCGATCCGCAGGGCGTTGTAGATGCGGGGCAGCTTGCCGGCGGGGAATTCCACGTCGAGCACCGGGCCGATGACCTGCTTGACGATTCCTTGGGTGCCGGTCGCGGCGGGAGCAGCAGCTGCCATGGGTTGTAGAGAAGGTGGCGGAGAGGCCCAGCGGGATCCATCCCGCTTGAAGCGGCGCAACCTTAACACTGCGTCAGACACCAGTGGCCGCGGCGGCGGTCTTGCCCTAGCCAGCTCGGTGCAGAGGCAGAGACCCAGGTCGCGGGGTATTCCCGAGCCAGGCACCGCAGCCGCTGGCGCCATGGCTTCAGGCGGCCCGCAGCACGACAATTTCTCGAGCCGGGATCAGCCTGAGCGGCAGCGTCGCGCTACAGGGGGTGAATCGGGCCCAGGCAAGTCAAGGACATGCATCTGGGTTTGTGGCTCCAGCGGGTCAGTGGTACCTCAACGGGATCTGGTGAGGCAGGCGAACCCGAAGAAAGCCGCGATGGGCGCCTCCGAAGCACTCCGCAGCGCAGCGGTTAGCCAGCGCCGAGTTACGCCGATGGGCCAAGGCTTGCCGGCTGGCGAGGGGCGCTCAGACGGGCGCGAGACCGAGGTGCGGAGTGCTCTGCGATCGGGGCGCCCGGCGCGATCGATCGGAAATGGCTGCCGGAAATAGGGAGGGGATTGGCGTGGGAGCGGGTAGGGACTTGGCGACCGGAACCATCGGCTTGCGGAGTGGTCCCAGAGCAGGGGATCTCAGGTTGCCCCCACTGGGAGGGTCCGGGTAGCGGGTGGAGCGCGCTTCCGGTTCGGTCACCCGAACAGCTGCTGACTGGCAACTCCAACCGCCTGGCCCATAGATTGGCAGTCGAAGGGCGCGAGTGCTAGCGCGTCCTCTTCGGCGGCTTCCGCCCCCTCCCGACGTCGAACATTCGACCCGAGGCCGAGGGCCCGCCGCTGGCTCCGCGTTCACCCTTTCGCGAACACTCAACTTTCATCCATGGCAGCTGTAACCCTCAGCGTCTCCACGGTCAAACCGCTCGGAGATCGCATTTTCATCAAGGTGTCCGAGTCGGAGGAAAAGACTGCCGGCGGCATTCTTCTGCCTGACACCGCCAAGGAAAAGCCCCAGGTGGGTGAGGTCGTTCAGGTCGGCCCCGGTCGCCGCAACGATGACGGCTCCCGCACCGCCCCTGAAGTGAGCATCGGCGACAAGGTGCTCTACAGCAAGTACGCCGGCACCGACATCAAGCTCGGCACCGATGAGTACGTGCTGCTCTCCGAAAAGGACATCCTCGCCGTCGTCAGCTGAGCGGGGGTGCTTGGCGTCCCGGTCTTGAGATGACCAGCTCCTCAGACCAGGGATCCGGACCTCGACCCGGGCAGCTCCGCTGACGGGGCCCCCAGATAGACGCTGTCACGGCTGAGTTCTCAGCCATCACCATCCTTTCCGATACCCATTTCCCATGGCCAAGCGCATTATCTATAACGAGCAAGCCCGCCGGGCCCTCGAACGCGGCATTGACATCCTCGCCGAGTCCGTCGCCGTCACCCTCGGTCCCAAGGGCCGTAATGTGGTGCTGGAGAAGAAGTTCGGCGCCCCCCAAATCGTCAACGACGGTGTGACGATCGCCAAGGAGATCGAACTCGAAGACCACATCGAGAACACCGGTGTGGCCCTGATCCGTCAGGCCGCCAGCAAGACCAACGACGCCGCCGGTGACGGCACCACCACCGCCACCGTCCTGGCCCACGCCATGGTCAAGGCTGGCCTGCGCAACGTGGCTGCTGGCGCCAACGCCATCACCCTCAAGCGCGGCATCGAGAAGGCCTCCGAGTTCCTTGTCAAGAAGATCGAGGAGCACGCCAAGCCGATCAGCGACAGCAACGCCATTGCCCAGGTGGGCACCATCTCCGCCGGCAACGACGAAGAGGTGGGCCGCATGATCGCCGACGCCATGGATAAGGTCGGCAAGGAGGGCGTGATCTCGCTCGAGGAAGGCAAGTCGATGACTACCGAATTGGAGGTCACCGAGGGTATGCGCTTTGACAAGGGTTACATCTCCCCCTACTTCGCCACCGACACCGAGCGCATGGAAGCGGTGCTCGAGGAGCCCTACATCCTGCTCACCGACAAGAAGATCGGTCTGGTGCAGGACCTGGTTCCCGTGCTCGAACAGATCGCCCGCACCGGCAAGCCCCTGCTGATCATCGCCGAGGACATCGAGAAAGAAGCCCTCGCCACCCTGGTGGTGAACCGCCTGCGCGGCGTGCTCAACGTTGCCGCTGTCAAGGCTCCTGGCTTCGGTGATCGCCGCAAGGCCATGCTCGAAGACATCGCTGTTCTGACCAACGGTCAGCTGATCACCGAAGATGCCGGCCTGAAGCTGGAGAACACCAAGCTGGAGATGCTGGGCACCGCCCGCCGCATCACCATCAACAAGGACACCACCACAATTGTCGCCGAAGGCAACGAAGTGGCGGTCAAGGCTCGCTGCGAGCAGATCCGCAAGCAGATGGACGAGACCGACTCCTCCTATGACAAGGAGAAGCTGCAGGAGCGTCTGGCCAAGCTGAGCGGCGGTGTGGCCGTGGTCAAGGTGGGCGCCGCCACCGAGACCGAGATGAAGGACAAGAAGCTGCGCCTGGAAGATGCCATCAACGCCACCAAGGCGGCTGTTGAAGAAGGCATCGTCCCCGGTGGTGGCACCACCCTGGCCCACCTCGCCCCGGTGCTGGAAGAGTGGGCGGCCGCCAATCTCTCCGGCGAGGAGCTGATCGGCGCCACCATCGTCGCCTCCGCCCTCACCGCTCCGCTCAAGCGGATCGCTGAGAACGCCGGTGCCAACGGCGCTGTTGTGGCCGAGCACGTGCGCAACAAGCCCTTCAACGAGGGCTACAACGCCGCCACCGGCGAGTATGTCGACATGCTGGCCGCCGGTATCGTCGACCCCGCCAAGGTGACCCGCTCCGGTTTGCAGAATGCCGCCTCGATCGCCGGCATGGTGCTCACCACCGAGTGCATCGTGGCTGACATGCCCGAGAAGAAGGAAGCTGCTCCCGCCGGTGGCGGCATGGGCGGCGGCGACTTCGACTACTGATCGCCAAAAGGTCCCTTCAAGGGTCTGAGGCCTTCATCGAAACACACGCCCCTTCGGGGGCGTTTTTTATTGGTCTACAGCCCAGGCGAAAAGCGCGCAGAGAGATCCTCCAGCCCATGGATAACAGCCAGCGACAGCTTCACCGGCAAGAGTGACGAGAGTGCATCTAGATAGGGAACAGCTGATAAACAAGTATGGTCACCAGCGTCAGCGTTGGCTCTAGAGAGCCTGGACCTGAATGCGGATTCATTTGGAATCCTGCGTGCCAGTAGCGTGGTAACAAGCAATTCGCAGGTGTTCAAAATGTTGCAATCTTGGTAGGAAGCCGAGTCGGCTAACGGTCCGCGATTCAATCAGTCTTTTTGTCTCAAAAAGAGGAAAAATTCCAAGTCCTAAATACGACCAATTAGTACTTGATTGCGTAACGAATCGCTCCGGCTGTGATCAGCAGAGCCATGCCGACATTCCAGACGAAGGCCTTGCGCCTGGAGATGGCCCGTAGCCAGGAAGGAAGGTGGTTATGGCGTTGCTCCAGCAACCAGGTGGACAGGACAAGCAGAAGCAGGGGAAGGCCCAGAGCCAACAGCAGTTCCAGCAGCGTCACGCGACCGGGGCTGTTCATCCAGGGATGAACTCCAGAGCCACGCCGTTGTTGCAGTAGCGCTTACCCGTCGGCCTGGGCCCATCGTTGAACACGTGTCCCTGATGGCCGCCGCAGCGGCGGCAATGGTATTCGCTGCGCGGCACGATCAGCTTGAAATCCACCTTGGTCACCACGGCATTACTGAGGGGCTGCCAGAAACTGGGCCAACCGGTGCCACTGTCGAATTTGGCCTTGGAGCTGAACAGGGGCAGCTTGCAACCGGCGCAGACAAAGGTGCCGTTGCGATGCTCCTGATTCAGGGGGCTGGAAAAGGGGCGCTCGGTGCCTTCCTGGCGCAACACGGCAAAAGCAGCTGGGCTCAGGCGCTTCTTCCATTCGGCTTCACTGAGATCCCAGGCGGGATCAAGGGCCTTGGTGGCTGCCGCTGCCTCCTGGGCGTTGAGAAATGGAACCAGGGCCACCAAGGGGGCGCTGAGACTTTGGAGAAAACGCACGATCACGGTGCGTCGGGAATGGAGCGACATCGCCGGTTCAGTTCACCCAGCCGGCGCTGAGCACCACGGCCAGGCCCAGGAAGATGGAGAGCAGCGTCCAGCTGATGCGGTTGAGGGTGTTCTCCGCACTGCGGGCGCTCGTGAACATGGAGCCCCCGCTGGAGGCCAGGCCACCCATGCCATCACCCTTGGGGCTGTGCAGCAGGACGCTGATGATCATCAGAATGCCGCTGAGCATCCAGATCACCGAGAGAGTTGTTTTCAGCATGGTGATGGTCTGTCGTGAGATATGTTAGCGGATGCTGTGGCGTCTCGCTTTCGTCCTAGGGGCTGAGCCTGAGCCCTAATGGGTATGACCAGAGTCACAAACCTGCCCACCCATCCCCCCTTAATGGTTCTGAGTAGCAGGCCCTCAACACTTGCTTTGCCGATGTTGGCCCTCTGGATTTACGCCACTTGGCGGGACGAACCCTCAAGCGTTTGTATTAAGTGGTGACTATTTTTTGGGATAATTGCGATAGGAGTACAGGGCTGATATTGTTTATTTAGCTCTTAGCGCAGTCCTCCTGCTTATGCGTATTTCTGTGATGAAAAATCGCAAGGTCCTGCCCGGTGATATGTTTCTTCTCGTCTTTCGCGTTCAGTTGGGCGTGATCATTGACTCAAGAAGTTCCGTAATTCGATGTTGTTGCTGAGTTGGCATCGATAGCTCGGTCGCGATCTGCAGCAGCTGCTGACGATGTTGTGCAGGTGTGGTGGCCGCCTGCAGTTCGATGCTCCCCCTGCAGATCTGTTCTATGTAGGCCGCGAGCATGTGGGGCTGGGTATCGGCGAAGGTGCGGGTCTGCAGCATGGTGGCCTCCATGATGGCTCGAGGCAGTTGTGTCGCCGAAATCGTGGCGTCATGGCGACGGGTCTGGGCCTGCAAGGCGTCGAGATGTCCGATCCTCTCGGGAAAAGCCTGGAAGGCTCGGATCCAGTAGTCGAAGTCGAAGGTTGTCTTCAGAGCGGGATTGAATGGCCCCAGCAGCACCCCCATGGTGCGTCGCCAGAAGACAGTGGGTTGGCAGACAAAACAGTAATCGCGAAAGCCATTCAGGCCGACCTCGGGCCGGAGGGTGGGGTAGCGATCGAGCACCTCACCCCGTTCGTCAATGTGTTCTCCTTCTCCATAAACCATCAGCCACTCAGGATGATTCTCCAAGGCCTCCAGTGCTCGTGTAGCAGCCCCCGGTAGGAAGCGATCATCGGCATTCAGCCAGCCGATCACGGTGCCGCGGACGTGGCTGGCCGCTCGGTTGAGGGCATCAGCAGGGCCATGGTCATGGCGGGAGACCAGGCGCAATCTGGAATCGGCCGCGGCTTTTTGATTCAGGATGGCGACGGTGTCATCGCTGGAGTCGCCATCGGCCACCAGAAGCTCAAGCACTTCCGGTTGTCTCAGCACACTCTCCAGGGCCTCATGCAGAAAGCGGCCGGCATTGCGGCATGGCATCAGCACCGACAGGCCTGGCACTCGCCATGGTGTCGTCATCCCACGGGTCCCTGGATCGCCGCCGCCAGCTGCTCGAGATCGGGGGAGGGGCTGCTGAGCTCCCAGGTGATGCCGTGTGGTCGCAACAGATCGCCGCAGAGGCGCACGGCGCTGCCCCAAAGCAGCTGTTGCTGCTTCAAGGGACGGGTGTCCAGTAATTGGATCAGCAATTGCGGCGCTCGGCCTGCGGAGCGCAGCCATCGCTTCACCTGCAGGGGCAGTTCGCTCGGGTCATCCTGCGTCAACAGCTCCAGCGGGCGCCCGCCCCGGCCGGCATCTGTTTCACCGTTGCGCATCAGCAGCCGTTCCCGGGCCTGGGCCAGCAAAAAGCCTTCCTGATCGGCGAGATAATCGACCACGTCGCAGACAAAACCCGGGAGACCGTAGCGCTGCCAGAGTTGTTGTCCGGCGGATTGCATCGCTGCCAGCCGATCGGTATCCCAGCGCAGCTGCTGCAGCTGTTCCGGCAGGGAGGCGATGGCAACCTGGTCTTCTTCGATGAACAGGGCCGCCTGCCGCCAGAGGTCCATGGGACCGGGAAGGCGCAGCTTGTCGGAAAGAATCACCGGAATCGCCCCGAAGCCCAGGGCCTCCCAGAGCCGGATCGAATTCGGTCCCGCACCGGAAGGACAGAGGGCAAAACAACTTTGCTGCAGGGCCAGGGCGTACTCCCGGCCCTCCTGTCGGCGTTTCTGCAGGCACAGCGGATCGGGATGCTGACCATGCACCTGCTGGCGATAGACCTGCTGCTCAAAGTGCCATTCTTGCCTCGCCGAGATCAGCACGTCGTCCCTGGCGGGCAGCTCCATGAGCCACAGGCGGGTGTCCCGGCCGTAGAGCACGGGCTGATGAAAGCCGATGTAGCTGTACAGCAGCGGCCGCTGCGCGGCAGGCAAGGGCCGGGAGCTGAGCGGCTGGTCACTGCAGCGCACGGGAAACAGCGGAAAGGGATGCAAACGAATGCCTTCACCGTGATACTGCGTGCTGACGCAGTGACTCCAGAAGAGATCGGTGATGCCAGCGGCCTGGAAGATGGGGAGATGCTCCAGCGCGCGAATGTGCTGGCAGACCGTTGCCCTTGGCGACTGCTGCTCCGTCCGTACCGGCGGCGCATGCGGGAGCAAACGGCGATCCACGCCATCGATCCAGCTCGCCCATGGAAAGGGGTGATAAGCACCGGGAGCCTGCTCAAACTGAGCCTGAATCATCTCCCAGGCTTTACCTTCGGTGTTGTTGGGCTGCTGCCAGGGCAGGATGCTTTTCATGGGCCAGGGAGCTACAGGCCCGGTCAGGCCTGTAGGGACTGACGCATTAGATTCAGAATTCTGGGGAGTCTTGTGCGATCCACTGTGTCGAGGAGCTGGCTGTGCAGAAACAGATAGCGACTTTCCTGGGCGAGGTCTTCTAGTTCGGACTGTAAGTGGTGATGTTGCTGTTGTAGTAGCTGGAGGTTGTCCTCCAGTTGGCGGCCATTGCTCTGGTGGTTCTGCAGTGTGGTGAAGGTGTTGCCGAGCTCTTCCTGCACCTGTTTGAGTTGTAGCAGAATCAGCTCTTTTTCTTCTTCGGAATCGTGAAGTTGGGCCGCGGCTTCGCTGGTATTTTCGGCGGAGCGTCTGATCTCCAGGGCAAGCTGGCTCTCGGCGACGCGCAGCGCCTCCATCAGTTCAGCGTTGCGATTGTTGAGGTTATCCTCCTCGTGCTTGGCTTGTTGCAGCTCCGAATCCAGTAGACCACAGCGCTTCTGCAACAGCAGATTCTCTTCATGGGATTCTTGCAGTAAGCAGCGCAGATGGTTCAGATGGTCACTCTGCAGCCTGTCGTATTCGGCTGCCTGCCGTCGCTGCTGTTGCCACTCCAGCACCAGCTCTGCCCCCAGCGCGGGATCACTGCCCGAAGGCAGATCGAGTCGGAATTCGGGCTCGCGGCCCAGCAGATCGGCCTGGGCCTCAAGATCGGCATACAACTGGATCAGGTCGCGGCGCTGGCCGATCACGAGTTTTGCTAAGGCCGATGGCTCGCTGATCCACAGCGTTTCGCCCTGGTCCATCGCGTCCCCAAGCGCAGGCTCCCCGACGTCGGCGTCGCTTGTGCCGAGCAACTCCTCGATCGCCGATTCCGTGAGTTTGGGTAGATTTAGCAACCGGCAGATCTGAGGTTGAGCGCGCTTGAAGCGCAGAAAGGCTTCGACCTCCTCTTCCCAGAGGGTCAGCAGGCTGGCGATGTCAGGTTCGCTGTTGCTCAGCAGGGCCTGATGCAAGCAGTCCAGGGGACTGGAGTAGCCCAGCCAGTAGGTTTGGCTGAAATCTGCTTGGGACAGTTCGCTCGGCAACTCTGATGCACTGCCCTGGGCCAAGGGCCGCTTCCGGATGGCAGCAGGCCACCGAGCATGGGTCGTGGTGAGCAAGACAACCTGTGCCATGGCTTCGTGTGTAGAGAAACAACCAACAGCGGAAGCAAGGAGCCTCAACTGTCGAGAAGCGGTCGCTGCCGATGCTTCACAGTGGTGCGCCTAGCGATCAATCCATCTTAGGGCTGGGTTGCGAGCGCTGCCACTTGATAGCATGGCAGTGATGAGATTATCAGTTGTTGTTGTTTGCCTTGTCCAGTATGCCTGCTTGTCTGAGCGAATTTGCGATTGATGGCAACAATCCTCCTTGGCAGGTCTGGATTGGCGCGTTTGCCAGCGAGCACCTGGAGCAAGTGCTAGAGCAGGGGGGGACGATTCTGTTGTTTCCTAATGATCCGGAACAACAATTTCCCGTTCTTGAACGTTGGCAGAATAGTCAGTTCCCAAGGCTGTGGATGTTCCCCGATGTCTTAGGTGGTGACGATGGAGAAGTGGAGTGGTATTCGTACAATGATTCACGTCAGAACGGTTTTTGCGGACTTGGTGATCTCCAGCCACGATTCCCTAATCTTCGCCTTCTCCATCAGTTAAGCATCAGTCAGCGACGCTTTGATGGTTTGATGGAGCGTTGGATCCACGAAGATTCCCGGTTTGGGGATCTTCTTGCCTTGGAGGGCGGTCGTCTCTGGTTCCGTGGCCTCTATCCAGCACCGATCTTTTCTGGGCTTGGAACTTTGTTCTCCCGCTTTGCTGAGATCATCTGGACCCCATCGGCTTCACTGCCAATGGCCCGTGACTATGCGCAGCAGGAGTTGAATGCCTTGCTCAGCTCAGCGAGTTTTGCTCCCATGCAGGAGCTGACCTCATTCGCCGGTTCTGCTCAGACGACTTTTCTCTGGCGCCAGGATCGTTTCCGACGACTGCTAGCCCAGGTCAGTGAGAAGGCTCAGCAGATTGCAGCACTTTCGACGGACCGGGATACCTTGGTGCGGGAACAGCAGCAGAACCAGCTCCATTGTGAGAATCTCGCTTGTGAGCGCGATGGGCTGACCAGTGAGCGTGACGGGCTAAGGGCAGAACGGCAGGCGCTCGTGGATGAGCGGACCGATCTGGTGCAGGAACGGGACGGATTGCTTGCGGAACGGCAGGCGCTGCAGGCGGAGCGGGATGGGTTGGCGAGCGAGCGGGATCGTCTTTCGGGACTCACCGGTGAACTGCATTCTCAACTGCAGCAGTCCTCTCTATTACAGGAGACGTGGGCTCTTCGTTGCCTGCAGTTGGAAGAGCAGGATGCCAGCCTGTCGGCAGAACGTGATGCTCTTGTCCGTGACCGCAACGGACTGCTGACGGAACGGCAGCCGCTGTTGGAGGAGCGAAACGCCCTGATGCAGGAACGGGATGATTTGTTAGTCGCGCGGCAGGCGCTGCAGATGGAGCGGGATGGATTAGTGAGTGAGCGCGATGAGGTGATCCGTGAGCGTGATGGGTTACAGACGCAGCAGCAGGTGCTGTTGGAGGAGCGAAACGCCCTGACGCAGGAACGGGATGATTTGTTAGTCGCGCGGCAGGCGCTGCAGATGGAGCGGGATGGATTAGTGAGTGAGCGCGATGAGGTG
>JBAXXM010000030.1:0-23827 GCA_037127935.1 Synechococcaceae cyanobacterium ELA739
TATCTGGTGCACTGGTTCGTGGTGATCCCCTGGGTGACCCTGCGCATGGCCCTGCTGCCCAAGCGGCTGGTCTGGGCCAAGACGCTCCATCTCGGTGCCGAATCCCACGCCGAAGGCGAAGGCGAACCGGCGGGCCTGGAAGCCCTGGCCGACCAGTTGGCCGCGGATGGCGAGGCCGATCTGGCCACCGAAGCCGGTCAGGCCTGAGGGGCCTCAGTCGCTCTGTTCCAGATCTGGCGCTGGCAGTGGGCCTTGGCCTCGTGCCTCAGGCCGCTTCGTTCTGATCGGAACCAGCAGGTTCGTTGAGTTCCACCACTTCGCCATTGAAGAAGTCAGCCAGGCGTTTGGCCTTTTCATCGATGGGTGAGGGGAACCCTGGTCCCGGGCCATGGTCCTGGGCCGCTGGGGCTGCTGTTGCCGCCGGAGTGGTGGGGGATGCCTGGGCATAATCCAGACCCGATGGGGTCGGTGGCGTCCTGTTGGAGACCAACGGGGCTTCAGGGCCGGGAGCTGCTGGGTGCGGTGCGGTGGTTGCCTGGATGCCAGTGGCTTGAGGTTGAGCTGGGGCTGGTGCCTGTGCCTGGGGGATGGCTGCTGCCGTAGCTGTCGGGACAGAGCCTGGGGGGGCTGAAGCCGGGCCGGCTGCCGCGCTGGCTGAGCCAGGAACCGCCGATGCCACGCTCCCAGCTGTGACGGTCCCCGATGCAGCGCCGCCTGGATCCGTGCCTGCCCTGGGGCTGACGGCCGCACCGATCCCGTTCGGATCGGCATTGCCGCTGGGTGCCGCGGGCGGGGCGGTTGTTCCCGCCGGCACGGCAACGGCGGCCGGCCGGGTGGGCATGGGCGCCGTTGCTGCGGCTGTGTTGGCGCGGGCCTCGCTGGCCCCCTCCAGCAGCAACTGGCGCGGGCTGCCCAGGGCCCGGGCGACGGCCCCCTCCAGCAGGCTGACCCGGCTCTGCACCATCGCCATCCAGGTACCGGCGACCCGGATCACGGCGCGATGGTCGTCCAGGCGCACCAACTGGGCCTGCTGGGAGAGCAGCATGCGGGTGGAGGGCAGTTCGAGCCCGGCGAGGATCTGCTGCCAGAGTTCCGCCAGGTCCGGGCCACCAACCCCTGCGGCTGGAGGGCCTGCGGCCCCTGCGGCACCGGACGCCATGGCGCCGAGCGAGTCCGGGCTGCCGGCTCCTGCGCTCGCCTCAGCCTGGCCAGTCATGGCTGTGCCGATGGGCGCTCCGGAGGCAGGAGTCGCGGTGGTTCCCGCGCCGTTTTCCGCCGCCACCGCCATCGGCTGCCCCGCCGGAGCCGCCTGCTCCACAGGGGTGGCCGCACCGGCCGCCACGGTCTGAGCGGCAGCCATGGGGGCCGCGACGGCCGGAGACGGGACCTGCAGGCGGGGGCTCTCGGCCGCAGGGGCAGTGCTGGTCACGGCCGCCGCTGCCGGGGCGGCCAGCAGCCCCAACACCAGCACCTCCAGCCACAACCTCGGCTGCACGCTCAGCCGCAGTTGCTGTTCGCTGCCCCGCAGCTGGGCCTGCCAGTGCAGCAGTTTCGCCTTGCCGATCCGGCGCGCCACCTCCGGCAGGCGGGGCCGCAGCTGGGGGGAGACGCTGGTCAGTTCCAGCCGGTCCGGGGCCACGCCGGCCAGGAGTAGATCTCGCAGCAGGCTGGCCAGGCCATGGAGCACCGCGCTCGGTTCGCGCCCCCGCTCCAGCAGGGCCCGGCAGGTTTCGATCACCGCCAGAGGCTCGGCCGCGGCCATCGCTTCGGCCAGCTCCAGCAGCTCCTGTTCGGGCACCGCCCCCAGCAGCTCCCAGACGGCGACCGCCTCGATCGGCGCCGGCAGCAGGCTCAGCTGGTCCAGCAGACTCTCGGCGTCGCGCAGCCCCCCCTGGGCCCGCTGGGCCACCACATTGAGGGCCTCGGCGCTGATGCCGATCCCCTCTTGCTCGGCGATCCAGCGCAGGTGCCCCTCCAGGGCCTCCATCGGGATGCGCCGGAAATCAAAGCGCTGGCAGCGGGACAGGATGGTGGGCAACACCCGCTGCGGGTCGGTGGTGGCCAGCACGAACACCAC
This sequence comes from Synechococcaceae cyanobacterium ELA739, assembly GCA_037127935.1. GTDB lineage: Bacteria > Cyanobacteriota > Cyanobacteriia > PCC-6307 > Cyanobiaceae > Cyanobium. Next base: position 2,078 of record JBAXXM010000030.1, read on the forward strand.
CCGCGGCGGCGGCTCCTCCAGGGTCTTGAGCAGGGCGTTGAAGGCGGCGGTGGAGAGCATGTGGCACTCGTCCACCACGTACACCTTCCAGCGGGCCTGCACCGGCGCGAAGCGGGAGCGTTCGATCAGTTCGCGGATGTTGTCGACGCCGGTGTTGGAGGCGGCGTCGATCTCGATCACATCGAGGGCGTTGCCGGCGGCGATCGAGGTGCACAGCTCGCAGACGCCGCAGGGTTCGGGCGTGGGGCCTTCGGCGCCGATGCAATTGAGGGAGCGCGCCAGGATGCGGGCGCTGGAGGTCTTGCCGGTGCCGCGGGGGCCGCTGAACAGGTAGGCCGGCGCGATCCGGCCGGTGCGCAGGGCGTTGCCCAGGGTGGCGGCGATCGCCTCCTGCCCCACCAGCTGATCGAAGCGCTGCGGCCGGTATTTGTGATGCAGGGGCTGGTAGGCCTGGGCCATCGCGGTCGCCCGTGGGGGTAGGGGTTGGAGCAGGGCGCCCCGCACGACGCCGCGGGCCAACCAGGCTACCGGCCCTCTCCCGCATCCAGCAGCCGTTCGAGCTGGGCCTCCATCTCCTCCACCTGGCTCAGCTGGTCGGCCAGTTGCTGGGCCGCCAGCCGCAGCCGCCGGAATTGATCGTTGCCCTCATCGGCGGGCCAGCGCAGCTCGGCCTTGGCCAGTTCCTGTTCGAGCCGCTCCTGCAGGGAGCGCCGCAGGCCATCGATCTGCTCGAGGCTGCGCTGGGCCAGGGCCCGGCCCTTTTCGAGTTGGCCGGGATCGAGGCTGAGCCCTTGCCGCAGCAGCACCCGCGCTCCGGTGAGCAGGGCCGCCGGCATGAATTGCCCCAGGGCCAGGGCGCCGAGGCTGCCGGTGTGCAGCCAGTCCTCGACCTGGCTGCTGCGATGGCGGCCGGTCTTGCACCAGTGCGCGAAGTGCTCGCAGTTGTTGAACAGCAGGTTGTAGCGCTGTTCCCCCAGGCGCCCCATGGCACGCCGCAGGGTGACCCCGGCCGGCGAGCAGGCGTTGGCGTCGTAGGGCACTGTGGTGATCGCCTGGCCGCGGCTGAACTCCTCCCGAGGGCTGCGCAGGATTTCGCGACCTTCCAGGTAGTGGGCCACGGTGCCATCGCCCAGGTCGATGCCGTGGTGCATGAACAGCCCGTGTTGCCGGGGGGCCTGGAGATGGTCGGCGGCGGCCAAGGCGGCTCCGGTGGCGTTGACGCCCGTTCAGCTTGGACCCGGCGGCCACCTGGGAGCTGCCGGCGGCAGGGGGGATTGCCCGTACCGCCGCCCGGCGTTGGCTTCAGGCCGTGGCCGCTTCGTCCATCCGGTTGTCCCGGTCGTTGTTGGCGCTGGGGATCTGCACCACGTTGGCCTTGCTGCGCTGTTCGACCAGATCGCGGGTGATCGTGAAGCTCTTGACGTCCTGGCGCGAGGGCAGGTCGTACATCACCTCCAGCATCAGCTCCTCGACGATGCCGCGCAGGGCGCGGGCGCCGGTTTTGCGCCGATGGGCCTCCACGGCGATGGCGGCAATGGCGTCCTGGTCGAACTCGAGGCGCACGTTGTCCATGCTCAGGAGAGTCTGGAACTGCTTGACCAGGGCATCGCGCGGTTCGGTCAGGATCGCCTCCAGGGCGTCGGTGTCGAGTGGTTGCAGTACCGCGCTGACCGGCAGCCTGCCGATGAATTCGGGGATCAGGCCGTAGCGCACCAGATCGTCAGGCTCGAGATGGCGCAGGGCTTCGGCCACCTGCCGTTCCTTGCCGGTGCGGGGGCGTCCCTGGCCGCCTTCGGGCAGGAAGCCGATGGCGTTGCGGCCCATCCGCTTCTGGATTACGTCCTCCAGGCCGACGAAGGCGCCACCGCAGATGAACAGGATCTGGCTGGTGTCCACCTGGATGCAGTCCTGGTAGGGATGCTTGCGCCCCCCCTGGGGCGGCACATTGGCCACGGTGCCTTCCAGCATCTTCAGCAGGGCCTGCTGCACCCCCTCGCCGGAGACATCGCGGGTGATTGAGGGGTTCTCGCTCTTGCGGGCGATCTTGTCGATCTCGTCGATGTAGATGATGCCGCGCTGGGCCTGCTCCACATCCAGGTCGGCCTTCTGGAGCAGGCGCAACAGGATGTTCTCCACGTCCTCGCCCACGTAGCCCGCTTCGGTGAGCGTCGTGGCGTCGGCCACGGCGAAGGGCACATCCAGCATCTCCGCAAGGGACTGGGCCAGCAGCGTCTTGCCACAGCCCGTGGGCCCGATCAGCAGGATGTTGGACTTGTGCAGCCGGGTGGCCGTCTGGTCGGTCTCCCCCTTGCCATCGCCCTGCCAGGCCAGCCGCTTGTAGTGGTTGTAGACAGCCACCGACAACACTTTCTTGGCCTCGTCCTGCCCCACCACCTGCTGATCCAGGAAGCTCTTAATCTCCAGGGGTTTGGGAACCTGGGCCAGGGTCGGCGCCGGTTTGGAGGATTTCTTCGGCTGGGCCTTGCGGCTGGTTTCAGGGCTGGGACGGCTGCCGTGGCCGTGGCCATCCACCAGTTCTTCGTCGAGAATTTCGTTGCAGAGATCGATGCACTCGTCGCAGATGTAGACGCCTGGTCCGGCGATCAGCTTGCGGACCTGCTCCTGGGACTTGCCACAGAAGGAGCATTTGAGGTGGGCGTCGAACTTGGCCATCGGCGACGGGTGGGGCGGCGAGGGAGCGAACAGGGGCAGCTGCCGATTCCAAGGATCACCCTGAACTCGGTGGTGTTTGTGCTCCTTAAGGATCTCAACGGGGATGGACCCGCCCCGGCAGGAGGCTCCCGGGACGGGAGGTCAGGCCGCGGCCGGGAGGCCGCTGTCGTTGACCACCCGATCAATCAGGCCGTATTCAACCGCTTCTGCCGGTGAAAGGAAGTAGTCGCGGTCGGTGTCTTCGGCGATTTTTTCCAGCGGCTGGCCGGTGTGTTCGGCCATCAGGCCATTGAGGGTGTCCTTGAGAAACAGGATCTCGCGGGCCTGAATCTCGATGTCCACCGCCTGTCCCTGGGCCCCCCCGAGGGGCTGGTGGATCATGATCCGGGCGTTGGGCAGGGCCAGCCGCTTGCCCTTGGTGCCGCCTGAGAGCAGAAATGCCCCCATGCTGGCCGCCAGCCCGTAGCAGATGGTGACCACGTCTGGGGCCACCTGCTGCATCGTGTCGTAGATGGCCAGGCCGGCGGTGACCGAGCCACCGGGGGAGTTCACGTAGATCTGGATGTCTTTTTCCGGATCTTCGGCCTCGAGGTACAGCAACTGGGCCACCAGTGAGTCGGCCACTTGGTCGTCGATGCCGGTGCCCAGGAAGATGATCCGCTCCCGCAGCAGGCGGGAATAGATGTCGAAGGCCCGATCGCCCCGGCCCGATTGCTCCACCACCGTGGGCAGGACCCCGGGGGCGGCGCTGGGTGGGGGCATGGTCATGGTGTTCCAGGGCTGGGGTCCGCTCCAGTGGCTGTGCACCGGGTGGCGCCGCAGGCCAGCGGGGGATGGAATCGCATCGGGTTGGGCGTCGATCACGCGGACGTTCTCAGGCCTGGGTTGACAAACAATCTATGGGCTCAGTCCTTGGCTGCGGCCGTTTTCCGGCCCTTGGCCTTGCCACTGCCGGCTGCGGAGCTCGCGGCGGCCTGGCTGGTGTCAGCGGCCTTGTCAGCCTCGTCCGCCTGGTCGGCTTTGGTGTCAGGGGCTTTTTCGGTGATGGTGCTGTGGGCTTCCAGCCACGCGAGCAGGCGCTCGTTGAGCAGATCGTCGGCCACGGCCAGGCGCAGTCGCTGCGGATCGATATTGGCGGTGTCGCTGAGGCCGCGGCTCACCTCCTTGAACTTGGTCTCGATGTCCGCTTCGGCCACGGTGATCGCCTCGGCGGTGGCGAGCGCTTTCAGGGCCAGGTTGCGACGCAGGCGCTGCTCCGCCTCGGGGCGGGAGGTGTCCATCAGGCTGCGCACCAGATCCGGAGTGAACAATTTCTTGACATCCATGCCCTGCTGGGCGATCTGGCTGGCGGTCTGCTCGATCAGATTGCGGATCTCCACCTGGATCAGGGTCTCGGGAAGTTCCACCTCCAGCTGCTCCACCAGGGCCCCCAGCAGGGCGTCGTGGCGGGTGGCCCGCTGGCGCCGTTCGGCGTCCTCCTGCAGGCGGGCCTCCAGATCGGCCCGCAGTTCGGCCAGGCTTCCCTTGTCGCTGGCCTGCTGGGCGAAGGCGTCATCGAGCGCAGGCAGCTCTTTGGTCTTCAGCTCGATCAGGCGGATGGCGAATTCCGCCGCCCGGCCGGCGGCGTCAGCCTGGGGGTAGGACTCGGGGAAGGTGCAGGCCACCGTGGCGCTGTCGCCGGGCTTCAAGCCGATGATGCCTTCGATGAAGCCGGGAATCATGCGGCCCTCCTCCAGCTCCACCTCCATGCCGTCGGAGCTGCCGCCCTCGATCGCTTCACCGGTGTCACTGAAGGTGCCGCTGAAGCTCACCTCGGCCACATCGCCGCTGGCGGCGGCCCGGCCTTCCACCGGCACCAGGGTCGCCAGCTGTTTGCGGGACTGATCGAGCAGCTCGTCGACCCGGGCGGGGTCGTAGCTGATTGTTTCCGCTTCGGCCTTGAGTCCCTTGGTGGTCTTGAGGCTGGGCTTGGGCTCCACATCCAGCTCCAGGGTGAAGCTGATGGCGTTGCCCGGCTCGAAGCGCTCCAGCACCGTCTCAAAGTCCTCGCTCAGCTGGGGCTGACCGATCGCCTCGATCTTCTCCTGGCCCACCGCATCGCGGAAGACGCTGTCCACCAGCTCCTCCAGGGCGGTGGCCCGGATGCGCAGGGGACCGATCTGCTGCAGCAACACGGGCCGGGGCACCTTGCCCTTGCGGAAGCCGGGCAGCTTGATGCTGCGGCTGAGTTTGGAGAAGGCCGCGTCATAGCTGGCCTGGCTGCGGGCCCCCGGCACTTCGATGTCCACCGCCAGTCGGCTGCCAGGACGGGGGCTGGTGCTGACCTGCAGCGTGGCGCCGCTCCCACTGGACGCGGTCGGGGTCTGGGTGGCTTTGGAGCTGGCGGCGGCAGGACTCATGAACGGGGGGTGATCGGGCGGGGCAGCCCCCGGATCCTAGAAAGTGATCCGACCGGCCTCCGCAGCGAGGCCGCGTGCGCCTATTGTCGGAACGACGCAAGCGCGCGACATATCCCTGACCAGGCAGTAACGGCATTGGGCCGAGCTGTCGTTCCGGCGAGTTTTCCGGCCCTGGAATCAACGCATCATTCCGCAACAGTTGTCCCCGGCTCTCTGCGCCGATTTGAGCCCTAGAACCGCACCGGACCCGATCGCAGCCCGTCTCCATCCCTGCTCCTTCGGTCCTTTTCCCCCAAGTCTTGTTTCCATCCCGTCCTTTCCGTTGACCGCCCTTTCCGCAACACCTTCTCCCGATCTCTCGCCTGTCCATGCCGGCGGTCTGCCCCTCCGGCCGCTGAATGTGGCTGTGCTCGGAGCCACCGGTGCGGTCGGTCAGGAGTTGTTGCAACTGTTGGAGGAGCGTGCCTTCCCGGTGGCTGAGCTCAGGGTGCTGGCTTCCCCCCGCTCTGCCGGTGGCTCCCTCCATTGGCGGGGCGAGAGTCTCACGCTCCGGCCGGTGGAGGAGGGCTGTTTTGACGGCCTGGACCTGGTGCTGGCCTCAGCCGGCGGTTCCGTCTCCCGTCAGTGGGGCCCCCGGGCGGCGGCGGCCGGTGCGGTGGTGATCGACAACTCCAGCGCCTTCCGCATGGATCCGGCGGTTCCCCTGGTGGTGCCCGAGGTGAACCCCGAGACCGCCTTCGGCCACCAGGGCATCATCGCCAATCCCAACTGCACCACGATCCTGCTGACGGTGGCTTTGGCCCCTTTGGCAGCGCGGCGACCGATCCGGCGTGTGGTGCTCAGCACCTATCAGTCCGCCAGCGGGGCCGGTGCCCGGGCCATGGAGGAATTGCGCCAGCTCAGCCGCACGGTGCTCGACGGCGGTGAGCCGATCAGCGAAGTGCTGCCCCATTCGCTGGCCTTCAACCTGTTTCTGCACAACTCGCCGATGCAGGCCAACGGCTACTGCGAAGAAGAGCTGAAGATGGTTAACGAAACCCGCAAGATCATGGATCTGCCGGATCTGCGTCTCTCGGCCACCTGTGTGCGGGTGCCGGTGCTGCGGGCCCACTCCGAAGCGGTCAACATCGAATTTGAGGAGCCCTTCCCGGTGGTGGAGGCCTGCCAGCTGTTGGCGGCGGCGCCGGGGGTGGAGCTGATCGAGAACTTCGACGCCAACCGCTTCCCGATGCCCACCGATGTCACCGGCCGCGATCCGGTGGCGGTGGGCCGGATCCGCCAGGACATCAGTGAACCGAACGCCCTGGAACTCTGGCTCTGTGGCGATCAGATCCGCAAAGGGGCTGCTCTCAATGCCATCCAGATCGCCGAGCTGTTGATCGCCGGACCCCAAACGCTTTCCGGAGGTGCGGCTTGAACTCCGATCGCCCCACCGGCGCTTGCCCCCAGGCCCCCTTCGGTCGGGTGGTCACCGCCATGGTCACGCCGTTCCGGCCCGATGGGGCGGTGGATCTGGAGCTGGCGGCCCGCCTGGCCGAGCACCTGGTGTCCCAGGGTTCGGACGGACTGGTTCTCTGCGGCACCACCGGCGAATCGCCCACCCTCAGCTGGCGGGAACAGCATCAGCTGTTTGCGGCCGTCAAGGAGGCGTTGGCGGGGCGGGCGCCCCTGCTGGCCGGCAGTGGCAGCAACTGCACCGCCGAGGCGGTGGAGGCCACCCGCGAAGCGGCGGCCCTTGGGGCCGATGGCGCCCTGGTGGTGGTGCCGTACTACAACAAGCCACCCCAGGACGGTCTTGAAGCCCATTTCCGGGCGGTGGCGGCGGCTGCTCCTGAGCTGCCGCTGATGCTCTACAACATCCCTGGCCGCACTGGCTGCAGCCTGGAGCCGGAGACCGTTGCGCGACTGCTCGACTGCCCCAACGTCACCAGTTTCAAGGCTGCCAGCGGCACCACGGAAGAGGTGAGCCAGCTGCGAGCTCTCTGCGGCCAGCGCCTGGCCATCTACAGCGGCGATGACGCCCTGACGCTGCCGATGCTGGCTGTCGGCGCCGTGGGTGTGGTGAGTGTGGCCAGCCATCTGGCGGGACCGGAGATCCGCGCCATGGTCCAGGCCTTTCTGGCGGGAGAGAACGGCGCCGCCCTGGCCCTGCACGAGCAACTGCTGCCGCTGTTCAAAGGCCTCTTCTGCACCACCAATCCGGTACCGCTCAAAGCCGCCCTTGAAATCGCTGGCTGGTCCGTTGGTGCTCCCCGTTTACCGCTCCTGCCTGCTGAGCCTGATGTGAGACAACGATTGCATTCGGTTCTGGCTGCCCTGCGTCCCACCTGACGCCAAGGCTTGCTTCCGGCTACGGCACAACGTTCCCCCAATCACGAATTATCCGGTTATCTCTTCATGACGAGTCCCAACGGTCAAGCCCATTCAGCTCAAGCAAAACAGCCCTGCCTGAGGGTGATTCCCCTCGGTGGTCTGCACGAGATCGGCAAAAATACCTGCGTCTTTGAATATGGCGATGACCTGATGCTGGTCGATGCCGGCCTCGCTTTCCCCAGTGACGGCATGCACGGTGTCAATGTCGTCATGCCGGATACCAGCTATCTGCGGGAGAATCAGAAGCGAATCCGTGGCATGGTCGTCACCCATGGCCACGAAGATCATATCGGCGGTATTCCTCACCACCTCAAGAACTTCAATATCCCTGTCATCTATGGCCCCCGGCTGGCGATGTCGATGCTCCAGGGCAAGATGGAGGAGGCTGGCGTCACCGATCGCACCACCATCCAGACCGTCGGGCCCCGCGACGTGGTGCATGTCGGGCAGCACTTCAAGGTGGAGTTCATCCGCAACACCCACTCGATGGCTGACAGCTTCTCGCTGGCCATCACTACGCCGGCGGGGGTGATCGTGTTCACCGGCGACTTCAAGTTTGACCACACCCCCGTGGATGGCGAAACCTTCGACATCCAGCGCATGGCCCACTACGGCGAGCAGGGGGTTCTGTGTCTGTTCAGCGACTCCACCAACGCCGAGCTGCCCGGTTTCGCGCCGCCGGAGCGCTCGGTGTTCCCCAACCTGGATCGTCATATTTCCCAGGCCGAAGGTCGGGTGATCATCACCACCTTTGCCAGCTCCATTCACCGCGTGGCGATGATCCTGGAGCTGGCCATGAAGAACGGCCGCAAGGTGGGTCTGCTGGGCCGCTCCATGCTCAATGTGATCGCCAAGGCTCGCGAATTGGGCTACATGCGCTGCCCGGATGATCTGTTCGTGCCGATCAAGCAGATCCGGGATCTGCCCGACCGCGAGACCCTGCTGCTGATGACCGGCAGCCAGGGCGAGCCGCTGGCCGCGCTGAGCCGCATCTCCCGTGGTGAACATCCCCAAGTGCAGGTGAAATCCACCGACACGATCATCTTCTCCGCCAGCCCGATCCCCGGCAACACGATTTCGGTGGTCAACACCATTGATCGCCTGATGATGATGGGCGCCAAGGTTGTCTATGGCAAGGGCGAAGGCATCCACGTCTCCGGTCACGGTTTCCAGGAGGACGAAAAGTTGATGCTGGCCCTAGTGCGCCCTAAGTTCTTTGTGCCCGTGCACGGTGAACACCGCATGCTGGTGGCCCACGCCAAAACGGCGCACTCGATGGGCATTCCCGTCGATCACACCCTGATCATCGACAACGGTGATGTGGTCGAACTCACCCCCGATTCGATCCGCCGTGGGGAGCCCGTCAAGGCCGGTATTGAGCTGCTTGATGCCTCCCGCAACGGTATCGTCGACGCCCGGGTGCTCAAGGAGCGCCAGCAACTGGCCGAGGACGGTGTCATCACCCTGCTGGCGGTGATCACCACCGATGGCGTGATGGCGGCACCGCCCCGGGTGAACCTGCGCGGTGTGGTCACCACCGCCGACCCCCGCAAGCTCTCGATCTGGGCTGAACGGGAGATCGGCTGGGTGCTCGAGAACCGCTGGAATCAACTGTCCCGCAACACCGGCGGCAAGGCCCCTGAGGTGGATTGGGTCGGGGTGCAGCGCGAGGTGGAGGTGGGCCTGCAGCGTCGCCTGCGCCGCGAGCTGCAGGTGGATCCGCTGATCATCTGTCTGGTCCAACCGGCCCCCGCCGGCACGCCGGCTTACAAGGGTCGGGCCGACAGCGAGCCCGACACCCGTCCGGCCCCCAGGGGACGCCGCGATGGCGGTGGCAGCCGTGACGCCGGTAGTCGTGAAGTCATTCGCCAGGGTCGCGGCGACCAGCCCGCCCCCCGCCAGTTGGTGACGGCTGCCGTCACCCCCGCCCCGGCGGCGGCCCCAGCGCCTGCGGCGCAGGAGGTGGCTGAGGAGCCCGAACTCAGCGGCCGGGTTCGCCGCCGCCGTTCAGCCGCCGTCGCCGGCTGATTCGGCGCTCACCAGCACCCGCAGCAGGCCCAGCAGCAGTTCCTGGTCCTCCTCCTCCACCGGAGCAGGGGGATCTCGGAACAGTTCGCACACCGTGTCGGCCGTCATCGCCGCTTCGGGGCTGTCCTTGGTCAGGGTGAGCAGGCTCTGGGGTTCGTTCCGCTCGTCGGTCTCCTGGGGCCACGGGGTGGATCCCGATGTTGGTTCAGGCTCGATCGCTCCGGTTTCCTGCCAGGCCTGGGAGGCCGCTGTTGCTTTGGTCCCGCCCTGCTGCTTCGCTTCAGCTTCCAGGACGGCGGCGCTGGCGATCGCCGCGGTTGCCGAGAGGCTGCTGGGCCGGGGCTCCAGGGTGTCCTCGTTGCCGTTGCGGTCCGCTGTAACCGGCTCCATCACCGTCAGGTCCAGTTCCTCGGCCAGGTTTGGATCGGCCTGATGGACCTCGAACAGTTCCGGTTCCTCCACCACCTCAGGGATCAGGGTGGCTTCCTCAAGGGCGGGCTGCGCCGCCGGGGTCTCCACCGCTTCGCTGACCGCCGCGGTTGTATGGGGCGGCGTCGACGCCTCGGCCCTGGCCTGGGCTGTGGGGGTTAGCTCCAGTGGCGTCTCGATCGGCGCAGCCGCCGTGGCCCAGGGGGTTGGTGCCGACTCGCTCTGGCTGCTCGGCGCGGCAGCGGCGACGGTGACTCCAGCTCCGGCCACAAGCCAGGGCATGGCCAGGGAATGGGAGGCTGCCGCTGGGGTTGCTGCCGCTGTTTCCGTCGCTGAAGGCATGAGGAACGGATCCGCCGCGCTCGTCTCGGCGTCCGGTAAGGCCGTCGGTGTGGTGGTTGCTGCCGTCGCAGCAGTGGCCTGCGAGCGCGATGGGGTTGCCGCCGCTTCCCCGTCCAGGCTTTCGGCCAGAACGGACCCGGGTTCGGAGGCGGCTGGCTGCGGGGATTCGCCGGCGCTCTGGGGCTGGGCTGGCGCGGGTTCCACCGCGGGCTCCGGCGAGGTTTCCCTGTCCCTCTCCGTCTCGACGCCGCCGGCCTGCGCCTGCAGGGGCAAGCTGCATTGCTGCAGCCCCTGTTCGGCGATCTGGCGCAGGGCCAGCTCCGCCTTGCTGTGCAGCACGTCGCTGTAAAGGTCTTCGGCCACGTCCCGCTCCTGGAAGCCGTAGAGGTGGGCGTGGGCCATCAGCAGCTGCACCCGCTCCTTCAATCCTTCCGGTACGGGACCGCTGGTTCGGGGGATCTGGCGCAGCAGGTCCTGGCCCTGCTCGATCACGGCACCCCACTGGTCGGCGCAGTAGGCCTGCTCAATGGCGGTATAGCGCTCGGTGAGATTGCTGCGATCGGCAGTTTCAGCCATGGTTCTCAGCGGCTTGGAGCAGCCTCAGTGTGGTCCGCTCCCAGATCAGTTGCCAGCGGTCCGCCAACATCAGCCGCCCGGGTCCGCGCCCGGCGGCCAATCGGCCGAGCAGGATCTCCAGCGGCTCGCTCTCCAGACTGCGGCCGGTGTGCCGTTCCAGCCAGTGCTGCAGGAGGCGCCGCTGTCCCGCTGTCGACAGCGCCTGCAGGCCTGGGCGCGCCAAGGTCCGTCCCAGCGGGTCGCGCCCGTCCATCAGGGCGGCCAGGGCCAGATCCAGCAACTCCGCCGGCTGTTCCAGTTCTGCTGCCAGCCGTTCCGCCTGGGCGCTGATGCGCAGGCTGGCCCCTGGATGCAGGGCCTCCAGCACCGGTAACACCGCCGCGCGCACCCGGTTGCGGCTGAGCTGCCCGTCCTCGTTGCTGGGATCCAGCCAGATCGGCAACCCCAGCTGCTCACAGATGCGGGCCGTCTCAGCCCGGGTGAAGAGCAGCAGCGGCCGCACCAGCAGCAGCTCGTTGGCGCCTGGGTGCCCCTCGGCTTCGGGCGCGGCCAGGGGGCGACTGGCCCGCAGGCTGGCCAGGCCGCGCCGATGGCTGCCCCGGGCCAGGTTCAGCAGCACGGTCTCAGCCCGGTCGCTGGCGGTGTGGGCGGTGAGCACATGGCGACAGCCCTGCCGCAGGGCTTCCCGCGCCAGGCAGCTGTAACGCCACTGGCGGGCCTGGGCCTCCCGGTTGCCACCGCCCAGGTTCCCGGTGCCAGGCCCCTCAGCAGCGGGACCATCCCCATCGGCTCCTTCACGACTCCCGCCAGCCGCCGCCTGGTCATCGGCCGACTGTTCCCCAGCCACCTGATCAGCAGCGCCGCCATCTGGGACCAGGGCCCGTTCCCTCACCAGGGCCAGTCCCTGGCTGGCTGCCCAGGCCGCCAGCGCCTCGGCCTGGAGCCCGCTTTCGGGTCTCCAGCCGTGATCGCCGTGCCACAGCCGCAGGGTCCAGCCGTGCAGGGGCTGCAGATCCCGCAACAGGCCCAGCATCGCCATCGAGTCCTGGCCGCCCGACACCGCCAGCAGCAGGCAAGCGCCCGGAGGCAGCAGCTGGGGATGGCGCCGCAGATGGCGATGCAACCGGTGATGGGCGGCACTCCAGCGGACGGGTCCGCCGCTGGCCTCGGATGGGAGAATCGGCTCAGCCATTCCGCTCGCCGTCGATGACGCGTCTCTCCAGCCTGCCCGCCCCCCTGGCCCGTGCCATCGGCGAACGTCGCCTGCTCAAGGTCATCGCTGGCCTGACCAATCGCGACGCCGTCTCCGTGCTGGCGATTGCCCGGGCCGCCGCCGCCGGTGGCGCCGATCTGGTCGACATCGCCTGTGATCCCGAGCTGGTGCGCCAGGTGGCCGCAGCGGCCCCCGGCCTGCCGATCTGCGTGTCCGCCGTCGATCCTGAGCTGTTCCCAGCCGCCGTGGCCGCGGGCGCCGAGCTGGTGGAGATCGGCAACTTCGACGCTTTCTATGCCGAAGGCCGCATCTTCGATGCCGCCGAGGTGCTGGCGATCACCCGCCGCACCCGGGAGCTGCTGCCCGAGGTGGTGCTCTCGGTGACCGTGCCCCACGTGCTGCCCCTCGACCAGCAGGAGCAGCTGGCTGTTGATCTGGTGGCGGCCGGCGCCGACCTGATTCAGACCGAAGGCGGCACCAGCGCCCGGCCCTTCAGTGCCGGCGTGCTCGGCCTGATTGAAAAGGCGGCCCCCACCCTGGCGGCGGCCCACGCCATCAGCCGGGCCCTGGCGGCGGCTGAGCTGGCCTGCCCGGTGCTCTGCGCCTCCGGTCTCTCCAGCGCCACCGTGCCCCTGGCCCTGGCGGCCGGCGCCGCCGGCGTCGGCGTCGGTTCGGCCGTGAACCGGCTCAGCGATGAGCTGGCCATGGTCGCCGTGGTGCGCGGGCTGCGCGAAGCGATCACCCCGGTGTCCAGCGCCGTCGCTGTCTGAGCTGAGCTGGCTTGTGTGCCCGCCGGCACCGGCCCTGAGCCCTGGGAAGAGTCCCTGAGCTCAGCGCCGGTGCAGGGGCTGGTGGCCTGTCTGGATTCTCAGGCCCTGTGGAACTTGCCCCACAGCGCAGCATCTCCCGATTTGCGACACGGAGTTGTTCAGCCGGCTGATCATGCCTAGCTTGTGGATCTGAATCTTCAAGCCACAACCATGGGAGCGCTCATCTGGCTGGTGCAATGGCCGATCCGGGCCCTGATCCTGCTGCTGGTCTCCCGGCTGCCGCTGGGAGTTGAAATGGCCAGCTTCCCGATCGCCCTGCTTTCCGCGGTCTTGATCGGACTGCTGGGCACCCTGTTGGTCTGGCCGCTCAAGTTCGTGCTGGCGCCGATCTGGGCGATCACCTCGCTGGGGGGTCTGATCGGGCCGATCTCCTTCCTGTTCAACTGGCTTATCACGATCATTCTCTTCGGCCTGGCGGCCTGGTTGATCCAGGGCTTCCGGCTCAAGAACGGACTGGTGAGCGCTGCCCTGGGTGCGCTTGTCTACAGCGTGCTGAGCTATTTCATCCTCAAGGTCCTGGGCCTGGAAGTCCCCCTCACCCGGGCCATGGCCCAGATGCTGTCGGGTTCGATCGCCTGATTTTTCGCCGTCGCGGCCCCTAAGCCTGTCCCCCCGTCGCCCGTTCCCATGGGCGGCGGGGCAATTTTGCTGCGTAGGCCGTTGCGTTGGGATGCTGCTGCCGTTGTTCCTGTCAACACCCAGATCTGCCGCCGGAACCATCCCGAGACCTGCTCCTGACTGGGTTGCTCTTGCGCCTGGCCGCAAGGGTTGGCCTCAGCGATGGCTGCCTGAGCGCTGGGGTTGGGCTGCCAAGCCAATCGCCAGGGGCCGCTCTTGAGCAGGCAGTGTGATCTCGCCTGGGTTGGCCTCAGCGGCGGTGGCGCTGTCGGTCAGGGTGCGGCGACCCGTTCGCCACAGTTGGCTGGCGAGGCTGCCTTGTGGTGTCGGCCTCGGCCTGGCCCCAAGCGGTCAGGGGCCGCCGTCGCCTGGCCCTCCGGACCCGGACAGGGGCGAGCAGCCGCTTTGACGGTTCTCCGCTGCCTCGGAATCCGGGCCTTCGCCCCCAGAATGGGCTGATGCTTTTCCAGCTCCACGCCCCCTACGAACCCAAGGGAGACCAGCCCACCGCCATCGAGACCCTGGTGGCTGGGGTCGATGGTGGAGATCCCTATCAGACCTTGCTGGGTGCCACCGGAACCGGCAAGACCTTTTCGATTGCCAATGTGATTGCCCGCACCGGTCGGCCGACCCTGGTGCTGGCCCATAACAAGACGCTGGCGGCCCAGCTCTGTAATGAGCTGCGGGAATTTTTCCCGAACAATGCGGTCGAATATTTCATCTCCTATTACGACTATTACCAGCCCGAAGCCTACGTGCCGGTTTCGGACACTTACATCGCTAAGACGGCATCGATCAATGAAGAGATCGACATGCTGCGCCACTCGGCCACCCGTTCGCTGTTTGAACGGCGCGATGTGATTGTGGTGGCTTCGATCAGTTGCATTTACGGTCTGGGAATCCCGTCTGAATACCTCAAGGCCGCCGTCAAGTTTCAGGTGGGCGAGAGTCTTGACCTGAGGGCTTCGCTGCGGGATCTGGTGAACAACCAATACTCCCGCAATGATGTGGAGATTTCCCGCGGCCGTTTCCGGGTTCGGGGTGATGTGCTGGAGATCGGTCCCGCCTATGAAGACCGCCTGGTACGGATTGAGCTGTTCGGTGATGAGGTGGAGGCGATTCGCTACGTCGATCCCACCACCGGCGAGATTCTGCAGAGCCTCGAAACGATCAACATCTATCCCGCCAAGCACTTCGTCACCCCCAAGGAGCGTCTGCAGGGCGCGATCAAGCAGATCCGCAGCGAATTGCGTGAACGGCTTGATGTGCTCAATCTCCAGGGTCGTTTGCTCGAGGCCCAGCGCCTGGAACAGCGCACCACCTACGACCTGGAGATGCTGGAGCAGGTGGGCTATTGCAACGGCGTGGAGAACTATGCGCGCCATCTGGCCGGGCGCGAGGCGGGTACTCCTCCCGAATGTCTGATCGATTATTTCCCGGACGACTGGCTGCTGGTGATCGATGAAAGCCACGTCACCTGCTCCCAGCTGCAGGCGATGTACAACGGCGATCAAAGCCGCAAACAGGTGCTGATCGAGCATGGCTTTCGATTGCCCAGTGCCGCCGACAATCGGCCGCTCAAGGGGGAGGAGTTCTGGCAGAAGGCCAAGCAGACGATCTTCGTCAGTGCCACGCCTGGATCCTGGGAGCTGGCCCAAAGCCAGGGCCATGTGGCCGAACAGGTGATCCGCCCCACCGGCGTGCTGGATCCGATCGTGGAGGTGCGGCCCAGTGACGGCCAGGTGGTGGATCTGTTGGGCGAGATTCGGCTGCGGGTGGACAAGAAGGAGCGGGTTCTGGTCACGACGCTGACCAAGCGCATGGCCGAGGATCTGAGTGATTATCTGGCCGAGAATGGTGTGAAGGTGCGCTATCTGCACTCAGAAATTCACTCGATCGAGCGCATTGAGATTCTCCAGGATCTGCGCAATGGCGAATACGATGTACTCGTCGGCGTCAACCTGCTGCGCGAAGGCCTGGATCTGCCGGAGGTCTCCCTTGTGGCCATTCTCGATGCCGATAAGGAGGGTTTCCTGCGGGCCGAGCGCTCGTTGATTCAGACGATCGGCCGTGCTGCCCGCCATGTGGACGGGGTGGCCCTGCTCTACGCCGACAATCTCACCGATTCGATGGCCAAGGCCATTTCCGAGACGGAGCGGCGGCGGGCGATCCAGCATGCTTACAACGAGCGTCATGGCATCACGCCAACCCCGGCGGGTAAGCGGGCTGGCAACTCGATTCTGGCTTTCCTGGAGACGTCGCGGCGGCTCAATGATGATCAGCTGGATCAGGCCGTTGAGCAGGCCGAACACAATGAGGTGCCGCTGGATGCCCTGCCGGAACTGATCACGCAGCTGGAGGAGAAGATGAAGAATGCCGCCAAGAACCTGGAGTTTGAGGAGGCGGCCAACCTGCGCGATCGCATCAAGAATCTGCGGCAGAAGCTGGTGGGCCGGGCCTGAGGCTGCCGCCATGGATTTCACGAACTCCTGGTTCCAGGTGGTTCGCCCGGTCTGGGAGCAGTTGTTCCCAGTTTCAGGCCGGCCAGGATTTTGGAGATCGGTAGTTAGGAGGGGTAGGCCACCTGTTGGCTGATGCAGTTCTGTTCCTGTTGGCATCCGCTGGAGATTCATTGCGTCGACACCTGGCATGGTGGCATTGACCATCAAGCCGGTGGCGCCTATGAGGCCGATATGGAGGCTGTGGAGCAACGTTTCAGGCGCAATGCTCAAGAAGCTGCCCGATCGTTGCCCCATGGGGTGGACCTTCGCCTGCACAAGATGATTTCGGCCGATGGCCTGGTCAACTTTCGCTACCAGGGTTATGCCGGCTCTTTTGATCTTGTCTACGTCGATGGCTCCCATCTGGCAGCTGATGTGCTTCAGGACGCCGTTCTCAGCTTTCGCCTGTTGCGCTCCGGTGGTCTGCTCATCTTTGACGACTACTTGTGGATTGATGATCCAGGTGCCCCTGTGAATTCCTATGCGATTTCCAAGGTAGTTATCGATGCAGTGATTAATCTTTATCGATCAAGATTGAAATTGCTTCCGGCTTTAAATTGACAGGTTTATGTATTGAAGAACTGAATGCGGCTTTGTTTGCGGGCCTTCGGATCCGAGGCTTGATCGGCGCTCTTGTGTGTGGTCTGCCAGAGCTCTCGAAAGCTTGGGTGGCCATGTTCCACGGCCAGAAAGCGCCACTGCTCCAGCGCTGGTTTCAACACCGGGAAATGGGCCAGCACCGTCAGGGTTGCTGCTGTCTCCATCGGTCCGATGAAGCCATGACGCGGCAAAGCCTTGCCCCGCAGCCGTTCCACCTGTCTGCGGCTCAGGCAGAAGCTTCCGGAATGGGGATTGCTGGTCACGTCGAACTGGATCCTTGAACTCTGGCGCCAGCGCGCCTGCATGACATGGCGGCGGGGGGTTGTGAACTGACCGATGAACTCAGAACGCAGGGGGCCGTCCACAAGCAACACGCCGATTTCGTCTTGATCCAGCCGTTCATAGCGGTGGGGCATCAGCACCATGTGGTGATCACATTGGTTGAGAAACCAGATCATTTTTTCGAAATAATCTCGGTCGCCGATGACCAGATCGTCCTCCAGGTAGAGGTTCAGATCCGCCGGTTGCGGGTGACCAATCAGCAGGTCCCGGGCCGCCAAGGCCAGTTGGCGTGGGTCCTTCAGTTGGATTCGGTGGTAGTGGATGTGCTCTTTGAATTGATGCAGCACCGCGTCCAGCTGGTGGTGACCATCGCCGCAGACATGGATCTCCAGGCTTACGCTCCGGGCCGTGTCGTTCTCTGTCTGGCTCTGGAACGCTTCAAAGGTTCGATTGCCTACGGCCAGCTGAACATCCCTCCGGCACTTCTGAAAATCGAGCAGGGCCCCCAGGCAGCGGCCCAGGGCCAGGCTGCGGGTCAGCTGGCTGCCAGGTTGCCCGGAGCCATATCGGAGGTCGCCATCGTCTCCCCGAAAATAGTGGGGAATGCAGACGCGGATGTGACGTTCAGAAACAACCATCGGCTCAGAGTTCAGACAGGTTTGATCACCGTCATCTGTGAGCAGCCCAGGAGAGTGCGAGCCTGAAGGTTGTCAGGTCGAATCGGGCCTGAGGCTGGTCACGCTTTTCTTTCCGTCGCAGGCGCTTCTGTCCCTTCGGCCCGGTGTGCCACCACGCCCCCCAGCCCAAAGGCTCCATGGACCGCCTGAAGCGCCCGCACGCCATCGGCTTCCGGCACCACGCAACTGGTGCGAATTTCGCTGGTGGCGATCAGTTCGATGTTGATGCCGGCTTCGGCGATGGCGCGGAACATGCGGGCCGCGGTACCGGGGGTGCAGGGCATGCCGGCCCCCACGGCGCTGACCCGGGCGATGGCTGAACCCTCCTCGAGGCAGGCTTCGGGCCACTGCAGGAACAGCGGTGCCAGCGCCTCTTCGGCGCGGCTGCGATCCTCCCGCTTGAGCACAAAACTCATGTCGCGGCTGCGCTGTTGCCCCATGGTGTGGGTGCGTTCGGATTGGACGATCGCGTCGACGCTGATAGCGGCCTCCGCCAGGGTGCGACAGACCGCTGCTGCACTGCCCGGTAGATCCGGCACATGGCGCACGGTGAGCTGGATCTGGTCCCGGTCGAGGGCGACGCCGCGCACGGCGGGATCCGAGAGCTGGCAGCCGAGCGATTGACGACTCAACTGGCGTTCCTGCAGTTCGAACGCTTCGGCCGTGGCCCGCAGGGCCTTGGGGCCTTCACGACCGGCCACCACGCAACTCACCTTCACCTCACTGGTGGCGATCAGCCGCAGGTTGATGCCCAGGCGCGCCAGGGTGTCGAACAGGCGGGCGGCGACGCCGGGGCGCCCGAGGATCCCGGCCCCGGAAATGCTGATCTTGGCCATGTCGGCCTCGCCGCTGAGCACGGCGTGTTCAGCGCCCATCTGCTGCAGCACCTGGCGGCAGACCTGGCTGGCCCGCTTCAGGTCGCCTTCGGCCAGGGTGAAGGCGATGTCGTTGCTGCCGCCGTCCTGGCTGGCCTGCACGATCAGATCCACATTCAGATCGGCCGCGCCCAGGGCCTCGAACAGTTGGGCCGCCACCCCAGGCCGATCGGGTACGTCCGTGAGGGCCAGCACCGCCTGGGCCAGTTCCAGTTCGGCCCCGTCCACCGGTTTGCCCAGCTCCAGGCCTTCGGGGCCGCAGGCCCGTGGGGTGCCGCTGGTGAGCCGGGTGCCGGTGGCATCGCTCCAGCTGGAGCGCACCACCAGCGGCACGCCGTAGTTGCGGGCGATCTCCACGGCGCGCGGATGCAGCACCGCTGCCCCCAGGCTGGCCAGCTCCAGCATTTCATCGCAGCTCACCGATTCCATCAGCTGGGCATCGCTGACCTTGCGCGGGTCGGTGGTGAGTACACCGGGCACATCGGTGTAGATCTCGCAGGCATCGGCCCCGAGGGCTGCGGCCAGGGCCACGGCCGAGGTGTCGGAACCGCCCCGGCCCAGGGTGGTGATCTCCGGGGTACCGGCGGGGCCGCTGCTGGTGCCCTGAAAGCCTGCCACCACCACCACCTGGCCGTCATCCAGCAGCCGCCGCAGCCGTTCGGTGCGCACCTCCAGGATGCGGGCCCGGCCATGGGCCGATTCGGTGACGATGCCGGCCTGGGTGCCGGTCATCGACACGGCTGGGACCCCCTGTTGGTGCAGGGCCATCGACAGCAGGGCGATCGACACCTGCTCGCCGGTGGCCAGCAGCATGTCCATCTCCCGCTGGGGCGGCTCGGGGCTGATCGCTCGGGCCAGGCCCGTCAGTTCATCGGTGGTGTGCCCCATGGCCGAGACCACGATCACCAGTTCATGGCCCTCCTGGCGGCAGGCCGCAATCCGTCGCGCCACGGCCTGGATGCGCTCCACGTCCGCGACCGAGGTGCCTCCGAATTTCTGAACCAGCAGGGCCATCCCCGGAGATGTGGCGGTGTGGGCACCGATTATCGGCGCCCGGCTCCCACCGCTCCGGCTGGGCGTTGGGCCGCCAGCAGAAAGCCATCGCGGAAGGCCTCGCCCGCATCGCTGCCCCGCTTGAGCGCCATCTCCACCTCCAGCAGCTGGCTGAGCAGGGCCAGCAGCTGACCTGGGGCCCTGCCGCGGATCTGTTTGCGCATCACATAGATGCGTTTGGGATTGCCGATGCCGGCGGCCTTGGCGATCACGGCCACGTCCTGTTCCCCGGTTTTGTCCAACAGGGCCACCCACAGCCAGCCGCGGATCTGGCTGCTGAGCGAGGCGACGATCCGCAGGGCCGGTTCGTTGGCCGCCAGCAGGGCATCGGCCAGGGCGATCGCCTCGGCCGGCTGGCCCGCCAACAGGGCATCGCCGACGGCGAGGCTGCTGGTGCTGCGGCCCCCCACCAGGGCTTCCACCGACTGGACCTGGATGGCGGCGGTTGGGTCGCGGCCCTGCTGGTACAGGCTCAGTTTCTCGAGTTCGCTCTCCAGGCGGGTGCTGTCGCTGCCGATGATGTCGGCCAGGGCCTCGGCGGCGGCGGGCTCCAGCTTCAGGCCCAGGGCATGGGCGGTGCGCTGCACCAGATCCACCTGGCCGCCGCCGTCCCAGATCGCCGGCAGCACGAAGCTGTGCTCCTGGGCCAGCTTCTTGAGGGCCTTGGTGGTGCGCAGGCGGGCGTCGGGTTTGCCGGGGCTGATCAGCAGCAGATGGCAGCTGTCGGGCACCAGCTCCAGGGTGGCCTCCAATTGGTCTGCCAGCTCCGCCGGGCATTGGTTGCAGAAGGGGCTGCGCTGCAGCACCACCACCCTGGCGCCGCCGCCGAAGGGCGGGGTGCGGGCTTCCTCCAGGGCCTGGGCGGCCTGGGCGTTGTCGTTGCCATCGAGGCGACTGAGGTTGATGGCGGTCCAGGTCGGATCCACCAGCTCCTGCACCCGGGCTTCGACGGCCCGTTGGCGGGCGGCCTCGTCATCGCCCCAGTAGAGATGGATGGGCATCGCCCGCGCCGATCGGGATGCAGTTGCTGCCCAGAGGCTAGGAGCCTGTCCAGGGGCGATCCGAGGAGCGTTGGGCGCGCGGCGGATCGCCAGCCAGCACGGACGGGACCGGGAACGGCCCAGGATGGCGGCATGGACGGTTTCGATCACCCGATCTTCACGGAGAGCTTGCGCCGCATCCACGGCTGGCTCGAGCCCACAGGCCTGCTGGACGATCTGACGCCGCTCGAGCAGGAGGTGGTGGAGCGCCTGGTGCACAGCAGCGGCGACCTGGGCGTGGCCTCCGGGGTGCGCTTCTCCCCCGGAGCCTGCGCCCTTGGGCTGGATTCCCTGCTGGCGGGGGCCGCGATTCTGACCGACACGGCCATGGCGGCGGCGGCCGTGGCGCCGATGGCGCGGCGAACGCTGGGGGTGGGCGTGTACTCCGTGCTCGATTGGGCTCCCGCCCAGGCCCCCGAGGGCGGCACCCGGGCGGCGGAGGGTCTGGACCGGGCCCTGGCGGCCCATCCCGGTGCGGTGGTGCTGATCGGCAGTGCCCCCACCGCTCTGGTGCGCCTGCTGGAGCGGGTGGCCGCCGGGGCGCCCCGACCGGCCCTGGTGGTGGGCATGCCGGTGGGTTTTGTGGGGGTGTTGGAGAGCAAGGCACTGCTGGCGGCCACGGACCTGCCCCAGATCCGGCTGGAGGGCAGCCGCGGCGGCGCCGGCCTGGTGGGAGCCAGCGTCAATGCCCTGTTGCGCCGGGCCTGGCTGGATCGATCGGTTTAGGCCCGCTCAACCGCGATGGGCTCGGCTTCCAGCCCCACGGCCACATGGCTGTTGGCCTCGATGCGGCCCAGCACCTGGCGGGCCCGCAGCACCACGGTGGCGGGAACCCCGGCCAGCCGGGCCGCCTCGATGCCGTAGCTGCGGCTGGCGCCGCCGCGGCTGACCCGGTGCAGGAACACCAGGTCGTCGCCGGTCTCCTGCACCAGCACCTGGGCGTTGCCGACGTTGGGCAGCAGTGCGGCCAGTTCGTTGAGCTCGTGGTAGTGGGTGGCGAAGATCGTGCGGGCGCCGATGCTGCCGGCCAGGTGCTCGGCCACGGCCCAGGCGATCGAGAGGCCATCGAAGGTGGCGGTGCCGCGGCCGATCTCGTCCAGCAGCACCAGGGAGCGGGCGCTGGCGTGGTGGAGGATGTTGGCGGTTTCGGCCATCTCCACCATGAAGGTGGACTGGCCGCTGGCCAGGTCATCGACGGCGCCGACCCGGGTGAAGATGCGATCGGCGATGCCGAGGCGGGC
>JBAXXM010000031.1:0-22337 GCA_037127935.1 Synechococcaceae cyanobacterium ELA739
CAGTCTCAGTTCGAGAACTGGACTTATTTTAGCGGGTTTTTCAGAGGTTCCCTAGCTCAACCCTGCGGCTGAGACTCCAGCACGGCCACACAGCGGCCGCAGAGGCTGGGGTGGGCCAGGTGCTGGCCGATGTCGGTCTCGAAGTGCCAGCAGCGCTCGCACTTGTGGCCTTCGGCCCGGGCGATCCGCACCGTGATGCCGCCATCGCCGGCTTCGGCCAGCACCGCCGCCGGGGCCGGACCGCCGATCCGCAGGGCGGACACCAGCAGCCAGTCGGCCAGGTTGTCCACCTCCGGGTGGGGGCTGGCCTCAAGCAGCGCCAGGGCCTCGGCCAGGGTGGCTCCGGGGGAGGTGTCGCCGCTCTCGCCAGCGGCTGCCCCGGCGCCGCCGCCGCGGTCGATCTCCAGGTGCACCTGCGCTTCAAGGGAGGAGCCGATCGTGCCCTCGCTGCGGCAGCGCTCCAGTTGGCGGTTCACCTGGGCCCGCACTTCCAGGATCCGCTGCAGCGGCGCCAGCAGTTCGGGGGCGCTCCACGCCGCCGGTGCCACCGGCCAGCCCCGCTCGAACACCGAGGCCTCGGCCACCGGGTAGGGCAGGTTCTGCCAGATGTCCTCGGCCATGTGGCACAGCACCGGCGCGATCAGCCCAGCGAGGCGCTCCACCACCAGCTGCAGCACCGTCTGGCAGCTGCGGCGCCGGAAATCGCCGGCACCGCTGACGTAGAGGCGATCCTTGGCGATGTCGAGGTAGACGTTGGAGAGATCGACCACGCAGAAGTTCTGCAGCGCCTGGAAGAAGCGGTAGAACTCGAAGCGCTCGAAGTCGGCGCTGACCTCCTCGATCAGGCTGGCGGTGCGCTGCAGCATCCAG
Source organism: Synechococcaceae cyanobacterium ELA739 (assembly GCA_037127935.1). Classification (GTDB taxonomy): domain Bacteria; phylum Cyanobacteriota; class Cyanobacteriia; order PCC-6307; family Cyanobiaceae; genus Cyanobium. The sequence goes on from JBAXXM010000031.1 coordinate 871, forward strand.
CGATCCAGCAGCGGCAGCTCGGCGATCGGCACGGCGTCGCCACCGTCAGCCCTGGGGCGCGGGTCGAAATCGTGCAGGTTGCCCAGCAGATAGCGGGCCGTGTTGCGCACCTTGCGGTAGACGTCGGCCAGCTGTTTGACGATGCCCGGCCCCAAGGGCACGTCGGCGGAGTAGTCGACCGAGCTGACCCACAGCCGCAGGACGTCGGCGCCGTAGGCGGGTTCCTGTTTCTCGTTCTTGCCGCCTTCGACCAGCACCGCCGGGTCGACGACGTTGCCGAGGGATTTGCTCATCTTGCGGCCCTTCTCATCGAGGGTGAAGCCGTGGGTGAGCACCGTGCGGTAAGGCGCCTTGCCATTCACCGCCACCGAGGTGAGCAGGCTGCTCTGGAACCAGCCCCGGTGCTGATCGGTGCCCTCCAGGTAGAGATCGGCCGGGTAGTTCAGGCCGGCATGGGCGGCACCGGTGCTGGCGGCACCCGCTTCGGCAGCCGCCAACGCCCCGTCGGCAGCGCCTGGGCCGGCGGGGGTGATCCCCTGTCCCAATCCGCCCAGCACTCCCGCCCAGGAGGAGCCGGAGTCGAACCAGACATCCATCGTGTCGCTGCCCTTGCGCCACTGGGCCGCTTCGGCCGTGTGGGAGGGGGGCAGCAGTTCGGCTTCGTCCTTCTGCCACCAGATGTCGGAGCCGTGCTCGGCGATCAGGCCCTGGATGTGGGCCAGGCTCTCGGCGCTCAGCAGCACCGCGCCGGTTTCGCGGTGGTAGAAGACGGGGATCGGCACCCCCCAGGTGCGCTGGCGCGAGATGCACCAGTCGCCGCGGTCGCGCACCATCGCCTCGATGCGGTTGCGGCCGCTGCCGGGCAGCCAGCTCACCTGGTCGATCGCCGCCAGGGCCTGGTCGCGGAAGCCGGCCACCGAGGCGAACCACTGTTCGGTGGCCCGGAAGATGGTGGGCTTTTTGGTGCGCCAGTCGTAGGGATAGCGGTGCTCATAGCGCTGTTCGGCCAGCAGCACGCCGGCATCGCGCAGGGCGGCGATGATCGCCGGATTGGCATCCTTGAGTACGTTCAGGCCGGCGAAGGGGCCCGCCTCGTCGGTGAGGTTGCCGGCTTCATCGACCGGACACAGCACCGGCAGGTCGTATTTGCGGCCTGTGTTGAAGTCGTCGACCCCGTGGCCGGGAGCCGTGTGCACCAGGCCCGTGCCCGATTCGGTGGTGATGTAGTCGCCGCCCAGCACCACCGGGCTGGTGCGATCCAGCAGCGGATGGCGGTAGCTGATGCCCTCCAGCTCGGCGCCTTTGAGCGTCAGCAACGGCTCCAGGGGCCGATCCAGGCTGCTCTGCAGGCTGTCGACCAGATCCCGGGCCACCAGCAGGTAGCGCGGCGCCGCTTCCGGGGCGCTGCCATCCCGGCAGATGGCGTAGTCCAGGGCGCCGTTGACCGACACCGCCAGGTTGGCGGGCAGGGTCCAGGGGGTGGTGGTCCAGATCGCCACGAACAGCTGTTCGCGATGGCCGTGGTCGGTGGGCCCTTCGATGCCGAAGGGCCGCAGCTGGCCCGCCAGGGCGGAGGGCAGCGACACCACCGGAAAGCCCACGTAGACGCTGGGGGAGGTGTGGCCGTCGGGGTACTCCAGTTCCGCTTCGGCCAGGGCCGTGCGTGAACTGGGGCTCCAGTGCACCGGTTTCAGCCCCCGGTAGATGTGGCCGGCCAGCACCATCCGGCCGAAGACCCCGATCTGGGCGGCCTCATAGGACTTCTGCAGGGTGAGATAGGGGGAATCCCAGTCGGCCCAGATGCCCCAGCGCCGGAAGCCGGCCTTCTGCAACGCCACCTGCTCGAGGGCATAGGCGTGGGCCTTCTGGCGCAGGCTGATCGGGGTCAGCGCCTTGCGCTCCTCGCTGCTCAGGCCCTGCAGCACCTTCAGTTCGATCGGCAGGCCATGGCAGTCCCAGCCGGGCACGAACCGGGCCCGCCGGCCGCGCATCAGGGCGTGCTTGTTGATGATGTCCTTGAGGATCTTGTTGAGGGCGTGGCCCACATGCAGGGCGCCGTTGGCATAAGGCGGCCCGTCATGCAGGGTGAACACCTCGCCGGGGTTGTGGCGGCTCAGCTGCTCGTAGAGGCCTCGCTCTTGCCAGAAGCGCTGCAGTTCCGGTTCCCGCTGGCGGGCATTGGCCCGCATGGCGAAGGGGGTCTGCAGCAGGTTGAGGCTCTGCTTGTACGAGATCGGCTCCTTCACACCGCCGGACTCGGGGGAGGGCTCTGGAGAGGACTGGGAGGCGGGGCTGACGGTCACGGCGCCTCTCAGGGGCAGCACAGCTGGGGATTATCCCGCCTCGCTGGTCTCGGCCTCCGGGGCGTGGGCGTTGGCCAGCAGCGCGCTGATCTCGGCAAAGCTGTTCACCACCAGGCTGGCAGGGTCGGCGCCGTCTGCGGCGTCCGGTTCGCGGACCTGGGCAGGGAAGGCAGAGCCTGGATCCGGAGCCGCCTCTGCCCCTGCAGGTTTCGCGGTTGCCGCTGGCAGCGGGCTTGGCTCCTGGGCCCCAGGGTCAGCCATGGTCCCAGCGGTGGCTTCTCCATCGGCCGCAGGGGTTGTGGTCCCCGGGCTCTGCTCGGTCTCGCTGTCAGCGGCTTGGGGCTGGGATGACGGGAACGGCGGCTCCTCAGGGCAGGGCGGTTCGGTTGCTGGGGCTGCCTGGGGCAGCTCCGGGCGCACCCAGCGCTTGCTGCTGGCGATCCGCTTGGGGCGCCTGGCGATCACTCCATCCAGGCCGCTGAACAGGGCGCTGGCCCGCTGCAGCAGGTCGCCGATGGAGGCCGACAGTTGCTGGGCGCTGCGGCTCCAGCGCTCGCTGGAGGCCAGCAGCTGGCGCTCGTCCTCGGTCAGTTGGCGCCAGCGGCCCAGACCCACCTCGCTGCTCAGCCGGCCGATCAGCAGGCCGCCGCAGAGCACGGCCAGCATCGGCGCCCCCGTCAGCCGATCGGCACTGGTCACCAGCACCAGGCCGAGCAGCAGCACCACGGCGCCCCAGACCGAATCCCGCGGGCGGCTGAGTTCGGTGGCCAGCAGGGGGAGGAGCAACAGCAACAGGCCCAGCAGCAGGGCCAGGGTTCCCCCGACGGTGGCGAGCATGGCGGGGCCGGCGGCTACGACCATTCTGTGGGAGCCCCGTAGAGTTGGGCCGCGCCCACCTGGCGGAATTGGTAGACGCGCTGGGTTTAGGTTCCAGTGGCTTCGGCTGTGGGGGTTCAAGTCCCCCGGTGGGCATCGCGGATCCAGGGTCGGCTCGGCGGCCCCTGCCGTTCTTTCCGGTGCAGCCGGGGCCGATCGCGCCGGTTGCCAAGCGGTTGGGTGGATCTGTTCCGTAGTCTGTCCCCTCCAAAGGCGAACCCGTACACCCCGCAGGGAGATGACGCAAACGCAGGCTCTCCCACCCACCGTCGAGGCCCGCCGCCCTACGACCGCGGTGCAGAGCGTTCCCAAGCAGTACCTGGATCCACCGGCTGCTCTCAATCCGACCGTGGGGCTGTTTCTGGGGGGGTACGCCCTGGCAGCGCTCACCATCTGGGGCTGGTTCGGCGCCCACTGGCCCCTGCCGGCCCTGCTGGCGCTGGGGTTCCTGGCCCTGCATCTGGAGGGCACCGTGATTCACGACGCCTGCCACAACGCCGCCCATCCGAACCGCGTCTGCAACGCGGTGATGGGCCACGGAGCCGCCCTGCTGCTGGGCTTCAGCTTTCCGGTGTTCACCCGGGTGCACCTGCAACACCACGCCCACGTCAACGATCCCAAGAACGACCCGGACCACATCGTCAGCACCTTCGGCCCGCTGTGGCTGATCGCGCCCCGCTTTTTTTATCACGAGGTCTTCTTCTTTCGTCGCCGCCTCTGGCGCAGCTATGAGCTGCTGGAGTGGGGCCTGGCCCGTGCCGTATTTGTGGCGATCGTGCTGGCGGCGATCAAGTTTGACTTCCTGCAGTTCGTGTTCAATTGCTGGTTCGCACCGGCGTTGATGGTGGGTGTGACGCTGGGTCTGTTCTTTGATTATCTTCCGCACAGGCCCTTTCAGTCGCGCAATCGCTGGCATAACGCCCGCGTGTATCCAGGCAGATTGATGAACTGGTTGATTATGGGACAGAACTATCACCTGGTTCACCATCTCTGGCCTTCGATCCCCTGGTTTGAATACAGGCCCGCCTATCAGGCCACCCGCCACATCTTGGATGCCAAGGGATCGCCGCAACGGCTTGGCATGTTTGAAAGCCGTGGAGATTTGCTCAATTTCATCTACGACATCTTTCTCGGGGTTCGCAGCCACAAAAAACGCCGCAGCCGCCTGCGCCCCCTCGCCGGTCTGATGCCCACCCGCCACGCCCGCCGCCGTGTGCTCGAGCTGTTGCATCGCACCGCCATCTCTCCAAGCCCCCGTTAAGCAACTGAGCTCTTCACGGAAGGCTTCCTACCAGGCCAACCGTTGGAAATCCCCGGCGACGATTCAGCTGAGATCGCCGTACACCCGTAACAGGGCTATCAGATCGGCGAGTCTCCCTCGGGTGGCTGGGCCTGGGTCGAGCTGGAATTCGAGCGGGGCCAGAGCGCAGCGATCCTGGGGTTGAGCAGTGGAGCTGACCGCCGGGTTCGCCGCCTGCTCAGCCAGGGGTTCAGGCGCCGAGGATCTTCGGGACCCGGAAGAAGTCGCCTTCGCGCTGGGGAGCCAGATCAAGCAGGTCTTCCCGCACCGGCGTCGGTTCCACCACATCGTCTCGCGTCACGTTGACCACTTCCACGGCCCGGGTGGTGGGAGCCACCCCCTCGGTGTCGACCTGCTCCAGCTGGGCGACGTAGTCGAGGATCCGCTCCAGCTGGCCGGTGTAGATGGCGATCTTGTCCTCGGGCAGCTCAAGCCGGGCCAGCTGGGCCACCTTGCGAACGTCGTCGGCGCTGATCCTGCTCATGGTGTCGCCTGGGGCCGGCGGCCTGCACTGAAGGCGACGCTAGCCCGCCAGGGAGATCAGTCCGCCGGCTCCGCATCGGTCAGGAATTGGCGCAGATCCGCGGCCAGGGCTGTGGCGGCCAACTCCAGAAAGCGCTCGCCGTGCTCGGCCTGGGCCAGGAAGGGATCGGAGCCCATGCGGCCGTCGGGATGGCGGCGGCGGAAGTCGTCGGGGCCATGGATCGGCCCGGCCGGTGCCGCTTCCGGCAGGGGCCGCTGCTTGCTGGTCAGGCTCGGCTCCAGGTGCAGGGTGAGGGCGATCTCGCTGGGGGTGGCGTGATGGCCCTCGCGTGCGCCATAGAGGCTGCGCGCTTCCTGGATCACCGGGCCGGCGGTGAACCAGTTGGCCAGGCGGCAACGCAGGCGATCGGCGCCAGGCAGGCCGCGGCTGGCGGCGGTGCCATAGGCCTGGGCGAAGGCGGCCCGGGCGGTGGCGATGTTGCCGCCATGGCCATTGATCACGTAGATGCGCTCAAAGCCATGGCGCGCCAGGGACAGCACCACGTCGTGGAGCACCGCCAGCAGGGTCGAGGGCTGGAGGCTGACGGTGCCGGCGAAGCCCAGATGGTGTTCGGCCATGCCGAAGGCCTGGGCCGGCGTCACCAGCACACCGGTCAGTCGGCCCACCTCAAGCGCGACGGCTTCGGCGGTGAGGGCATCGGTGCCGATGGCGCCGGTGGGGCCGTGTTGCTCCGTGGAGCCGAGCGGCACGATGACGCCCCGGCAGCTCTGGAGGTAGTGCTCCACTTCGGGCCAGCTGCGCAGCTGCAGGCGAATGTCTTCCACGCTGGAGGGGATGGCAAGGCTGGGGCTGGAGGCGCTGGTGCTCGATTTGGTCATCCTGTACACGGCCCCGGGACCCGATCTGCTTAGGATCGACCCTATTCGCGGCGTTCCGATGCTGCAGCGCAAGCTTGATCGCTTTCTTCAGGAGCAGCGTCCCGTCTGGATTTACCTGCGGGACCAGCAGTGCTGGGTCGAGGATGCCCTGGTGGTGGAGATCCAGGGCGATCTGGTCACCCTGCGCCACGAGGACGATGACGACGACCAGCGCTCCAGCTGGGAACTGAGCGTGCGCCTCGATTCGATCGGCGCCGTCAGCACCCGCCTCGCCAGTGTCAGCCGCAGTTCCGGTGCGGATGACATCGTCACCACCGGCGACTGCCCGGAAGCGGAGCGGCTCGGCAGTCCTTGAGCCTGGCGGCTCAGGCGGCGGGCCCGCTCAGTGGGCCGTGCCGTTGCCGTCGTAATCATCGCTGTCGTAGTAGCCACCCTTGGTGCCGAAGAACAGGGTGGCCAGGCAGAACAGGCCGCTGCCGGCCAAGAGCACGGAAGCGAGGGTGAACCCAGAGCTGTGCATGGTGCTGGGGGATGAACGCGGTGACTCCCACCACTTTGGCGGGTCTAGACCTCTGAGCAGCCCTTGTTGGTTACTCATAACATGAGCGGGATACCGCCGGTAGAGCCGTGTCCTCGGGTTTGCAGGGCCTGCTAGCCGTCGTGGCTGTGATGACCGCCGCTCCGTTCATCGGCCGTTTGCTGGCGGGCCGTGTGCCCACGGTGGCCCTGCAGATGCTCGGCGGAATCCTTGTGGGGCCGGCGGGACTGGGGTGGTTGGTTCCTTCGCCGGCGATGGATTTGTTCGCCAAGATCGGCCTGGGTCTGATCTTTGCCCTGATCGGGTTGTCGATGGATCAGAGCACCCTGCGCGGTGTGGCTGGTCGTCTCGGGGCCTTCGGCTGGGCGGCCACGGTGGGCGTGGGGGTATTGCTGGCCGTCACCCTGCCCCTGGGGGGCGGTCTGCGGCCGATCGCCCTGGTGGTGGCGCTCAGCTCCACGGCTCTCTCCACGCTTGTGGTGATCTTGCGGGATTCAGGGGAGTGGGGATCGCCGTTGGGCCGGCTGCTGCTCAGCGCCGGCACTTGGGGGCAAGTGTGCCCCTTGCTGGCGGTGGCGCTGTTGTTGGGTACTGCCAGCCCACTCGCCACGGTGTTGAGCGTCGCGTTGCTGGCGTTGGTGGCGGCGTTGCTGGCCTTCGTCCCCGATCAGATCACGCAGACGACGCCTGCCTGGAGCTGGTTGAGGTCCGTGGTTGCCGTGTCTGCCACAACGCCTCTGCAGGTGTTGCTGCTGTTGGTGGTGGGGCTGATGGCGCTGTCGGTGGGCCTCGGGGTCGACATCCTGCTGGGCACGATGCTGGCGGGGTTGGTGATGCGGCGTTACATCGCCGAACCGGAGTGCTCGGCTGCGCTCAAGCAACTGGAGGCTTTGTCCTATGGGTTCTTGGTGCCGCTGTTTTTCGTGGTGGCAGGGTCGCGTCTGGATCTGGACGCCGTGGTGGCCCATCCCTGGGGGCCGTTGCTCTGCCTCGGCGGGATTCTGCTGATGCGTGGTCTGCCTCAGTGGCTGCTCTATTGCCGTGCCTTGCCGGATCGCCGAGAGCGGCTGCGCTTTGTGCTGCTGGTGTCGCAGTCGTTGAATCTGCCGATCGTGGTGGGCTACCTCGAGGTGCAGGCCGGGCTGATGTCGCCTCAGGTGGAGGCGGCCCTGGTTGGAGGAAGCCTGCTGTCGGTGCTGCTGCTGCCGGTGTTCGCGGTGGCCTTGAAGCGCCCACCCGCCTGAGGGCTTCGGCGCTTGAGCATCCCCATGCAATGGCTCACTCTCAGGGATGGGTAGGAGTGTCACTCCAGCAACCATGCCAGGACTACGCCAAGACCCCAGCAGGCAACGCTGACAAGAGATGATCAGTAGTCCTGGTATGCCTTCTCTTCCATCAGGCTAGAGCAATAGGTGGTATTGATTTCTTTTTTGATGGCTGCTCGACGATCGTTCTGTTGATAGACCGAGCGGGCCAGGGCGATGAACTCTGCATCAAAACGGCCGCGTCGCTCCAGCTCACGGATGTCATCTTCGATCCGCCACAACGACCGGTTGATCCTCGCCAGGTCATTCCAGAGTTCCGGAGCGATGGTCAGGTCGGTGGCGGTGAGCACCTCCCGCAGCAGGCCCAGCTCCCGCTCCACGTTCTGGAGGGCCTCCGACTGGAGGTGCTCCAGCTTGATCTCCAGGATGGTGATTTTGTCGATCAGCTCGCCGATCGAGACGGGAATGCGGATGTCGTTCATCGGGGCATTCAAGGGGATCGCCGGAGGCATTCTCAACCTTCACTGTCCAAGTCCGGCCACGAGCCTCAGGATGGGCCATCGATGGCGGAGAGCATCTCCTCCAGCCATTTGGACTGTGTCCCAGCTCACGATCTGAAGGGGATGGTTGCACGCGATGAGATTCTAAGAGCCGCTGATGCCCAGCAACTCCACCAGGCACTGCTCCTGCTGCAGACAAGCCTTTGCCTAAAGATCTGAGCATTTTGCCGAGAAGCGATTGCTGAGAAACTGGAGCGTCTTGAGCTTGTCGAGGCAGTCAAGTGAAGACCATCACCATACGACTGCCTGATATGGAAGCGGCAATGCTTGTAGAGGTGCAGAAGGTGAATAAGGCTTATAAAGACCTCCCATCACTATTCATCAATCAAATTCAGCAGGAGTATGCCAAGACCCCAAAAGGTAGAGTAGCAAAGTGAAAGCCAATATGCCCTCACATTCCAAATTCCCCGCCCACCCCGCCACCTGCCGCAGGGGTATTCATTTCACATCACGCTCAGGTGCAACAGCCGTCAGTTTTTGATTGCCAAAGGTTTGAGACGGGATGTGCTGCTGGCAGTGCTCGCCAAAGCACAAGCCAAAATCCCTCATAGGTTGTATGGGGTGTGCCTGATGGCAAATCACCTACATCTGCTGATAAGACCTGAGGATACTTCCCAGTTGCCCCGATTGATGCACTGGATTGGTTGGTATTCAGCAATGGTACCCAATCGCCTTAGCGGGCGTTGCGGACACTTCTGGGAGGCACGGTATTACGCCACTGCGATTGCCCCTAAAGACCCCAGACGGGTGCTGAATACACTCAGGTATATCCACGCCAACCCCACAGAAGCAGGCGTGAGGAAGGGGTTTTATGACCCCTATGGCAACGACGGGCACTACGGCAGATTGGAAAGCGATGGCATCAGTGAATGGCACCCAAGCTTTCTGGCCCTGGCGCCAACGCTGAGCGGCTGCTCCAAGCGTTATGAGCGTTTCTGCCAGCAGTATTGCCATCACACCAAAGGAGCACCCAAGTGTCACTGGGGCTCAAGGATGCTGAAGCGATTGGTGGAGAAAGGCAGAAGCAAGAGCAAGCGAATATCACCAGGTCAGCAGTCACTGCCCTTTGCCTTTGATTGTCGCCTCAATTAAATCCCAGATGAGTAGCAGCAGATAGCAGTAAGATTTAGACGGGCTAATGGCATCCGTGATGGGGATAGGGGGCGAAGTATGTGGTAGATGCGTAGAGGTGATAGATGTATCTGTAGAGTTGAAGAAGTGAGATGGCTGGCTTTGCTGTAGGTGGAAATATCTGAGGCTTATTTGTGTGAGAAAAGCGGCTCAGGACTAGCGGTTGAGGCAGGTGATGGTGCCAGGTATTGGATACAGTTTAGGGGCTTCTGGGGATGTTTGGATAAATAAAAACCCCTGTGGTTGAAGGGGTGGAGGTGGAATAGGATTTCCCGGCTTTCTAAACTGCGAAGTTGCTATTGCTATTCAGTACAGTATTCAAGGCCGCCAGGCGACTATCAACAATGTATATGTTCGGCAGCTCGCGTGCAGATCGCAGTTTGGCCACCACCAGCAACCCCCTCAAGCTCCTCATCGCTTAGCGCAAGTGTCTGATTTGCCTGATAACTGAGCCAAGCAGCCTTGCTGATATTAAAACCAGCTTCCTTTGCTATCTCTAAGACGGCATCAAGGTCGGCAGCCCCGTTCAGTTTATCCTGCAAACCCTCATCGTCTTTGAGCTTGGCGACAAGGGCTGCAAGTTGCTCTTCTGACATTTGCATCAACGGCAGGTGACGTTTGCTGTATGAGCCTGCTATCACTTTTCTGTCAAGATCCGTCAGCACTGCCTCCTGCAGCCACCCCCATAGCCACCACGTCCTTCCAGCCCCCCATTGGCCTACCCCCAGAGTTCTTCTGCCGCCCGGCTGAGGTGGTTGCCCCCGAGCTCATCGGCTGCTTGCTGGTGAAACGCCAACCCTCAGGTGAGCTGCTCTGGGGGGTGATCGTCGAAACGGAGGCGTATTCACAAGCGGAGCCCGCCTGCCACGGGCATCGCCGCCGCACGCCCAGCAACGAAACCCTGTTTGGCGAGCCAGGGCGGTTTTATGTCTACGTGAGCTACGGCATCCACCACTGCGTCAATGTGGTCACCGGCTGCGTCGATCGTGCCAACGGCGTGTTGCTGCGGGCCGCGGCCCTGCCCGGCGAACTGGAGCGGGTGGCGGCCGGTCCGGCGCTGCTGGCCCGCCGCTTCGGCCTGGATCGCCGCCACGATGCCCAACCGGCCACACCCGAGTCCGGGCTTTGGATCGCCCCCAGGCCGACGCCTTTGGTGAGCGCCAACGCTGCGAGCCCCGATGCCCCCGCCCTGGTTCAGACCCGGCGCATCGGCATCAGCCAGGGCCAGGAGCTGCCCTGGCGCTGGTATCTGCGCGCCAGTCGCGCCGTCAGCCGCCGCGCTCCGGGGGATCGGCGGCCCCGCTTCGATGCCCTGGCGGAGATGTTGGCGACGCTGGCAGCTGGCCAGTCAGCCACTACGGTTGGCATGCCTTTGTGAGCGGCGAGCCTTGAGCGGCTGGACCCACCGCCATGTGCTCGATCTGGCGTCCTTTTCGGTCGCCGACTTCGCCACCGTGCTGCAGCTGGCCCAGCGCTTTCGGGCGATGCCGGTGGCCGGGGCCCGCAAGTTGCCGGCGCTGCAGGGCCGGCTGATGACCAGCCTGTTCTTTGAACCCAGCACCCGCACCCGCAGCAGCTTCGAGTTGGCCGCCCGGCGCCTCTCGGCCGATGTGCAGAGCTTTTCACCCTCCACCAGCTCCTTGAGCAAGGGCGAGAGCCTGCTCGATACCGCCCGCACCTATGTGGCCATGGGGACCGATGTGCTGGTGGTGCGTCATCACTGCGCCGGTGTGCCCCACGGCCTGGCCCGCGATCTGGAGCGCAGCGGCGAGCGGGTGGCGGTGCTCAACGCCGGCGATGGCCTGCACAGCCACCCCAGCCAGGGGCTGCTCGATCTGTTCACCCTGGCGCGTCACTTCAGTCCTGAGGCGCCCGCTCCCGAGAGTCTCAGGGGCCGGCGCATCGTGATCGTCGGCGATGTGCTGCATTCACGCGTGGCCCGCTCCAATCTCTGGGCCCTGAGCGCCTGCGGGGCCGAGGTGGTGCTCTGTGCTCCGCCCACCCTGTTGCCCGATGCCTTCGCCGACTTCGTGGCGGCCCCACCACCGGGACAGGCCATCGATCCGGTGGCGGAGCGCGGGCCGATCCGCATCTGCCGCAGCCTCGAGCAGGCTCTCCCCGGCGCCGATGCGGTGATGACCCTGCGGCTGCAGAAGGAGCGCATGCACCAGCATCTGCTCACCAGCCTGGACACGTATCACCGCCAGTTCGGTCTGAGCCATCAGCGGCTCGAACTCTGCGGATCCAGTGTGCCGGTGCTGCACCCCGGCCCGGTCAACCGCGGTGTCGAGCTGGCCGGGGCCCTGCTCGATGATCCCAGCCGCTGCCTGGTGGAGGAGCAGGTGCGCAACGGCATTCCGGTGCGCATGGCCCTGCTCTACCTGTTGTCGGCCCGCAGCGGTGCGGCGGGAGCGGACTTCTGATCAAAGCCGCGCACCTCGGCCCCGCGGCGAAACTTGAGCGGCGCCATGGGCTGTTCGGGGCCCACCGCTGCCCACGGGGGAGGGCTGCCCCAGCGGGCTCGGTGAGTTCCCTGTTCAGAGCAGCTTGAAGCCGTCCAATACCAGCCCGTAGAGCAGGCCGATGCGGGCCATGTCCAGCAGTTGCAGGCCCAGCCGATCTCCCTGTCGCTGCAGCAGCCGGCGGCGCGATCGCACGGCCAGCTCCATCGCCACGACGCAGATCAGGGCCGAGAGCTGGTCGATGTAACTCAGCGCTCCCGTGATGGCCGCCAGCCCGCCTCCCACGGCGAAGGCCGACAGCAACACGATGATCAACAGAGACAGGCGGCGCCAGGGGTTGGTGGCCCAGCCCTCCAGCAGGCTGCCGACCTGGGCGACCCGTTGCTGGAAGCGGGTCTGCTGGTAGCGAGGCGGCGATGTGGCCATGGATCAGCGGCGTGGGCTGCCCCGAATAGATTGGCTCAAGATTTAGCCGTCGTGCGGGCCTCAGCCAACCGTGGAACGAAGGACAGAGCTTACTTGAGCCTTGCGTCCTGGCGAAGCGCTGGGAATGGGGTGCAGGGCGGCCAGCTGCCAGAGTCCCGGGGTCAGGTCGGGCCTGGGGCCACGACCGTTTCCGGATTGACTCTGGCGGTGATCCCCATCACCCGGCCCGGGGCCCTGCGATCTATGTCTACACCATCTCTGGCGTCTTGACAGCCCTTTACCCCCACCGATAGGGGATACCAATAAAAAAGCCCTGGCCAGAGGCCCGGGCGGGGTGATGGGGACTGGCCCAGATAATCAGTCCACCCCGAGCGGGGCAAGGGCATGGAGCCGCTGGCTGGAGCGTCCTCATGGGGGCTTGACAGCCCAGGTCAGGGCTTCGGCATCAAGATTCAGCCGTCGTTGTCCTTTTTGCGCGATCCCTTGCCCTCCAGCAGCTCCAACAGGGCCTCCATCTGGGCCATCACGCCGCGTACCTCCCCGGCCTCAGGCAGCAGGCCGTCGTCCATGACGCCCTGGTGCATTTCGCGGAGTTCCTGACGGATATAGCGAAGGTGACTGACTACCTGCTCACGCTTGGATTGCGACATCGATCAGGATTGCTGTCAAAGGGTCCCTGTCTCCCCTTTTACACCATCGTTGGCTCAGCTCTGGCCGAAGCTCGCCTTGGCCTGGTCGTAGAAAGCATCATCCACCAGCTCCAGCCCGGCCTCGCCGGCCAGTTTCTCGATCTTGCGCCGCACCGCCGGTCTGACGAAAAAGGGCACTTCCTTGAGGCGTTGTTCCGCTTCACTCGTCCAGTTCATGGCCATCGGGTGCTGGGGGCAGGGGGCTGGGTCCTGCAGCGGATTCACGTCGAATCCAGCCTGGAACCCGTCGATCAAGCTTCGCTTGTCGGGTCTGCTCGCTGATCTTGCCCGGCCGGTTTCTGGGACTGGCTGACGGGCCTTGGCCGCCGCCGTCACGGTGTGCCTGTCTCTGCACGACCGGAGGGGCCTTGCCCTGGCAAAGTGCTGGCCGTCGCCGAGCCGCTCTCCCGCCCCGGGGCAATGTTTGGACGCCTGTACCGCACAAGCCGGAGCTGGCGAATCGGGGGCTTCAACAACCTGGTCGTCCCCTAACAACAGGATTGATCCAGAGAATTCGGAAGTGGAGAATAGGGGATTCGAACCCCTGACCTCTGCAGTGCGATTGCAGCGCTCTACCAGCTGAGCTAATTCCCCAACGGCGCCATTATCACTGGCCGCCGCCGAGTTTGGTGCTGCGGCGGGGCGGTCGCGTGGATGGACTCCTCGCCGTGTGACCCGAGCTCGGGGCGGTTCCGGGTCAGCCGTTGAGCCCCCATCGACCATCCTGACCCGGTGTGCGACATCTGGCGTTTCGCCTCACAATGGGGTTGCCAGCTTCATTGCGGCGTGGTGCCAACCCGCCTGAGCGCTCCCCAAGTGCCAAACCGGCTCGCCTCGGGTGCCATGACCGCCGATTCCCTGGCTTCTCTGCCCTCGCCCCCTGATCCCTTGACCAGTTCCAGCCAGGCTGCCCCTGCCAGTTCCGGGTCTTCGATCACCCCGGAGCGGCTTGCCGCCTTTGACGAGGACACCATCGCCGAGCTGGCCCGGCGCCTGGAGGAGGACGACTACCCCTCGGCCTTTGCCGGTCTCGATGACTGGCACCTGCTGCGTGCCCTGGCGATCCATCGCCCCGACATCTGCGCGCCCTACGTCCATCTGGTCGATCAGGAACCCTTCGATGAGGACTGATCGGGGTCTGGTGATGGCGCGACTCAGGCCACCCTGGCCTGTTGATCCAGCTGGGGACCGCTGCCGCTGCCTGCGGTTGACCTGTCGGCTGGGCCGGCGTCAGCTGGCGCCAGAGCCTCGGCCAACCCGGCCACCTCGGGCGCTGCCCCCATCTCGTGGTTGAGCAGATCCATGAAGGTGCGCAGCTGCAGGCGGGGGATGTAGGGCCAGCCGCCGCTGCGTTCCATCTCTGAGAGCAGATTGAACAGGGCGTTGCGGTCGGCGGGAAGGCTGCTGCGGAAGGGGCCGTCCTGAATCGTGCGGTGCAGCTGTTCGATCCGGCGCAACAGCTCAAGCAGTTGTTCCGGTTGGCCCTCCAGCCCGTCGGCCAAGGCCTGCAGGCTGGCCAGGGGGGCGTCGGCGGCCCTCAGGCTGCCCGAGCCGGCTGGGGAGGTGGCTGTGGCGGTGGTATCGCTGTTCTGACTCATGGGGGTCTCTCATACAGGATGTTGAGAGCCCGGGCAAGCTATCAGGAGTGGGCGATTTGCACCGGTAGGATCCCGGCCAGCCCAGTTCCCGTTCCGTCTCTGCGGCGTCTCCCCATGCGTTTCCGTCCCCTGCTGGCATTGATGCTGGCGCTGTGTCTCACCCTGGTGACCGCATGCAGCGGCGGGGCCAAGGCCGTTGATCGGGCCAATCTCACTTACGAGGACATCCACAACACCGGCCTCGCCAACGATTGCCCCACCCTCTCGGACTCCGCCCGCGGCTCCATCTCCCTTGATCCCAGCGCCCGCTACCAGCTGCGCGAGATCTGCATGCACCCCTCCGAAGTCTTCGTCAAGGGTGAGCCCGCCAACAAGCGCCAGGAGGCGCAGTTCGTCGCCGGCAAGATCCTGACCCGCTTCACCTCCAGCCTGGATCAGGTCTATGGCGATCTCAAGGTCGTTGACGACAAGCTCACCTTCACCGAGCTGGGTGGCATTGATTTCCAGCCGATCACGGTGTTGATGCCCGGTGGCGAGGAAATCCCCTTCACCTTCTCCAGCAAGGAGCTCCTCGCTGACGCCACCGGCGCTGCCCTGACCACCAGCACCGACTTCAGCGGCTCCTATCGGGCCCCCAGCTACCGCACCAGCAACTTCCTCGATCCCAAGGGTCGCGGCCTGACCACCGGCTACAGCAGCGCCGTTGGCCTCGTGCCCGCCGGCGACGACTTCACCGGCGAAACGGTCAAGCGCTACGTCGATGGCACCGGTTCGATGAACCTCTCGATCACCAAGGTCGACCCCGAGACCGGCGAGTTCGCCGGCGTGTTCACCGCCATCCAGCCTTCCGACACCGACATGGGCACCAAGCCCGCCGTCGACGTCAAGATCGTCGGCGAGCTCTACGGCCGCCTCGAGAAGGCCTGAGCTTCAGCTCCAACAGGGCGCCTTCGGGCCTGCAGATCAGGGGGGTGAGAGCCCCCCTTTTTCATGGCGAGCCATCGACGTCATCCCGAGGCGGCCTGGGATCGGCTGCAGATCAGCGCTCGGGCCTGGCCGCTCCGGCCAGCCCGCGTTGCCGGCAGCAATCCGAAGGTTCCCAACCCCTCAATCGTTCAGCAAAAAACCTTCGAGGCTCATCAACGTTGCAGAGCAGGGGGAGGGAAAGCCCCTGCCGTGTTTAGGTCATGGGCACGGATCGGCGGGATTCCCTGGTCCGGCTCCGACGGGCAGACGCGTGTCTCGCTGGCCTGCTTCCGTTCAGGCGGTTGTTGTTCAGCTCCCGCACCGGGATGCGGATCAATGGCATGGCTATTGAGCAGGCGCTTCGGGCCCGGCAGAGCGCTGCGCCCGGCTGCGACAGAGTTCCGATCGCGTTCGCAGGGTGGCTTCAAGGCTGTTGCGGCTGGTCTGGGAGAATCCCCCAACGCCATTTGCCGTTCTGAGGGTATGTCGATCGCCGAATCCGCCTTGCGTGCCAACAGTGGTGGGCTGATCACGCCCCACGGCGGCGCCCTGGTGGATCTGATGCTGCCCGCCGAGCAGCGCCAGGCCGCAGCTGACGCCTGTGGTCGCCGCATCGAGTGCAGTGATCGCAATGCCTGTGATGTGGAGCTGTTGGTGGTGGGTGGCTTTTCCCCCCTGCGCGGCTTCATGCATCAGCAGGACTACGACTCCGTGGTCGCCAGCCACCGCACCAGCAGTGGTCTGCTGTTCGGCCTGCCGATCGTCTTTGACAGCGACGACGGCAGCATCGCCGTCGGCGATCGTCTGCTGCTCACCTACCGCGGCCAGGACCTGGCCATGTTCACCGTCGAGAGCCGCTGGGAGCCCGACAAGGTCAAGGAGGCCAAGGGCTGCTACGGCACCACCTCGCTCGAGCATCCGGCCGTGCGCATGATCGCCATGGAGCGCGGTCGCTATTACTTCGGCGGCCGTGTCCAGGGCCTGGAGCTGCCGACTCGGGTGTTCCCCTGTCGCACGCCGGCCGAGGTGCGCTCCACCCTGCCCCAGGGGGAGGACGTGGTCGCCTTCCAGTGCCGCAATCCCATCCACCGCGCCCACTACGAGCTGTTCACCCGGGCGCTGCAGGCCACCAATGTCAGTCAGGGCGGCGTGGTGCTGGTCCATCCCACCTGCGGTCCCACCCAGGACGACGACATCTCCGGTGAGGTGCGCTTCCAGACCTACGAGCGCCTGGCGGCCGAGGTCAACAACCCTCGCATTCGCTGGGCCTACCTGCCCTATTCGATGCACATGGCCGGCCCGCGTGAGGCGCTGCAGCACATGATCATCCGCAAGAACTACGGCTGCACCCACTTCATCATTGGCCGCGACATGGCCGGCTGCAAGTCGTCCTTGAGCGGCGACGACTTCTACGGCCCCTACGAGGCCCAGGATTTCGCCCGCGACAACGCCAGCGAGCTGGGCATGGAAACGGTGCCCTCTCTCAACCTCGTCTACACCGAGGAGGAGGGCTACGTCACCGCCGAGCACGCCGAGGCCCGCGGGCTGCACATCCGCAAGCTCAGTGGCACCCAGTTCCGCCAGATGCTGCGGGGCGGCGAGGAGATCCCCGAGTGGTTCGCCTTCCGTAGTGTGGTCGAGGTGCTGCGGGCCGCCGCCTGAGCTGTGCCATGGGGCGCCGGGGACGGACCCGGCGCCGGTTAACATTCCTTTACTTCATCCTCACGAAGGAGACCGGGCCGTGAAGAAACGCTGGCGCAATGCTGGGCTCTACGTGCTTCTGGTGATCGTGTTCATCGCCGTCGGCACGGCCTTCCTCGATCGCCCCGACCAGGGCAGTGCGCCGCGCACGCTCCGCTACAGCGACTTTGTCGAGGCCGTCCAGGGCAACGAGGTTTCGCGGGTGCTGATCTCGCCCGATCGGGGCACCGCCCAGGTGGTGGAGAACGACGGCCAGCGCGCCGTGGTCAACCTCGCTCCCGACAAGGACCTGCTCAAGCTGCTCACCGAGCACAACGTCGACATCGCCGTGCAGCCCAGCCGCGAGCCGGCTGCCTGGCAGCAGGCCGTGGGCAGTCTGATTTTCCCGTTGCTGCTGCTGGGGGGGCTGTTCTTCCTGCTGCGGCGGGCCCAGGGCGGCGGCGGCAACCCCGCCATGAACTTCGGCAAGAGCAAGGCCCGGGTGCAGATGGAGCCCCAGACCCAGGTCACCTTCGGCGACGTGGCCGGTATCGAGGGCGCCAAGCTCGAGCTGACTGAAGTGGTCGACTTCCTCAAGAACCCCGATCGCTTCACCGCCGTCGGCGCCAAGATCCCCAAGGGCGTGCTGCTGGTCGGCCCTCCCGGCACAGGTAAAACCCTGCTGGCCAAGGCGGTCGCCGGTGAGGCCGGTGTGCCCTTCTTCTCGATCTCCGGTTCGGAGTTCGTCGAGATGTTCGTCGGCGTCGGCGCCAGCCGCGTGCGCGACCTGTTCGAGCAGGCCAAGAAGAATGCCCCCTGCATCGTCTTCATCGACGAGATCGACGCCGTCGGCCGCCAGCGCGGCGCTGGGCTCGGCGGTGGCAACGACGAGCGCGAGCAGACCCTCAACCAGCTGCTCACCGAGATGGACGGCTTTGAGGGCAACACCGGCATCATCATCGTCGCCGCCACCAACCGCCCCGATGTGCTCGATCAGGCCCTGATGCGGCCCGGTCGTTTTGACCGCCAGGTCGTTGTCGATCGTCCCGACTACGCCGGTCGTCTCCAGATCCTCGGCGTCCACGCCCGCGGCAAGACCCTGGCCAAGGACGTCGACCTGGACAAGGTGGCCCGCCGCACCCCCGGCTACACCGGTGCCGATCTGGCCAACCTGCTCAACGAGGCGGCGATCCTCGCGGCCCGTCGCCAGCTCACCGAAGTGTCGATGGATGAGGTCAACGACGCCATCGAGCGTGTGATGGCTGGCCCGGAGAAGAAGGACAGGGTGATGAGCGAGCGCCGCAAGCGTCTGGTCGCTTATCACGAGGCCGGCCATGCCCTGGTCGGTGCCCTGATGCCCGACTACGACCCGGTGCAGAAGATCTCGATCATTCCCCGCGGCAATGCCGGTGGTCTCACCTTCTTCACCCCCAGTGAGGAGCGGATGGAATCGGGGCTCTACTCCCGTGCTTACCTCCAGAACCAGATGGCCGTCGCCCTGGGCGGCCGGGTCGCCGAGGAGATTGTCTACGGCGAAGACGAGGTGACGACCGGTGCCTCCAATGACCTGCAGCAGGTGGCCCGCGTCGCCCGCCAGATGGTCACCCGATTCGGCATGAGCGATCGGCTCGGTCCGGTGGCTTTGGGCCGCTCCCAGGGCGGCATGTTCCTCGGCCGCGACATCGCCGCCGAACGGGACTTCTCCGAGGACACCGCCGCCGCCATCGATGAAGAGGTGTCGACGCTGGTGGCCGAGGCCTACCGCCGCGCCACCGAGGTGCTCACCGCCAATCGCCCCGTGCTCAACGAGCTGGCCGAGTTGCTGGTCGAAAAGGAAACCGTCGATGCCGAGGAGTTGCAGGAACTCCTGATCAGCCGTGACGTCACGGTGGCCAGCTACGTCTGAGTCGGATCAGCCCCTCCCGAATCCAGCCGCCGAGGTCACTACACCGACGGCGGCTGCGTTGATCGCCTCCCTGCGCAGCCAGCCCCTGCTGGTGGTTCTGCGCCCTGCACACCCTTTGGCAGCCGCTCCCTTGCTGGGGCGGCTTCAGGCTTTGGGCGTGCGCCATGTGGAGTTGGCTTGGCAACCTGGAGCCGGGTGGATCGATCAGATGGCGGTGCTGATCCAGCGCTTCCCCCAGCTGGCCCTCGGGGCCGCGTCGATCAATGCCATGGAGGCTCTGGATGGGGCCATTGCCGCCGGTTGTGCGTATGCCATGTCGCCGATTTTCGAGCCAGCGCTCCTGGATCGGGCTATGGCCTCTGGCATCACCCTGGTGCCAGGGGTCATGTCGCCGACGGAAGTGCATGGCGCCCGTCAGCGGGGCTGTTCGATCATCAAGCTGTTTCCGGCCGCTCCGCTGGGTCCCAGCTACTGGAGACGTCTCGCCGACCCCCTCGGCCCCCCGTTGCCCTTCTGCATTGCTGCCGGTGGTCTGGCGCCGGCGGATGTGGCTGGCTGGCTGGCGGCTGGCGTGGATGCGGTGGCGCTGGGATCGACGCTGCTGAGTCGCTCTGCGGCGCCGCAGTCGTCGCCGCAGAGCGGAGTGGAGCGAGGCGATGATGGCTTCGATCCGGTGCCTTTGCAGGCGTTGTTGGCGGGCTTGCGGGTTGGATTGGGTCCTTGATCAGCGGAGCTGAGGTTGCCGTTGGCAAGCCGCAGTGCTACTCATTGGTTAGAAATTCCCGCTTCCATGTCTCAGCTCTCGATCAAGCTCAGCGATAAGGCTGATGCTCTCATCGCCCAGCTTCAGAAGGAGATCTTCAATCGCCGTCGCAAGAAGGTCTCCGCCGCGGGTGTGATCGAGACGCTGGTCGAAAGTGGCGCCAAATCCCAGTCCGACAAGCGTTTTGCCACGTCTTGGCAGAACCTGATCGCCGATATCGAGAAGGCCGCCAAGGTGGCGGATGCCCATGGCGCCAAGCCCGCCAGTCTCACCGATGCCGAGTGGGCGATCGTCCTGTCGCACCGCAGCCGCACCGCGGCGGCCCCGGCGTCGAGGGCCCGCACAACCTCTGCCAAGCCTGGCTCCCGGGCTGCGGCGGCAACGGGTGCTGCCAAGCCCAAGGCGGCGGCCAAGCCCAAGGCCACGGCGAAAACCAGGGCTGCCGCCAATCCGAAGGCTGCTGCCAAGCCAAGCAGTGTGGCCAAGCCAACCGCTGCTGCTAAGCCAGCGGCCACGGCCAAGGGCGTCGGTCGGCGCAAGAGCACGGCAGCAGCGGCGGCGCCCACCGGGACCAGAGCTTCAGGTCAAGCGGCGGCGAAATCCGCCCCAGCCGGGTCCGAGAGCGCAGCCATCAAATCAGGCCCGGCCCGCGGCCGCACGGCCGCGGCCAAGGGCTCCGGGGCCCAAACCAAAGCAACCCGAAGCGCCGGTCGCAAGACAGACAAAACCAAGGTCGAAAGCACCAGGACGTCGGCCGTTCAATCCGCCGAAGCCAGCGGTGTGGCCGTGGACGCAACCCCTGTGGCCGCTGCCAAGGTCACCCCACGGCCGGCGAAGCGGGCCCGCACCGCCAAGGCCGGCGGCTCGGTGGCCAAGCGCATGGCCAAGGCGGCCAGCCGACTTGGTGCCGCCACGGCGACCGCGGTTGCCAGCACGCCAGCGGCTGCCTCGCCGGCGTCGAGCGCCGACGCACCGTCCAGCTGAGTGGTGTGGGCGAGGTTGGCGACCTAGGAGGGTGTCGCGCATAGATCCAGGCCACGATCTCCACAGACGCTACTGAATCTGCCCAGATCCCAGTGACCCCAATGGATCTGTTCGAGAAAATGGGGCGTGCAGAAGCCCAAGTCCTTCCGTCCCTGGCAGCCGGACCAGACCTCCTTGCTGCCGCCTTCACCCCGTGAGTGGCTTGCCGACGATCACCAGGTGTACTTCCTGCTGGATCTGGTGGATGAACTGGATCTCTCGCAGATCCTGGGTCCCGCAGAGGCCAAGGATCCCCGTGGGGAGAAAGGGTTTGATCCCAGGATGTAGGCGCAGCCTTCCGCGCAGCGATTGACGATGCTGCTGCTCTACGCCTACTGCGTTGGCATCGTCTCCTCCCGCAAGATCGAGCGGGCCTGTTACGAGGATCTGGCCTTCAGGGTGCTGACAGCAAACCAGCAGCCGGACCACAGCCGCATCAGTGAGTTCCGGCGCCGCAACCTTGATGCCCTCAAGGATCTGTTTGTTCAGATCCTTCGCCTCTGCCAGAAGGCCGGGATGGTGAGCCTGGGTCATGTGGCGCTGGATGGCACCAAGGTTCAGGCCCCCCCTCTGCCAGGAAAGATGACGCCTCTCCATTCCGACCATTTCAACCACCAGG
>JBAXXM010000032.1:0-18519 GCA_037127935.1 Synechococcaceae cyanobacterium ELA739
CTGGTGGTTGAAATGGTCGGAATGGAGAGGCGTCATCTTTCCTGGCAGAGGGGGCACGCGCACCACACGCAAGGCAAGTACGAAAGACAAAAGAACAACTGCAGCGCAAGCATTTTCAGCCTCGACGGCCCGCCTTCTAAGCAGCCGGTCGATGGTTCGAATCCATCAGGGGGCGTTCCAATCAGAGCATGAGTTTTCAGCCAAAAGGCCTTGCTGCAACTGGCTTTAGAGCTGACCGCCTTTGCCGGCCTCTGCTCGCCCGTGCCAGGCTGTGAGAAGGACCTTCTCACATACCTTCTCTTATGCCAGCGGTCCCGGGATGGGATGCTCTGCTCCGCGGCGGCGTAGCGCCTGCAGGCCGAACGGGGCAGCCGCTGCTCGTCAACCTCGAGGGCCTGATCACCAACCGCCCCTCGGTCGAACCGGGCCAGCTGCCGCGGCCCTGTTCACAAACCATGCAGCCAGCCGGTCAGCTACCGGCCAAGACCACACGATTCCGGCCCTCATCCTTGGCCTGGTAGAGGGCCTCATCGGCGGCACGCACCAGCACTCCGGGGTGCAAACCTGGCATCGGGGTGTGCGTTGCGACGCCGAGGCTCAGCGTGACATGCGACGAGACCTGCGACCCGGCGTGCGGGACGTCGAGCCCCGAGACCGCGGCACAAAGCCGCTCGGCGACCTGCGCGGCGTCCGCCGCCGCGATGCCGGGCAGCAAGAGCGCGAACTCCTCGCCGCCGTACCGCGCGACCACTGCGTAAGGGTTTGTCGCGCCATCCCGCAGCACCGCCGCCACCGATTGCAAGCAGGCGTCGCCGGTGGGGTGGCCGTAAAGGTCGTTGTACAACTTGAAGTAGTCGATATCGCACAGCACGAGCCCGAGCGGCTCGCCGCTCTTTTCCGCGCGCTCCCATTCCTGATCAAGAGCCAAGTCGAAGGCGCGCCGGTTAGCGATCCCGGTCAATCCGTCGAGCATGCTCCAGCGGCGCAGCTGGTCGCCCTGCTGCTTGAGCGTCAGGTAGTTGGACACGCGGGCGCGGACGATGTCGGTCTGTACAGGCTTGTTGATGAAGTCGATGGCACCTGCGGACAGCGCGCGCGCCTCGATATCGGGCCCGCCATGGCTGGTCACGAACAGCACGAGCGTGTCCGCGAGCTGGGCATGGGTTCGCAGCTCCTTCAAGACCGCGAAGCCATCGGCGTCAGGCATCTCCACATCGAGCAGAACGAGGTCGGGCTTCACTTGGAGTGCCAGCGAGACAGCCTCGCCCGGACGGGTCGCGAGGTAAACCTTGCCAAGGCCCTTGAGGATGTTGGCGAGGACGAGCACCGTGCCGGGATCGTCGTCCACGACGATGATCCGCGCATCCAGGGGGCTCTCGGTAAAGCGTTTCATGACTCCCCTAGCAGGCCACGCAGCAGCCCGGCAGCCTCATCGAAGCGGAGCCATTCGATCGCCTCGGCGAGTGTTGCGGCGCGAGCGACACCGAGGCGATCGCGGAGCGACGGCCTCATCTGCTGGTAGCTCTCGACGGCGTCCGCTTCGCAGCGCTCGAACTGCTCGATGAGGCCGCGCAGCGCGCCGGCATCCAGCAAGGCAGGCAGGCCGTCCGTCGCCCGTTCGAGGTCGGCCAGCCCGACGCGCACCGCCACCACAAGCGCCGCCACGGCCGCATCAAGCGGCGAGAACAGCTCCGGCGCGGGCGAGCCGAAACGCAACGCCACCTCCACCTCGCCGGCGATCGCCATGGCCGCCCGCGCTCCGGCGTTGCCGAGCTGCCCGCGCAAAGCGTGCACGCGCTTGGCGGCGTCGATCATCTCGCCGCGCTCGAAAGCCTCCCGTGCGGCGCGCAGCTCTGGCTCGGCGCCGGACGCGAGTCCCTCGAGCACCTGGACGAAGAGCTTGACGTTGTCCCCGAAGCGGCGCGCGACGTCGCCGCTGTCGATTCCGGCGACCGCCGGAAACTCAATGGCGCGGACGGGCGGACAATCGTTGAACGTCGCCGCCGTGATGTCCAACGACTCGCGATCGGCGTTCACCAGGGGCAGCCGCACCCACGCGAGGAGCGACTCGACCAGGACTGATGGTTCGATCGGCTTAGGGACGTGTCCGTTCATGCCGGCGGCGCGGCACGCGGCCTGGTCGTCCGCCAGAACCGCGGCCGTCATGGCGAGGATGGGCAAGGTCGCTGAAGTCGGGCGCATGCGCAGCTGGAGCGTCGCCTCGAAGCCATCGAGGATGGGCATGTGCAGATCCATCAAGATGGCGTCGAACGCGGCCTGCTCCACCAGTGCGAGCGCCTGCTCCCCGTTGCTGGCGTTGGTGGCTCGCATGCCCAACCGCTCGAGCAGATCGCTCGCCACCAGCTGGTTGGTGTCGATGTCCTCCACCACAAGGATGTGAGCACCGGCGCCATCGGGTCGGTCGACAGCTTGAGCCGCTCCGGCCCGCGCAGTCCCATGAGCGTGTCGAGCAGCCGCGAGGCGGAGACCGGCTTGCGGAGCACCGCCTGCAACGGCAGCCCGGCGGCCTCGGCCAGCAGCTGCTCCCGGTCGAACGCCGTGACCATCACCACGACCGGCGGCTCGCGGAGCACCTGTTCCTCGACGCGATCGCGGATCCACCGCACCACCTCGAGCCCGCTCATCGTCGGCATCCGCCAGTCGAGCAGCACCAGGTCGAACGGTCGTTGCGGCGCAGTTCTGGATGGAAGCAACAGGGCAATCGCTTCGGCGCCCGAGCTTGCCTCCACGGCCTCGACGCTCCAGGAGGCGAGGATCTCGACGAGCATCTGGCGCGAGCTCTCGACGTCGTCGACGACGAGCGCGCGCAGGCCGCGGATCGGCAAGAGCTCCTGCGCGAGATCGCGCCGCGCGCCCACGGGCAGCTCCACCTCGAAGTGCATGGTGCTGCCACGACCGAGCTCGCTCTCGACCGTGAGGGCGCCGCCCATCAACGCCACGAGGCGCTGGCTGAGCACGAGCCCGAGGCCCGTACCGCCGAAGCGCCGCGCGATCGAGCCGTCGGCCTGGGTGAACGGCGAAAAGAGTCGCTCCTGGTCTTCCGCTGAAATGCCGATGCCGGTGTCCTCGATCGCGAACTTCAAGCGGGCGCTGGACGATGTCACCGCCGGCAGCCCGGTCACCCTCAGGCGGACGTGCCCGACCTCGGTGAACTTCACGGCGTTGCCGACGAGGTTGTTCAGCACCTGGCCGAGCCGCAGCGGGTCGCCCACGAGCGTCGCGGGCAGGCCGGGCTCGACGCCTAGGACGAGCTCCACGCCCTTGCTTTCGGCGCCGAGCGCGAAGAGGTCGATGATGTTCTCGAGCAGCTCATCGAGGTCGAACTCCGTCTGCTCGAGCGACACCCGATCGGCCTCCAGCTTGGAGTAGTCGAGGATGTCGTTGAGCGTGGACAGCAGCGCCAGCGAGGAGCTGTGGATGCGCTTGAGGTACTCGGCGATCCGCGGCGGCAGGTCCGGCAGGCTCGACCCGAGCGCCGAAAGACCGATCACCGCGTTCATCGGCGTGCGGATCTCGTGGCTCATGTTGGCGAGGAACAAGCTCTTGGCGCGGTTCGCCGCCTCGGCGTCGACCTTCGCCCTTGCCAGCGCCTCTTCGACCGCGACCTGGCTCGTGAGGTCGTAGTTGACGCCGATCATCCGCAGCGGGCGGCCCTCGGCGTCATAGGTGGTGCGTGAGGCGGCCTTGATGTGGTGAATGGAACCGTCCGGCCAGATCACACGAAATCGCGGCGCGTACTCGCGCTCCCCATTCAGCGCGGCCTGGATGTCCCCCTCGGTTGCGGCCTTGTCCTCGGGGTGGATAGCCACCGACCACGCTTCGTAGGCGCCGCCGAAGTCACCCTCCTGCAGGCCATAGAGCTGGTACATGACCTCGTCCCAGACCAGGACGTTGTTCGGAACGTCCCAGTCCCAGACCCCGACTCCACCGGCCGTCGTGGCCGTCGACAATCGCTCGTTCGCCCGGCTCACCTCAAGGTGGCGAGCCTTCTCGCGCGTGATGTCGCGCACCACGCCCTGGGCGGCGCACGGTAGGCCGTCGGGACCACTCAGCCAAGCGATGCGCTGCTGGAGCCAGCGGACGTCATCGCCCAGAACCAGGCGGTGCTCCAGCTCGATCACGCCGGTGCCGGCGGCGAGGCCGGCGAGCGCGGCGGCAATCTCCAGACGATCCGGCGCGGGACAGGCCTCAATCAGCGCTGAAAGTGTGTCGGGCAACGCCGGGCCGAGGAGCGCGCGCGCACCGTCGGACCAGAGCAGCGTCCTCGCCGGGAGCGTGAGTTCCCAGCTGCCAATCGCCGCCAGCGTCTCAAGGTCACTGGGCATGGAACCAGACGCTTGTTGGTACCGGTCTGGGGTCGTCAAGTGGTCCGCGCCCTCTTCGATCACCGCCAAACTCCCTGGCCGCTGGCGGGGACTCCAGCACCGGACCCGCAAAGGCGCCGCGACTCCAGGCCGAGATCAAGCTTTGACCACAACAGATCACAAGGGTCCGCGAGAGAAGCTTTGTCGAGAGCGGGAGGATATTATTGGCCATAGAAAGCCGGTAAAAACGTAGCTCTTCTCGTCAGAGGATCCTACTGTTTTCCAACTTCTCCGCAGTGCCACCCTGGCAGCCAAGGTCGCCCTGCTCGTGCAGGGAACCTGTCGTGCCTTGCTGTGGTCCTGGCCTTGGCCGCAGGCTGGGGAGAGGAGCTCAGCAAGCGGCGGCGACCTAGCCAGGCTCTGCTCACCCTTGTGCTGGTGGGCAGCGGGAAGCCCCTCCGGAAAGAAAGCCTGGCCTCAAGGGCACCAACGCCTCAAGCGCCGGATCAACGGGCATCGCTGGCGCGGCGGACTGCTGCTCAAGCAGCCGGTCGTGTGTTCGAATCACTCAGGGGGCGTCAGCAGAACAACTGAGCTGCAGCACGGCGATGGGGTCATTCGCCCTGACGTTGTCCGACTAACGCTGACCGCAACCAGCCTCGTCCGATGGGACGAGGAGGACCCGCCTGGGACCCCGCCTTTGGCCCGCTTGTTCTGATGCGGGGAGCGGGGTCTTCGATGAGGAAGGCAGCCCTGCAGGGACGCCTCTGCATCGGTGGCCTGGCTGGCCACGGGGGCTGGGAGCCCCTGGCGACCAAGCGATCGAGATGTGGCTCCCGCCGGCCTTGGCAGATCCAGCAGGCCATCACCCGCTCGCTGAAGAACCACACCATCACCCTCGGCAAGGACGCGGAACTGATCCAGCTGACAATTGACTGGACCCAGAATCCGCCGTTGATCCGGGCCGCCGTCCGCGTCACCAACCCGCGCTTCCCCACGGCCCACCAGGTGGCCGCGGTGCAGACCTATATCAACCGTACCCAGCCGATCCGCTACAGGCTGATCGTGCAGCGCATGTCGGTGGATGTGATCGGTCCGGAAGCCGAGCCCAATCCAACCCTGCTGGAGCCGGCATCACCCCTGCCGTCAACCGAGCCGACCCCGAAGTCCGCCTGGGCACAACAAGGGCAGGCGGCTCACTGAGGGCGATCAAGGCCGCCGCCGCTGCCAGATCCCGGGACACTCAATCCGGCGTCGCTGACTCCTGCACCAACCGGCAGCGCAGCAGGGCCAGGGCCTCATCGGGCAAACCCAGAAAACGATCGAGCCAGGCCTCACCGGTGGGCTGCACCGTGGCGATGCCCGCCAGCAGGGCCTGGCCTGTGCCGTCGAGGGGCTGACCCTGGGCGCTGTGGCGCCGGCCCCGGACCTCCCTGGTGGTGAGTTGGGTGCGAATGATCAGGTCAGGGGCCTGATAGAGGTTGGCCACGGCAAAGCGGAAGCGGGCGTCGAACTGCAGCTCCAGGGCGCCGGTGGCCAGCTGCCAGCGCCCATCCAGCCGCTGCGGGTGCACGGCGATGCTGAGACCTGGCGGCAGGGGCAGGCCCAGAAACCGGGTGGTGCGCCAGCTGAGCGCCGGAATGGTGAGACCACAGGCCGCAAAGCTCAACGGCTGCCAGCCGCCCCGGTCCTGGAGACCCAGGGCCGCGCGGCCGCCGCCGTCAGTGGCGTCATAGCGGAAACGGGGATAGCGGCCGATCGCCAATCCACAGCCAGCCAGGGTCTGCAGCTGCAGGCTGGTCATCAGCGCCGCAAGGGCTCCAGTTGCCCCCGTGCCTGGAGATCGGCCAGATCGGCATAACCCCCGATCGACTGACCATCGACGAACACCTGGGGCAGGTTCCTTTGGCCGCTGAGCTGCTCCAGCTCGCGGCGCTGCTCCTCGCTGCTGACCTCCAGCACCTGGTGGGGGATGCCGAGGGTGCGCAGCATGCGCACGGCCCGCGCCGAGAAGGGGCAGCCCGGCAGCACGGCGATCTCCACCAAGGGCTCCGGCGCCGCCACGGGGGCCTCAGGGGTCTTCTGGCTGGTCAGCAGCCCGACCAGCAGATCGGCCCCCTTGAGCACCAGGGTGCCATGCTCCAGATGCCCCCCCCAGACCTGGCAGCTGCCATCGGAGAGGCTCAGGTGCAGGTGTACGCCCTGGGGTGAGAGAGTTCCGTTGAGGGTGATGATCTCCAGATCGCCCTGAAGCAGCGTCGGTGCGGCCTGGCCGGGGCACTGGAAGGCGGCCTGGGAGAGGTTGCCCACCACCCCGAGCACGAAACCGGAGGCCTGCTGCTCGATCGCTAGCTGCTCCAGGCTGTGGCGCAGGTCACTCCCGGGCCCGAGGTGCAGCGGCAGGGCATGCATGGAACGGCGCTGTGCGACTGGGCCGCCAAACTACGCCCCGCCCCCCACCAGGCCCCAGGCCCAGCCGGGACGGGTCGAAACGGGCCAGACTGGCCGCAATGTTCAGCGTCTGGGCGGCGTTCAGCGCCCATCCCCAGCCGCAACCTTCACCCTCTGGAGCCCCCGATCGATGACCACCCGGGACGCCGTGCAGGAAGCCGTTCAGAGCTATTACGGCCACGAGCTCACGGGCACGGCCGATCTCAAGACCTCAGCCTGCTGTGACGCCGATGCCGTCCCGAGCTGGCTCAGGCCCCTGCTGGCGAAGGTCCACCCCGAGGTGAGCGACCGCTACTACGGCTGCGGCCTGGTCTGCCCGCCCCTGTTGTCGGGTTGCCGCATCCTCGATCTCGGCAGTGGCGCCGGACGTGATGTCTACCTGCTGGCCCAGCTGGTCGGTGCCCTGGGCTCGGTGGTGGGGGTCGACATGACGCCGGAGCAACTCGCCGTCGCCCGCCGCCATCAGGGCTATCACGCGCAGCAGTTCGGCTACGACAACGTCTCCTTCCTGGAGGGAACGATCGAAAACCTCGAGCTGTTGCCGCTGGAGCCGGGCAGTTTTGACGTGATCGTCTCCAACTGCGTGCTCAACCTCTCCACCGACAAGGCCGCGGTGTTGCGGGGGGTGCAGCGGCTGCTCAAACCGGGCGGCGAGTTGTACTTCTCCGATGTCTACGCCGACCGGCGCCTGCCCGAGAGCGTCCGGCGCCATCCGGTGCTGTACGGCGAATGCCTGGGCGGCGCCCTCTACTGGAATGACTTCCTGCGGCTGGCCCGGGGGGCGGGCTTCGCCGATCCGCGCCTGGTGGCCGATCGGCCGATCTGGATCACCGAACCCCAGATTGCGCCGCTGGTGGGAGAGGCGCGGTTCTATTCGGCCACCTACCGCCTGTTCAATATCAGCGAGCTGGAGGACGCTTGCGAAGACCATGGCCAGGCCGTGATCTACCGGGGGACGATCCCCGACCATGCCGAGCGCTGGGATCTCGACCTGCACCACAGCCTCGAAAGCGGCCGGGTGTTTCCGGTCTGCGGCAACACCTACCGCATGCTGCAGCAGAGCCGCTTCAGCGAGCATTTCAGCTTCATCGGCGACTTCAGCCGCCATTTCGGCCTATTTGCCGGCTGTGGTGGCAGCCTGCCGTTCAACAGCCCTGACCCTGCCGCCGCCACAGGCGGGGGCTCGCAGGCGAGCGCCCCGAGCTGTTGCTGAGGGCCGACGTCGGCGACAGAAGCTGGCCTCAGGGGGGCGGTGATCCCTGCTCCCGGGCCAGCGCACCCAGGCCCCGGTTGGGGCTTGAATCGGCTGCATGACCCCGGTCCAAGCCTGCCCATCCCGCCCACCGCTGGTGCTGGTGCACGGCATGCTCGACAACTCCAGCGTCTTCCAGCGGCTGCTGGAGCACCTGCCCCATCCCCAGCGCCCCCTGCTGCTGCCGAACCTGCCGCTGCGCTGGGGCATGACACCGATCGCCGAGTCGGCGGCGCTGCTGGATCAACACATCCAGGCCGCCTTCGGCCCTGATCAGCCCGTCGATCTGCTCGGCTTCTCGATGGGCGGCGTGATCGCCCGCGCCTGGATTCAGCTGCTGGGGGGCCATCGCCGCACCCGGCGCCTGACCAGCGTCGGCAGCCCCCATCAGGGCACCCTCACCGCCATGCCCTGGCCGCGGCGGCCACTGGCGGGCATCGCCGATCTCAAGTGGGGCAGCCCGCTGCTGCAGGAACTGAACGGCAACCTCGACACGCTGAAAGCGATCGCCTGCTGCAGCTTCTATTCGGGCATCGATCTGGTGGTGCTGCCGGGTTGGCGCGCCGTGCTGCCGGTGGGCGTGCAGCGGATGCTGCCGGTCTGGACCCACCCCCAGCTGCTGCGGGATCGCCAGGCGCTGGGACCGTTGAGCGAGGAGTTGATGCGGCCCTGATCCAGGTGCTGATCGAGGCGGGCAGCCCACTGGATCGCTGACGGCTGGACGCTATGCCCCCTGCGCTTCAGCGCCCCACCAGCGCCGCCTCCAGCTCCAGCGCCACGGCCAGGCCGTCGTCTTCGGCGTGGCGGGCGAAGCGGATCTGATGGCGACCGCTCTCGAGCACAAAGCCATCGGCAGCCTGATCGAACCAGGCCAGGCGCCGCAGCGGGATCGCCAGGCTAAGGCGCCGGCTCTCGCCCGGCTCCAGCTGGAGACGCTGAAAGCCGACCAGGGAGCGGAGCGGCCGCTCCGCCACCCGCCCGGGCGGCTCCGCGTAAACCTGCACCACCTCCGCCGCAGCCATGGCACCGCTGTTGGTCACCGTCAGCTCGACCTGCAACAGAGCGGCCTGGCTCTGCAGCTCCAGTTGCGGATCGCTGTGCTCGAAGCTGCTGTAAGAGAGGCCGAAACCGAAGGGAAAGGCGGCGCGGTGGCCGTCGCGCTGCAGGCGCCGGTAGCCATGCCAGTGGTCGTAGACCACGCGCGGCGCCCGGGGCTCAAAGGGGGGCAGATGGGCCTCGCTGGTTGGGAGGGCATACGGCATCCGGCCCGAGGGCGACACCCGCCCCAGCAGCACCTCGGCCAGGGCCGCCCCGCCCTCCTGGCCCGGATACCAGAGCATCACAATCGCCGGCACCGCCCGCCGCCAGGCCTCGCAGAGGATGGCGCCACCCCCCATCAGCACCACCACCGTGCGCGGATTGGCGGCCGCCACCGCCCGGATCAGGGCCTCCTGGGCAGGGTCGAGGGCCAGGGCGGTGCGATCGCCGGAGGCGAAATCGCCGCCGGCGCGGGCGGAGGCGAAGCGGGTGAACGAGGCCATCAGGCCCGCCAGCGGCTGCCACAGCGCCCGCAGCCGCCGTCCACCGAAGCGCCGCAGCACAGGATCGGGCGGCGGCATCTGCCGCAGGATCGGCTCGAGATCGCCGGGGTGGATGTGCTCCCCCTCCTGGCGCCAGTCCAGCCCCACCACCAACACGGCCGCCTCGCAGGCCGCCGCCATTGAGGCGGCATGGACCGGATCCGCGCCATCGGTGTAGCGCAGGTCCAGATCGGGATCGGCGGCGCGCAGACCCTGCAGCGGCGTGTTCACCACGCCAGGCTCGGGGCGGGTGTCGGAGGAGCCACGATCGCCGAGGTTGGCGACGGCGGCCAGGGGACCGATCAGCGCCAGGGAGCGCAGCCCCGTCAATGGCAACACCGGGCCGTCGTTCTGCAGCAGCACGATCGACTTGGTGGCCGCCTCACGGGCCAGGGCGCGATGGGCTGGGCAACCCCGCAGCGAACGGGGATAGTCGCCGGCCGGCACGGCCAGCTGGACGCGCAACTGGCGGCGCACCGCGTCATCGACTTGCTCGATCGTCAGGCGTCCGTCGGCCAGGGCCTCCTCCAGGCAGCCTTCGAACAGCATCGGGAAGGGCATCTCCAGGTCCTGTCCCGCCCGCAGTGCTTCGACGCCGTCGCGAATGCCGAAGATGAAATCGCTGACCACAAAACCCTGAAACCCCCAGCGCTGCTTGAGGATCGTGGTCAGCAAGGGACCGTGCTGGCCGCACCACTGGCCGTTCAACTGGTTGTAGGCGCTCATCACCGAGCCCGCACCGGCCTCGACGCAGTCGCGGAAATGGGGCAGGTAGAGCTCGTGCAGCACTCTCTGGCTCGCCTGCACATCGACCAGGAAGCGGGAGCTGTCGATCGAGTTGAGGGCGAAATGCTTGACGCAGGCGATCGTGTGGCGCTGCAGGCCCCGGGTCATGGCCGCGCCCAGGTCTCCGAGCAGCACCGGGTCTTCGCCGTAGGTTTCCTGGGCCCGGCCCCAGCCGGGATGGCGCAACAGGTTGATGCAGACGGCCGCCACCCAGTTGGCACCGAAGCTGCGGGCTTCCAGGCCGATGGCCTCGCCGATGCGCTCCTCCAGCTCGGGATCCCAGCTGGCACCACGGGCGATCGGCACAGGGAACGTGGTGGCACCGCCCTCCAGCACAACGCCGCGGGGGCCATCGACGAACTGAAGCCCGCCCAGACCCAGCCTGGGGATCGCAGCGGCAGGCCAGGGATGGCGATGGGAGGCGTCGTGGAGCGCGATGTCCGCCATGCCCGCCCAGAACGGGGTATCACCGGAGAGCAGGGCCAGCTTTTCCACGGTGCTGAGGGCGGCCAACAGCTGCTCAGCCCGATCAGCGCAGTCGGCACCCGGATCGGGATCGGGGGGCGCCGGAATGGGAGGGGGCGTCGGATTCAGAGGGTGCGGGCCTGCATGCCGAGCAACTGGGCCGCGAAGTCTTCGCTGAAGGAGGCCTGCAGCTGCCAGGCGTGCAGAAGGTTCTTGGCCGCCGCGCGCAACTCTTCGATGTCATTGCAGGCATCGATGGCACGGCCGTGGGCCTCCATGGCGAATTCACGACTGAGAGAGAGGGGCTTCAAGGTGGCAGGGCGTCTTTACAAGACTTTACGAAGCCCGGTCGCGGTTCCGTGGTTCGGTTACCCGGGTCCGGTGGGGGCGGCCGAAGCCCGTGTCCGGGGGATCGGTTCCCCGTATTCCGTGGCACCCCCCATCAAGGCCGGTGGGCACAAGGATGGTGAGGGACCAAGGAGACCTTCCATCCATGCGCGAGATCGTGTTCCGCGTTCTCAGCGACCGGCCCGGCCAGATCGAAGCAACCGCTGAGAACCGTCCGATCACCATCACCGCCGGCTCCCTCGAGGAGCTGCACCACGAAGCCCGAGAGGCCCTGATCCAGCATCTGGGCCCCGCCCACAGCACCTTCCGGGTGCGCATTTGTCGGCCCGCCACGGCGACCCCTGGGCCCACCCCCGTCAGCCATCGCCGGCCGATGGCCTGCTGCTGAACTCTCCTGGCCGCTCAGACGACGATGGGCGAAGCTTCTGAGTGAAGCCGGTTCACGGCGCACTGCAACGACGGGGCGAGCGGCCGCCGCTGACCCAGGCGGGGGCTCCAGATCTCGCCGCTGCTGAGGGCCTCAAGGCTGGCCAGCACCATGTCCTGTCCCTCCAGCAGTTGCAGCTCCTGCAGCGGCACCGTCAAGGGCGCCCGAAAGAAGTGGGCGATCCTCTGGGGATTGCTGTCGCGGAACCAGAAGGGCAACTCCCCCGCCATCCAGGCGATCTCTTCCAGCAGCTCTCGGCGCAGGGCCTGCTCCGGGCTTTCGCCCGGGTCGAGATGGCCGCCGAACAGGCCCCAGCAACCGGGCGCCGCGATGCCTGGGATGTCGTCCCGGAGCTGCAGCAGCCACTGGCCCTGTCGCTCGAGCATGGCCAGGGCGACGGCGACCGTCATCGGCTGATCGGGCCATGGGGGCAGGCCAGCCGGAAACGTTGCATCAGCGCACTCCATCAACAATCTGTCGGCTTCCAGCTTGCCTGCGGCCGGCTACCGATCCCCCGGAAAAGCGCCGCACTACCCCAGGACCGAAGCCAGGATGGTGCGCAGCTGATGCCGTCCAAGGGAGTGGAACCGCTGCAGGTGGTCTGGTTCAAGCGGGACCTGCGGGTGGTCGATCACCAGCCGCTGCTGCAGGCCAGCCGCGCAGGAGCGGTGCTGCCCCTGGCGGTGATCGAGCCGCAGCTGTGGCAGCAGGCCGATGCCTCGGGGCGCCAGTGGGAATTCTGCGCCGAAAGCCTGGAGGAGCTGCGGGCGGCCCTGGCCCTGTTGGGCCAGACCCTGGTGGTGCGCATCGGCCCGGTGGAGGAGGTGCTGGAGCGGGCCAGAACTCAGTTCGGCATTGCCGCCCTCTGGAGCCACGAGGAAACCGGCAACGGCTGGACCTACGCCCGCGACCGGCGGGTGGCCGCATGGGCCCGCCGCCATGCCATCCCCTGGATCGAGATCCCCCAGTTCGGTGTGATCCGGCGCCTGGGCAACCGCGACGGCTGGGCACGCCGCTGGGAGGGGCGCATGGCCGAAGCGGTCGCCCCAGCACCGCAGGCCCTGCAGCCCCTGGCCGGCATCGCCCCCGGCGCCATTCCCGCCGCTGCTGATCTGGGCCTGGGGGATGACCCTTGCCCGCGGCGGCAGCGAGGGGGAAGGCAGCAGGCCCTGGCCCTGCTGGAGAGTTTCCTGATCGAGCGCGGGGCCTGTTATCACCGGGAACTCTCCAGCCCCCGCACCGCCTTCAACAGTTGTTCGCGCCTCTCGGCCCACCTCACCTGGGGCACCCTGTCGATGCGTGAACTGGTGCAGGCCGGCCGCCGCCGCCGCGATGCGCTCAAGGCCCTGCCCGCCGGCGAACGGGGCGAGTGGCTGCGGGCGTTGCGCGGCTTTGATGAACGGCTGCACTGGCACTGCCACTTCATCCAGAAGCTGGAAAGCCAGCCCGATCTGGAATTCCGGGAGCTGCATCCCCTCACGACCGAGTCGGAGACCTGGGACCCCGACCATTTGATGGCCTGGGCCGAGGGACGCACGGGCCTGCCCTTCGTGGATGCCTGCATGCGGGCCCTGATCGCCACGGGCTGGATCAACTTCCGCATGCGAGCCATGCTGATGTCGGTGGCGAGCCACCACCTGAACCTGCCCTGGCGCCAGAGCGGCCTGCAGCTGGCTCGGCTGTTCGTCGACTACGAACCCGGCATCCATTGGAGCCAGTGCCAGATGCAGTCGGGGACCACCGGGATCAACACGATCCGCATCTACAACCCGATCAAGCAGGGACAGGATCACGACCCGGACGGCCAATTTCTGAGGCACTGGCTGCCGGAACTGGGTCGGGTGCCGCCGGTGCATCGGCACGAACCCTGGACGATGGCGGTGAGTACCCAGGAACGGCTGAGCTGTGTGCTGGGCATCGACTACCCGCTGCCGATCGTGGATCCCGCCGTCGCCGCCCGAGACGCCCGGGAGCGGCTGTGGGCCAGGCGCCAGCAGCTGGGTTTCCATGAACTGGCGGATGCGATCCAGGACCGGCATGGTTCGCGCCGTTCCGGTCTGGCGGCCAGTCGCAACGGAGGGCGACGTCGCCGTGGCTCTGGGAACGACAACCCGGCGGAGGTCCAACTGGGGCTGGACCTCTTTTGATCTAGTCGAATGACGCTCTGGCAAGCAGGGGTGGCTCAGCAACGTCGGCCCCTGGCAACCATCCCAACCAACGACGAGACCCCATGGGAGGACGCCGCTCTCGAACGCGGAATCAGGAGCGATCGCCGCTGCTGACCCGCAGGAGGACGGGAGTCAGGCCGACAGATTCACCGCTCTGCTGATCCCCGTCTGCCGGGGCCTCGAGCAGATCAGCCACGATTGCCCCATCGAAGGAGAAGCGTCCAGGACCGATCAGCAAGAGGGCCACGCTGCCGCCCAGATAGAGCACCACCAGCTCCAGCACGTAGATGTTGAGACCGGCCGTGAGGATGTGCTGGTAAGCCGCCACCGTCATCGTGCCGGTGATGGCGAGGGCACCGAGGGGGGAGAGCAGACCGAGGATCAGCAGCCAGCTGCCGATCAACTCCGAGAACCCGGCCGCATAGGCGAAGAACAAGGGGAAGGGCAGGTGCAGGGAGGCGACATAGGTGTCGGCGAACTGCTGGGGATCGGCCAGCTTCTCCTGGCCGTGATGGATCATCATGCCGCCGATGGCCAGGCGCAGCAGCAGCAGGCCGATGTTCACCAGCAGGCCTTGGCGCAGCACGTAAGTGGCCAGAGCCCTGCGGATTCGGGCGCTGCCCCCCAGGGCGCTCAACCAACCCGCGGCTGGGGACACGCCAGCCTCCTGCAGGGGAGCGGAACGGCTGAGGACGATGAACCAGAGGGCGATGCAGGCGGCCAGAAAGCCGGAAAACAGTTCTAGAACCAGGGACGTGGACATAACAAGAAGCTCGGCCCGCAGATCCTGGCAACTCGCGTGAAGAAACGTGAAGCACCTCTCAGTCCTGGCCGCAGCGGTTGGGCGCCAGGGCCCTGCCTGAGATCGACCGACAAGGCCAGCCGATGGATTCGCCCGCAGGGATCCAGTCTGCCGCTGACGCCTCAGTCGCCAAGCGACGCCTGGCGCTGGAGCACGGCTTGCTGCAGCTGCTCAAGCCGTTGCTCCGTCGGGCCCCAGAGCTCAAGGAGCAGCGGTGGCCTGTGGCTGGGCATCACGCTATGGAGCCCCTCCCGGTAGATCTGCTTGAAGATGGCATCGACCGCATCGCGATAGCCATGGTCGACGGGGCGAATGCCGTCGTTCTCCATGGCGACAGGCCAACGTTCGCTTTGGGGGACGAAGGCCAGGATGTCCAGATGGTCGAGGGATTCACGCACCGCCGGCACCATCGTTGCGACGAAATCCTGGTCGATATCGCTCTGTCCCTGGTTGGCGGTGTACTCGGAGTAGGCGATGTAATCGACCGGCGAACGGTCAAAGATCACCGCCTCGCCGGGCCGGCCGTAGCGATGCACACGGCTGATGCAGTAATAAAGCTGGATGCCATTCTGCAACCGGGTCGAAGCCTCGCGGAAGCGGATCTCATAAGGACCGTGCAGCCCCAGGGCGCGGTAGGGCTCCTCCTCCCGCCGATAATCGCCATGGGCCCTGACCCAGGCATTGACCAGGGTGGATTTGCCGAGGGAATGGGATCCACTGATGGCGATGCGCATGGCCTGATTTCTTGTTTGCTCCCGCACCGGATGGGAGCCCTGGCCTGCAGCATGGCGCTTCTATCCGGCATTGGCTGTCCTGCCCGCCAGCTCCGGTCTCAGATGGCGGGCAACACCTGGCGGTAGCCGCTCAGGCGGAACACCTGCAGGGGCGTGTCAAACAGGGCGCTGAGTGGGGCGTCCTGCAACAGCAGATCAGCGGGGCCATCACCCACAACCTGCCCACGCTTGAGCAGCACAACCCGGGTGATCTCGGGGATGATCACCTCGATCTGATGGGTGACCAACAGCAGGGTGGTGCCCGAGCGGGCCAGCTGGCGCAGCGCAGCCAGCAGCTGGTGCTTGGCCGGGAGATCCAGGCCGTTGGTGGGCTCATCGAGCACCAGCAGCTCGGGACCATGCACCAGGGCCCGGGCCAGCAGCAGGCGCCGCCGCTGGCCGTCGGATAGCTGGCCGAAAGGGCGCCGCGCCAGCTCCCTGAGCCCCAGCTCGGCCAGCAGCGCATCGACCCGCTCCTCCATCGCGGCCGTGACCTGCTGGCTGCGGCCGAGACCCACCGAACCGAAGAAACCGGACAGCACCACCGCCTCAGCCGTGACCGCCGGGTTGTAGCTGGCCTGCAGGTCGGCCGACACCAAACCGAAGCGACGGCGCAACTCCCAGAGGTTGACCCGTTCGCTGCCGAAGATGCGCAGCCAGGAACCGCTGCGGACCACCGGATAGAGCTCGCGGCTGAGCAGCTTGATCAGGGCACTTTTCCCGGAGCCATTCGGCCCGAGGATGACGGTGTGCTCCCCCTGATTGAGCTGCAGGCAGAGCCGCTCAAATACCCGGCGCGGGCCCAACCAGGCCTCGATGGCTTCCAGTTCGAGATAAGGCTGGGGTACATCCATGGCGGCAGGGTAGGCCGGTCATGCTGATAAGCAGGTTGTCGAGGTCTTGCCAGGCCCAATGGGGCAATGGCAACCGTTAACAACGGTGCATTTCACCCACCATCCACGACCGACATCAGGGGCAAGTCTGCAGTGAATCCCCAATTGATCAAGGGAACATCAACACAGTGCACCTTGGTGACGAGCATGCAGATCAATCGTGCATCACCTTTCTGAGACCGGCCTACGCCATGCTCGCAGTGTTTCTCGCCGGAGCCGTGGTGGCCCTGTTGCTGATCCGCGATCTCGACAACCCGTTCCAGTCCGACGGCTCCTCGTCGGTGGACGTGGATCTATCACTGCTGGACACCACCCGCTCGCGGCTGTTGGGCCGGGCCAGCTGAGATCCAGACAGCAAAGCGGGACTGACCCAGGCCAGTCCGGCTGATGCGGTGCAACGCATCGATCTGCGGCAGAACCGCTCGCTGCCCTCAGGAACCAGGCGCTAAGGGCTCAGCGTTCCCCGAGCAGTTCCTCCCAGCTGGGACGGCTGCCGGGGGCATCCAGGCGGCGGGGCCTGGCCTGCATCGGGCAGCTGGGATAGGTGGGGGCCCCGGCCCTGGTCATCGCTGAGCGGTTGGCAACGGTGTGCGTGGAGCTGGAGGCATGGACGGAAGCAAAGCCCTGGGACGGAGTCCTGGGCAGAAAACGAGACAGAAGATTGGTCATGGACAGACTCACGGATATGGATGACGCACCGGTCTTGGCCCCCATCCCGTCGGGATATCGCACGGAGGCCACGGATTGGACTGAAGGCCGACCTCGGAAGCGCTTGGGTCGACACGGTGCAGTTGGCCGTCTCGCTGCGGGAGGAGATCGAGCCGTTGGACCGGAATGGCGGGTTGTCGACCCGTCGGCTTCTTCCGGACTTCGCCACCTTACGCCAACACTGCAGCTTGCGCCGTAAGCGATGGTGCGGATCCCCTGGCCAGCTGCCCCCGATCACGGCAGATTGGTGCCAGCAGGCTGAGGAACGATGAGCGGCATTCACCAGTGGAGTGTGAGTCTGGCCAGTGGGCGCAGTTGCCGCCCCCGCTGGCTGACGGAAAACGGGCGCTTCTCCTCCAACCCCGCCCGGGCCCTGCGGCTGGTCAATCCCGATGTGGCCGCCCAGCGGGTGCAGGCCTACATGGCCATGCGCGGCTGGCCCAACGAGGTCATGGAACGGTTCCGCCTGGTGCCCGCCCCCCACTGCGAC
Organism: Synechococcaceae cyanobacterium ELA739; assembly: GCA_037127935.1. Lineage (GTDB taxonomy): Bacteria > Cyanobacteriota > Cyanobacteriia > PCC-6307 > Cyanobiaceae > Cyanobium. Next base: position 17,469 of record JBAXXM010000032.1, read on the forward strand.
CAGAGCTTCAGCCGCAGCGCCTGAGGGAGTGCGTTGGCGTGGGCAGGCCCATGGCCCTGCCGCAGATCAAGCAGGCCTTCCGGCCGGCTGGCCCGAGGTCCGCGGCATTGCCGGCTCGCTGCTCACCAACCAGAGGATCCAGCCCGACAGCAGGGCACTGAGGTAGCACCACACCGATGTGAAGGCGTGATGGGCCACCCCTTCGGCCAGCAGGCCTGCCGCCAGCAGGCCGAAGGAGAACAGCCACAGCCTCGGGGAAGGGAGCAGCAGCAACGGCAGCAGGACCAGCAGCAGGTACAGAGCCCTCCCGAAATTGCCGGCATCACCGCTGAGCAACAGCCGGGCGTTGTAGACCATCGAATGGCCCTGCACCGCAATGCTCAGCCGAGCCGGTTCGAGCAGCAGGGGCAGCCACAACGCCAGCCCCAGCAGCACCCCACCCAAAGTGAGAGCCCGCACCAGGTTCAGGCGCCAGGGTCTGAGCCGTCCCCGGGACAGAGTCAAAGCCACCAAGGGCAGCCAGCTGGGCCACAGGAAAAAAGCAAAAAACAGGTAGGCCAGCGCCAGCGGCCGCAACCCCGCCTGCGTCCAGTCAGCCTCCAGGGCCAGCCAGACCAGCCCTTCGATCGCCTGCTGCAGCCCAAACAGCACGGGCATCAGCGCCAGCGGCAGCAGCTCGGGCCGGCGGCGGCGGTGGGTCTGCCGGATCGCCAGCGCGCCCAGGGGCAGCAACACCGCCGCCGCCGTGAAACTGGCCGCGCTCGAGAAACAGATGGGCTCCGCCTCGAAGCTGCCGTTCCAAAACCCTAGTGCCGAGCTGCCGTCACCGATGAGGCTGCCGGCGATCGCCCAGGGCCGTGCCGCCCTGTGGCTCCGCCATCCCATCCCGATTGACCACGGTGGCGGGCGAGCGCAATTGCGCCGGATCCGGCCAAGGTCTGCCCCGGCTTTGGCCGCACCCTCTCACCGGTGGGGCGAGACAGTCGGGTACCAAGCAAAAAGCCCCCTCTCACGAGGGGGCTTTCTCCAGCCGGAGCTGGTGGGGGATTCC
>JBAXXM010000033.1:0-16430 GCA_037127935.1 Synechococcaceae cyanobacterium ELA739
GCCAGATCCTGGATCAACCACTGGCTCCACAGCCATCCAGTCGACAGCCACTGCAGCACAAACCAGATCGGCTTCGCCGTGCCAGGTTGGCGCAGCACCCGGCGCTCCAGCAGCCAGATCACGGCTCCGTACAGCACCCCACCGAGCAGGCAGGCCAGCAGATAACCCGACAGGGATTTGGTCAGCAGGGCAACCACATTGTTGGGTTGAAAGACTGTGAGCACCAGAAATGTTGTGCTTACCGGCGCTCCCCAGCGCGTCAGCAGCATCACGGTCACCGGAGGGATCAGGTAAACCCAGGTGAATACGGACGGCAGCGCGAATTTCTCCAATCTCCCCCAGGCTGGATCACCATGGCCGATTGACCATCCCCATAACAGGACGAAACTGAGCACACTGCAGACGAAAATGGCCTGGATGAATTTGGGTGTGCGCTCCTTGTTGCTGCTGAAATAGTCGCCCAAGGCCTGGAGGCAATCGTTGCTCATCACCGAGTAGCCGGCCATCAAAAACCCCGTGGCCTGCAGAACGTTGATGGCCACGGAATGGTGAACCTCCTATGAACACCATCATCGCCGAGCGGGCTTGTTGGCCGGGATACCAGTTCCTGGTATCCCCGATTGCATGTTCATGGGTTGAACGTCACGCTGGCCCTCCGCATCGTTGTTTCAACGACTTCCAGGCAGCTCCTGGTCCGGCCCCAAGCCGCCCCGATGGTTTGCGATGGACACCGGGTCAGCCCAGCCAGGGCCATTGGCTGGGGTCAACGGCTCTCGGTGACCTCAACGCCTCAGACCAGCAGATCCTCCAGCGGCGCCCCGTCCACCCCGTGGCGGCGGCACCAGGCCAGCACCGTGTTGACCAGCAGCATCGCCACCGTCATCGGGCCGACGCCGCCGGGCACCGGCGAGATGGCGCTGGCGATCGGCTCCACCTCCTCAAAGCGCACATCGCCACACAGGCCCCCCTCCGGCTTGCGGTGGATGCCCACATCCACCACCACCGCCCCCGGTGTCACGTGCTCGGCGCCGATCATCCGCGGCCGGCCCGCCGCCACCACCAGCACCTCCGCCTGACGGGTCAGGGCCCCCAGATCGGTGGTACGCGAATGGGCGACGCTGACGGTGGCGTTCGCCGCCTGCAGCATCAGCGCCATCGGCTGGCCCACCAGGATGCTGCGGCCCACCACCACGGCCCGCTTGCCGGCCAGCTCCACCCCCGCCGCCGCCAGCAGGGCCATCACCCCGGCCGGGGTGCAGCTGCGCGGCCCAGGCTCCCCCTTGAGCAGGCGACCCAGGTTGAGGGTGTGCAGGCCATCGGCGTCCTTGTCGGGGTCGATCGCCGCCAGCAGGGGCCCCTCCTCCAGGCCGCCCGGCAGGGGCAGCTGCAACAAGATCCCATCCACCTCGGGATCGGCATTGAGCCGCTCGATCTGCTCCATCACCTCCGCCGCCGCGCTGTCGGCGGCCAGGTGTCCGCCGAGGTTGCGGATGCCGACGCGGCTGCAGGCTTTCTCCTTGTTGGCCACATAGACGCCGCTGGCCGGGTCGTCGCCGACCCGCAGCACCGCCAGGCCCGGCGGACGCCCCGCCAGCGGCAGGCCCGCCGCAATCACGCCGATCAGACGTTGCTCGATCTCGGCCGCAAGGAGCCGTCCATCCAGCAGGGTGGCCATGGCATCAGGAATCGGGCTGTCCGAAACCAGCATGGCGCCCGATGCGGCCCTGACGACCTTGCCACCGCTAGCGTTTTTGCCCCTGCCCCGATTCATGACCAACGGGCTCCAGCCGATTCGATCCCTGTGGCGCAGCCTGTTGCGGCTCGAACGCCCCCGACAGGCGATCGTGGCCTGGCGCACCAATGGGCTGACGGCGGTGATGCTGGCCTGCCTGATGGTGGCCCTGCTGACCAGCTGGCCCTGGTTGGTGGAACCCAGCCTCAGGCCAGGCCTGACGGCCCCCTTCACCGTGCGGGCCCCGCGGGATGCCACGGTGATGGACAGTGCGGCCCTGGAGCAGCGGCGCAGCCAGATGATGCCGCGCACCCAGGTGCAGGTGGTCGATGAGCGGGCCAGCCGGCAACTGCAGGACGAGCTCGATCGCAGCCTCGTCCAGGTCCAGGAGCAACGGGCCAGCCAGCAACCCCGGGTCGATCCGCTCAATCTCACCGCTGCCGAGCGGACCTGGCTGCAGGGCCTGAATCCCGCCGAGCTGGTGGGCTGGGAGCGGGCGGTGCGCCAGGCCCAGCTGCGCATGCTCAGCCAGGGGGTGGTGGCCAGCGTCGCCGATGACCCCCTGCTGGAGGCCGCCAATCTGCAGCTGGAGGACCAACCCGCGGCGGCCCGCAGCCTGGGCAGCCGCCTGATCGCCGACAGCCTCGAGGGACGCACCAACCTGCGCAGCGACACCTTCCTGAGCCAGCGGCGCATCGAGGAGCTGGTGACCCAGCACGGACTGCCGACGATCAGTGTCCGCAAGGACGATCTGATCACCCGCCAGGGGGAGCTGATCAGTCCGCAGGCCTTCGATGTGCTCGATTATTTCGGCCTGATCAATCGCCGGCCCCGGCCCCTGCCCTGGCTGGGCCACTTCAGTGAGGCCCTGGCGGCCTGCGGCGTGATGCTGCTGGTGATGCGGCGCTGGCGGGCCAGCCTCGAACCACGCCAGGCCCTGCTGGCCCTGGCGATGCTGCTGACGGTGCAGGGCTTCAAGCTGGCTCTCGGCGTCCATGCCAGCCCCCTGGCCCTGCTGGTGCCCCCGACCCTGCTGCTGGCCCAGGGCCTGGGCACGGTGGCGGGGCTGGCCTGGCTCGCGGTGGCCAGCCTGATCTGGCCCTATCCCCTCAACGGCCTGCTCGAATGCCGCCTGGTGATCGCCGTGCTGGTGGGGGTGCTGGCGGCCCTGCTGGCCGGCCGCCAGCGCAATCGGGCCCAGCTGCTGCAGCTGGCGATCCTGCTGCCCCTGGGGGCCATGCTCAGCCAATGGCTGGTGATCCAGCTGGCCAGCTGGATCGGCCTGGGCTCGGGCGCCGCGGTCCACTGGCCGCGCAGCAACGATCTGTTCAGCGAGGCCCTGATGGTGGGGGGCCTGCTGATGGCGGGCCTGATCCTGGCGCCGCTGGTGGAGAGTTTCTTCGGCCTGCTCACCCGCGCCAGGCTGATGGAACTGGCGGATCTGGAGCGGCCGCTGCTGCGCCGCCTGTCGACCGAAGCGCCAGGCACCTTTGAGCACACCCTGATGATCTGCGGCCTGGCCGAGGAGGGGGCCCGGGCGATCCAGGCCGATGTTGACCTGATCCGTACTGGCGCCCTGTATCACGACGTCGGCAAATTGCACGGCCCCCAGTGGTTCATCGAGAACCAGGACGACGATGGGGGCAATCCCCATGACCGCCTCGACGATCCCTTCGCCAGCGCCGCGATCCTGCAGGCCCACGTGGATGAGGGCCTGAAGCTGGCCCGCCGCTACCGGTTGCCCCGGCCGCTGGCGGACTTCATCCCGGAACACCAGGGGATGCTGAAGATGGGCTACTTCCTGCACCAGGCCCGCGAGCGGGATCCGGCCATCCAGGAAGATCGCTTCCGCTACCGCGGTCCGATCCCCCGCAGCCGCGAGACGGCGATCCTGATGCTGGCCGACGGCTGCGAGGCCGCCCTGCGCTCGCTGCCCCCCGGCACCACGGAGGTCCAGGCCCGGGAGATGGTGCGCCGCATCGTCGAGGCCCGTCAGAGCGACGGCCAACTGGCCGGCAGCGGCATCGGCAGGGCCGAATTGGAGCTGGTGATCCGGGCCTTCGTGCGCGTCTGGAAACGGATGCGCCATCGCCGCATCCCCTACCCGATCCCGGCCCGCAAGGCCTTCAGCGCCTGATGGCCGCCCGGGGAGCAGCCGCAACCCCGATCAGAAGCCGCGCCAGAGCTTGGTGCCATCACTGGCCCGCATCGACCTGATCTTGCGCTCCAGCACCGTGATCGCCGGCACCAGGGTGATGGCATTGGCCGCAATCAGGGGGCCGTCGTGGGTGACCAGGCCGTAGATCCCCCAGAGGGTGATACCCAGGGTGAACAGCACGTACATCGGCAGGGAGATGCCGCTGGTGTCGCGGCTGCGCACGGTCTTGATCGCCTGGGGGAAAAAGCTGAGCGTGGTCAAGGTGGCCGCCCCGTAGCCCAGCAAGGTCACCGGCAGCGGATGGGCCATGGAGGTTGCAGCGGCAGCACAGGCCGCAATCTGGCGCCCGGAGGGTCCAACCCACAACAACCGCCCTGTCCGGAGACCGCGATCTCGCCGCAGGCGCTGAGGCTGCTCCTCTCGGTCAGTCGCACCCCAGCCCGGGGTTGCGGAGGTTTGTGGGGAATCGGCGGCCTCGTTGTCCCTCAGCCGCATCGGCGAGCAGCATGGACAGCGGATTCGTACCGGCCATGACCCAGAGCTTTGCGGAGCTGCAGACCCAGCTGCGCCCCGAATGGGGCCGCGAACACGACGGCAACGGCGTCGACTTCGACCTGCTGATGCTGCCCTCGCTGAGCGTCGATCCAGCCCAGATCGCCCTGATCACCGGCGCCCACAACTACGAGGAGCGCCAGCTGTTCTCCCTGATCCGGCTGCGGGATCCGGGGGTGCGCATGGTCTACGTCACCAGCAAGTTGCTGCCCGATCTGGTGGTGGATGCGGTGCTGGAACTGCTGCCCGGCGTGCCCACCTCCCATGCCCGCAAGCGGCTGCACCTGTTTGACGCCGACGACGCCTCAAGCCGGCCGCTGACCGAGAAGCTGCTGGAGCGCCCGGCGCTGCTGGCCCGCATCAAGGAGCTGCTGCGTCCCGGCCGCAGCTTCATCGGTTGCTACGTGGTCACCGAGCTGGAGAAGCGCCTCTCGGAGCTGCTGCAGGTGCCGCTGCTGGGCACCGATCCAGCCCTGGGCTACTGGGGCAGCAAGGCCGGCAGCCGGGAGCTGTTCGCCCGCTGCGGCGTGCCCCATCCCCCCGGCAGCGGCCTGGTGCACGACCTCGACGGCCTGGCCGAAGCGGCGGCGGAGCTGTGGGAGGCCCATCCCGAGCTCAAGCGCTGCGTCGTCAAGCTGAACGAGGGCATCAGCGGTGAGGGCAACGCCCCGTTGGAGCTGGAACCGCTGGCCCTGGCGGAGCGCAGCCCGGCCGAACGGCGTCGGCTGCTGCGCGAAGCGATGGAGAGCCTGCCCATGCCCCCACCCCAGTGGAGGCAGCTGGTGGCGAAGCAGGGAGCGCTGGTTGAAGGCTGGCTGCTGGGTGGCGATGAGCTCAGCTCCCCGAGCGTCCAGGGCACGATCCACCCCGGCGGCACGGTCGAGGTGCTCTCCACCCACGAACAGATCCTCGGTGGCCCCAGCGGCCAGACCTACCTGGGCTGCCGCTTCCCGGCCGAAGAGCCCTACCGGCTGGAACTAATGCGCCATGGCCAGGCCGTGGGCGAGGCCCTGGCGGCCGAAGGGGCCCTAGAGCGCTACGCCGTCGACTTCATCGCCCGCCGTTTCGGCGACCACTGGGATGTGCAGGCCATTGAGGTGAATCTGCGCCAGGGGGGCACCACCCACCCCTACATGGCCCTGCGGGCGATCACCACCGGCGATCTCGATCCGGGGTCCGGGCTGTTTCTCTCCCCCACCGGCCAACCCGTGCACTACGTCGCCACGGACAACTTCTGCGATGCCCGGTTGCGGGGCCTGCTGCCCCTCGATCTGGTGGACATGGTGGCCGAGGCCGGCCTGCACTACGACCCCGCCCGGCTGCGGGGCAGCGTCTTCCACCTGCTGGGCTGCCTGTCCGAGTTCGGCAAGCTGGGCATGACCTGCCTCGGGGACAGTGCCGGCGCTGCCCAGGCCGTCTACGACGAAACCAGCCAGGCCCTGCTGGCAGGGGGAGCAGCCCGCAGGGGCGGCGGCTAAAGCCCAGCAACGTCGTACGACACCGCTGCTGGCCAAGGGCGCGGCGTGGCCAGGTCCAGCAGGCGGCTGCAGAATCCGGGCAACATGATCCAGGCCCCAGCCGCCGCAGCATGGCCCCCTCTTACCATCGCAACGAAGCCTCCGATCGCGACAGCGGCACCCGGGAGCGCAGCCGGGGCTCCCACAACCAAAACGGCCAACCCCTGTGGCTGTCATGGGTCCAGCTCGGCATCAGCACCATGCTGGTGGTGTTGTTCCTGGTGATGCTCGGCAAGGTGAAAGAGCAGGCCACCACAATCGGCGACCTGGAGCAGAAGGTCCGAGCGATCGAGAACGAACGCTCTCAAGATCGCACCAAAGCCATGGAACAACAGCTGGAATCGATGATCCAGCGGCTGCAATCGGTGGAACAGGTGGGCGAGCAATTGCGCACGGTGGACCGGCAGCAGCAGGCCCTCAAACAGGATCTCCAGCAACTGCGCAGCGCGCCCCACCTGCCGGCGGAGGCCCTGATGCCCCAGTCCAGCCCCGGGTCACCCCCCCAGTCGGCCTATCCGGGACGCTCCTCCATCCTGCCGGGTGCGCCGAAACCCAGCCCTGCCCTTGTGCGGCCGCCTTCCGGCAATTTCTGAGGCCATCGGACGGCGGCTGCGGAACCTGGACTCAGCCCTTGACCGCATCGCCGGTGGCGCTGGGCAGGATGTAGCGCTGCAACAGCACGAACAACGCCAACACCGGCAGGATCGAGACCACCGAGCCTGCCGCCACCAGCCGCCAATCCAGGGAGAAGCTGCTGGAGAGTTGCTGCAGTCCCAGGGGCAAGGTGTAAAGAGAGGGATCGTCAAGAATGATCAGCGGCCAGAGAAAATCGCTCCAGGTGCCGATGAACACAAACATCGCCAGGGTGATCAGATCAGCGCGAGCCGCCGGAATCATTACGTTCCACCAGGCGCCGATCGGGCTGCAGCCATCGATGCGGGCCGCCTCCTCCAGTTCCACCGGCACACCCAGAAAACTCTGGCGCAGCAGAAAGATGCCAAAGGCGGTGGCCGCCTGGGGCAGGATCAGGGCCCAGAGGGTGTTGCGGAGCCCCAGCTGCACCATCAGCAGATAGAGCGGGATCATCACCACCTGAAAGGGGATCAAAATGGTGGCCACCACCAGGGCCAGCACCAGGCCCTGGCCCCGGAAGCGCAGACGGGCCAGCGGATAGGCCGCCAGGGAACAGAACAGCAGGTTGGCCAGCACCGCCAGGGCACTGACGATCGTGCTGTTGAGCAGATAGGTGGCCATCGGATTGGCCGCGAACAGCTGGCGGTAGGCCGCCAGGCTGGGCTGGGCCGGCAACAGCGCCGGTGGACTGGTGAAGATGTTCTCGCCCGCTCCCTTGAGCGAGGTGCTCACCAGCCACAGCAGCGGCAGCAGCATCAGCAGGGCCACCAGCAGCAGGGCCGCCAGCTGCACTGCCGTGGCCGCGAGCGAACGCTGGGGACCGCTGGAAGGGAGGGACATGGGGCGGTGGCTTCGGTCCCTGGAGCGGCCTGAAGGCTAGCTGCGCAGGGCCAACCAGCCCGATGGCGGCTGCTCTGGCCAGCCCAGACAGCCTGGAGCGTCTAGCGCGATCCATGAGAAGGTGGGGGCCAATCCGTTCCCATCCCATGGCCATCGCGCCGGAAACCCTGCTGGACGCTCTGCAGTGGCGCTACGCAACCAAGGTGTTCGACCCCGAGCAGCGCATCCCCGCCGATCTCTGGTCCACCCTGGAGCAGACCTTGGTGCTGACGCCATCGTCCTATGGGCTGCAACCCTGGAAGTTCCTGGTGATCCAGGATCCGGCCCTGCGCCAGGAACTGCGACCCCATTCCTGGAATCAACCGCAGATCACCGATTGCTCCCATCTCGTTGTGCTGCTCAGCCAACGCAGCATTGGGGCCGCCGATGCCGAGCGGCTGATCCAGGCCACGGCGGCGGCCCGATCGATCGAAGCGAGCAGCCTGGATGGCTATCGGAACATGATTCAGATCGACCTGATCGATGGCCCGCGGCATCAAATCATCGAGCGCTGGAGCTCCAATCAGGTCTACATTGCCCTCGGCAACCTGATGACAGCCGCGGCCCTGCTTTCCATCGACACCTGCGCGATTGAGGGCTTCTCACCGCCGGACTACGACCGGATTCTGAACCTGGAGGACAGTGACTACCGCAGCTGCGTGGTTTGCGCCTGTGGCTATCGCAGCGCTGACGACAAATACGCTTCTCTGGCCAAGGTGCGCTACGCCGCCTCGGAGCTGATCGAGCATCGCTGAGTCAGCAGCCACCGCAACCACAGCGGCTGCCGGCGGCCAGACCCACACCACCGCACCACAACGGACCGCAGGCAGGTCACACTGGACTCTGCTGAATCGATCCATGGGCTCCCGTCGTTTCATGCTCGCCGTCGCCCTCGGTGCGGCCCTGGCCGCCGGCAGCGCGCTGCTGCTGCCCAGCCGCGCCCTGGCCCAGGCCTGCGAGTGCGGCTGCGCCCAGCCCTCGGTGGGCTACCTGGGTCCAGACGGCGCCTGCCGTTGCCCCTGCCAGGTGCTCCCCAGTCCCGGCATGACCCAGGAGACCCTCAGCGGCCCACCAAAACCTCCGAAAGCCGGCGGCGGTGACGACATCCACTGGCAGTTCGATACGGTCGACGATGACGACTGGCCCTTCTGGGGGCTTTGGTAAGCCCCGGCCATCAGCCGCCCTTCAAGACCTCTCGCGGCCCTTGCCAGCAATCCCAATCAAGTGGCTCGGCCCCACACAGAGCTCGTCCAGCGCAGCAGCGCCTACCGGTCGGGGCTGAGACCGTCTGGATGGCCGCTCCAGCGAGCCTGGGGGCCGATAAACTCCAGCCATGCAGCCCGAACAACCCCACCGCCAGGCCCTGATCGCGTCGCTGCGCACCCGTTTCGCCGTAGCGGTGCGCAACCAGGATGCCCTGGCCAAACAGTCCCTGTTCAAGGAGGCCGTCTACCTGGGCATCCAGCCTGAGCTGCTGGAGATCCCCGGAGAAATCGAGCTCGACGCCGGTTGAATCCTGCGGCCAATCCAGCCCGGAGGCTGTCTCGGGCCCATTCCAGCCTCAGTCCAGCCCCAGCAAATCCCGGTAGAGGGCCTGGTGATGGAGGATCCGGCGCTCCAACCGATGGGGCGGGCCCGGCCTGAACGACCAGTCGCCCGCTGCGGCGGTGCCTGAGCAGGGAAGCTGGGCGCCGGCGTAGCCCCGCTGGGCCGACTCCACCAGCCGTTGATCTTCCGCCAGAAAGGCCTCCAGCTCCGCCATCAGCGCCTCGCCGTCGTGTTGCTGCTCGGCGTCCCCCAGCAACCACAGCTCCATCAGACATTGGCCGGGCCCCTGGGGCAGAAAGCTGATCAGCGCCAGCCGACCATCGGGCCAGAGCAGCAGATGGGTCCAGGGAGGCAGACCGAAGGTGAGGAACTCGGCGGCGCCGGTCTCGGACGCCGGGTCCGCGGCCGCGGCGTTGTCGCTGGGTCGGCTGCGCGCAACCGGCGTGGCCAGCAGGTTGGCGTAGCGACCGAAAGCATGGCGGTAATGGCGCACGGGCCCCTGGTCGCGATGCAGGGTGGTGGGGTGGGCGATGGCGACGTGATAGTCGTCGAGGGTGTTGTCGTGGGCCAGCTTCCAATCGCAGGCCAGCCGGCGACGGCGATGGCCCAACAGTTGCCGGCGCCGCTCCAACTGGGCGCCCGCCTCCACCAGCACCAGATCCAGCTGTTGCTCCAACGGCAGGGGATCCGCCGCCAACGCCACCCAGATCAGGCCGGCCCGCACCTGCACCGGCAGGGATTGCAGGGGCCAGGCCCCGCGATCAAAGGGCTCACAGAACTCAGCTTCGCGGGCCGCTGCCCGCAGCTCCCCGGCGAAGTCGTAGGTCCAGCCGTGGTATGGGCAGATCAGGCGGCGACAGGCGACGACGCCCCGCTCCGGTTCCAGCAACGCCACGCCGCGATGGGGACAGCGGTTGAAGAAGGCCCGCAGCGGTGCCCCCGGCTCCCGGGTGAGCAGCAGCGGCAGGGCGAGCAGTTCCAGAGCCCGCACCTGACCCTGCCCCAGCAGGCCATCGGCACACACGGGATGCCAGAAGCGTTCAACCCAGAGGCGGCGCTCCCGCTCTGCCGCGCTGGCGGAGCCGTAGAGGCCAGCAGCCAGAAAGGGGCAGCCCTCGCCGGGGCCCGAGTCGCTCAACGCGCCAGCGCGCCGTCCAGGCTGCGCAGGGTCCGGGCCAGATCCTCCCGCCGCTCCAGAAATGGACGGGACACCCGCAGCTGGGTCAGATCGGCCCGATCGGAGGGCAGGTCAAGACTGCGCACGATCCGACCTGGGCGGGGCGCCAGGATATGCAGCCGCTGGGCCAACAGCATTGCCTCCTCGAGATCGTGGGTGATCAGCAGCGCCGCCAGGCCCGTGCGTTGCCAGAGCTGGTACAGAAATTCCTGCATCGATTCGCGGATCTGCAGATCGAGGGCACCAAAGGGCTCATCCAGCAGCAGCAGCTGGGGCTCGGCCGCCAGGGCTCGGGCAATCGCCACCCGCTGCTGCATACCGCCGGAGAGTTCGCGGGGATAGAGCGCCGCCGAGCCGGCCAGCCCCACCACCTCCAGGAAATAGGCCGTCCGCTCGCGAATCTCGGCGCGGCCCCGGCCCTTGAGCTCCATGCCGAAGGCCACGTTCTGGGCCGCCGTCAGCCAGGGATAAAGGCTGTACTTCTGGAAGACCATGCCGCGATCGGATCCAGGACCCCGCACCGGCCGGCCATCGACCAGCACCGCGCCGGACGTGGGCCGATCCAGGCCGGCCACCAGGCGCATCACCGTGGATTTACCGGAGCCGGAACTACCGACCAGGGCGACGAATTCACCCGGTTTGATCGAAAAAGAAAGGTCCTCGAGCACCAGCTTGCTGCTGGCACCCTGGCCGAACACCTTGGAAACCCGATCGAGCTGGAGATGCATGGTGTCAGACGGCCCAGGTGCAGGTGCGGCGCAACACGAAGCGGAAGCTGAGATCAATCAGCAGGCCAATCAAACCGATCACGATCAACCCCAGAAAAATCTCATCGGTGCGCAGAAAGCGCTGGGCCAGACTGATACGCTTGCCAAGCCCATCGGTGGCCGCCACCAGTTCGGCGACGATCACCAGATTCCAGGCGGAGGCCATGTTGATGCGGTAGGCATCAATCACCTGGGGAATGATGCAGGGGGTGATCACCCGCATCAGCACCTGGTCCCGGCGACCGCCGAGGGTGAGGGCGGTCTCCACCAGCTCGGAGGGCACGAACTTGACCGCATCCATGATCATCAGCGTGTTGAAAAACAGCGTACCGATGAAAATCAGCAGCACCTTCGGCAGTTCACCCAGGCCGAAGTAGATGATCAGCAGGGGAATGAACGCCGGCGCCGGCATGTAGCGAATCAGGGCCAGCAGCGGCTCCAGCAACCGGCAGATCACCCGATTGGCCCCCATGGCGATCCCCAGGGGCAGGGCCACCAGGGCCGAGAGGGCAAAGCCGGCGCCGACGCGGGTGACACTCGCCCGGATGTCCCCCCAGAGCAAGCCTTCGGCCGCCTGCTGCTGACCCGCCTGCCAGACCGCCGCTGGGGAAGGCAGAAACAGCTTGTCGACGCTGCCACTGGCACTGATCACGGTCCACAGGACCAACACGCCCAGCACACCCGCCAGTCCGAGGGACCAGGGATGGAGCAGGACCCGCGACAACCAGGGCAGGAAACGGGGGCGCATGCTCACTTCGCGGCGTCGACGAACTGGGGATTGAGCAGGCCGTCGAGCTTGGGCGGGGTCTTGGCCAGGCCCACCTGCTGCAGGAAGGTGCTGATCTGCTGGGCGGCGTAGGGCAGGGACTTCATCGTCGTACCGGGCTTCATCGCCTGCTGGTTCTCGGCCAGGGTGAAGATACGAGTGCCGGCGTCATAGGCCTTGTACTCCTCCTCACTGACACCGGCCCGCTTGGCCAGGATCGCCAGGGACGGGCCCGGTTGGGCCTTGATCGCTTTCAGGGTCGCAAACCAGCTGTTGACGATCTTCTGAACCTTCTCGGGGTGCTGCTTGACGAATTCACTGCGGCACACCAAGTGATCGCTGATGGCGCCGGGGAACTCCTTGGAGGAGAACAGGGTGGTGCTGCCAGGTCGTTTCAGGGCCTCGGTGGTGAAGGGGGCGAACACCCCCACCGCATCCACCTTGCCGGCGACGAAGGCGGCGGCGGCGGCACCGGTTTCGAGGGGAACGAACGTGATGTCACCGGGATTCAGGCCGGCTTTCTTGAGACCCAGCAGCAACAGGTAGTGGTCCACCGTGCCCTCCTCGGCCGCGACCTTCTTGCCCTTGAGGTCCTGCACCGACTTGATGCCGGGCGCGACGATGACCTGGTCGTTGCCGGTGGAGTTGTCATTGGTCAGCACCACCTGCAGATCGGCCCCACCGGAGATCGAGCTGATCGTGTCGTTGAGGGTCTGGCTGTTGCAGTCCAGCTGGCCGGCGTTGAGGGCCTGGATCGAATCGAGGTAGCCATCGAACCACTGCAGGGTGACCGGCACCCCGGCGGCCTTGAACAGGCCCTTGTCTTCGGTCACCTTCCAGGGAAACCAACCGGGCCAGGCGCTGTAGCCGATGCGCACCGGAACGTCGCCACTGGGGGCCTGGCCGCAGGCCGTCAGCGCCGGGGCGATGAGACCGAGCAACAGCAGGCTGGCCAGCAGACGGCGGTGATGCTGCAGGGGACGGATCGGGGTCATGGCGAAGAGGTCGTGGTGGTGGATGAACGGGGCGGAGTTCGCTGGTGACAGCAGTCGTTCAGGGGGGCATGGGGGCTGTGGTCAGAAGAGTTCGAGGTAGCGATCCCGCTCCCAGGCGGAGACTTCGGCGTGGTAATCGTTCCACTCCTGGCGCTTGAAGCTGATGAAGGCCTCGGCCATCGCCTCGCCGAACACCTGCCGGGGGAGGGGATCGGCGGCAAGCGCCTCCACCGCTTCGCCGAGGTTGCGGGGCAGGGTGGTGAGTCCCCGCTCCCGGCGCTGCTCGGGGCTGAGGCGATAGGCGTTCTCCAGGTTGGCGGGGCCGGGATCGAGCCCTTCCCGGATGCCCTCCAGGCCGGCGGCCAAGAGCAGGGCCGAGGCCAGGTAGGGGTTGCAGGCGCTGTCGGCAGCGCGGCATTCGACCCGGCCGCCGGCACCGGGGATGCGCAGCATGTTGGTGCGGTTGTTGTTGCCGTAGCAGATAAACACCGGCGCCCAGGTGAACCCCGACATGCTTCCCTGCACCACCAGGCGCTTGTAGCTGTTGACCGTCGGGGCAATCACGGCGCAGATCGCCGGGGCATGGCGCAAGATGCCGGCAATGAAGCTGCGGGCCAGGGAGCTGACGCCGAGACCAGCGACCTCGCCGGCCTCCGGTTCGAACAGGTTGACGCCGGTAGTCCGATCGGCGAGGGACATGTTGAAGTGGGCGCCACTGCCGGTGCGATCGGCGAACGGCTTGGGCATGAAGCTGGCCAGCAGCCCGTGGCGCCGGCAGATCTCGCGGGCCATCAACCGGAAGAAGCTGACCCGATCGGCCGTCACCAGGGCATCGGCATAGCCGAAGTCGGTCTCGAACTGGCCGTTGCCGTCTTCGTGATCGAAGGAGTAGACGCCCCAGCCCAGGTCATTCATCGCCTGCACCAGCTCATCGAGCCAGCCCAGGTTGTCCAGCAGGCCCCGCAGGTCGTAGCAGGGCTTCTCGAGGCTGTCGCTGGCGCTGGCGGGCTCCAGGCCCCCGTCGGCGCCGCGGCGCAACACGAAGAACTCGGTCTCCACCCCCAGCTGGAAGCGGAAGCCCATCGCAGCAGCCTGCTCACGCACCCGGCAGAGAATCGAGCGACTGCAGGCCTCGAACGGTGCGCCGTTGAGCTGCAGATTGCTCGCCAGCCAGACCGTGTCCGAGCGCCAGGGCAACACGGTGGCCGAGGCCGGGTCGGGCAGGGCCGCCACCTCGTCGTCGCTGACGTCCTGGGGCACGCCATCAAGGGCGGCGCCGGTGAACAGCTCCGAACCGGCCAGCATGGCCTCCAGATGGGCGATCGGCACGGCCTTGGCCTTGCAGACGCCGTGCAGGTCGACGAAACTCGCCAGGGCATAGCGCACCTGACGGGCCTGCAGCAGCGCCGTGACCTCGGCAGCCCCCATGCCCTCGGGCCAGAGACGGGTGGGAACGGCGGCACTCATGGCACCAGCACCGGTTCGGGGGCTACAGCGGTTGGGGTTGGAGCAGCGGAGAAGACGGCAGAGCGTTGCTGACGCAGCCAGCTGTGCCAGGCCTCCAGACCAGCACCTGTGGTGGCTGACACCTGGAACACGGCGCAGCGCGGGTTCACCTGGTGGATGTGGGCTTCGATCCGCTCCACCTGCACCGGCAGATAGGGCAACAGATCGACCTTGGTGATCAGCACGCAGTCCGCTTCGCGGAACATCACCGGGTACTTGAGCGGTTTGTCATCGCCTTCGGTGACACTCAACAGGGCCACCTTGCGGTGCTCGCCGATCTCGAACTCGGCCGGGCAGACCAGGTTGCCGACGTTCTCCACCCAGAGCAGATCGAGGCTGGCCGGATCGAGGCGCTGGCCCAGAATCCGTAGACCACCGCTGACCATGGCCGCATCGAGATGGCAAGCCCGGCCTGTGGTGATCGGCACCACCGGCACCCCCACCGCTTCCAGCCGTTCGGCATCAAGCAGGGTGGTCATGTCACCCTCAACCACCGCCATGGCGAACTCGGGCGCCAGGGTCGCCAGACTGCGCTCCAGCAGGGAGGTCTTGCCGGCACCGGGGCTGCTCATCACATTGAGGCAGAGCAGCCGCCAGGCGTCGAAGTGCTCACGGTTGTGCTGGGCCTGGTGCTGGTTGGCGGCCAGCAGGTTGAGGCCCAGGGTGTCCTCGAGGGGCATGTGCATGACAGTCAGGCCGCAGCGGCAGTAGGGAGGGACAGGTTGGGACGGGATGGGGAGGGCTCGGGCAGGCTGTAATCGACCGAGCGGATGCGCAGTTCGCGGCCGCTGACGATCTCCTCCATCGGGTGATCGCAGCAGGGGGAGCGGTAGGCCGCCACAGGGCTCGGGGTGTAGGTGCCGTTGCACTGCAGACAGCGACCAACCAGGGGCACGGTTTCGATCACCAGCTCGGCGCCGGCGAGCCAACTGCCCTGCACGGCAACATCCCAGGTGAACACCAGCTGCTCAGGCTCGACGCAGGTGAACACACCCACCTGCAGGTGCACCCGCTGCACGCTGGGGATGGCGGGAGCGTGCTGCTGCTGCCACTGGTTCATCGACAGCAGCAGGCACTTGGTCATGTCGACTTCGTGCATGGCCTATCTCCACTTCTGATCCACGTGAATGTTGCACGTGCTGTGGAGCCAGGCGGGGGGCTGCTTGCGGGGCAGCTGGCCGCTGACCACCAGGTGGGCCATGGTGTCGCAGATCACCCGGGTGGCCATCAGCGAGGTCATGTCACTGACGTCGTAAGGCGGCGAGACTTCGACGATCTCCAGGCCGCAGACCGGCACGTTGCGCACGATCAGCTCCAAAAGCTTCAGGGCTTCGCGCGGCAGCAGGCCGCCGGGTTCGGGCCAGCCGGTGCCGGGCACGAAGCCGGCGTCGATGCAATCAATGTCGAAGGAGATGTAGACGCAGTCGGTGCCGTCGGTGGCGCGCTCGATCGCGAACTGGGCGGCCGCCTCCAGACCCATTTCGCAGATATCGGTGACGGTGAGCACGTTGGTGCCGCGCTCGCGGCAGACCTTGACCCCTTCGCGGGGCACCTGCCAGCCGCCGATCCCCAGTTGCACCAGGTTTTCGGCCGGGGCATTGGCCATGTTGGTCGCATGGAACCAGGGGCAGGTGTGCATGCGCTCGTCCAGGTCGATCTCCTGGGTGTCGACATGGCGATCAAAGTGGATGATGCCCACCTTCTTGTCGCCCAGATGGCGGCAGACGCCACGCACCGTCGGGAAACCGATCGAATGGTCGCCGCCGAGGATGATCGGGAAGGCGCCGCTGGCGAAGACATGGGCGACGCCTTTGGAGATCTGATCGAAACTCTTCTCGTTGTTGGCAGGAATCGTGAAGATGTCACCAACATCGCAAAGCCGAATCTGCTCCCGCAGATCCACCCCCATTTCGTAGTTGTAAGGGGTGTAAAGGGCGGAAATGCGGCGGATCCCCTGGGGGCCGAAGCGGGTGCCGGGCCGGTAGGTGGTGCCGCTGTCGTGGGGCACACCGACGATCGCCACGTCAAACTCGCCGACGCGGTTGACGTCCTCGATGTAGGGGGCCTTCATGAAGGTGTTGATGCCCGCGTAATGGGGCAGCTCTCCGCGCGAGAACGTGGAGATGCGCCGATCGACGATGCTCTCCGCCGCCTCAAGGCCGTAGCGCAGGCCCTGGTCCACTTCCTGTTGCCAGCCGGT
>JBAXXM010000034.1:0-15781 GCA_037127935.1 Synechococcaceae cyanobacterium ELA739
TGCAGGCATCCCCCGCCGGCTCCTGCAGCCGGGCTCCCGGCAGCTCTTGGCTCAACGCCTCCGTAAAGGCTTTCTGTAGCCCCTGCAGGTGGGTGATCGCTCCTCCCAAGGCAGCCACCGGGGGCGCTTCCAGCCCTAGCGCCCTGGCCACGCCGGCCACCGAGGCCGCCAGGGCGGCGCCGTTCTGCCGCAGGATCGCCTGGGCCTGGGGATCGCCGCTGCAGGCGCTTTGGGCCACCGCCGGCGCCAGCCTGGCGAAGCCGGCGGCTCCGAATTCCGGCCGCACCACCAAGGCCTTGATCCTCTGTGCCGCCTGGGGATCGGCGGGATCCACCGCCAGCGCTTGCCACAGGGCCGCCCGCAGCGGTGTGTCATCCAGGCGGCCATCGGCCATCTGCAGGCTCAGGCTCAAGCCCTCGCGGCCGATGTCCATCGCCGAGCCGGCCCCATCCAGCAGCCAGCCCCAGCCGGCGCAGCGATGGTCCCGTCCCTGTCCGTCCCGGCCGACGGCGATCGTGCCGGTGCCGCTGATCACGATGATCCCCGGCCCCTGCGGGAAGGCGCCACGCAGGGCGGTGCGCTCATCGCCGGTCACGGCCAGCTGCGAGCGGGGCAGGCCCAGGGCCGCCCCGGCCAGGGTCAGCCCCAGCTCCTGCACGTCGCTGCCCTGTTCGATGCCGCTGGCGCCCACGGCGGCGGCCAGCAGCTGCGGGTCTGGCCTTGTTGTGTCCCCTTCGCTGTCCCCCGATTTCACAGGTTCGAGCCTGTCCCTCTGCTTCTGGTCGCCGATCTGCCGGCAGGCGGCGGCGAAGCTCTGGCGCAGGGCCTCCTGAAAGCGCTCGGGGCCGTCTGCGGCGGCCAGGTGACAGACGCCGGGTCCTTCTCCCTCGGCCACGGGGCTGCCATCGGCCATGGCCAGCCGGCAGCTGGTGTGGGTCTGGCCGGCATCGAAGCCGGCGATCAGCCCATCCGCCTCCTGGCTGTTCAGGCCCTGTCGGCCTGTCTCTGGTCGCGCTGCGCCCGGCCGCCGGCCCAACGCCTGCCCCTCAGCCATCGAGGCTGGCCGAGGCGCCCGATCCCTTGACCGAAGCCCCGGCGCCCTGCTGGGAGGCCGCCAGCGTCGCCAGGCTGAAGAAGGCCACCAGCTGCACTTCGGGCCGGAAGAAGATCGTGTCGGTCAGCCCCTGGATCGCCAGGCCGACGAACACACCCACCGCCGCCAGGCTGGGCAGCACCAGCGGCCCCTGGGAGCGCCACTGGCCGATGCCGGTGCGCACGGCGCAGAGGAACAGGCCGGCGCCGGCCAGCAGGCCAGGGATGCCGGCTTCAACCGTCCACTCCAGCGGAATCGAGTAGGCGCTCAGGGCGTTGAACTTGGCCTGTTGGTAGAGGGGATAGATCAGGTTGAAGGCGCTGTTGCCCGGGCCGATGCCGATCCAGGGGCGGTTCTGGATCATCTGCAGCACGGAGGTCCAGACGTTCATGCGGAAGTTGTTGGAGCTGTCCTCGCGGCCGGCCACCAGGCTCATCACCCGCACCCGCAGCGGCTCCACCTGGGTGACCAGCACCACTAGCAGCACCGCCCCCCCAAGCAGCACCAGCACCGGCAAGGTGCGGCGCCAGAACAGGGGCCAGTCGCGGATGGCGCGCCAGAGCAGCAGCAGGGCCAGGGTGCCCAGGCCCGCCACCATGCCCATCCAGGCGCCGCGGCTGTAGGTGAGCACCAGGGCGACGATGCCCAGCAGCAGGGACGCCAGGGCGAACAGCTTGCGCGGCTTGCCCTGCCAGCGCAGCAGGGCCACCACCGCCAGGGGCAGGATCGGCAGCAGGTAGCCGCCCAGCAGGTTGGGGTTGTCGAGGGTGCTGTAGATCCGCACTGTGCCTTCGGCCACGGAGTTGTTGTCGGACCACTTGGCCAGGGCGCCCGAATCGCCGTAGAGCTGGCGGATGCCGATCACGCTGGTCAGCAGCTCCCCGGCCAGCAGGGCCGCCGTCAGCCGGTCCCACCAGAGCGGGGCCGTGGCCAGCAGCTGGCGCATCAGGGCGTACACCCCCAGATAGCTCAGCAGCTTCATCAGACCCTTGAGGGCGGCGCTCGGCACCGGTGAGAAGCCCGTGGCCAGCACGGCGATCGCCAGTACGGCCAGCAGCCAGCCATTGATCGGGCCGATGCGGCCGGCGGGGGTGCGCAGGGCCCAGAGCAGCCAGAGCAGGCCGGCGGCGGCGATCAGCAGGCTGAGGCCGCCGCGGGTCACCCAGGGCAGGCCCAGCATCAGCGCGAACAACACCCAGCCGGCCACCTGGGGCAGATGGCGGGAGAGGGCGCCCCCCTCCCAGGCCGCCAGCAGTCCCTGCCAGCGCAGCAGCAGCGGGGGAGAGGCGGGGAGGGGCGGCTGCATGGGGAGGCTTGGTTGCGGGTGGACCAGGCGGGTTGTGGGGGGATGCCCCGAAGCCGGCCCGGTGCGCTCGGGAGGGATCAACCCGCTGATTATCAGTGCCCTGGCGCAGCTGGCCACCAACCGGGCGCCCTGGACTGGGCGGCTTCTTGGGCCAGATCGGTGCCTTCAGCCGCTCCAGTTCCGGAGCAAACCCCAGTGAGGGCAACGCACCCGATCCGCAGACAGCGGCCACCCACACCCAACCCAATTCCGGTCAGGAGCCGGCCGCAGTCGCTGCGGGCTCCAGATGGCTGGGCGGCGCCGGGGCATCATTGCGGCGGTAGAGCACCCGGTATACCGGCAGACCCCGGTTCAGCGCATAGGTTTCCCGCTCCGTCGGCAGCGCTAGGGGGTTGTCCGTGCGCCAGGGGCGGGCGTCGTCTGCGGGGCGCTCGAAGCAGCCGCTGGCCTCCACGAGGGCCACCATCGGCTGGATCGCGCCGAGCACATCGCTCTGCAGAAACAGCTCCCGGCCGGGCGCCAGGGCGCCGGCCATCGCCGCCAGCAGCGGCGGCTGCAACACCTGGCGCTTGCGATGTTTCTGCTTGAACCAGGGATCCGGGAACTGGATCGTCACCAGGGCCAGCCGGCCGGCCGGCAGGGACCCCAGCCAGTGCTGCAGGTTGATGGTGGCGTTGCAGAACAGGTAGCGCAGGTTGCTGAGGCCTTCGGCCTGCCGGTCGGCTTCAGCGGCCTCCACCAACGGCCGGCGGATCTCCACCCCCAGGTGGTTGCGGCCCGGATCCTGGCGGGCCAGGGCCAGCAGGAAGCGGCCGCGGGCGCAGCCGATGTCCAGATGGAGGGGGAGCTCGGCCGCCGTGAAAAGCTGCGCCGGCGGCGGCAGGGAGCGGGGCAGCTGGTGGAAGCTGCTGAGGGGATTGACGTGCTGCCGCACCATGGCTTCAGTCCCCCGGGACGGCGCCCCCGGCCCCCGCATCGGTGGCCTCACTGCCGCTGTCACGGGTTGGCGGCAGCGGGCGAGGCACCAGGAAGCCCCAGCTGGCCGTGTAGCCGTGCAGGTGGGTGGTGCCGCCCACCGGTCCGATTTCACCGTTGCAGAACACGCCGCTGATCGGCAGGTCGGAGAAGGCTTCACGGCAGAGCCCCACATCGCCATCGGCTTCGCCGTAGAGCCCCTGGCCCCGGCCCAGGCAGGCGAACAGCAGGGCCAGCAGCGGTTCCGGCCCCTCGCGCCGGGCCAGGGCGCTCAGCAGCTGGCGGCCTTCCTGGCGGGAGGCGTCGCCGTCCCGCAGCTGGAACTGCACCTTCTGGCCCACCCGCATCCGCTCGGCCACGGCCACGGCCCCGTTGCGGGGATCGACGCCGATCAGGTTGCGCACCAGGAAGGCAGGCGCCACCTGGCGCCGATCAGCCAGGCTGAAATCACTGCGACCCACCCCTAGAAACAGGGAGTGCTTGACCTGCTCCCGCTCATCCGGGCTCAGGTCCGCGAGGATCGCCTGCAGGGCGGCCACCGGGCTGCGGCGCAGCTCGCCCTGGCTGACCTCCAGCAACACGTTGCGCTGGACCTGTTCCACCTCCAGCACCGGGCCGATCGGTCGGCAGCCCTGGGCCACCACCGGCTCCATCGTCCAGGCGCCGCTGATCAGGCAACCCACCGCCCCTTCGCGCACCTGGTCGTCAAACAGGAGCGATCCGTGGGAAGAACTGTGGGGGCCGGCGATGCCGCCCACCTTGGCCCCGCCGGCAAAGGCGTAGTCGAGACCATTGATCAGATCGTTGACGGCGTTGCAGCCCGGATCGACCAGCAGCAGCAGGGAGGAGTCGGCCGGGGCGTCGGCTCCCACCAGGGCGCGCCAGGGTTCGGCCGGGCCGTCCAGGTCCGGCAGCGCCGTGGTGTCGATCGCGAAGGGAATCAGCTCGGCCCCGGGCAGGCGCAGCAGGGTGACACTCAGGGCCGGCTCCTGCTCCAGCTCGTGGGCCACGCCGGTCGCATCGGTGCCCACGACGCCGCCACCGATGCAGCCGATCCAGTGCCTGGCCTTGAGTTTCAGCCGCAGCAAGGGCAGCAGCCGCTGCAGATCACTGGCGTAGCTGCTGGAGGCGAACACCAGGGCCAGATCCGCCTCCCCGGCCGGAGCCAGCTGGCGCGCCACGGTGTTGACCGAATCTTCCAGGGACACGTCCCGGGCCAGGGCGGTGCGGCACCAGGCCTGGCCGGCGTTGGACCTCGGCCAGCCCGGCAACCAGGGGAAGGAAGGGAGCGCAGCCATGGTCGCGACCCTATCGCCCGGGGGGGCGCACGGATAATGGCGCCTTACCGAACCGCCCATCCGTGCCGGATCCGACTTACCGCTCCCTGGTCTGGCTGGATGTGCGCCTGGGCGTGCTGTTCGCCGTGGGGGTTCCCCTGGTGCTGTTGGTCTGGAGCGTGGTGCGCCGCCAACCGGCCCTGATCCGGCTGATGGGTCTGTACTGGAAGGTCTCGAGCCTGCTGCTGATCGCCCTGCTGCTGCTGGTGGACCATCGTCCCAGTGGCTACCTGCTGCTGGTGCTGGCACCGCTGCTGATCCTGGCCAGCCTCTGGTTCTGGGTCGATCTCAATGAAGAGTTGGCCGACATGCCGCCCTGGCGGGCCCTGCCGCTGACGGTGCGGATCTGGCGCTGGAGCCTCAGCCTGCTGGCCCTGCTCAGTGGCGCCCTGGCGCTCACCGGCCTGCCCTGCATGGCGTCCAGGTCAGCTGCTGGCATCTGCCAGGCCTGGCTGGAGGCGCCCAGGGGGTTGAACAACGCGGTGGACAGGGTGTTCGATTTCATTTTCGGCGCTGACTGGAACCCGGGCGTGGCCGCCTTCCTGGGCTATCTGGCCCTGGTGGCCTACGGGGTGGGTTTGCTGCAGTGGTTGCTGGTGCGCCTGCCCCGCCAGGGCCGGGTGGCCGGAGAGTTCTGAGCCGGGCCCACCCAACCCATGTCGGGGCCAAACCATGGACGCTGAACCCGTGCGGACCGAACCGATCGCTCCCGAAGCGGTGACCGCCGTTTCCAGCGCGTCGCCGCTGACGATCGCCGCCCTGCTGGCGGCCCTGGAGTCCCTCAGTCGCGCCCATCCTGATCGGGTGCTGCGGCTGATCGGCACCCTGTCAGCGGAGTCTTTGGATCCGACCGCGACCGCGGCTGCCAGTTCCGCTGCAACCGGCGGCCACCCGCCTCTGGCTCCGCCGCTCAGGGAGCCCTTCGAGCTGCTGATCTTCCGCGGCTTCTCCAGCCTCACCACCCATCCCACCGCCTTTGATCCCGACCGTGCCGCCCTGCCGGAGGGGGCTGTGATCGAGGGCGCCGAGCTGCTGGCGGCACCGCTGGATCCCCAGGGAGGGGTGCCGCTGGTGGGCCCCCTGGCGGCCGAGGTGTTTCTGCAGGAGGCCAGCTGGCTCTGAGACGGGCGATCCCGGCGGCCACCGGGCCGATTTTCATCCATCCAGCTGCAGACAACCTGAACCGGCCTGGCTATTTTTCTGGCGACGCAGTCATGCGCTGGAGCGGATGGCCAATCTCGCCGGCAAGGCCTACGGCATCAATGTGCTCACGCCGCTGCGCCACGGCTGGCTGAATCGGCTCATCTTTGCCCTGATGCGGGCGCGGCCGCTGGCCATGCAGCCCCTGCGCCAGCTGCGCTTCATCCATTTCGCCCGCTGGCTGATCCTGCCCCGCGATCGCTGGCCCGGCATGGCCGGCCCCCATCAATGGCCGCGCCACGACTACCTGCTGTTCATCAGCAATTTCAACGGCACCTGGGATCAGTACATCGATGCCTTCTCCGATGGCTTCCCGGTGGGTCTCGACTGGACCTGGTACGGGGCCGTGGGCTATCCCGGTTCGGTGCCGATCACGCCGTTCAAGACCTACATCGCCCACAATCAGATTGACTGCGGCTACTACTACAACGCCACGCCTGGTTCGGCCCAGCGCGACATTCGCTCGGCCCTGCGGGTCTGGGCCGCGATCGATCGATTGGCGGAGGGCCACGACCAGCTGGGGCCCGAGCAGGATCAGGCGTTCGCCCGGCTCTATGGCCGGGTGTGCGGCGCCATCGCCAACAATCTCGCCGCCAGCGGGCCGGCGCCCAGGGCCACCAGCGACAGCCAGACCGCCGCGGTGGTCGGCTCCCCCCCGTCTCCGTCCCGGTCCTGAGCGCAATGCCGAACCGCGATGGTGGCCACTATTTTTTCAGCGCCCTGTTGCCGGTGCTGGAGGGGCCCGCTTCTCAGGCCAGCGACAGTCCGCAGGCCGGGCTGTCCCATGTCCAGGCCCTGCGCGAAATCCTGGCGGCCCTGCCCCGCGGTGAGCAGGAGGATCCCTCGCGGCCCCTGCCGTTCAGCCGCGAATCGCGCACCCATTTCGCCCGCCTGCTGGTGATCGACAGACTGCCGTTCAATGGCCGCCAGCCCCGGGACGTGCTGCGGGCGGCCCTGCGGGGGCGCGATCCCCTCGCCCCCGAGCCGATCGATCGGCTGCCGTTTGCCTATCTGGGCCTGTTCCTCGAGTTCGATGCGGCCGATGCCCGGCGCCGCACCCTGGAGTGGTACCTGCGCGATCTCTGGCGTTCGATGCCCCAGGAGCTCTCGGCCCTGATGGACCATTGCCGCGGCTTCGACCGGCGGCCCGAGCAGCAGGAGCAGTCCTTCGTCGATCTGGTGCAGCAGGGCCAGATCGAAACGACCATGCCGTATCACGACTACCGGCTGCTGCCCGAACCGGAGCTCTGGCCTGGTGCGGTTCTGCCCGCCCCGCGGCTTGCCCAGGCTTTGCGGCCGGTGCTGGCCCTGGGCCTGGTGCTGGTGATCCTGCTGCTGGCCTTGATCCTCCGGTCCGCCCTGCCGCTGGGCTGGGGCCTGCTGGTGGCCCTGCTGGGGGGCGCTGGCTTGCTGCTGCTGGCCCGGCAGCGGCTCTTGACCAGGGCCTTCCAGCCGTTCGCTGCCGGTCCGCGCGACGACCTGCCCTCCGTGCTCAAAGCCTTGTATCTGCAGCGGCAGTTCATCCGCTTCATGGTCGAGCAGCAGGGGGCAGCCCCCGGGGATCTGCGCCGGGCCTTCGCCCGCTTTCTGGTCGAACATCGCCCCGCCGACCGGTCCGCTCCGACCCAGGCGGCCGGCGTTATGCCGACCTCATCGCTGCCGTGAGCTTCGCCATGGGAACCCAGCTCGACCTCGCCGATCTCCAGGGCCTGGTGCTCCGCTCCTACGGGCGCGAAGCCTTCCCCCGCGGTCGGGCCCTGCTGCTGCATGTGACCGAGCCGGCCGGGGCCCGCCGCCTGCTCGAGCGCCTGCGGCGCCGGGTCACCACGGCGGAACCCTGGGCGAGCAGTGGGGATGGCGCCCCTGCGGGGCGGCCGCCCCGCCCCACGGTCACCTGGAATCTGGCCTTCACCTATCGGGGCCTCGAAGCGCTCCAGCTGCCGGCGCGCACCCTTCTGGCCATGCCCGAGGTGTTTCAGCAGGGGATGCTCAGCCGCAGCGCCATCCTTCAGGACGATCCGGAGCTGTGGGATCCGATCTGGCGGGCTGAACAGCAGGATCCCGGCGCCGCCGTGCACGTGCTGGTGCTGCTCCATGGTGCCGGCGGGCCGGATCGACGCCCCCACTCCTGGGATCCGGGCCCCCTGCAGGCCGCCACCGAGGAGCTGCTGGCCTGGTGCGGCGAGGGCCGCCACGGGCTGCGGGTGTTGGCGGGCCACCGGGGTCCGCATCCGCTCTACCAGGAGTTCGGCTCCCTGGTGGAGAGCGATCCTGCCGGCGGTCGGCGCTATTCGCGCAAGGAGCACTTCGGCTTCGATGACGGCATCGCCGATCCGGTTTTCGACGGGCAGCATTCGGCCGAGGAGATGGCCGAACGGGTCCAGGGCCAGGGCCGCCGCAACGCCGCTGGCCGCTGGTCGCCGCTGGCCACCGGCGAGTTTCTGCTGGGTTATCCGGATGAGTCCCGGGAGCTGCCGGCGGCGGCCCCGCCCCAGGAGTTCAGCCGGGGCGGCAGCTTTCTGGTGCTGCGCAAGCTGCATCAGAACGTGCAGGCCTTCGAAGTCTGCATCGCCGATCAGGCCCGCCGTTATGGGGCGATGGTCGCTCTGGCGGAAGATCCGGCGCGCCAGACCCTGCGGGCCAAGATGGTGGGCCGCTGGCCCGATGGGGTGCCGCTGGTGGCGGCCCCCACCCACGCCGCCTGGCTGGAGTTCCAGCAGCGCTGGCAGCAGCTTCGCGAGCAGGGGGATCCCCAGGCGCTGAGCGACTTCGAGCAGCAGTTCGTCAACTTCACCTACGCCGCGGCCGATCCCGATGGCGCCCGCTGCCCCTTCGGCGCCCACATCCGCCGCAGCAACCCGCGCGACATGCTCGATCCAGCGCTGCCGGAGCCGGGTTCGGGGGCCGGTTGGGCGGTGGGACAAGGGGCCAGCACGGTGCTCAACGATCGCCGGCGGCTGCTGCGGCGGGGCGCTCCCTATGGCTCGCCGATCGGTGTGGACGGGGATGGCCAGGGGGACGACGATCGTGGTGAGCGCGGGGTGCTGTTCATGGCCCTGTGCGCCAATCTTTTTCGCCAGTTCGAGTTCGTGCAGCAGCAGTGGATTCAGTACGGCCTTGATTTCGACGCCGGCAATGACACCTGCCCGATCACCGGCAACCACGGCGAAGGGGCCAAGTTCGTGATCCCGGCTGACCCGCAGTCGCAGCAACCTCCCTACATCTGCACCGGCCTCAAACAGTTTGTCGAGATGCGGGGCGGGGCCTATTTCTTTGTTCCCAGCCTCACGGCCCTGCGCCTGATCAGCCAGGGGCTGGTGGATCCCACCTGATGGTGCTGATGCCCCTGGTTGTTCGCTGTCCGTCTGATTGCAGCGGCCCTCGCCCAGCCCACGTGCCGGTCTCGATCTCCTGAGGTTCCGAAGTCCCGCCTTTCTGTGCTTGATCCCATGTTGCCGTTCCCCCTCAACATCCTCAATCTGCCGCTCAACGGGCTGCTGGCTTTGCTGTTGCTGCTGACGCGCCTGCGCCAGGCCCTGGTGGGCGGCTTGCTGTTGCTGGTGGCCTCCCTGCTGGCCCTGGTGCGGCCCCGGTTCAGGGGTGGGCCGGGCGAGCGGCTCTCCCAGCTGCTGGCCGGTCCCGAGCCGCAGCGATGGCTGCTGGCCCTGCTGCGGGTTTTTGCCCCCAACCTGCACCTGCCGCTGCGCCTGCGGGCCTATCCGTGCCCGTCGATCGTGCTGGTCAGCCGCGCCGATGACGTCAAGGAGGTGTTGGCCAGGCAGGACAGCTTTGCGGTGGTCTACGGCCCCCGCATGGAGGCGGTCACCGGCGGCAGCAACTTTCTGCTGGGCATGCAGGACGGCCCCACCTACAGCCGTGACATCTCCAACATGCGCCTGGTCTTCCGCCGCGAGGATGGTCCGGCCCTGTTGGTGCCGCTGGCCGGCGCGGAGGCGGAGGCGATCCTGGCGGGCTGTGACGGCCAGATCGATCTGGCCCAGCACCTGGCCCTGCCGGTGGCCTGCGCCGTGGTGGAGCGCTATTTCGGCACGCCCTTTCCCGATCGGCCGCGACTGATCGAGTGGATGTCCTTGCTGTTCTGGTACATCTTTGTCGACCTGTTCGCCGATCCCGCCCTTGAGGGTCGGGCCCTGGCGGCGGCCGCCAGCGTCCGCACCTGGCTCGATGGCCTGATTGCCGAGCGCAAGGCCCGGCCCACCGGCGCCGATGACGTGCTCAATCGCTGCCTGGCGATGCAGGGCGCCGGACACCCCGGCATGGACGATCTCGCGATCCGCAACAACCTGATCGGCTACCTGGTGGGCGGCGTGGCTCCCCTGGCTAATGCGGCCGCCCAGATGGTGGACGTCCTGCTGGACCGCCCCGCGGCCCTGGCCCTGGCCCATCGCGCCGCCCGTGAGGGCGACGATCAGCTGCTGGAGTGCTGCCTGTTTGAAGCGCTGCGCTTTGCCCCAGGCGATCCGGTGATCTATCGCCGCGCCCTCGAGACCACCACGATCGCCCGGGGCAGCCTGCGGGCCTGCCGGGTGCCGAAGGGGGCCATGGTGCTGGCCTCCAATGCATCGGCCATGTTCGATCCGGCGGCGGTGCGTCGGCCGGGCGCCTTCAGGCCCGATCGGCCCTGGCAGGAGTACCTGCACTGGGGCTACGGCCTGCACAGCTGCGCCGGGGCCTATCTCAACCGGGCGGTGTTGCCGGCGATGCTCAAGCCGCTGTTGGCCCAGCCCGGACTGGGGCGGGCCGAGGGGCAACCGGGCCGCATTGATCGCGCTGACACCCCCTTTGTCAGCCATCTGCATGTGGTGTTCGCCCGGGATTGAGGTCCGCAGGCTGGCAGTTGCCGAGAAGCTGCGCACAATGGGATGTGGACTTGCGCCAAACGCCTGCGTTGCTGTTGCCTGTCAAATGCCAGGACTCATACACTGATGAATATCTGGTTGGCCTGCTCGTCCCCGGTCCGTGATGGAGTTTGTTGCGGAACCCAATCCAACAGGATCATGGCCTGACCAGCAGCCGTTGGATCAGCCCCTCGCCAAACTGCCGATCCGCGCCGACATCGTGGAGCTGTTGCGCAAAGCAGGGGTGGAATTCTTCCGCATCCCCGTAGCGCCAGAAGGGGAAGCGATGCGGGCCTATTTCAATTCACCCGCCCATATCCCCTGTCATTTCGGATCCGATGACGGCAGTGAGGCCAGCTCCGCCAGCGAGCTTCTCGCTGATTTTCTGGCCAAGGTGCACCCGGAGGATCGCGCCTACATGGAGGGGGTGGCGAAAGCCCTCGTTGACAGTGAAGGCCACAAGGCCGACATCAGGTCCAACCGCTTTCGGGCCGTGGCCGAGAACGGTCAATGGTGCTGGTACGAAATCCGGATCAGTGCCTCGCCCCAGGACGGGCTGCAGATCTGTGAGGGGCTGATCATCAATGTCGAGGAGCAGGAGCTGGGCCGCCAGCAGCTGGAGCGCCTGGCCTTTGAGGACCCGCTCACGGGCCTGCCCAACACCAAGGCGATGCAGCGCCATCTCGAATCGGTGCTGGGAGACGGTCAGGCTGAAGAGACGCCGATGGTGTCCGGCCGGGGTGAGCCGTTGTCGATCATCTGGCTCGACCTGAGTGGATTCGGCCGGTATAATTATGTTTTTGGCCGCAATAAAGGCGATGAGTTATTGGTTCGTTATTGTGAGATCTTCTCCGCTTGGTTGCAGGCGGGGGATGTGCTGGTAAGGCCCAGTGCAGATGAATTCGCCATCATTCTCCCTGGCCGTGATTGTGCTGCCGCTGCCGCAGCTGGCCATCATCTGCAGCGTTATCTGCGCGATGCCCTTGGAGCGGTTGGTGATCAGCCGCCACCGCTGAGTTTTTGCGCTGGTGTGGCCAGTTACCCCCGCCATGCCACCAGTGCCGAAGCCCTGTTGCGCCATGCCACCACCGCCCTCGACAGTGCTTCTCGGCAAGGACCGGAGGCGATCGTGGTCTATAGCGATGTCCTGACGCAAGGTGCCATCCGGGCCCTGTCACTGGAGGAGGGTCTGCAGCAGGCGATTGCCCGTCAGGAATTGCAACTTGTCTATCAGCCCCAGGTCGATAGCGAGGGTCGCCTGATCGGCTGTGAGGCGTTGCTGCGTTGGCACAGCGACCAGTTGGGCCCAGTCAGTCCGGGATGTTTCATCCCCCTGGCGGAGGAGACTGGCATGATCCGCGAGATCGGTGCCTGGGTGGTGGAAGAGGCCTGCCGGCAGCAGGCTTGTTGGGTGGCGGACGGGCTGGAGCCCCCGCCGCTCAAGATCAATCTCTCCGCGATTCAGTTGGCCAATACGTCAGCACCGGGATTCGCTGCCTGTCTCAGTGAGGCGCTGGCCCGCTATCAACTGGAGCCCGGATCTCTGCACATCGAGATCACTGAAACCGTGGCTGTTTCGGAGGAGGGATTTGAGCAGTTGCGCGCCATTCACGATGCCGGGTTCCCGATTTCCATCGACGATTTCGGCACCGGATATGCCAGCCTCAGTGCCTTGCTCAAGGTGCCGATTCACACCATCAAGGTGGATCAGAGTTTCGTCGCCAAGATGCGCACCTCCACCGCCTCCCAGGCGATCCTGCGGGCAAGTCTGGCGATTGCTCGCTCAATCGGGGCCGAGGCGCTGGTGGAGGGGGTGGAGGAGCCCTGGCAACGGGAGCTGTTGACCGAGCTTGGGTTTCGCTGGTTCCAGGGTTACTTCTTCTCCAAGCCCAGGCCGGCTGACGCCTATACCGATCTGCTCCGGCGCGTGCAGCAGGAAGCGCTCTGTCTGCCGGATGCGGCTTGAGGCCGGCGCGGCCGGCGGCTTGCCGTGGCGGCGAAACCGCCTGAGCTGGACCCGCCCGGCCAGCTCGCTTCAGCTAATGGTCGCCAGCTCGCTTCAGCTCGGCGTTGCCAGCTCGCTTCAGCTCGACGTTGCCAGCTCGCTTCAGCTCAGGTTCGCCAGCTCGCTTTAGCTCGACGCCGAGGTGTAGTCGCGCAGGGCCAGGCGCCAGAACCAGCGGCTGAACAGCAGCGAGCCGGCGGCCACCGCCACCGAGAGCGCCAGCCAGCTGCAGGCGGCCCGGCCCAGGATCGCCTCCGCCGGCACCGTGGTCAGGAAGGCCACCGGCAGCACCACGGTGAACAGGGTGCGCAGGCCGGCGGGATAGGCGCTGATCGGGTAGCGGCCGGCACTGAGGGCGGCCCGCAGCACCTCGGTGACGTTCCAGGTCTTGACGAACCAGATGCTGGTGGTGGCCAGCACGAACCACAGGCTGTAGAGGATCACCACGCTGCTGAGCAGCATCAGGCCACCCCCCAGGATTGTGGCCAACCCGGGCCGGGCGCCGGCGCGCAGGGCCGCCCACAGCGCCAGGGCCAGGCCGGTGACGATCTCGGGCAAGCCCCAGGGCGAGATCGTGCGGCTGGAGAGCCAGAACTGGCTGTCGATCGGTTTGAGCAGCACGAAATCCAGGGTGCCCTGCTGCACCTGGGTGACGATGGCCCCCAGGTTTGGACGCAGCAGGGTCGAGGACACCCCATCCAGCAGGGTGTAGATCCCCAGCACCACCAAGGCGGCGTCCAGGCTCCAGCCCCCCAGCTGCTGGCCGCGGCCGTAGATCAGCCAGAGCAGCAGCAGGCTGCCGGCCAGGTTGCCGGCCATGGCCAGCACCTCGATCAGCAGGTTGATCTGGTATTCCATCTGGCTGGCCAGGGCCGATCCCCAGAAGCGCTTGAGGGTGCGCCAATACCGCAGCGGCCCCTTGATCATCCCCGTTGCCGTCGCCAGCGCCTGGTCTTGGCTGCGCGCCATCGTCAGGCCCCCATCGCCGAGTAACGGCGCACCCCGGCCCGCCAGAGCAGCAGGGTGATCGGCAACAGCAACGCAATCCAGGTGGCCATGGCGGCAAAGCTGGCGCCGATCGTCACCGGGCCACCGGCCAGCAGCTGGGCCGGAAACGCCACCATCAAGGGGAAGGGGGTCCAGTGGGCGGCGGCCCGCAGTGCCGGCGGGAACACCTCCAGCGGCGCCACCAGCCCGGAGAGGAACAGGTAGGGGATGAACAGCAACCGCTCCAGGGCGCTGGCCCGTTCACTCCAGAAGCAGAGGATGGCGATGCAGCTCTGCAGCAGGAAGTTGATCGTGAACGCCAGCCAGATCGCCAGCACCGTGGCGGCGATGCGGCCGGGCGTGGGGATCCAGAAGGCTGCCGGCTGCAGCAGGAAGAACACGGCGGCGATGATCACCACGAAGGGCAGCCGCGTCAGCTGTTCGGCCAGGTGCGCCGCCACATAGCGCCACAGCGGCTGCAGCGGTTGCAGCAGGTAGGGGGAGAGGCGGCCCTGCAGGGCGTCCTCCTCGAAGGCGTACACCACCCAGGCCACGCTGAACTGGCGCGCCACGAAGGCGCTGAGGAAGTAGCGGCTGAGCTGCAGCGGATCCAGTCCGATGCCGACCGAGCCCAGGCCCGTTGGGTCCGCCGGGGCCGCGGCCAGCTGGCTCCAGATGCCGAGCATGATGAACGGCAGGATGCCCGAGAGGGCCCAGAGCGCCGTTTCGGCGCGGTACTCGAGCATCAGGGCGTACTGGCTGCCGAGCAGAGCCCGGGCCACCCGAGCGCCGTGCCGCAGCCGGCGGCCCAGCCCATTCATGTCACTTCCCCCTGGCGGAACAGGCGGCCGATCAGCTCTTCGATCGGTGGGTCGCTCACCTCCAGATCCCGCACCTCCAGCGTTGCCAGCAGCTGGGCCACCACCTCGGTCAGGCGCTCCCGCTCCACCAGCAATCGCACATCCCGGCCATCGCAGGCCTCCAGATCGCCGTAGGGCGCAAAGGTCGCCGCCGGCTGGGGTTCCTCCAGTTCCAGGCGCACCAGGCGGCAGGGGGCCAGGCGGCTCGAGAGTTCCCGCAGGCTGCCGTCATGGAACAGGCCGCCCTCGTGGATCAGCAGCACCCGCGGGCAGAGGGCGGTGATGTCGGCCAGATAGTGGCTGGTCAGCAGCACGGTGGCCCCATGGCGGCGGTTGTAGTCCGCCAGAAACGAGCGCACCCGGGCCTGGGCGTTGATGTCGAGGCCGAGGGTGGGTTCATCGAGGAACAGCACCGCCGGCCGGTGCAGCAGGGCGGCCAGCAGCTCGGCCTTCATGCGCTGCCCCAGCGACAGCTTGCGCACCGGGCGGGTCAGCTCTTCCCCCAGCTCCAGCATCTCCGCCAGTTCGTGGATGCGCTGTCGGGCGGTCGTGTCGTCCAGGCCGTAGACGGCCGCATTGACCCGCAGCGAATCGAGTGGCGGCAGATCCCAGATCAGCTGCTGCTTCTGGCCCATCACCAGGGTGATCTGGCGCAGGAAGTCGGCCTGGCGGCGCTGGGGGACGTGGCCCGCCACCTCGGCCCTGCCGCCGCTGGGGTGGATCAGGCCGCTCAGCATCTTCAAGGTGGTGGTCTTGCCGGCGCCGTTGGGACCGAGGAAGCCCACCATCTCGCCGGCCTCGATCGAAAAGCTCACCCCCTTGACGGCGGCCACATCGCGATGGCGGCGCTGCACGAAATGGCGCAGGGTGCCGGCCAGGCCGGGCTGCTTGTCGGCCACCCGGTAAGTCTTGGAGAGCCTTTCGGCGCGGATGATGGCCATCGGGCCATTGTGAAGCCGAGGTCTGCCGGCTGGGCGGACGACCTCCGCGGCGGGGCTCGAGGCTCTCCCGCAGGCCGGAGTGCTCCATGGCTGGGGTCAAGCGGCGTCAGCCAGCTCAGTTGTGTCGCTGGCAAGAGGTCGCTGTTGCGAACCGCGCTGCCCGCCTAGGGAAGCTCTGATCAAAACGACTTAATCCATAAAACCTAGTCTCATTCTCG
>JBAXXM010000035.1:0-14322 GCA_037127935.1 Synechococcaceae cyanobacterium ELA739
TGCCCCGCAGCAATTGCGCCAGATCGAGGTGCGCTGGCGGCATCCGGGTGCGCATTACCTGCCAGCCCCGGCTGGTCTGACGAAAGCGGTGATAGCCGCTGACCGAGAGCACGGCCTCGCTGCTCCCATGGAGCAACAGCTGACGCTCCAGCTTGTCGGGGTGCCAGAGGTCGTCGGCGTCGAGGAAGGCCACCAGGGAGGTCGGCGCAGCGGCGACCCCCACGTTTCTGGCCAACCATGGCCCGGCAATGTCACGGGGCTGCGGGACGTGCAGCAGTTGAAAGCGCCGATCCCCGGCCACGAGCGCTTCCGCCAGTTGGACACTGGCGGGGTCGGAGCCGTCGTTCACGAGCAGCGCCTGCCAGTGACGATGACTCTGGCGCTGCAGAGAACGGCAGGCCTGGATGAGCATGGGGCCGCCGTTGCGGAAGGGCACGACCACGGCCACGTCGGCGTTCACATCGGCGTTGGCCAGGACAGATCCGGAGGCTTTCGCGGGGTCGGCGTCAGTCATCGTTCAGGCCTTCGGACGGCTCCAGCAGAAAGGGCTGGGACTGGATCGGATGGCGGCGGAGGTAGGCCAGCTGTTGGTCCACCAGGCTGCGGCGTCGCTGCGGCTCATGGCACAGATCGAGGCAGGCGGCGCCCAGTTGGGCTGGCTCCAGGTTCTGCCACTGCAGCGGCTGGAAGCCATCCCACAGGGGCCATCTCCCCAGGATTGGCACCACGCAACCCTGGGCCACGGCCTCCAGTTGGGCGATTCCAAAGGATTCGTAGTCGGCGGGAACCAGCACCACCTTCGCCTGTCGCAGCAGGGAGGGGATCTCGGCGTCGCTGGGGTTGACCACCAACGTGATCGGTTCAACGTTCTGCTCCGGCGGCGGGAAGGGCACGATCGCCCCACAGCGCAGCTCCCCGCGTCGGGCCAGGCTCAGGAAGCGGGCCCAGCCTTTCTGGACGGTGGGACGTCCGAAGAAGAGCAGGTCCAGGGGCCTTGGTGTTCCAGCGTCAGGGGCGACGGCGGCTTCCAGTTGCTGGCGCAGGCCGTCGCTCAGGGCATGGCGGCTGAGCTGACAGCGTCCGCCGTTGAGCAGCTTCACCTCATGCGCCGTCTGGCCATGGACGGTCACGCCGGCCGGTTGCAGCAGCCTGAGGGCCAGCTGGGCCAGTCGGGCCCGGCCGGGATGGGCCACCCAACGGGGATCGTGGAAGCTGGGCAACCAGTGGATGCGGGGACCCTGTGCGCGCAGCAGGGCCTTCAGGGCCAGGCCATAGGCCCAGGGCTGGTTGCAGCCGAAGATCACCAGGATGTCCAGGTCCGCGAGCCTGCTGCCCCAGGGGAGCAGGTCCAGCCCCTGCGGCTGCAGGCTGGCGGGGATCTGGGGGGCCGTCAGCAGGCTGACCTGGCCACCCTGTTGCTGCAGATGGTGGGCCACGCCGATCGCCAAGCGCTGGATTCCACCGCGTTGGCGGAAGCCGGTGGGCTGGTAGGCCAGGCCAATCCGGGCTGCTGTCATCGGCTCTGGGCGCCGTTGAGGGCCAGCCGGTAGACCTCGGCGGTGGCCATGGCCGTACGGGACCAGCTGAAGGTCTTGGCGCGTGCCAGGCCTTTCTGGGCCAGAAGCAGCCGCTGGTTGGAATCGAGCAGCAGCGCTTCCAGCTGGTCCACCAGTTGGGCGGCATTGTCGGGTTCCACCAACCAGGCCCCATCGCCCACCACCTCGGGCAGCGAGGAGCTGCGGCTGACGATCACGGGGGTGCCGCAGTGCATGGCCTCCAGCGGGGGTAAACCGAAACCCTCATAGAGCGATGGATAGACGAACACATCGGCGCAGGAATAGAGCGCCGCCAGGTCCCTGTCGTCGATGAAGCCTGGCGCCCGAATCGCCGCCGCGGCGCCCGAGCCGGCAAGCCGTTGCAGCCATGCGTCGATCTTCCAGCCCTGGCAGCCCACCAGAACCAGCTTCCAGGGCTGCTCCGGGTGGCGTTGCAGCAGCAGTTCGAAGGCTTCCAGCAGCAGGGACAGATTTTTGCGGGGTTCCAGGGTGCCCAGGCTGAGGATCATCCGGTCCGTTTCAGCCAGATCCAGTTGCCGCCGCATCGCGGCCAGGATCTGGGGGTCGTCCACGGGTGCCAGGTCGGCGGAGGCGGCCAGGGGGACCACATGGACATGGTGCTCAGGCGGCGTCACCAGCCGCAGCAGATCGGAGCGGGTGGACTGGGAGACACAGATCACCTGATCCGAGGGATGCAGGTTGGCGATCGTGGCCTCAAACTGGCTCACACTATCGGCTTCGAACAACCCGGGTTGCAGCAGGGGCAGCAGGTCGTGCACGGTGATCACGATCCCGGCGAAACCGGCCTCCCGCACCTCGGGGGGGATGGCGGCATAGGGGCTGTGATAGATCGCCTCGGCGGGTTCGATCCCAGCCAACCGCAGTTCGGACCGCAGATGACGCCGCGTGCCTCGCTCGGCCCAGGAGCTGGTCTGCAGGGCCTGCCACAGCGGTTTGGCGCCGCGCAGCAGCTGGGATCCCCTCCGCAGCAGGGAGCGGCCCGGGCTGGGGCCGCTGACGGGGCCGAACTGGCGTAGCAGGGGGTCGCGGCAGTAGGCCAGGGGCGTCAGGGCGCAGCTGCTGTTGAGAGCCGGTAACAGTTGGCTGACATAGCGGTGGATTCCGGCGCGGGCCCGCTGGGAGCGGTTGGCCTGGGCCAGCACCGTCGTATCGAACACCAGCTGCACGGCACGACTCTGGGGTGGCTGCTGGATCGTAGGCAGCGCCGTCGGGCTGCCCGCTCAGCCGTTCCAGTAATCTTGCCTTGGTCTTGATTGCGTTGAAGGCTAGATCTGCCTTTCTATCCAATCAGGTGGGCTAAAATAACCTATAAATTAGATTTCACTGGTTGCCATAGAGGCCTTGTCTCCGAGACCTTCTTTTGGCCATGATGCTGCAGTTCTCTTCATGCAATGTTCCGGCTTGATTCCCTGGACATGATTCCGCAATTTCTTCTCAGTGTCCGCCGGTGAGCACCCTCATTCCTCCGCCGATCCTTCTTGATTTGCGGCAGCTTCAGCAGCAGAGTGCGGACCTGGCTCCTGCGACGTTGGCCCGTTTTCTGCTGTCGGCTCCTTCCGAGTGCACCGCCAACGGCACGCTGGCCTTGCTCGGTGGCGACCTTGGCTGGGCAGGTTGTGCAGCAGCTCCAGTGTTGCTGGCCTGGCTGGCCGGCCGCGAGCGGCGCTTTTGCCTGGACGATGACCTCGCCGATGCCCTGGTGCCGCTGCTGTTGGCCGAGTTGGGAGAGGGTGCGCGCCTGTGCAGGCCCTGTTTGATCTCCGGTGCCTGGTCCTGGCCTGAGGCGCCGCTGACGCGCCCAGCCCCGGTTGACGAGCCCACGGTTCAGGGCGAGCGGCTCGCCTTTTTCTCCCCCTTGCCCCCGACCCCGAGCGGGATCACGGCTTACAGCCTGGCCTTGCTGCCGTGGTTGGCCCGGCACTTCCAGATTGACGTGGTGGCGGATCCCCAGACCACAGCCCTACCCAAAGGCGCCCAGGCCGTGGTGGCGCCGGCGGAATTTGAGCAGCAGCACGACAACTACGACCACCTGCTTTATCAGGTCGGCAATTCCAATTGCCATCTCGATCATTTCCGCCAGCTGCGTGAGTTTTCTGGTGCTGTTGTGCTGCATGACTTCTATCTCTCCCATGGGCTCTGCAGTGACGCGGCCGATGCGGTGCTGGGTGGTGATGTGATGCTGCGTCTTTATCGTTCCCATGGTTTTCAGGCGGCTTATCTGCATCATCTTGACCGGTTGAAGGGCGAAGATCGAGCCATCTGGCGTTACCCCTGCAACTTGGAGCCGCTGCAGGCGGCAACGGGGGTGATTGTCCATAGCCAGGAAGCCAAACAGTTGGCCTCGGATTTTTACGGAATCGCAGCTGCCGAGTCCTGGGCTTCCGTGCCCCATCTCAAGACTGCCGCCATGCCAACGGCTCAGCAGCGTTCCGCCAGTCGGCTCGCCCTGGGTTTGCAGGACGATGCCTTCATTGTCTGCAGTTTCGGCTTCCTGGGTGTCGCCAAGCTCACCGATCGCCTGCTTGAGGCCTTCCTGCAGTCAGCCCTGGCCTCGGACCGCCGGGTTGTGTTGGTGTTTGCCGGTTCCCATGCGGGCAATCATCAATTGTGTCAGCAACTCGGCCATGCCGTCCGCCAGGCTGGCCAGAGCCGCGCCTTGCGGGCCCAGGTGCGCTTCACTGGCTGGATTGCTTCCGCGCAGTATCGGCAGTATCTGGAGGCCGCCGATGCTGCTGTGCAGTTGCGCACGTCCTCCCGGGGGGAGACCTCGGGCACGGTTCTCGACTGCCTGGGGGCGGGCCTGCCCCTGATCGTCAATAACCACGGCAGCATGCGGGAGCTGCCCGAGCAGGCGGTGCTTCGGCTCCCTGACGACTGCACCGCACAGGAGATCGGGGCGGCCCTGGAGCGGCTGCGGGCGGATGGGGAGCTGCGCCAACGGCTGCGTGACGCGGCTCTGCGCTGGGTGGACGAGGTGCACGAGCCGGCTCGCTGTGCCGCGCTCTATGCCGATGCCTTGCGCGGCGCCAGCGCCAGGCTGGGTGAACGGCGACGCTGGCTGCAGGCGGCCGCCGCCGTCGTGGATGCCGGGGGTGATCCCCTGCGTGTGGCGAACAGCCTGGCTCTGCTGCAGCCGCCCCAGCCCAGCCAGCGCCAGCTGCTGATCGATGTGAGCATCGTCTCCCGCGATGATCTCGGCTCGGGAGTCCAGCGGGTGGTGCGTGCCCTCAGTGAGCAGCTGTTGCTCAACCCTCCTGAGGGGTTCCGGGTTGAACTGGTGAGCGCCTGCCAGGATGGGCTTGGCTATCGCTATGCCAGAGGATTTGCCCTTGAATTGTTAAAAATGCCGCCGCAATCCTGGCAGAATTCGTTGCTGGAATGCCGTGCCGGTGATGTCTTCCTTGGCGTCGATCTCCACCCGGATGGAGTGGTGCGCCAGCGGGCGTACTTCCAGCTGATGCGCGCCCAGGGGGTGGCGGTGCATTTTGTCGTCCACGATCTGCTTCCCTGCCTGCAGCCCGAAAATTTCCCCCCCGGCGCCGACAGCGGCCACCAGGCCTGGCTGGAGGTGGTGGCCCAGGCTGATGGGGCCCTGTGTGTGTCCCGCAGCGTTGCCGAGGATCTGCGCCAGTGGTTGCAGGCCAATCCGCCTGCGGCGGGGATTGAGGCGTTCCAGGTGGGCTGGTTCCACCACGGCAGCGACTTTCTGGGGGGTGATGGTGCCCTGCCGGTCCAGTCCCTCAGCGACGCTGAAAGCCAGCAGCTGGCCCGATTGCCCGAAGGCCCCACAGTGTTGATGGTGGGAACCATCGAACCTCGTAAGGGCTATCTCGATGTGATCGAGGCGGCGAGTCTGCTCTGGCGGCACGGTGCCAGCTTCAACGTGGTGATCGTCGGTCGCGAAGGTTGGAGCGATCTGCCGGAAAACCGGCGCCGCACCATCCCGGCCACCATGAAACGTCTGCGGGAGCATCCCCTGAGGGATCGCCGCCTGTTTTGGTTCGGGTCGGCGTCCGATGCCCTGCTGCAGGCGCTCTATGCCCGAGCGGATGGTTTGATTGGCGCCTCCTACGGCGAGGGGTTCGGGATCCCCCTGATTGAGGCGGCCCGGGCCGGTCTGCCCCTGCTGGTCAGGGATCTACCGGTCTTCCGCGAAGTCACCCAGGACCAGGCCAGTTTTTTTCCGATCGATGCGGACCAGGAGCAGTTGGCGGCCTCGCTGGCAGCTTTCCTCAGCCGACTGGATGGCAGCAATCCGCCTGTCCCGGCCAGCGCCTTGCCTAGCCAGAGCTGGCAGGACAGCGCAGTCCAGGTGGTGCGGGCACTCGTCCTCAAGCGTCAGTCGGCTGCGGCAGGGGATGTCCTGTCCCTCTCCCCTGCAGCCTGTCCAGAGACCGCAGACCAAACAACCAGGCGTCGCCGCCGCCGGATCAAGCGGTTGTTGCGGCGGCTGCAGCGCCGCTTTCTGCGAGCCTGGTCAGCGGATTCGGCGTCCGCCGGTCCCCATGCCGCATCGCCGAGTGGCTTGCTGGAGAGCGCCCAGCCCTGGCTTCAGCGCCTGGAGCGGATGCGCGCCAGCCAGTCGCCCACGACACGGTAGGGAGCGGTGAGTTTCCAGCAGGTGCTGGAGCGTAGATCGGCCTCGCGAATCCGGGCCAACTCCCGTTCGGCCAGGGCCCGATCGAGGGCCATGTCCAAGGTGTTCCTTTCACTGGCGAGGCCATCCCGTTCGGCGACCAGAATCTCCTGCGCAGCCACCAAATCATCCCGTTCGGCGCCAAGGCTGTCCTTTTGATCCAGCAATTGACGGAGCTCAGCGGATAAGTCCTCGTTTTCAATCACCTGCCGTTTAAGTTCCGAAGATAGGCTATCTCGCTCTTTGATCAGCCTTTCTGTTTCCGCAACCAGGCCAATTCGCGCCCTAAGGCTGCTGCCGACTGGTGTCGGTTCCAGGTTGTTGTCTTCCGGGCCTGAATGCTCCCTTTCAGCGGAGAGCCTGGACAGCTCTTTGTAAATGTGGTTACGCTCGCGCCGCAGTTCATCCCTCTCCAGGCGAAGTCGTTCAATCTCCGAGACTAGTTCGCCCGGATCGTGCCCTTGCGCCGGGAGTTGGTTGGGGCTGCTGAGGCTGAGTCTCCTGAGTTGTTCGTTCAGTTGATCCAGCCGCTCCCGCCAGTCCAGAGCCTGGCTGTGCTGTTGTTGCCAGTGCTCTTCCAGCTGTTTGAGCTCCGACCTGGCCAGATTGGTTTCCAGGTTGAAGCGATCCTGACTCTGCAGCACCTGGTGCAGCAGTGATTCCAGGACATCGGCCTCCTGGGTGGCCCAGACGGCCAGGGAGGCCCGCAGCTCGGGATCCTCCCGGCAGAGGTCTCCCACCAAGGCGGCCAGTTTCTGCTGGTCAAAGTGATCCAGCACCTCGCCGCGGGTGCTCTTTTCGGCATGAACCGCCGTCACGTCGGCGGCGTAGTAGGTCGCCAGGGCCAGCTGCCGGCGCAGATCGAGGCAGAGGGCCACGTCTTCGCCGCAGACGCGGAAGTCCTCGCGGAAGCGGACGGCCAGAAAGTCATGGCGGCGGATCACCATCAGCGCCCCTGTCACCGCTGGCATCACGCCCGATGTCAGGATTTCAAGACGATCGGGACTCAGGAGATGGCCGAGCCGTTCGGGGCGCAGGCGGTTGTAGGGCAGGTTCCGTTCGCTGAACAGAATGCCGGCATGGCCCAGGCGGCCGTCGGGTTGGCGCAATCGACCCCCCACCAGGCCCACGCCACGCTGGCTGTCGAGGATCTGCAGCGCCTGGTCCAGGCTGTCCGCGTCGAGCACCAGGTCGTCGTTGAGCAGGATCAGCACGTCCCCAATGGCCTGACTGGCCAGCTGGTTCATGTTGGTCGCGAAGTGATAGGCCGCCCGGTTGGCGATACGGAAGTCGGGTCCGCCCGTGGGGGCTGCGACGGCTTCTTCGTCGGCTTCGCTGCCGTTCCAGGAGCAGAGCACCTCATCCTCCGGACCCCAGTAGCGGCGAGCGCTGACCAGGCTGAGAAGCAGTTGGTTGAGCAGCCCCGGCGAACGGGAGATGACCAGACAGGAAACGCTCGCCATGGTGGTGCGCAAGGGTTTGGAACGCCCCTTTTGGAGGCTGGCTAAGATCTTGAAGGACCACGGTGACCGCCCGCGGAACAGCGGGTTGCGTGGCTTCCCAAGGCACGTTCAACAAGTCGCGGCGGCCTCGCTCACCGGCCGCCGCCGCCCCATCTCGAAATCGCAGCAGTTTGCGTCGCAAGTGCGAACAGGGAGAACGGAAATCCCAGCCTGGCTGTCGGCGCCAGGTCGGATTTCTTGTTTTTCTGGAGCGGTCTCGGTTGGTGGTCGGTTCTGAATCTGTCATCCACAACCCTGTGTTGGCATGGCGATGTTGAGGTTTGTCTATTGCTAAGGGGGTAAGATCAGTCTGATCTGATGGGCGTGCCGTCTCGGCCACAGCCTTGACAGAAAAACCGAGCCCACAAGGGTCCTCGGCAAACGCGGCCAAACCGCGCCCACCACCCTCTAAACCGTCTTCCCCCCGGAGAGCTTCACGAATGGCAACCGCTCGCCAGACCCAGGTCCTCTACATCACGTATTTCGCCAGGCCGGCAGACCCGTCTGGTCTCGACTACTGGTCATCAGGCGACCGGTTGAGCCAGCCCCTCAAGCAAACCGCAGAAGGCTTTGCGACCACCCCCGAGTTTGCAGCTTCGATTGCAGGCCTGACCAACGGTCAGGTGATCGATAAGTATTACGAGAACCTGTTCGGTCGGCAGCGGCAAGCCGGTGAAACCTATTGGCTCGACAAGGTCAACAAAGGCGAAATTACCCTTGCCGAAGCCGGTTATTGGATTTCCCAGGGTGCTCAGGGCCAAGACAAGGTCACGCTCGACGCCAAGCTTGTTGCCGCTGATCAGTGGACGGTTGCCGTTCGTGCCAATCCAACAGCCAACTTCAATTACAACGGCGAGCTGGCCGCAACTCTGGGCGTTGATTTTCTGCAGCCGGTTCTCGGCCCATCAACCATTCCCACACCTGCCGCAACTGTGCAGGCCGTTGCCGCTATTCCCGCGTTCGGCACCATCGGTTTCATTGAAGCCAGCACCCAGTCGGTGACCGAGGGCAGCACGGTCATCTTCAGCCTGCAGACCATTCCCAGCTTGGCTGGTCAGTCCCTCAACTATGAGATTGTCGGCGCAGGTGGTCTTTCCGCAGCCGACATCGTTGGCGGCCAGCTCACCGGTTCCATTCTGGTTGATGCCAACGGTGTTGCCAGCCTCGCTGTCACCCTGGCCACTGATGCGGTGGTCGATCCCGGTGAAAGCTTCACGGTTGTCATCCCCAACGCTATCAGCGCACCGGCGGTGACGGTGGTCAACACCACCGTCCCCTCACTCACGGTCACGCCCCAGCCCACCGGTGTCAACGAGGGTGAGTCGATCACCTTCCTGATTGCCAGTAGCGCCATTGCTGCCGGCACCGCTCTCAACTACACCATCTCTGGTGTCCAGGCCGCCGATGTGGTCGGCCCTCTGACCGGCACCGTGATTGTCGGCGCTGGTGGCACTGTTCCCAGTGTGGTGATCCAGATCGCCACCGATCTGTTCATCGAAACCGAAACCCTTCAGTTCTCGATCACCGGTGGTGGCGCCACCGGTACCGCTTCCGTCGTTATTCAGGACACCAGCCCGCCGGCCAAGATCAATGTGGCGGCCCAGCCCAGCTCGGTGGCCGAAGGTCAGACCCTCACCTACCTGATCAACACCACCGGTATTGCGGTGGGCAGCCTGCTCACCTACACCATCACCGGCATCACCGCTGCTGATGTTCTGGGTGGATCCGCCGTCCTGTCCGGCACCCGCACCGTTGGCACCGGTGGTCTTGTCGATTCCGTGGTCATTCAGATCAAAGAAGATCTGGTTCTCGCCGAGACGGAAACTGCAACGCTCACCATCACCAATGGTGCTGTTACTGGTTCTGCTGTCGCCATCATTGTCGACACCACCCCGGCCCCCGCTCTGTCGGTGACCCCTCAGCCGACCGGTGTCAACGAAGGTGCTTCCGTCAACTTCCTGATCGCCAGCATCGGCATTGCCGAAGGCACTGTTCTCAACTACACGCTCTCCGGCGTTCAGGCCGCCGATGTGGTCGGCCCTCTGTTCGGCAGCGTGGTCGTCGGCGCAGGTGGTGTCGTTCCCAGCGTTCTCGTTCAGATCGCTACCGATCTGCTTGTCGAAACCGAAACTCTGATCTTCAACATCACCGGTGGCGGCGCCACTGGAACGGCTTCGGTTGTCATTCAGGACACCACACCCGCACCTGCACTGAGTGTGACGGCTCAGCCCACTGCGGTGAATGAGGGAAGCGTTCTCACCTATACCATCTCCACCACTTCGGTGGCCCCTGGTACCGTCCTTTCCTACGTAATCACCGGCATCCAGGCTGCCGATGTTCTGGGTGGCGCCGCGGTCCTCACCGGCACCCGCACGGTCAATCCAGGCGGCAGCGTGGCTCCGGTGCAGATCACCATCGCTACCGATCTGCTGGTTGGCGAACAGGAAACCGCCACGATCACGGTTTCGGGTGCTGGCTTGACAGCCCAAGCTTCCGCTCAGATTGTTGACACCAGCTCCAATGTTCTGAATCTGACGGTCAATCAGGACATCTTTGTAGAGACCGGTGTCACTCAAGATCTGATCTTCTCGGCCCCTGTCGTGCCGGGCGGTCTGTTTGGTTTCAACACCCTCCAGAACTTCGACAGCCTGGTTGGTGGCTTAGGATTCGATCAACTGATTGCTGGCCTGACTGGTCCATCCGTTGTTCAGCCCTTGGCACTCCTCAATATCGAGGAGATCCGGGTCACTTCCCTGACCGGTTCCAATACCCTCAGTCTGCTGACGAGCAACAGCGTTGTTCTTCTTGAGAACTACTCTTCTGAAGCCAAGCTCACCTTCTCCAACATTCCTGCAGTTGCCGGCCCCGGCCTGCTGCCGACCGTCAGTATTTTCGGCACGAATAAGGAGACCGAGCTTCAATTCCAGCCCGTTGCGCTGACAGGCATTCAGAATCTCGATGTTGTCACAACCGCGTCAGGTACGGGTGGCAATCCGCTCAAAATCACCACCGGTCCCGGTATTGAAACGGCATCGATTCTGGATTCCGTTCAAGTGCCTGGTTTCTTGGTCGACTACGACCTCAGCGCCTTCCCTATCCCTGCGATCGAAATCTCCAGTCCCAATGCGATCAATCTCGCCGGTCGCGTCAGCACAACCACTTTCAGCATTGACGGTAGCGACATCACCGGTTCCTTCACTGTTGATTTGAGTGCTCAGGCTGGCAGCTCCTCAGTTCAAGGTGGTGCTGGCGATGATGTGATCCAGAGCCGTCAGGGCAACTCGACGCTGGTTGGCAATGGCGGCAACGACAGCTTGCTCTCCTTTAGTGGGGGTGATGATTCTCTCAATGG
The DNA here is from genome assembly GCA_037127935.1 of Synechococcaceae cyanobacterium ELA739. GTDB lineage: Bacteria > Cyanobacteriota > Cyanobacteriia > PCC-6307 > Cyanobiaceae > Cyanobium. The sequence goes on from JBAXXM010000035.1 coordinate 11,068, forward strand.
TGGTAACGGCAACGACACTCTCAATGCCAATGGCGGTAACAATATCTTTGATGGTGGTAACGGTGACGACTCCCTCTTCTCCGGTGATGGTAACGACAGTGCCAGCGCCGGTAGTGGCAATGACCGCGTGAACCTGGGGGGCGGTAACAACACGGCCACCGGTGGTGAGGGGCTTGACACGATTACCACTTTGGGTGGCAATGACACGATTGCCGGCGGTGCCAATAGTGATTCGGTTTCCAGTGGAGCTGGCAACGATGCTGTTACTGGAGATGAGGGTGATGACTTCATCGACTTCGGCACCGGTTTCGATCAAGTCAGCGGTGGCCTTGGTAACGACTATTTCGTTGGTGAGTTAACTCCGCAAAACAACTCTTTCGATCCGACGGATACCATCAATGGAGATGGCGATGTCAATACACTAGAAATCACTGCTGCCAATGCTGATGCTGTTGCAGTTAGCACGCTTGGCACACCGTTTGTTGATAACATCCAGATTCTTAATATCAACGGCATTGTCGGTGCTGACGCTCTTTCTAATGAGGTGAATGCATTCAAGATTGACAGCACGATCGCCACGATCAAGCTGCTCAACGGCACTGGTGCTACCGCATCGGTCTTCACCTTTAATCCTGGAAGCAGCTTCCTCTACTTGGGTGGTGCTTTGGGCGCAGCCGCTACGTTCAACGTCGTCGGTACTGGTGCTGCTGACTCTCTGACCATCAGCGGTCCGCCGAGCCTGACGAACTACCTCGCAGGCCAGAATCTGACTTTCAACGGTTTTGACGCCAATACCGTCACGATCAACACCGGTATTGTCAACCAGACCATTGGCACCCTGACGGCGACCCCAACCGTTGGCCAGGATTCCCGCTTTGTTTTCCAGGGTAATGGTGGTGTGAGCCTCAACCAGGTCACGGCCACGGCTGGCAATCTCACCCTTGATTTCACAGGGATCGCCAACTTCTTTGCCTTGCCGTTTGCCGTCGTCAACGGCACGGATGTGACTCCTGGCAATGGTGTGACGATCCTCGGCTCCGCTGGTTCTGACACCTTCGTCGGAGACACAGCTCAGCCCAACACCATTCAATCCTTCGGCGGTAACGACCTCGTCACCGTGGGTGCAGGTAATGATTCGGTGCTTGCTGGAACTGGTAATGACACCATCAACCCCGGCACCGGCAACGACACGGTCCTCGGCGAAGCTGGCAACGATCGCTTCAATGTCGGAAGCAATCTGACCCTTCTGGATCGTTTTGATGGTGGTCTCGATATTGACACCATTCAACTCACCGGCAAGTTGGGTGATCCGCTGAACATTCCCTTCACCCAGGGTTGGACCGCATCGGATCTGGAAGGCGTACGTAACTTCGAGATCCTGGAGCTCGATGTTATTGAAGATCCCCTGCCGTTGGTTCTTCCCAACCTGATCACGGTTCAAGATCTGTTCAACTTCACGATCAACGGCAATACCATCCAAACCGTCAACCTGACAGATTTTGATAATAACGTGCTTGGCAGTGCCCTGCTCTTCAATGCTCCGACCAGCCTGGTGAATCTGGGTATTCTGGAGACTCTGGAGAATGTCACGGTCCAGCGTCGAATCGATACCTCAAGTGACACCCTGAACGTGACGCTAGTGGCGGGTGCAGATCTGCAGACTCTCACCCTCAACGATGAAGAGAATCTCAACTTCATTGTGAATGGCGTCACCACGATCAACACCCTGTTTGCGGCCGATCTCCGCAGCCTCAGCGTCAGTGGATCAGGGTCTTTCGTGATCACGAACCCCATTGTTGGAGCGACCCAGCTTTCGGTTCTGAACCTCTCCGGATTCAGCGTCAACTCCATCTCGATCGATGCCAGTGTGTCTGCGGTCGATATGACCGTTACTGGACCCGTTGGTGATCCCATTACTCCGATCCCTTATCAGCTCAATCTGGTCACCGGTTCCGGCAACGACAACATCACCGCCTTAGGCTATGGCGCGAATACAATCAATGCTAATGCTGGTAATGACACGATCCAAACCGATGGTTTCAACGACTCGCTGACTGGCGGACTCGGCAACGATTCCATCAGCTCCGGCGGTGGCAACGACACCGTATTTGCTGATCAGGGCAACGACACCGTCGATGCTGGTGCTGGTAACGATGTAGTCTTCGGTGACTTGAACAACATTGCTGGTAATGACAGCCTCTTCGGTGGCATCGGCAATGACACTCTCTCCGGTGGCCTTGGGGCTGACACCATCAATGGTGGCGCAGGTATTGATACCTATGAGTCTGGTTTCACGGTCGACCTGATTCCTCCCGGAGTTCAGGATCCTGCAAGCACCGGTCAGATCATCGGCCAGGTTGTCAACATCAGTAATGTCAACCTTGAGCGCTCTTACATTACTCAAGTCACTGGTGAGTCAGTAGCTTCCTCGATTCAGTTTGTTGCCGCTGGGACGGCTAACTACCTCTACAATCTGCCCCTGCCCCTCTTTGGTGGTTCGCCGGTCACCGATATTCTCAGCAACATTGAGAATGTCACTGGTACCGTTGATGGCAATGATTTCCTGATTGGTAGTGGTGATATTACTACAGAAGTTGCTCTCCGCGATACTCAGTCCACACAGAATGTTCTGAATGGTCTTAGCGGCAACGACACCTACCAAGGCGGATATGGTACTGATACTTTTATTAATGACCTTGGTGCCGATACCATCCTCGATCTGGGCCTGGTCGCAAGCGGTGGTTATGAGCAGATCCTTGTTAACAGGCTCGCTGTCCTTCCTATCCCTAACCCGTCCATCACGATCAATGCCACCCTTGGTGGTAGCTGGATTGCTGGACTTGGAGACTTTGGCCTAAATAGTATCAATAACGGTCAAGTAACTCTAGGCCTCAATGGTTATAACGCCGATCTCTCCAACTCCGAAGGCACTGGTCTCTACATCGTCAACGGCACCGCCGCTGACGAGTCGGTGATCGGCTCCAACAATGCCGACTGCATCTATGGTGGTGCCGGCAACGACACCTTGATCGGTCTGGGTGGTGACGACAACATCTTCGGCGGCGTCGGCAATGACTCCATCGAAGGTTCTCTCGGAAATGACTCCATCGACGGTGGTCTTGGCGATGACACGATCGACGGCGGTCTGGGCGATGACACCATCTTTGGCGGCTCCGGCAATGACTCCATCGAAGGTTCTCTCGGAAATGACTCCATCGACAGTGATCTTGGCGACGACACGATCGACGGCGGTCT
>JBAXXM010000036.1:0-11973 GCA_037127935.1 Synechococcaceae cyanobacterium ELA739
AGTTCGGCGATGAGGCGAGCGGAGCGCCGCCGACAGGGTTCATTTGGAACCAAGCGAAGGATGCTTTCTGCTTTGGCCTTGGTCGTTTTCTGGATGGCTTCATCGTGAGCAGTAAAGCCTAAGTTCTTGGTACAAGGCGCCCACCTCAAACCCAATAGCGCTGCGCAAGCCCTGAATCGCTTTCACCTCTACTTTGGGATGTTAAGGGTACGGATGGTTGCTTGAGTTGTGGGCTTTGGACGAAACCACGGACTTTGTTGAGTATTCAGACTAGCTGAACTTAGGAGGAGTTTGAGATTAAATTTCTCTCGGACTTGTTGTGCTGGAATGGATCTATTGCTTGTTGGAGTAAGGGGTGGTTCGTGGCTGCCGTTTGTTCAGTTGCGGTGGTACCCTAATGGCGACTCTGTTGTTTCTTAATCGTGCTGGTACTCCGTACCCGGTGTTCCCGTGACTTCGATATTTTGTACCCGCGTCCGCATCTGTGAATGTAACGGCCCGGCTTTGTGTTTTCCTGAATGTGGCTGTACTCGCGCTGCCTGTTGGTGTTGCGCCGCATGGCCGCCTACTGTACTTTGTCCTTTGGTCTCGGCCTGAGACTTGGAGGTTGCAGGCTTGGATTATTCGTTTTTCCTGTTGTTATTCTCGGTATTCTGGTGGATTTGGCCGACGCGCGGAGCACTTGTCACACCTGTCGTCCCCAGGGTTTTCTGTGAGATCACTGTTTGGGAAAATGCGTTGGCGCCTTGCTGCTGCTGAGTTGCCGTCTCGGCTCCTAGGGCTGCCGGCTGTTGCAGTGATTGATTGGGTCTATTTATGTTTGTTTCCGTCTGCCGATTTTGGGCAGAGTCGCTTGTTGTATCTCATCGGTATGGCGGGGAATTCATCGGCTACGCGTGCATGTTTTGATGTAACCGGCTTTTATGGTTTCTTTGTCGATGTCTGCAAAATCTTTTTGACTCGCCATCTTCGACGCCTCGGGTTTGGAAGGAAAATCTACTCTTTTGTTCTCGGAAGTCTGCGCCGTGGTTGGGGGACTTGCCGCGATATCAATCCGGCAGGCTGATGGTCCCGGCCAGGGGAGGTGCTACCATCAGGATTAGGCTTCGGCTTTCCAGGGGAATGCCGGCCGGTAACCAGGGTTCGGGTTGTTTTGGCAGGTCGCTTCCCGCCGGCAGGGCCGTGTCGATCAGGCGCCACCAGCCGGCAGGGGCGGGAGGCAGATCGAAATGCATCGACTTGTAGAAGGCGTTCATGCCACACCACAACAGGGGGCCGTGTTGCCCGTCATGCAGGCTCCAGGCCAGGCAGTGGGACCAGCTGGCCCAGTCGGGCTTGTGTCGCTCCACCCCGTGCCATTCGCGCCACAGCTGCCCCTGTTCGCCGCTACGGCGCTGTGGGGTGTCCGGTAGGGGCTGTTCGGGGTTGATCAGGCTGGCCAGTTGCTGCCGCAGGGCGATCAGACGGCGCACAAAACTACGCAGGGCCTTCTCCTGATCATCGGGCTGCCAGTGCATCCATCCCAGTGGATTGTTCTGACACCAGCTGTTGTTGTTCCCTCCCTGGCTGCGGCGCACCTCGTCACCCATCAGCAGCATCGGTACCCCGGGGGCCAGCATCAGCGTGCTGAGCAGATTGCGGATCTGCCGGTCCCGCAAGGCTTTGACTGCCGGATCGGTGGTGGGTCCTTCGACCCCGTGGTTCCAGCTGTTGTTGTGGTTGTCTCCGTCGCGGTCGTTTTCGCCGTTGGCCAGGTTGTGCTTGCGGTCATAACTGACCAGATCGGCCAGGGTGAAGCCGTCATGGGCGGTCAGGAAGGTGATGGTGCGGCCCATGGGTGCCGGCTGTCCACCGAAGAGATCGGGATTGCCTGAGAGTCGCTGTCCGAGCGGCCAGACACTGCGGTCGTCCCCCTTCCAGAAGCGGCGCAGATCATCGCGGAAGCGGCCGTTCCAGCTCGCCACCCGTCGGGCAGGGAAGTCCGCCATGCGGTAGAGGCCGCCGCAGTCCCAGGGTTCGCTGACCAATTTGAGATCGCTCAGCTCCGGATCGGCCTCCATGGCTTCGAACAGGGGCGGCGTTTCGAGTGGGGCCAGCTCTTCGCCGCGGCTCAGGGCGATGCCCAGGTCGAACCGGAAGCCATCGATGCCGAGCTCCACGGCCCAGCACCGCAGCGACTCCAGGATCAGGCGCCTGACCAGGGGGCGGTTGGCGGCGATGCTGTTGCCGCAGCCACTGACATCCAGGTAATCGCCGCGGCTGTTCTGGTGGTAATAAAGCGAGTCGCCGAAGCCCCGCCAGCTGAGGGTGGGGCCGGCCTGGCTGCCCTCGGTGGTGTGGTTGTAGACAACATCGAGCAGCACCTCCAGGCCGGCGCGATGACAGGCGGCCACCAGTTGGCGCACTTCCTGGCGCCCCTGCAGGGGGTCATCGCTGACCAGATAGCCGGGATGGGGCGCCATCCAGCTCAGTGGGCTGTATCCCCAGTGGTTGAACCGTCCTGCGGGGGCATCCTGGGGGTCGAAGGCCATCACCGGCAGCAGCTCGATCGCCGTCACGCCCAGCTCCTGCAGGGCCGGCAGCATCTCGATCAAGCCCAGCAATGTGCCCTGGTGTTCGGAGCTGACCTTGCAGCCCAGGCCCTGGGTGAAGCCGCCGACATGCAGTTCGTAGATGACACTCTTCTGCCAGCGATGGCGAGGCCTTGGGGCGCTGGCGAAGTCGAACGTGTCCCGTTCGGTCACGACCCCCTTGAGACAGCTGGCGGTGTTGGGTACGGCTCCGATCGCCGCTCCCCGTTGGTAGGAACCCCAGCCCGCGATCGCCCTGGCGCAGGGATCCAGCAGCACCTTGGAGGGATTGAAGCCATGGCTGCCGCTCTGCAGGGGACCGAAGGCCCGGTAGCCGTAGCAGCAACCGATGCCGACCCCTTCCACCTCCACATGCCAGTGATCGCCTGATCGGTGTTCCAGGTCGAGCTCAATCACCCGCTCCGGTTCACTGGCCTGACCATGGGCGAACAACAGAAGGTCAAGCCGTGTGGCCAGAGGAGCGACGACGGAGAAGTTGACGCCGTTGGCGGTGGTCGAGGCCCCCAGTGGCCAGGGGTGTCCGATCCGGATCGGCGACACTAGGCACGGCTGATAGTCCACCCAAGCTAGGCCCCAGCCCCGATCCTGGTGCGATTCCGGTCCAGTCGGCCGGCGGATCGGTTCAATGGGGAGAACTTTCCGAGATCTGCCGTGACCGGCTCGGTCCTTGAGGCGGGACGTCCCCCTCAACGTGTGTGTGAGGGGCTATGGCTGTTTGCCCCCAACCGGGAGACCCAGGGTGGCAGCTCCTGGCTGTGCGACGTCGGTTCTGCGGATCTGCTGATCGACGTCCCCGCCTTCACCACGGCCAACCTGGAGATGCTGCAGGAGCGCGCTCGTCGCCGGTCCGGCTGGATCGTGCTCACCGGCCGTCACGGCCATGGGCGCTGCCGGCGTTGGCAGGAAGCCCTGGGTTGGCCGGTGTTGGTGCAGGAGCAGGAGGCCTATCTGCTGCCCGGTCTGGCGTCCTTGTCCACATTTGCCGACAGTTGCGAGCTGCTGGAGGGCGTGCGTCTGCTGTGGACACCAGGACCTAGCCCCGGCGCCTGCGTGATTCACGCGCAGAGCACCGGAGTCGAAGGCCGTGCGCCTGGTGCGGCGAGCGCTGACCATCCGTTTGATGGGCTGTTTTGCGGGCGCCTGCTGGTGCCGCTGGCCCCCCAGCGTCTTGGCCCGTTACGGCGGCGCAGCAGTTTTCACTGGCCCCGTCAGCTGCGCAGTCTCGAGAAGCTGCGCCGTTGGCTACCGCCGGGCTCCCCCGACTGGATCGCCAGCGGCGCCGCTCTGGGGGGGCTGCAGGGCGAGAAGCTCGTGCGCGGCGGGGTTGAGCAGCTGGCCGGCCTCGATCTGTTTGGGGCTCTTGCGGCGCCCGATCTCGGGGTGACGAGCTGAGCGAGTTGGCGTTCCGGAGGGGGTGGCTCAGCCCCCGCTGGGGACCTTGAAGGCCAGAACCATTGCGAACAGCGGTTTTTTGTGTTGCAGCCCCGTGGCAACCTCCATACGATTGGCGCGCTGAATCCAACGGGCGATCGGGGGATCTCTCCGAACCGCTGCCCAGCGGCCACCGCACCCCCGACATCACTCCCGCTACACCGCACGACCTGAGGCACCTCCGTCCAATGAACAAAGCTGATCTCGTCAATCTCGTTGCTGCCCGCACCGAGCTCACCAAGACCGACGTCTCCCTGGTGGTCGACGCCGCCATCGAAACCATCATCGATTCGGTGGTGGAGGGCAAGAAGGTTTCGATCCTGGGCTTCGGCTCCTTCGAACCCCGTGATCGCTCTGAGCGTCAGGGACTCAATCCCAAAACCGGCGAAAAGATCGCCATTCCCGCCAAGCGTGTCCCCGCCTTCACGGCCGGCAAGCTGTTCAAGGATCGGGTCCAGGGCTGAAGACAAGGCTCCGGGCTCCCATGGTTGGGCCTGATCAGGCTGGCGGTCCCCTGCGGGACCGCTTTTTTCATGGTGCTGGGCCAGCCGGCCAGCCCCAGGTCGCTCCTGCGGCCTTCCAGGTGCCCCTGCCCCTCCATTTGAGGCGGGTGCTTGATGCCGGCCTGGCCCAGCGGCAGCGGGGCTACCGCGGCCGCTATGCGCCCTCCCCCACCGGGGATCTGCATCGGGGCAACCTGCGCACGGCGCTGCTCAGTTGGCTGCATGCCCGGCTCCAGGGCGGGGAATGGCTGCTGCGGTTCGACGATCTCGATCGGCCGCGCAACCGCCCGGGCGCCCGGGAGCGGATTGAGGCGGATCTGCGCTGGCTGGGATTGGACTGGGACGGTGAGACACTGCTGCAGAGCCAGCGCGGGGGGCTTTACGCCAGCGTCCTGTCAGCGTTGCGCCGGGGCCGCAGCCTCTATCCCTGTGGTTGCAGCCGCAGATTGCTGGCTGACATCTCGGCCCCCCACGGGGCATTGTCGGTCTATCCGGGCTTTTGCCGGCAGCAGGAGATCGGTTGGGGGCCGCGCCAGGGGCGGCTGCCCAGCTGGCGTCTGCGCCTGTGGGACGGGCCCATCCGCTGGTCGGAGGCTTCAGGCCGGTCCGGTTGTCTCGATGGTGTGGCGTCGGTGGGCGATGTGGTGCTGCGGCGAGCCGATGGGATGGTGGCGTATCACCTGGCGACGGCGGTGGACGAGCTGACCCTGGGGATCACGGACGTGGTGCGTGGGGAGGATCTCTGGGGCTCCAGTGGCGCCCAGGTGGCCGTGATGGCGACCCTCGGAACAACACCGCCCCGTTATTGGCATGTGCCGCTCTGGCGGGATCCGCAGGGACAGCGCCTGAGCAAGCGCGATGCGGCCGAGGGCCTGGAGGGGCTCCGGCGGGATGGGGCGGACGCGCCTGCGGTGATCGGGCTGTTGGCCGCCAGCCTGGGCCTGGTACCCGCCGGCAGCCGCCTCAGCGTCCAGGAGCTGTCCCAACAGCTGGATCTACCCGCCTTGATCCAGCAGGTTCACGGGCCGTTAACCCCTATCCCCCAGGAACCCTGCCCTGGCCAGGCTTAAGAAAGGTTTCGGGATCAAGGCGGGGTTTCCCCGCCACAGTGTGGAGACTGAAACACGGGCCCCCTGGGGCCGCACCTCCATGACTCCCTCCCACTCACCTGGCACCGCCAGCGGCATTCGTGCCGATCTCGGCACCCTCAAGCTTCACGACGGTGGCACCTGTCACCACTGTGGCGGCAGTGGCATGCTGCGCCTGGACGACCAGCGCTATCGCACCTGCCTGGACTGTCTGGGCCAGGGCCAGGTGCTGAGGCCGGCTGCGGGCACCCTGTTCGTGCCGCGGATCAGCGTTGCTGTTTCCGCTTCTGGCGCAGGATGAAGAAGGCGCTGGTGCCGACGACGACGGCCAGCGGGGCTGCCGTGAGGAGCAGCAGGATCACAGCGGTCCAGTCGGTGTACATGCCTGCAGTGCTGAAAGCCTTGCCATCATCCCAGCAGGTCCACCTCCCCAGCCCATGACCCCGCGACTGCTTCCTCCAGCCCGATCGGGTGTTCTGCCGGCCGTTCTGGCCCTGCTGCTGGCGGCTCCGGGGGTTGCCTTGGCGGGCATTCAGTTCGAGAACTGTGTCAACGGTTCTGACGGCTCGATCAGTTGCGACACGGTGCCCACTGGCAACACCTACATGAACGACAAGGACGCCCAGTACGGCCTGTTGCAGAACGCCAGCCCCGGTTGGAGTGAGTTCGATCCCTACGAGGGCTATAACGAGGATTTCGGCGACTCTGATTTCTGAACCCAGCTGGTTCCGTATGCCGGATCGGCTCTCTGGCTGTGGGCCAGCGAGCAAGCGGCCGAGGCGTCAGGGACCTACGGTTGAGGTCTTCGACGCAGCGCTCACTTCCGCCTGAATCGCCATGCATTTCTGGGCCCCGGCCATCGATCCCGCCCATCCGTTGGAGTGCACCCACCCGGAGCGTTATGTGTTGCGCAGAGTCCCTGGCGGTGCTTACCTCGCCATCGCCGCCGAGGATCAGAGCCTGTTGGATGTGGTTGGATTGGAGCAGGCCTATTTTTTCCACACCCATGACGCCGCCTTGCGGGCTGCCGGAGAGCTGAATCGCCTCGGCCTTGGCAGCGTCGATGTGGTGAAGGTGGAGTGACCACAGCGACGGATTTCGGTCCATGAATCAGGTCTTCGTTCGTTAAGCCATTCCGAACGATCTGGCACGCTCTCGATAGCGTGAGAGCAGACCTTGAGACAGGGATTCTGCTGCCATGAACCGCCACCATCTGCGCACCCTGCAAGCGCTGTACGCCCATCCGATCCAGCACGGAGTAAGGGTGGCCAAAGTCGAGGCACTGTTCCGTTCCCTGGGAGCCACGGTCACTGAGCTGGGGGATCGCCGCCTGCGTCTGCAGATGCCCGCAGGCCAGGAAAGCTGGATTCACACCAGCTGCGGGCTGCGGCAACCCGATCTGGACGCGGAGGCTGTGATGCGGCTACGCCATCTGCTTCAGGAGGCCGGTGTCACCCCGGAGCACCCGGAGCCCGATGAATCGGCCCCAAGGGGGGATCAAAGTCACAGGCTGATCCTGCATCTCGATCATCGCCACACCGATGTGTTCCGGCTGGAGGGAGATGAGGTGGAGCATGCCGTGCTCAAGCCCCACGGCATCTGGGGGACGGATCAGAATCTCAGCCATCGCCATGATCGGGATCAGGCCGGTCAGAGAGCACCCATCGATCACGAGTACCTCACCCGCATCGCCACCGCCATCGCCGCTGCCGATGTGGTGTTGCTCCTGGGCCATGGTCGTGGGGCCAACGACATGCGGCAACTGCTCCTGCAGCATCTGGAGCGACACCATCGCGATCTGCTGGATCGGATTGTTGGCATCGAAACCCTCGATGACAGTGGTCTCAGTGATCAGCAACTGCTGGCCATCGCCCGTGAGCATTTCGGCAATCTGCCCCATCGGCGTCCGGTTGTGGTGCCAGGTCAGGACGTCAGCCGATCCTGATCGAGCCTTCTTCCCCGCAGTGTCTCTATCGGGAATGGCCTGAGCTTGGGCTGGCAAGTTGCAGATCAGGCTGTAAAGTTGCCTGCAGTTGTTTCCCCTGAAATTCATCATGCTCACCGGACCTGATCTGTTGGCCAAAGTCAAGGAGCTCGGCGATGTCTCCAAGTCCGAGCTTGTGCGGGCCTCCGGCTACGTGAGCACCAAGAAGGATGGCGCCGAGCGTCTGAACTTCACGGCGTTCTACGAGGCACTGCTTGAGGCCAAGGGCGTCAGCCTCGGCGACGGTGCAGGTAAGGCGGTTGGCAAAGGCGGCCGCAAGCTCAGCTATACGGCCACCGTGCAGGGCAACGGCAATCTGTTGGTGGGCAAGGCCTACACCGCCATGCTCGACCTCCAGCCCGGCGATGAATTCGAGATCAAACTGGGTCGCAAGCAGATCCGTCTGGTGCCCGCCGGAGCCGACGACGAAGATTGAGATCGCAGCCGGGGTGACGGGTTGCACCTGTCCTGATCGTCTTCAGCTCCAGGTGCAGCTGTACGGGGCTAGCCAAGAGGTTGGGCCCCCCAACGCTGCTGGCACGACTGAGGGCTGGGATCCAGGTCCCTGTGGCTGAACATCTGGAAGGGCGCGGTCTACAGGCCGCGCTTTTTTGTGTGCCGTGCGTTCACCCTGCCCAATCTCAGGCCAGCGTTCTGCGGCTAGGGCATGACGTGATCCGCGCTGGTGTTGCTGCGGCCGCGATGGACGCACCGTGGCCGAGTTGATCATGGAGAGCAAACTCACTCTGGCGTTGGTGACCCGTGGACAGGTTGTGGCCATGTCCCGCTGATCGTTGCCGAACCGGGTTGCCAAGAACCATCGCCGAGGACCGGGTTTGGGCCGTGATCATGTGTCCTGCAGCGCTGAGGCCGTGAAAGGTTCGTCTTAAGGGCGCTCTGCCGGATTGGCCGCCGGAACGGGCTCCAGGCTTCGGCGTTCCCAGCGATGTGTCCCGATCAACTCAGCTGGATCGCTTTGGGCAGGGCACGCCATGCCTCCAACTCCATGACCAGGGCGCTGTGGCGCTGAATCGCCTGGTCCACAAACAGGGCTGTGCGCACACTGACGGCTGGATCCAGCAGAAATCTGTACATGGCAATGGCTGTGGTCAGGCTGCGCAGGGCTGCCAGCTGCAGATCACGACGGGCGTCGGCCAGTGGGTAATCCCGCACCCCCTCATCCAGTAAGGCCCCATGCCAGCCCTGGAGCAGCTCATCCAGGCGGCCATATCGCTGCATCACCGGCTCGCTGCCGCCGATCAGGAAGGCAAGGTCCACGGTGGCCAGGCTGCGGCAGGCCCAGGACCAGTCGATGATCGTGGCAACCGGGGCGGTGTCCGGACCACCGAATAGCAAATTGTCGGCGCGCAGATCGCCATGGACCAGGGTCCAGGGGCGTTCAGCCAGGGCCGCATCAATCGTTTCTCCCTGTTCCAGCACAGCACGAACGATGCCGTAGGCCTTCTCTCCCAGGCGCACGCGGTAGGCCTCGAAAAAAGGTCCAACCAATTCCGGCTGCGGGCTTTGGAACCAGAAGCTGTGGGACGGCAGCCAGGCGTGTTGCTCCAGATCAGGATCCAGCCAGAATTTGGCGTGCAGGAGGGCCATGCGCTGCAAGGCGGCCAGGGTTTCGCTGTGGGTCAAGCCCTGGAGCTGATCGCCGCAGCGCAGGTGGCTCAGGTCTTCCATCAACAGCCAGCAGGGCTCCTCGGCACTGCAGCCGTGGACGATGGGTCGGTGGTTGTTCAGCCTGGGAACCAGGTGGTTGTAGACGCCCACTTCTCGTTGAAATGACTGATTCAGGCGGGTGAATTCATTGGCATCTGGATTGGTTGTCTCACTCTTCAAAACCATCGATCGCGGCGGACTGCCCGGGGGATCGCAGCTGATCAGCAGCTGCCAGGTGGTGGATTGGAAGCCGCGCCCGGTCTCCATGGGCCGGACCTCCATGGCATGGACCGAGACACCCAGCACCTCAGAGATCCACTCCCGTTCAGGCAGCTGGATCCGCATCGCTTCAGGGGCTGGGCTGGAATCTGGCTTCACGTCCGGGTGTCCAGGGTTCAAGGGCAATCATGACAGTGACAGCTCACCGCAGATGGGATCCCCCATCCATGGGCGGCAGAAGGTGTCAGCCAGGGCTTTTCGCCCACGCCAAGATTCACCAGCCACGGTGATCGAGCAGAAAAAACAGTCCCTGATGATTCCTTTTCAGGTATGGACATGGCTTAACCAGATCTGGCTCCTGGATCAATCTGAAGTCACCAAAGACCCTGCATTGGCCTGTCGTCAGAAGTGGCAGTTCGTAATCTCGGCCTGAAAGTGAATGGCCGTTTCTGTGTTGGGTGCCACCAGGCCTGCGGGGAAGGGCGACTGAGAGTGAAAATCAAGATAGATGGGGGGAGTCAGGTAAGAGGCGAAAAAGATATTAGAAAAGCTTCCGTCTGCCAATGCAAAGCCGATGCCCTGGGTGTTGAGTTGGCCGCCATGTTTGTCTTGGGAGGCCTGTTGGATTTGATTATTAACGACATAAGCAATTCCTGTCAGGGGATCAATGTTGCCAGGAATGGCCGTGCCTGCTGGGACCAGTCCCGTAATCCTGACGCCATTGCGTTGTCCTGTAATCCCCAGGATCTGATAGATGCCGTCTCCATCACGATCGTTATCCGTTATGAGATGGCCTCCGGCCTTGATGGCAGATCGACCAGCTCCAGGTTGACTGGATGCATAGGACCAGCGCCATGCCAGCTGATCGCTGGCGGGAGCATGGGGGCTGTGCAGCTTGCTCAAGACGGAGCTGCTCCCCCGAATATGCTTCTGCCCGCTTTGCAGCCGCATGCCAGGATCTACCAAGTTTGAGATGGTCTCCCAGGGGCTGTGTCGCATGACTGCATCGTGCAAGGGTGCATGCTAGCAAGTAGTCGGTATCGGCGGAAAAGCTTCTGCTGAAAGCTTTTCAGGGATTGCGTCAAGACAACTCTGGGCTAGCCCGTTGATTCAGGGATCGCTCACGCCTGGAATGCCTGTGCTGAGGTGGCTCTTTGTTGGGATTGTGTGGAGATGGGTTGGGGTTTGGTTTGAATAATTCTCCCAAGATCTCTAGCTGTGATGCCAATATGCGGGTATCATTGCTGGTCAGAGCGGTGTTACTGGGTTTTGTCCGTGTTGATCATCTCGACCAAAATAGTATGTTGGTTTGATTGCTTGCGGATTTCACTCTCAGGTTTGGCTGCTGCTCATTCAGGCGAGAGAGGGATGGTGTGGAAGCTGGCGATTTTCCAGTCGTCTGCTTGACGTCGCAAGGTCACACTGGTGGGGGCCTGGATGTCCTGCTGCATGCCGGCGAAGGTGTAAGTCTGCTCAAGCCAGCATGTCACCAGTGTCGCCTCCGGGGCGATTGAGAGTGCCCTGACGTCGCTGAGTGCTGACCGAATGTCGCTGGCATTGTCTAGGACGGATCTGAGCTGCTGTTCAACCGCTGATTTCCCAAAAATCCAACGGCGGCTCAGTTCATCCACCATCGTAATGTCGTCATCAAAATGGCTCATGATCCCTGTAAGATCAAGGCTGTCGAGCGCCGCGAATACGGCATGGACTGTTGATTCTGGTGTGGATGACATTGGTGGGGTCAGCCAACGCTGACGCGTCTCTTTTTCATCTGGATTCTACTTGAAATGATTTGTTCCATCGCAACGATTTGAGAGCGCATTCACGGTGTGATCTCCAGCCAGGTTCTTGGGCGAGCCGCATCTGCAGGCGCTGCCTGGGGCTGCGGCCAGCGTGATCCACGGAGTACCTGTGGCCGTGTCAAGCGCCAGATCGCGAGCCAGTCAGCAGTTCCGCTCCCCGGAGGTCGGGAGGGTGATGGCATCAGCCCGCGCCATCAGCGGGGCCTTGATGGTGACGACGTCGGCCGGAGGCCAACACGCTCGGCTTTGCCGTAGGTGCGGGGCGTGTAAGGCATCGCGCGGATCGCGTTGAGAGCCAGGGCACGGCAGGTCTTGGGCCATGGACCCGAGCCAGGGACCGATTGTGGCGGCCTTCTTCGCCTCAGGCGGCACCTTCACGTCAGCCATGCGGCTGGCGTCCTCGACGGCGGTCGCATGGGATGGGGTGGCCGACCCGCTCGAACCGGGCCCGTTGCTACGCCTGCGGAGCCGCCTTCGACCAGGTGATGACGGGATCAACTCCCCCGGCTTCTGCCGCGGATTGCTGCGGACCGGCGTCGACTGGTTCGCAGAAGCGCGAGCGCTCGTGATTCAGGCGCTTCAGCCGGCCGGCTCCTGGGGCTTTTCAGCACCCGCCCCACGCTGGAAGGGGAGCCTCAGCTCCCCATCTGGGTTCAGGACGCTCTGAGCGACGGTCAGGGATCCTGT
>JBAXXM010000037.1:0-9881 GCA_037127935.1 Synechococcaceae cyanobacterium ELA739
CTGGTACGACAACGAGTGGGGTTACAGCCAGCGCGTCGTCGACCTGGCCGAAGTGGTCGCCAAGAACTGGAAGTGATTCAGGCCCGGGATTCAACCCAGCCGTCCCATTGCGCCAGCCCCGTTCCGGGGATCCGCAGCCGAAGACCAGGTGACTGCCTTTCGCGATTGAGCTTGTGACTGGCTTTTCGTCGTTGAGAGGCCCCAACTTCAAGGCCGCCGCAAGGCGGCTTTTTTGTGGTTCTCCTGCGTTCACAGCAGCTCCTGGGTGCGCAGTAGCTCCTGGTCGCCATGGGTTACGGGATCCGGGGCCGATCTGGGCGCCGGATCAGGTCGTCGGCGAGGAGATGATGGCGGTGGGTTGGTCAGGCTCGGGCCGGTGATCGACTAGGGCGCCGGGTGCTGCTGCAGGAACGAGAAGACGATCGAGCCGCCGAAGCACTGGGGATTGAGGGTTGTAAAGAAGTCCGGTGTGAAAAAGCTGCCGTACAGGCTGTCATCAATGGCGAAGGGGCCGCTGGCGATCAACTGCTCCCAGGTGGCACCGGCTTCGATGCAGCTGGCCATGCGGCTCGAGCCGAAATAGATGGCACTGGATCCTTCCTTGGGATGCCAGTAGACGCCACAGCTGACGCTGGAGATTGGCTCCGGTACGAAATGGCCTGCACCATCGACGGTGATCAGGGTGGCCGGTGTATCCCTGACGACATCGCTCAGGCTGGTGATGTCAAACGTCCCCGAGCCGGCGCTGCCCGTGTTGGGGTAGACGATCTGATAGCTGAGGCTCAGGGTTGGGGCCGCAGGCTGCTGCTGTTGTTGAGCGCCGCTGCTGGGCGAATGCAGGACAGCCACGAAACCAGCCAAAACTGCCACGACTATGCAGCAGCTGCGCCGGTTTGTCTCTACTCAAAATTAGGTAGATCCGGTCCCGGGCCTGTTGTTGCCGGGATACTCCAGGCGCGGAAAGCGCAGGGTCACTTCGGCGCCGCCCAGCTGGCTGGAGTGGCTGAGACGCACGCGGCCGCGGTGGTTTTCCACGGTGGCCGCCACCAGGTACAACCCCAGCCCCATCCCCGTGGTCCGCGACGACTGGAACAGGCGCTCTTCGCTGAAATCCAGGCCCAGCCACTCGGGCGGAAATCCGGGGCCGCTGTCGGCCATCACCAGCTCGACCCAGCCCGGCAGCTCCCGCAGGCTGACGCTCAGCCGCCGTTGCTGGAGCGGCGTTTCCTGCATGGCCGCCAAGGCATTGCGCAGCAGATTGGTGATCGCCACCTGCAGTTGGGCGCCATCGCCATGGATCACGGCGCCAGCCCCCTCCAGTCCGGTGGTCTGCAGCTGCACCTCCTCGGTGTTGAGCAGGCGCCGCAGGTAGGTGAGGGCCGCTTTGGTGGCGTTGATCAGGGACACGGGCCCCTGCTCGGTTTCGACGCTGTGCAGCAGCATGCGCATCTTCTCGATCAGCTCCACCACGCGCTGGCATTCGCTCAGCAGCACCTGCAGCAGCGGCAGGGCATCGGCCAGGCCAGGTGTGGCTTGCGCCTGATCGATCAGCCGTTCGCTGACCAGGCTGAGGCTGCTGAGCGGTTGGTTGATTTCGTGGGCCACGGCCGCGGCGGTCAGGCTGGTGCGCAGCTTCTGGCGCAGGGTCAGGCGCTGGCGTTCCAGCTCCTGCTCGGCGGCTCGCAACTCCCGGTTGCGCCGTTGCAGGCGGCGTACCAACAGCTGGATGACCAGGCCGCTGCTCACCAGGGCACCGATCAGCAGGGTGAAGACAGCGATCACGGCCCCAGCTCAGCCGCCATGACTGTGCAGCACCGCCACCCGTACCAGCTCCGATCCCGATACGCCCAGTTTGAGGCGTAGGGATCGGCGGTGGGTCTGCACGGTGGTTTCCGCCATCCCCAGGGTTTCGGCGATGGCCCGGCTGCTGCAGCCCTGGGCGATCAGCGCCAGCACGTCCCGCTCCCGCTGGGTGAGCGGCGCCGGATCGGTCGCCGCCGTGGATTCGGCCTTCGCTGCCGGCGTCAGCTCGGGCCCGTCGGCGTTCTGGGGCAGGCCAGCCACCAGGCGGTTGATTTCCTGCCGCAGTTCCCGGAAGGCGCTGGTCTTGTCCACCACGGCGTGGAGCATGGGCTCCAGTTCGGGCGGGCAGAGAAAGCTGCTGGCTTGACCCGACAACACGATCAGATGGGCCTCGGGCCGGATCCGCTGCAGGGCCTCGGCCACCTCAATGCCCGGCTGATCCGGCAGAAACAGGTCCAGAATCAGCAGATCCGGCCGTAGGCGTTCCACCGCTCCGATCGCCTCACCGGCCGTGCCGGCGGTGGCGATGGCCTTCAGCCCTGGGATGCCCTCGAGCACCGGCAGCAGGAGCTCCATGAACATGGACTGATCTTCAACCAGCAGACCTTGAAGACCGACCATCGTTCTAGAGCCTGAATCGGATTGTGCCATGGCCGAGCCGGCCACCGCCGTCAGCGCCGGTCTGAACACAGGTAAGACTGGGCGGCACGAATTGACTCGATCGACGGCGGTGGCGATTTCCAGGCAAGCCACGATCAGGTTGTTGGTGTTTGTGGCGATTGCCACCACGTTCACGCTCGCCTGGCGGCATTTCAATCAGATTCCGCTGCTGGTGATCGGTCAGCCCTCGACCACGGGCTTGCTGCAGCGCGATAAGGAACAGCCTTTTTTCAACCGGCTGGAGGCGACCACGGGGCTGCCGCTGAAGGTGACCTACAAAACCCTGGACTCGATCGGACTGAAGGATACCTATCAGTTGCAGATGTTGAGAGATGGAGATTTCGATCTTGTTTCCTTGCGGTTTATTCAGAACACTGATGTTGAGCCTGTGCTTGCTGGCGTGGACCTGCTGGGTATGAGCCAGGATTATCCAACGGCCAAAAGGATTGTTGGCGCCTATTCCGGTACCATTGATCGCCATCTGCAGCAGCGCTTTCAGGTCAAGTTGCTGGGCATGTGGACCTTCGGCGCCCAGCAGATTTTCTGTCGTCAGCCCATCGCGCGCCTCGAGGACCTCAGGGGCAAGAAAGTGCGGGTGGCGAGTACGGGGCTCGGTACGTTCGTGTCGGAGCTCGGAGGCACGCCTGCGGTGATTCCGTTTGATCAGACCAGGGATGCCCTGGCGATTGGCCTGGTGGACTGTGCGGTGACGAGTGCGGCCTCGGCCAATTTCGCTGGCTGGACGCAACATACACAGTATGCCTTTCCGATTTCTGTGCATTTTGGTCTCAATAGTTATGCCATTTCTCTGCGCAAGTGGAACTCGCTTTCAGCGAAGCAGCAACGGATTCTGATGGCAGCATTCCAGGCCTATCTGGATGACCTTTGGCGCTATTCGGAGCTTCTGCAAGCGGATGTGATCAGTTGCAATACGGGTGGTCCTTGTCAGCGGGGCAAGCCTTATCATCTGAAGTTGGTCCAACCTTCGCCCCATGATGTCTGGCTGTTGCGCGACATTTCGTTGCGCAAGGTGGTGCCGTTCTGGGGGCAAACGTGTGATCGCATTCATCCCGGTTGCTTGCAAGAATGGCGGCAAAAAGTTGCACCGTTGACGCTGGCCAATCAAACCGAGAACAGGCCGGCCAACAAGGTGATTCGCTGATGAATTTCCCCCGTCTGCCTATCAGCCGGCGCCAAGGGTCGCCGATTGCGGTGCCCCTGCAGATGGCCGGGTTGCTGTCGGCATTGATCTTTTTGATCAGCTGCATCTTCGAGCTGCTGGTCATCAACGATCTCTATGCGTCGCAGCATTTCCTGCTGGCTCTGTTAGTGGTGGTTCTCTCCGTCTGGGCCATCGTCGAGATCGCCTGGATTCGCCCTGGGGCGATGGTGATCCCCCTGGGGCCCTTGCGCCTTGTCCTCTGGCTGCAGCTGCTGCTGGCCGTGGTGCGGGGGCTGATCGACCTGCTGGGCGATTCCCACCGCCAAGCCTTCGATGCACCCCTGCCTCCGCCTGACTTTGGCCTGGCCCTGGCCTTTGTGCCCCTGGATCTGGTCCTGTTCATGGTGATCAGCAGGCTGATCATCGACGCTTTTGCCTACACCGAGTTTCTACGCGCCAATCAGCTGGAGCAGCAGATGACAGCCCTGGAGCAGGCCAGGCAGGCCCTGCAGCAGAGCGAGCAGCGCTATCGCCTGATCGCTGATTGGCTGGATGATGTGATCTGGACCCTCGATCGCCATGGCTGTTTCACTTACATCAGTCCCTCGATCGAGAAGCTCAGTGGTCATCGCCCCGACGACCTGCTGAACCAGCCCGCTGCGGCCGTCCTGAACGCCGCTTCGGTGCCGCTGATCGAGCAGGCCTGCCAGGCCGCTCTGGGCCAGGTGCAGGCGGGTCTGTCGATCGACCCCTTCCGGGCGGAACTGGAGCAGATCGGTCGCGATGGCCGCGCGATCTGGACCGAGTGGACGATGAATGGTCTCTACGGCCCCGAGCAACAGTTCATCGGTTTTGTCGGGGTGACCCGGGACATCCGTGAGCGCAAGCTTTATGACGCCGAGTTGCGCGAGGCCCGGGATGCCGCCGAAGCCGCCAACCTGGCGCTGTTGTCCGCCAACGCCGTGCTGCACGGCCAGGCCACCACCGATCCGCTGACCGGTGTGTCCAATCGCCGCCATTTCGAGCAGGCCCTGGCGGCGCAGATCGGCCGCACCCGCCGCTATGGCGAGCCCCTCAGTCTGCTGATCGTCGACCTGGATCACTTCAAGAGCATTAATGATCGTTTCGGCCATCAACTGGGGGATCTGGTGATCGTGGAGCTGGCCCGTCTGCTCAGGTCCAGCTTGCGCAAGGCCGATCTGCTGGCCCGTTGGGGTGGCGATGAATTCGTGTTGATGCTGCCGCACACCGGAGCCGAGGAGGCCTGGCAGCTGGCTGAACAGCTGAGGCTCTCGATGTCGGTGCATGTGTTCCCGGTGGTGCCCAAGCTCACCGGCAGCTTCGGGGTGGCCGCGTTGCAGGCCGGGGAGACGGCCGAACAGTTCTTTGGCCGCGCCGATCAAATGCTGTACGCCGCCAAGGCTGCCGGTCGCAATCTGGTCAAACGCAGTGGCTGAGTGTCGGCCCCCGATGGATGGCACTGGGCTGCATGGGAATGCAGAAATGATGCATCCGCTCGTTCATTGCTGGGCCGATTATGAAATTGGTTTGCTATGCCGGTGTAGGCAAAAAGCTGAGTGAGAATAGCTTTGATTAGGCTGTGCCTGAGCTATTGTGATGAACTTTCGCCCATGGCCGGTTCTGGCACCCGACCTTTCCCCTGAGTCCATCGACCAGGCCTCGCTGCCGGCGGTGTTGCAGGCCCCCTCCAGCCGGGGGGTGATGGCGTATCACTGGCAGCCCATGGACGATGGCACCAGCGTTTATCCCTGGGTTGGATCGGGTTGTAGCCAGTTGCTGGGCCTGGAGCCGGCGGCGTTGATGGCCGATGGCGGCGCGTTCTGGAGCCTGGTGCATCCGGACGATCGCGCCCCGCTCAAGCTCGCCGAGCTCAGGGCCTTCCAGCGGCGCAGCCTGCTCAATCACATCTGCCGCATCCAGACGGTGTCGGGGGAGGTCAAGCAGATCGAGATCGTGGCTTATCCGCTGCCACCCGCCGGCGCCATCTGGAGCGCCCTGGCCCTGGACATCAGCGAGCAGGGGCGCCGCCTGGAAGAGCTAGGCCAATTGCAAGGGGCCCTCGAACAGCAGCAGCAACGGTTTCAGCAGCAGGCCCGCCTGCTGGCCGAAGCCCACGCCGCCCTGGCCCGCCTCAGCAGCGTCGATGCCCCAACGGGCCTGGCCAACCGGCTCCACTTTGAGCACAGCCTGATGCGGGCCGTGGCCGTGGCCCAGCGCCATGGCCGGCCCCTGGTTCTGGCGCTGCTCAAGCTGCGGGGCCTGCGTGCGTGCCATGCCCGGAAAGGTTTCCTGGCCGGCGATCGGGCCCTGCAGACCTTCGCCAGCCTGCTGGCGGCCAGCCTGTCCCAGGACCAGGTGGCCGGTCGCCTCGCCGGGGTGGAGTTCGCCGTGCTGCTGCCAGAACTGGATCGAGCCGGGGCAGAGGCCTGGCTGGCGGCCCTGATCGCTGCGGTTGCCCGCGATGAAGCCCTGCAACAGGCGGGTCTGTCCCTGGGCCATGGCCTGGCCGAATGCCTGGCGGAGGACACGGCGGACGAGCTGCTGCTGCGGGCTGAGGCGGCGTTGCGGGGATCCGTCTGAGGGGGCGCCAGCGTTGCACAGCCGCTAGGCCAGTCCCCCTAAAAGCGCGCTGACGGGGGCAACGAATCCTTGGCCTGGGATTTGGGCCGTGGGAATGCAGCCGGTTCATGCGCCCCGGTGTCAAACGCGGCGGTCAGGTCAGCGAACGGTGGATCCGGTTGCACGGTCAGCGGTTGGATTGAGCGCCCACGGCAGGGGCCAGGGTTTCAGCGCAAGGCCTGCGGGATCTGGCCACCGATCTGACGGTGGAAGCTCGCCAGCTCGGGGTGCTGGTCGAAGGGCCCCAGGCCTTGGCCGAAGCCTGAGAACGATTGACGCTTAAGGGTCCAGCCCAGCGGCTCGGCCATGGCCTTGGCGCTGCAGCGTGACCGCCGCTGGCCCGGCCGCGAGGGTGTTCGTCGAGCGGGCTGAACCAGCAGCGATGGGCTTGAGGCGGCATCAGGGTGAAGCTTCCGCCCGGCCCCGCAGCCCATCCTGATGTCCTCCAGATCCTTCAGAGCGCCGGAAACATCGCCATCAACCCCGTGATTCCACCCATAATCGGCAGGACTTTGGCACAGGTTTTGCCGTGATTCCTCCCCAGAAGCAGATGACCGGGATGCTGGGACATCCGGTGGCGGAGAACCCGATCGATCTGATGTTCGATGCCGTGTATGTCCACTACGGCCTGAACTGGCAGTTCTGGAAAAATGATGTGGCCACAACCGAGTTGTTGCGGCCCGCCATCAAGGGGCTGGCGCCCTTGGGCTATCGCGGCGTGGGGATCACCGTGCCCTACAAGGTGGATGTGATCCCCCTGCTCGATGAAGTCGACGACGATGTCAAGGCGATCGGCGCTGCCAACTACCTGACGATCGAAGATGGCCGCCTGATTGGCCATAACAACGATGGCAAGGGTGTGGTCAAGGCGATCCAGAAACAGCGCAGCCTCAAGGGTGAGCATGTGGTGATGCTGGGCGCCGGCGGCGCCGGCCGGGCGATGGCGGTGGAGATCGCCTGGGCCGGGGCGGCCCAGCTCACCCTGATCACCCGCCGCGAGGAACAGGGCCGGGAGGTGGCGGAACGGATCACGGCGGTCAGCGGCGTGCCGGCCCATTGGCAGGCCTGGAGCTCACCGGTGCAGGTGCCCGCCGGCACCACCGTGTTGATGAATGCCACCCACCTCGGCTGCGCCCCGGACCTCGAAGTCGTGCCGATCGACTGGAGCACGGTGGCGCCCGGCTGCCTGGCGGTGGACGTGATCACCAATCCGCGCATCACGCCCTTTCTGCAGCAGGCCCGCGAGCACGGCTGCGGCGTGGTCGATGGCGTCGAGATGCTGGTGCAACTGGCGATGCAGTTGTTCACCCTCTGGACCGGCATCGTGCCGGAGGAAGAGGTGTTCCAGAAGGCGGTGGCCCAGGCGTTGGGGGAATAGGGGGCGATCACCAACATGACCGCCGCCCTCGCGTTCATTGCCACCGTGCGCGGCCGGGGTTCCACCGTGGCCCTTGACGATTTCGGTTCCGGCACTTCTTCGTTCGGCGCCCTCAAGACCCTGCCGGTGACCCACCTCAAGATCGATGGCCAGTTCGTGACCGGGGTGATCGATGATCCCCTCGACGATGTGGCCGTGCGCTGCTTCGTGCAGGTGGCTGACGTGATCGGCCTGCGCACCGTGGCGGAGTTCGTGGAGTCGGCGTCGGTGCTCGAATGGCTCCGCGAGATCGGCGTGCACTACGCCCAGGGCTACCACCTGCACCGCCCCGAACCGTTCGAAACCGTGCTGGCCCAGGCCGCGGCCAACGGGCCAGGCTGAGGCCAGGAGCAAAGGAGAGGCCCCAAGCGTCGTTCCAGCCGGGCCTTCAAGGTTGCCGTGAGCGGGCGGCTGAGCCCACGGCCTGCTTCCCGCTTCGGGACCGGATCAGCCCACCCAGCGCACGCCATCGCCATAGCCCAGCAGGGTGCGATCAGCCGTGAGCAGGCTCAGCCGTTCCTCGGCGGCCTGGGCCACCAAGAGGCGGTCGAAGGGATCGCGGTGAATTCTTGGAAGGTGCTGCACAGCAAGCACATGACTGACCTGGATCGGCAGTTCCAAGAATCCCTGCTCCAGCAACCCGAGGCGCAGGGCCGGTGGGTTGACCTGGAAATCTTCTCGACCAAGGGAGGCCTTGATCGCCACCTCCCAGATACTCACCACGCTGAAGCTGATGTCGCGCCGCCGATCCACCAGCTCGGCCGCCAGGGAGCTGCCAAGCCGCTGCGGCGCGTAGCCAACCCAGACCAGAAGCTGGGTGTCCAGCAACAGGCCGTTCATCCCTGCTCGGCGGCTGGCACAGAACCGAGATCGAACATGGCGTTGATCTCGTCTTCAAAATCGCGCTTGAGATCGGCATCAATCCGAGCTGTCCCCGCCAGAAATCCCAGACGGCGGGGAGGCCGCTCATCGGTCACAGGCGCCAGCCGCACCAGCGGCTTGCCGGCGCGGGCGATCACTACTTCCTCGCCGGCCAGGGCCTGGTCGACGTAGCGCGAGAGGTGGGTCTTGGCGTCGTGGAGGTTGACCTGCATGGAAGGACGCCGCTACTGGACTTAGTCCAGGTTAGCGGCTAAGTCCGGCAGAACTTGCGGATCAGGGGCTGATCAACGGAATGGTCTGGCCGCCCAGGCGGAACTGGAACAGCTGGTGCTGCTCACCGCCGACCCCCAGCTTGCCGCCTTCCCCTGTCAGACCCTCTGGTGACGGACGGGTGATTGGCGATCCGTGCTCCACGGAATCCGTGTAGCCTGGGCCCTTGACGAACCTCACCCTTGCCATCGACGACGCCTTGCTGCAACGGGCACGGGAGGCGGCGCTGCGGGACAACACCTCGGTGAACGCCTTGGTGCGGGATTTCCTCGGCCGTTATGTGGACGCGCGCAGCCGCCGGCTGGAAGCCCTCGAGCAGTTCGAGGCTGTTGCTGGCGGCAGCCGCAGCGCCAGCCAGGAACCCTGGAGCCGCGAGTCGCTGCATGAACGCATCTAACGGGCGCGTTGGATCAGGTTCCTGATGCGGGTGTTCATCGACACCAATCTCTGGGCCTATCGGCTGGATCGGCGCGAAGCAACAAAGTCCGAGCGGGTGCGTGGTGGTTGGCGGAGATCACCGATGTGCTGGAGGCACTCACCGGCTTTGAGGTGCTAGGCACCGATGCTAATCTGATCCTCGATGCCCACCAGCTGGCGATTCGGGAGCAACTCAGCTGGTTCGATGCCCTGATCGCCGAGGCCGCGATCCGCAGCCACTGCAACATTCTTTATTCGGAAGACTTCGGCCACGGGCGCAGGATTGCGGGTGTGGAGGTGGTCAATCCCCTGCTGGGGTAAGTGCGGTCGCGGGCCCCAGCCACCAGCACCGCGAAGGCGCTGACCCAGGCCATCCCCAAGGTCGGCCCAAGCCGCCGGTGCCCCTTGGCCGCTGCAGTCGCTGAAACGGCTTTGACATCAAGAGGACATCAAGGGCCTCCGGGAGCTCGTCGCTACCCCACAACACCGCGCTGCCCCCGCCCATCGGCTGCCGATGACGACGCCCAACAGCCCGAGACGGCGCGATGGCCCCTGTTGACAAACCGAAACATTGACCAGTCCCATCTACTCATTAATAGGTAGATGACATGACCTCAGCCCGATTTTTTT
>JBAXXM010000038.1:0-6472 GCA_037127935.1 Synechococcaceae cyanobacterium ELA739
GCCGCCGCTCCTGCTCGGCGTGGCGGTCCGGGCCAGGGGCCCCGGCGCCGTCGCCGAGGCCCGGATCTGCCAGCGGGCTCGGAGGGTGCCCGGCGTCCCCCCCCAGGGCCAGATCGTTGGCGGTGAAGGGCTCCTCCACCAGCAGTTGCTCCACCACCGGATGGCGGCCGGCCTCGATCCGCAGCTCCCGGCCCTCCACCAGCTCGGGCCGGCAATAGCCGCTGGTGGCGGCCACCTCGGCCAGGGAGGCGAGGGCGTCGAGTTCGGCCACCAGTCGGGCGGCCGTGCGAATCGGCGCCGCGCGTTCCCCCACCCGGGAGCGCAGGGCCACGAACAGCTCGTATTCCCGCTGGGCGACCCGGGCGCGTAGCTGCAGGATCTGCCCTTCCCGTCCCTTGAGGGCGGGCGTGACGAAGCGCTCCTCGTTGGCCAGGGTCTGGCGCCGGATCCAGTGCTCCGGCACGGCGGCGGCCCGGGCCCGGCTCACCGCCAGGAAATAGCCGAAGCTGCGGTGGTACTGGAGTCGCAGGTTGGCGTTGCCGCTGGCCTGGCGTTCCAGGGATTCCTGTTCGGCCAGCCACTGCTCCTGGTCGTCGAGTTGGTTGCGCAGGCCATCGAGCACCGCATCGACGCCGTTGTGAATCAGGCCGCCTTCGCTCAGGCTCATCGGCGGCGCCTCTACCAGCTGATGGCGCAGCTCCGCCGCCAGGGCGTTCAGTTCGGGCCAGGGCTGACCCAGGGCCTGCAGCGGCCCGCTGCGGGTGTCGCGCACCAGGGAGGCCAGCCTCGGCAGCCGTTCGAGCCCGTCGGCGAGGGCCACCAGATCGCGGGCGGAGGCACTGCCGGCGCCGGCCCGGCCCGCCAGCCGCTCCAGATCGCCCATCGGCCGCAGCAGGCGGCGCAGGGCCAGGCGCAGGGGCCGGTGGTCCACCAGCTCGCTCACCGCCTCCTGGCGGCTCAGGATCGCCGACCGATCCACCAGGGGCGCCTCGATCCAGCGCCGCAGGCAGCGGCCGCCCATGGCGGTGGCGGTGCGATCCAGGGCCCAGAGCAGGGAGCCGTGCAGGGAGCCCCCCAGCTGGGTGCGGGTCAGTTCCAGGTTGCGGCGGGTCTGGGCATCGAGCACCAGCTGGTCGCCGGCCTGCCAGACGGTGGGCATGTCGAGGGGGATCGGGGCGCGTTCCTCGTCGCCGGGCTGGGTGGCATCGAGGTAGGCCAGCAGCCCGCCGGCCGCCCGCATCGCCAGGGGCACCTCCCCGAGCCCCAGGCCCTCGAGGCTGGCCAGGCGAAAGCGCGCCAGCAGGCGGCCCCGGGCCTGGGGAGCCTCAAAGGGGGTGCGCTCCAGGGGGGTGAGCCGCCGGCCGTCGGGGCACCAGGCCGGGGTCTGGTCCCCCTGCTCGCTTGGGCAGGGCCAGATCACCTCGGCCGCCTCCACCTGCAGCAGTTCCTGGTGCAGGGCGCCGCTGCCTTCCCGTTCGGTGACGCGGAATTCGCCGGTGCTGACGTCGGCCACGGCCAGGCCCCAGCGGCCGCCGCCAGGATCGAGCACCACGGCGCAGAGCCAGTTGTTGCGGCGGGCGGCCAGCATCCCCTCCTCCAGCACGGTGCCGGGGGTGAGCACCCGGGTGATGTCGCGGCGCAGCAGGGCCCCTTTGGCGGGGGTGGTCTCCAGCTGGTCGCAGAGGGCGACGCTGAGGCCGCGGCGCACCAGCTCGGCGCAGTAGCGCTCGGCGGCGTGGTGGGGAATGCCCGCCATCGGCACCCGGCCGATCGCCTTGCCGGCCTCCTTGCCCGTGAGCGTCAGCTCCAGCAGGCGCGACAGCAGGATCGCGTCCTCGAAGAAGAACTCAAAGAAATCGCCGAGGCGGTAGAGCAGCACCCGTTCCGGGTGGGCCGCCTTGAGCTCCACGTAGTGGCGCAGCACCGGCGGCAGGGCGGCCGGATCGATCAGGCTGTGGTGGTGCCAGCGGGGCAGGTCGGAGTCGCCGTCGGCCCCTTCCGGAGCCGGCAACTGGGCTGCGTCTTCGCCAGGGCTGGTGGCGGAGGGGACTTCGTCGTCGACCTGGGGGTCGACTGCCGCACCGGTGTCCCGTGCCCTGTCCTGGCGGGTCCGCGGCCGGGCGGCGGCATCGGCGCTCAGTCGCTCGTCATCGAAGTCGGTGTCGGCGTCAGCGGAGGCGGCGGCGGCTGTCTCGGCCGCAGGGGCCGGCGGCGCCAGCCCCAGATCGCCCACCAGGGAGAGCTGTTGCGGGGCCGCAGGGAGCCGGGCTGCCGAGCGCGCCGCCATGACACTGGGGATGGGGGTTGCCCATCTTAGGGGCCACCATCGGTGGTGTCTTTTGAGCTGCCGCCTGGCCGGATCAGGGGCGCAATCAACCAGTCCGCTCCGTGACCGGGCGTCCGGCGCCAGGTCCGCCCTGCGCTTGACCTCCGGCGAAAGCCCAAGGGCGGCGGATCTGGGGTCTGCGGCGCTTTTCTGGTCACCGGAACCGGGCGTTGCTGTGGGAATTCCCTGAATCCGTCTGGACCTCGGATCCGGCCGGCATGCCGCGCTCTCCTGGTCGGACTCGCGGCAAGTCCCTGTCCCGTGCCCCTGGGTGACGGCCGACCCGCTGATTGGGAGCGGTTCTCCCCCACAACTTGTGAAGGATGGCCCCCGCCGGGGCCAGGGGCGTGGGCCCCTCGTGTGAGAATCCGCCCACTGCCTGATATGGCCGGCGAGCCCCCTCACCCATGCAGATCCTCAACACCCTCACCGTTCTGGCCCTGGTGGTGATGTCCTTTGCCCTGATCGTGGCAGTGCCGGTGCTTTACGCCAGCAGCGAGGACAGCGGCCGCTCCAACCGCCTGATCCTGATCGGCGGCGCGGCCTGGGTGGCCCTCGTGCTGCTGAACTGGGGCATGAGCTACTTCGTGGTCTGAATCCTTGACGGTTTTCGAAGGTCGCTTCACCGACACGGCTGGTCTGCGGATCGCCGTCGTCGTGGCCCGTTTCAACGATCTGGTCACCGGCAAGCTGCTCAGTGGCTGCCTGGACTGCCTGTCCCGCCACGGCATCGATACTGCGCCGACCAGCAGCCAGCTGGATGTGGCCTGGGTGCCGGGCAGCTTTGAAATTCCCCTGGTCGCTCAGCGCCTGGCGGCCAGTGGCCGTTACCAGGTGGTGATCACCCTCGGGGCCGTGATCCGCGGTGACACCCCCCACTTTGATGTGGTGGTGGCCGAGGTGAGCAAGGGCGTGGCAGCCGTGGCCCGCGACACCGGCGTGCCGGTGATCTTCGGCGTGCTCACCACCGATACCCTGCAGCAGGCCCTGGAACGGGCTGGGATCAAGAGCAATCTCGGCTGGAACTACGGCCTGCAGGCCCTGGAGATGGGCAGCCTGATGGCGGCGATCCCGCCAAATCACTAGCCGATCCCGCCGGTTCATCGGGCTTGAGGCTGCGTGGAGGGCTTCCCTGCGGATCAGCTGGCCAACCAGAGCAGCTGATGCTGATTTGGCCAGCGTTCAAAGCACATCCCTGCATCATCAGGAGGGGCATGATTGGTAGCTTCCGGTACGCGTGATTCGCAAGTCAGACATGCCGCCAATGGGCAAGCCATCCGTCCATACGGGCTTGATCTGGCAGAGGCCTCGGCAGGTGCTGATCCTCTGTGCGCTGCTTGACCTGATCGGAGTGGCCTTGGTGGCGGCTGGTATCGATCGTCTGATGGGAGCCAACCTGCTCCAATACCCGGGCTGGCTGCTGGCCTTTGGCCTCACCTACATCAGTTGCAGCTGGCTGTTCGGGAGTTACACGCTGCTGCGCTGGCCTCGCTTGCCGCTGACGCAGGTCCTGGCGCGCCTGGGGGCGGCGGCCCTGATCACCGTCCTGTCGATTGTGCTGGTCGTCTGGTTGTTGCATCTGCCGCCTGTGATCAGCCTGGGTCACCGGCGGATCCAGCTGGTCCTGATGTCGTGCCTGAGCCTCTGGGCGCTGGGGACGAGGCTGTTGCTGCGTTTGCAGATCCGGGATCGCCAGCGGCCCGCCGCCACAACGGTGCTGGCCCGGGTCGAGCGTCGCCAGCAACGGCTCCTTCCATCCTTGTTACCGCAAGAGGCCCTCACCTTTGAGGATGTGCCCTGGCAGGAAACCCTCAGTGTGCAGCGTCAGCTCAAGCGGGCGGCGGATCTGGTGATCGCCATCAGTCTGTTGCTGATCACGCTTCCCCTGGTCGCCCTCGCCGCTCTCTGCATCTGGCTGGAGGACGGTGGATCCGCATTTTATCTGCAGGAGCGCAGCGGTCTGATGGGTCGCACGTTCCGCGTGTACAAACTGCGCAGCATGCGCACGGCCAGGCCCGATGAACCGCCGACCTGGACGCTGCGCCGCGATCAGCGCATCACCCGGGTCGGCTCGATTCTGCGGCGCCTCCGACTCGATGAGCTGCCGCAGCTGCTCAACGTGCTGCGTGGTGAGATGAGCTTGATCGGTCCCCGACCGGAACGACCGGAACTGGAGCATCAGCTGGAGGCCACCATCCCCCACTACCGCAAGCGCCATTGGATGCCACCGGGTTTGAGCGGTTGGGCCCAGGTCTGTGCTCCCTATGCCTCAAGTGTGGAGGAGGCCGAGCTCAAGCTCAGCTACGACCTCTTCTATCTGAAGCACTGGAATACGGGCCTGGACCTGTTGATCCTGCTCAAGACGATCAAAACCGTGCTCAAGGCCAAGGGCCGCTGACCGGATTCGGCTGGGGCACCACCAGCGGAGCGGTTCGGGTTCCGACCGGGAGCTGGACGTTTGACGAGGGGCACCTCCGTGGTGCATTCTGTTGAGGTCGGTCGAGGCCGGCGCTGCGGATGTAGCTCAGTGGTAGAGCATCTCCTTGCCAAGGAGAGGGTCGAGAGTTCGAATCTCTTCATCCGCTTGATCAGGTCCATCCATCAGCCTTCACTGGGGGGCTGAAGAGATATTTTTGCGTCAAATTGGCCTGACAGCCGCATCAGATCCTGGCTGTTCACGACCTCGAAGCCCAGCCGTTCGTAGAAGCCCCTGCTTTGGCTCGTCATCAGGTAGACGCGCTCACAGCCGCTGACCTTGGGGGCTGCCAGCAGGGCTTCAACCAGGCGCCGGCCCATTCCCTGACCTTTCTCGTCGTTGGCGACGACCACATCCCAGAGGACGGCACGGTAGATGCCGTCACTGGTGGCCCGGCCGAAGCCCACCAGGCTGTCTCCTCGCCAGGCAGTGGCGATCGCACTGCTGCCGCGAAGCATGCGACGCAGCTCCGGAAGGCTGCGGCCCTGGGCCCAGAAACAGTGAAGATCGAACAGGCGTTGCAGCTGCTGCAGTCCACGCACGGGCCGCCGATCAGGGCCTAGACCCAACTGCAGGGCTGGGGCGCCGTGGCGATGGCGGATCAGCCGAATCGGGCTGTTGGCGGCGGGAGTCTCAGCTCTCAAGACTGGGGGCTTGGCTTGATCTGCAGGCATCCTCGCCCGGGATGGTGATCCGGGCTCCAGCTCGGGAGGCTTCGTTCAGAGCCGTTGCAGCGCTTTTGATTTGTCTTGGAACTGGCCAAGCAGCAGTTGGAGATAGGTGACTTTGCGCAGTTTGATGTTGGCCGTCAGGGACATACCCACTTGCAGTGGCAGATAGCCGCCATCCTTCAGCTTCAGCTTCTGGGAGTTCAGCTTGATGTCAGCTGGATAGCGATATTCCTGATTGAGCTGATCGGGAGGAAGTGCATCCGAGCCAATGCGACGCACTTTGCCTTCGAGGACACCGAAGTCGGAGGCTGGAAAGGAATCGATGCTGATGTCAACGAGTTTGCCCACGGAGACAAAACCGATGTCGCGACTGGGAATTTCGACTCGGGCTTCGAGTTTGTCAAAGGGAACGATCTTCATCACCGGCTCGCTGGTTTGAGCCACAAACCCTCGAGATTTTGGCTTGAGCTCAAAAATGAGGCCGTTTTCGGGTGCTGTAATTTTTTGATAGCGGATATTGACGTTGAGCTCAATCAACTTGCTGCGAAGCTCTGTCAGCTCTGTCTGCAGTTGTCTGATCCCCTGCTCCAGAATTGCATCCTGGCGCAGCCGTTCGGCTTGGGCCTCCTGAAGCTGGCCACTGACTTCCTGTACTTTGTTACGTTGCTGCAGGTATTGAAGCTCGGCAGAGGCCCCCTCGCGACGCAGGATGTCCAGTCGGTTCAGAATCTCATTTTCGAGGGCCAGAGTTTTGGTAAGGACGTTCTGCTGGGTTAGGTTTCCATCAAGGTAGCGCTGCATTTCGGTCTTTTTAAGTTCCAGCTGCTGCTCCTTGTAGGCAATGCTCTTCTTGATGCTCAGACGCTGATCCGTGGTGGATTCGGCGTCGAGGAGCAACAGGATTTCGCCCTTTTTGACGCGATCACCTTCTTTGACCAGGATTTTGTCGACAACGCCGCCAAGTGGAACTTGAATGTCTTTGACGACACCAAGTGGTTC
>JBAXXM010000039.1:0-4871 GCA_037127935.1 Synechococcaceae cyanobacterium ELA739
GATCGTTTTTCGAATCGGTCAAGGCCCCCTCTCCAGGGGGCCTTTTTTTGTGCCCCGGCACGAAGATGAGAGCCCCCTTTGCGGCCTGTAACGATGACGACCGACAGCCAATTCGGTCTGTGAGAACACCCATAAGATCCAAGTCTGCGACGGGTCAGTGCCAAGGCCATCTGGCGACGCGTCTGCAACCTTCTCCCTCCCGGCCCGCCAGTCATGACTCTTGTCAATGCGCCCTACCTTGGCATCGAGCGTTTCCGCAGCGAACGGAACAAGGAAAACTGGGCACATGCCACAGACAACGACAAGAACACAATCATCCGCGCCGTTTACAAGCAGGTTCTCGGCAATCAGTACGTGATGAACAGCGAGCGCCTCGATGGCGTCGAATCGCTGTTCCGCAATGGCTATCTCAGCGTGCGTGAATTCGTGCGCGCCGTTGCCAAGAGCGGTCTCTACCGCAGCAAGTTTTTCGAGAACTGCAACCCCTATCACTTCATCGAGCTGAATTTCAAGCATCTGCTGGGCCGAGCTCCTCAGAACAAAGCCGAGATGCTGCACCATTTCACAATCCTGCAGGAACAGGGCTTCGACGCCGAGATCGATTCTCACATCGACAGCGCCGAATATCAGGATCGCTTCGGTGAAGAAGTGGTGCCCTATCTGCATGGATGGGATTACTCCGCCGGCCAGCAGGGCCGCCAGTTCTCCTGGCTGATGCAGCTGGCCCGTGGCGTTGCCGCCTCGGTGAAGGGCGACAGCGCTGGCACCAATTTCCGCCTCGGCGCCGCCCTGCACCAGGATCGCGCCGTGCCCGTCACCAGCCCCAGCCGCGGTGCCGCCGCGCTGCAGCCGGCCGCCATCGCCAGCACCAGCATCACCCAGATGGCCCAGGGCATCGGCCAGAAGGCCCGGGTCTACCGGGTGGAGGTGAGCGGCCTCAACAACTACCGCCTGCACAAGCGCAGCAATACCGTGCGCTTCATCAGCTTCGACAAGATGCTGGAGGCCCAGCAGACCATTCACCGCCAGGGTGGCCGCGTGGTCAGCGTCATCCCGGTGAACTGAGCCAGCGGATAGCCCACTCCGCGCAACCCGTTCCGGCCGCCGCCGGAGCGGGTTTTTTTGTCTGTTGCCGATGGATCGCTGCCATCAAAGAGCAGCAGATGTGATCTTCCGTTTTTGAATGGATTTCCCCGAATCGGGGGTGAACTGTTCAGTGAGGCACCAACTCTGGGGGATGGCGTCATCGCTGAACCATCGTGTTGTTGTCTGAATGACCCTTTGTAAACCTGCCGGGAATCGGCCCGGTTTCTGATGAGAATGATGCGGTGCTCAGCCCCCCGCCGAGCGCGTCGGGTTCACGGCAACAGCCACGAACTGCACTCCAGATTCAGCCGGAGCCGCGGAGCCCTTCCCCCCTTCACCCTTCCGACCCCCCAGTCGAGAACAGGAGCCCCTCAATGTTCGACGCCTTCACCAAGGTCGTTGCGCAGGCTGATGCCCGCGGCGAATTCATCAATGCCGGTCAGATCGACGCCCTCTCGGCGATCGTCGGCGACAGCCTCAAGCGGATGGATACCGTCAACCGGATCACCTCCAACGCTTCCGCCATCGTCACCAACGCTGCTCGCGAACTCTTCTCCCAGCAGCCCGCTCTGATCGCCCCCGGCGGCAACGCCTACACCCATCGCCGCATGGCTGCTTGCCTGCGCGACATGGAGATCGTTCTCCGCTACATCACCTACGCCGTCTTCACCGGCGATGCTTCCGTCCTGGAAGATCGTTGCCTCAATGGCCTGCGTGAGACCTACCTCGCCCTCGGCGTCCCTGGCGCTTCCGTGGCTGAAGGCATCCGCAAGATGAAGGACGCCGCCATCGCGATCGCCAACGATCGCAACGGCATCACCCCCGGCGATTGCTCCGCCCTGATGTCCGAAGTCGGCACCTATTTCGACCGCGCTGCTGCTGCTGTCGCCTGATTCAGCGCGCTGATCCGGTTCACCTTCATCCCTAACTTCTCATCATGAAGACTCCCCTCACCGAGGCCGTCGCCGCCGCCGACTCCCAGGGTCGTTTCCTCGGCAACACCGAGCTCAACGCCGCCTTCGGTCGCTTTGAGCGCGCCAAGAACGCCCTGGAAGCCGCCAAGGCTCTCACCGCCAAGGCTGACCAACTGGTCAACGGCGCTGCCCAGGCCGTCTACAACAAGTTCCCCTACACCACCCAGATGCAGGGCAACAACTTTGCCGCTGATCAGCGTGGCAAGGACAAGTGCGCCCGTGACATCGGTTACTACCTGCGCATGGTCACCTACTGCCTCGTCGCTGGTGGCACCGGCCCCATGGATGAGTACCTGATCGCCGGTCTCGACGAGATCAACCGTGCGTTCGAACTGTCCCCCTCCTGGTACGTCGAGGCCCTGAACTACATCAAGGCCAACCACGGCATCGCTGGCGACCCCGGCGTGATCGCCAACAACTACATCGACTACGCCATCAACGCTCTCGTCTGAGCTGCGATCGTTTTTCGAATCGGTCAAGGCCCCCTCTCCAGGGGGCCTTTTTTTGTGCCCTGGATCCAGGCAACGTCGCCGACCCTGTTTTGCATCCGGTTGCAGCCAGCCACCGACGCTGCCCGCGCGATGGCAGCATCGGATCCATTGCCTGCCTGCCGCCGATGCGCGAGGGCCCGATCGATGAGGCCGAGGCTCTGGCCCGCCTGCGCAGCGACGATCCGTCGGCGCAGTACTACGCCGCCTGGTGGCTGGGTAGGAATCGCAGCCGCCACCCCGAAGCCCTGCCGCTGTTGCTCAGCGCCCTGCAGCAGCGCCGCCCCCGCGATCCCGGCTCCGGCGTTGAGGAGAATGCCGTAGCCCGCAATGCCGCCCGCGCCCTCGGCAAACTCGGCGACCCGGCAGCGATCCCTGAACTGCTGGCCGCCCTTGAGGATCCCGACGATGGTCTGCGCGAGGCGGTGGCCCGCGCCCTCGGCGAACTCGAGGCTGAAGCGGCGGTGACGGCACTGGTGCGCCTCCTGGCCAGCGGTCCCGATGGTGCCGGGGCAGCCCGCAGCGATAGCCCGCGTCTGCAGGAACCCTGCGAGGCCCTGCTCGAATCCCTGGGCCAGATCGGTGTGGGCAGCGCCGAGGTGCTCGCGGTGATTCAGCCCTTCACCCGCCACGAGCGGCCGCTGATCCGCAGCGCCGCCTGCCGGGCCCTGCTCCAGCTCAGTGGCGAGGAGATCTGGGCCGGCGAGCTGGTGCAGCTGCTGCAGCATCCGCAGCTGCAGGTGCGCCGCGCCGCCCTGCTGGATCTGGGGGCCAGCGGCTGGCGGCCGGCGCTCGAGCCGATCCGCATCACCCTGGCCGAGAACAGCCTCAAGCTGATCGCCCTGCGCGGTCTGGTGGAACATGGCGAGCAGCACGAGGCCCGCATTCCGGCCAGCCAGGTGCTGCAGGTGATGGACAGCCTGCTGTGATGCCAGCGCTCGCCCTCAGGCCATGACCCTCCCGATCCCGCTGCGCGAGCACATCCGCGCCGTTGAGCAGGCTGCCAGTGCCTCCGACTTGCTGCTGGCCACCCGGGCTCTGGCCGGGTGCCTCGGCGAGGCCACTGATGTGGCGGCGGATGCCAGCGCACTGGAGGAGGCGATCGCCACCCTGGTGCAGGTGCTGGGCTTCAACAATCCCGGGGCGGCGGTGGCCGCCGTTGATGGCCTGATCGCCCTGGGCTCCCCCGCCGTGGAGCCGCTGCTCAGCCGCCTCGATCCGCGCAATTACGGTGCCCGCGCCTGGGCGGTGCGGGCGCTGGCCGGGATCGGCGATGTTCGCGGGCTGGAGCTGCTGGAGGAGGCCCTCGCCACCGATGTGGGGCCCAGTGTGCGCCGTGCAGCGGCCTGCGGCCTCGGCAACCTTCGCCTTCACACCCAGAGTGCGGCGGAGCGGCTTGGCATCCGCTCCCGGGCGCTGCAGGCACTGGTGGCGGGCCGTGGCGACGGGGAATGGGTGGTGCGCTATGCGGTGGCTGTCGGGCTGGAAACCCTGGTGATCACCATGGAGCCCCTGCCCCAGGAGCAGGTTCAGGCTGTGGAGGCGCTCGCCTTCCTCACCCGGGCTGAGCAGGAGGAGGCGGCGGTGGTCAGGTTGCGGGCCAGCATGGCCCTGGAGCGGCTGCGCGACTCTCCACCCCCTTCCTGACGTCATGAGCGACACCACCCCGACCCGGGTTCTGTTCGTCTGCCTCGGCAACATCTGCCGCTCTCCGGCTGCCGAGGGGGTGTTCCTGCACCAGCTGGCCCTCCGTGGCCTGGAGGATCACTTCGTGGTGGATTCGGCCGGCACCGGCGGCTGGCATGTGGGCAAACCGGCCGATTCGCGCATGCGGGCGGCGGCGGCCCGCCGCGGCATCAGCCTGCCCAGCCGGGCCCGGCAGCTGGAGACCGAGGATCTGCGCCGTTTTGATCACATCCTCACCATGGATGGGGACAACCTCCAGGCCGTCAGGTCACTGGCCCTGAACCATCCCGGCGAGGCCCGCATCGCACCGATCACCGCCCATTGCCGCCGCTCGAGCGTCAGGGAGGTGCCGGATCCCTACTACGGAGGGAGCGCCGGTTTCGAGCGCGTGCTCGATCTGCTGGAGGACGCCTGCGAGGGACTGCTGGCCGATCTGCACCCCGCCGGCTGACGCCTCAGACCCGACCGGGCCAGGCATCCTCCGGCACCCGCTCGCGGAACAGATCCACCAAGGCCTCAATCACCGCTTCGATCGAGAGGCCATCGGTGACCAGCTCCGCCGCATCCTCCGCCTGCCGCAGTGGCGCCACGGCCCGGCTGGAATCAAGCCGGTCGCGCTCGGCGATGCTGGCCTCCA
>JBAXXM010000040.1:0-4597 GCA_037127935.1 Synechococcaceae cyanobacterium ELA739
TTGAGGAAGGCGTGGGCCGCCGCCACGACGATGTCGGTGTCGGCGGAGTGGCCGGAATAGAGCACGCCGTTCTGGCGCAGTCGGATGGTCACCTCCCCCATGGCGTCGATGCCTTCAGTGACGGATTTGATGCTGAACTCCACCAGCTCGTTCGGGACGCCGGCCAGGCGGTTGAGCGCCTGGCAGACCGCATCGACCGGACCCGTGCCAATCGCCGCTTCACTCAGCTCGGCCCCATCGCTGGTTTCGAGGGTGACCGTGGCCGTGGGCAGCAGGCCGGTGCCGCAGCTCACCTGCACCCGCTTGAGGATGAAGCGACTTTCAGCCTGTTGCTGCACCTGTTCGGAGACGATCGCCTCGAGATCGCGATCGCTGATCTCCCGTTTGCGATCGGCCAGCTCCTTGAAGCGGGCGAAGGCGTCGTCGAGATCGTGACGCTCCAGGGTGTAGCCGAGCTCCTCGAGCCGGGCGCGGAAGGCGCTGCGGCCGGAGAGCTTGCCCAGGGAGATGCGGTTATCGGCGAGGCCAACGGTGCGGGCGTCGATGATCTCGTAGGTGAGGCGATGCTTGAGCACACCGTCCTGGTGAATGCCCGATTCGTGGGCAAAGGCATTGGCGCCGACGATCGCCTTATTGGGTTGCACCGCCATGCCGGTGAGGTTGCTGACCAGCCGGGAGGTCTTGGTGATCTCTTCGGTGCGCACCGCGGTGAGGGGCGTGGTGCTGCCTGCTGGCCGGCCGAGGAAGGGGTTGTAGTAACTGCGGCGCACATGCAGCGCCATCACCAGCTCTTCGAGCGAGGCGTTGCCGGCCCGCTCGCCGATGCCATTGATCGTGCATTCGAGCTGGCGGGCGCCATTTTTGACGGCCTCCAGGAAGTTGGCCACCGCCAGGCCGAGGTCGTTGTGGCCGTGCACCGAGATCACCGCCTGATCGATGTTGGGTACACAGCGCTTGATGCCGGCGATCAGCTCGCCGAACTCGCTCGGGGTGGCATAACCCACCGTGTCGGGGATGTTGATCGTGGTGGCGCCGGCGGCGATGGCGGCCTCGATCACCTGGTGTATGTACTCCGGGTCGCTCCGGCCGGCGTCCTCACAGGAGAACTCGACGTCGTCGACGAGGGAGCGGGCATAGGCGACCATCTCGCGGGTGATGTCCAGCACCTCGGCGCGGGATTTGCGCAGCTTGTGCTCGAGATGGATGTCGCTGGTGGCGATGAAGGTGTGGATGCGGCGATGGGCGGCCGGGGCCACCGCTTCGGCACAGGCCTTGATGTCGCCCTTGGCCGCGCGGGCCAGCCCGCAGATCACCGGGCCGTCCGGCGTGCCGACGCTGGCGGCGATGCGCTGCACGGCGTTGAAGTCACCGCTGCTGGCGAAGGGGAAACCGGCCTCGATGATGTCGACATTGAGGCGGGCCAGCTGCTGGGCGATGGCGAGCTTTTCATCCAGGTTGAGACTGGCGCCGGGCGACTGCTCGCCATCGCGGAGCGTGGTGTCGAAGATCAGAACCCGGCCGGGATCGCGCGCCATGACAGAAGACGGGGTTAAGCGGAATGAGTATGAGTTAGGCCCATTCTAGGGGTTGGGCTGCGCTCTGGGTTCCGGGGAGGGCGACTCGGGCCGCTGGCCCCGCAGGCGCCTAGGTCCGGCTGAACACCGGCTGCTGCTGGGCCTCGCCCTTCTCCAGCCGGGGCCTGAGGCTGGCCAGATCGACGAAGCGATCGGCGGCATTGCGAAGCTCCCGGGCCACCATGCCTTCGGTGCTGATCACGACGATCTGCAGCCCCTGGGCCCGCAGCACCTCCACCAGCCGATCGAGATCGCGGCTGCCGCTGAGCAGCCACACCTGATCGGTGCGCGGTGCCACCGTCAACAGATCAATGGCAATTTCCACATCCAGGTTGGCGCGGGTGTACTGACGCTGCTCCGACTCCACGCCACCACTGGTGCCATTGCCGCTGTTGCCGCTGCCCCCCAACTCCCGCAGCGGCCGGGTGCGCACGGTGAAGCCCAGGCTGGTGAGGGCATCGCGGAACGGACGCTGGTCGGAGGGGTCCTTCAATCCCGCGTACCAGAAGGCACTGCAAAGTTCGAGCTGGTCGCCTTCGCCGGCCAGCTCGAGCAGATGGCGGGGATCGAAGAACCAGCCCACCTTCTGCTGGGCATAAAACATGCTGTGACCGTCGACCGCCAGGACCCGGCGCATGGTGGTCTCCCCGATTCCAGTTCCACTGGCAGCCTAGAAGCTGCGTCTACACTGCGAACTTCGAGGGAAGGGAATGGCGGCAGGCGATCTGGCCCTCGTGCTTCATGCTCACCTTCCCTATGTGCGCTCGGGGGAAGCGGGCTCGCTCGAAGAGGACTGGTACTTCCAGGCCCTGCAGGAGTGTTACCTACCCCTGCTGGAGATGCTGGAGGCCGCCGCCGCCGATCCGCGCCAGCGCCCCCGGCTGACCATGGGGCTGTCGCCCACCCTGCTGTCGCTGCTCAGCGACCGGGAGCTGAATGCCCGCTTTGTGCCCTGGCTGGAGCTGCGGCTGACCCTGATCGCCGACGCCCCCAAGGAGCTGGCCGGTGCCGCCCAGGATCTGGAGCTGCGTCTGGTGGAGATCCGCCAGCAGTTCCTCAACTGCGGCGGCCGGCTGCTGAGCCGCTTCCGTCGCCTGCAGCAGGACGGCGTGCTCGATCTGATCACCTGCGGCGCCACCCACGGCTACCTGCCCCTGCTGCGCGATTCGCCCGAGTCGGTGCGGGCCCAGCTGCTCACCGCCGTGCGCGAACACCAGCGGCTGCTGGGGGAGCGGCCCCTGGGCATCTGGCTGCCGGAATGCGCTTATTACGAAGGGCTCGATCAGCAGCTGGCCAACTGCGGCCTGCGCTACACCCTGCTCGACGGCCATGGCCTGCTTCACGCCATGCCGCGGCCGCGCTACGGCGTCTATGCGCCGGTCTGCTCGCCGGCCGGGGTGGCCTTTTTTGCCCGCGACAGCGAATCGACCCTGCCGGTCTGGAGCGCCAGCCAGGGCTATCCGGGTGATGGCGCCTACCGGGAGTTCCACCGCGATCTGGGCTGGGATCTGAGCGAGGAGCGCCTCGAAGAGCTGGGCATCCGCAGCCGCCGCCCCCTGGGGCTGAAGTTGCACCGGGTCACCGCCCAGGGCTGTCCCCTGGACGCCAAGCAGCCCTACGAACCGGAGCAGGCCCGGGAACGGCTCGGCCAGCACGCCGCCGACTACCTGCAGGGCCGGCTGCGCCAGCTGGAGGCCCTGGGCAAGACGATCGATCGGCCGCCGCTGCTGGTGGCACCCTTCGATGCGGAGCTGTTCGGCCACTGGTGGTTTGAAGGGCCCCAGTTCCTGGGCGAGCTGTTCCGGCTGGGCCCCCAGTCGGGGGTGAACTTCACCCATCTGCGCGATGTGCTCTCCGTCGGCCAGACGCTGCAGGTCTGTCGCCCTTCGCCCTCCAGCTGGGGCCAGGGCGGCTACCACGATTACTGGCTCAATGAGACCAACTCCTGGGTGGTCGCCGAATGGCAGCGGGCCTCCCGGGCGATGGTGCGGCGGGTTAACCGGGGCGTCGGCAGCAGCGAACAGCGGGACTGGCTCACCCAGGCCGGTCGCGAACTGCTGCTGGCCCAGAGCTCCGACTGGAGCTTCATCCTGCGGGCCGGCACCACCACCGAACTGGCGCGCGAGCGGATCCACCGGCATCTCGATCGCTTCTGGCGGCTGATGGACGCGATCGAAAACGGCACGCCCCTGCCGGACCACTGGCTGGCGGCCGTGCGCCGCGAGGACGGCCTGTTCCCGGACCTGAATGCGGCCGACTGGGCGACGCCGCCGGCGCGCTGAGAGCAGGAGCGGCCTTCAGCGGATCCGGCACGCCGTCGCCGCATCCAATGGCAATCCCGGCATGCGGATGCAGGAAGGATTACAGCCCGAGATCCTGGTTGCGCCCCCCATCCCGGCGCCTGGGATCGGCGTCGAGATCGATCCAGTGCTGGAACAGGGAGCCCATCAGGCCGCGCCCCTGCTCCTGGCTGATCCAGGCATCGAGATAGGCCTGAAGATTGGGGTCGCCGCCCGCCACCAACATCACCAACTCACCGTTGAGCCGGTCCCCGAAGCTGGCCAGCAGGGTGGTGCGGGGGTACAGCACCGCCCAGGCCGAGCCCCCCTCAGCCGTGGTCAACAGCGCATCAAAGCCCCGCTGACCGGCCGGGGTGAAGAACTGCTCCTTGCTGGCAACCGGCACCAGCTGCAGCCCAGAACGGCCTGGCGGTACCCCCAGCTCCGCTGCGATCCGATCCGACAGGCTGGCGGTGATCAGCTGGGGATCGGCCACGGCCATGCGCAGGGGGCGGCCCAGGGGCCGCTGCGACAGGTTCTGAATCAGTCCCACCTTGCCGTCGGGCACCACGAGGGCCAGATGTACGGACTCATAGCCGAGGCTGACGTGATGGCGGATCGCCCGCTGCGGCGAGGATTGAATACCGCCCAGGGCCAGGTCGATGCGACCACGATCGAGCAGGCGCTCCAGTTTGGCCAAAGGTTGCTCAACGATCTGCAGGCGCACCCCCAGGCTGCGGGCCA
>JBAXXM010000041.1:0-2699 GCA_037127935.1 Synechococcaceae cyanobacterium ELA739
CCGCCCCAGCTTCAGAAGCTGCCCTGCTGGCGCACCGGACCGGGATAGCGGGCCATAGGCCCACAGGGGTGAAACTTGGGCCAGCCTTGAAGCCTGTTTGGCCGGCCCTAAGGCAACGACTGCCCTCCGTACCCGCCAATGGGGGTAAAACCCCCGGCGAATTTCAGGGAACGGCAATTCAACGCCCCTGATCCCTGACGTCCACTGGTACGGGCAGGTCAGCAAACGCCTGGCTTCAGTGGTCTGGGCCCCGGTGCCGAGCACCGGCACAGCACGACATGCAACCGCCAGCCTGGGCAGACTTGTGGACAGGCTCCTGACACGGCATCGGCCTTGAATCTCCTCAGCAACATGTCCATGGTCAGGAGCCTGTTGGCACCGACCTTCGGCTGGCTGCTGAGCAGTGAGATCCGGCCCAGCGCCGGCTTTGCCTCCTCCCGCAGGCTGCTGCTCTATGGCTTCTACCGATCCGCTCTGAACCGACGGCGGGCGGTCTTCATGGTCACCACCGAAGCCGAAGCGATGGAGGGGCTGCGCCACAACAGGCCCGGGCTGTTGATCCTCACCCCCCAGCTCGAAGACGGCGATGGACTGGCCCTGGCGGAGCGGGCCCGCTCCGTGGTCTCCGACATCCGCACGATCCTGATCTGTGATCAGGATCACGACAATCTGAAGGCGGCCGGGCGCTCCTGCGTTGATGCCGTGATCTGCGAGCAGGAGTGCTTTTCAGCCGATCTGCAACTCCGCAACATGATCATCACCCTGTCGCTGGGCAAACGTTTCCGCTCCCCTGCGGTGAAGGCCTGCCTGGATGGCGCAGAGCAGGGCTGGCGCAACCCTCCTCCGGAGCTGACCAATCGTGAACAACAGCTGATTGATCTGTGGGTGGAGGGCTTGGGGGATCAGGAGGCGGCAGAGCGGCTGGGCGTCAGCTACGGAACCGTGCGCACCTATGGCAAGACGGTGCGCCAAAAGCTGGGGGTGAGCAGCCGGGCCCAGGTGGTCCTCAAAGCGGTGTCCCTGGGGCTGTCCCGGGTGACGGGCTTCTGAAGGGAGGACTGCCAGAGAAAGCGAGGCGGTGGTGATGGTCAGCCACCGGCACTTCTGGGCCTTCCCGATCTGCCGCAGGTGCGCAATGCACCCCTCCGAACGATGGAGGCAGCAACGCCGATGCCACTCAGCAGCAAGCACGCCATGGGGCTGCGGATGGCTGTTGCCGATCGAACCCAGCTCGCGCCAAAGTCCGAACCTGGCCGGCTCAGCCGGGGGCCTGATCGAGCTGCTCCACCCAGGCCAGGACGGCCTTCGCCGTGGTCAGGGCCTGGTCGGAGTCGCAGGCATCGAACAGCTCGCTCGGCGGCGTGTCATCCAGCGGGTGGCGGCTGGTCACGGTCATCCGGCTCAGGGCCGGCAGCGGCAGGGGAGCCAGCGCCGTCACGTCGAGCCCCTCGGCCGCCAGCAGCTTGACCAACTGACCCAGGACATGGGTACGGGGCGGTTCGCTGCCGAGTTCCAGGATCACGCCCT
This sequence comes from Synechococcaceae cyanobacterium ELA739, assembly GCA_037127935.1. Taxonomy (GTDB): domain Bacteria; phylum Cyanobacteriota; class Cyanobacteriia; order PCC-6307; family Cyanobiaceae; genus Cyanobium. The sequence continues at coordinate 1,528 of JBAXXM010000041.1, forward strand.
TCAGCGCTTTCTCGGCCACCTGGGTGGCATAGAAGCAGGCCTGGGCGTGGAAGCCGTTGCTGCGCGCCAGCTCCGCGAGCTCAAGGTCGTTGCGGGCCTGGCGCCACCAGGCACCCGTGCGGGCCTGACTCATGGCCGCGGGTGCACACAGCGGGCCTGCGCATGCACGGCGCGCCAGTGGGGGGACGGCGAATCGGCCATGGCCTGCCAGCGCTGCTGATCCAGGGCCAGCACGTCATCGCCCACCAGGGCGGCGCGCAGTTGATCGGCGGCCCGCTCCGCCAGTTCAGCGCCGTCGTCTTCCACCAGCAGATCGGTATCCGAGAAGCCGTCCCAGTCCCCCCGGGCCCGGGAGCCGAATAGCCAGACCCGGCAGGGAGCGTCACCAAGGGTCTCGGCCAGCCGCTGCTGCAGCCCTTCCAGCCAGCGTTCCTGACGCTGTTGGCGCAGCTGTTCGAGGGGGCTGAGGCCGTTGGTTCCCATGGCCTCAAGCTAGGTGCCGGCAATGCCGGCGGCAGGCAGCCAACACCAATCCCGTGGGGCACGGATCGCCGAGCACCCGTCCGTCACCAGAGGGTCTGACAGGGGAAGGCGGCCAGTTGGGGGTCGGCGGTGAGCAGCACCAGCTGTTCCAGTTCCGCCTGGGCGGCCAGCATGCGATCAAACGGATCGCGGTGGGCCTGGCCGTAGGCGCCGGCCCGCAGACCATGGCCCGGCGTGATCGCCAGAGCGCGGAAACCATCCGCCCGCAGCAGCTGCTCGAGATCGCCGATGGCGCCCGCCAGCTGGGGCAAGCGACCCAGGTGGTGCTTGATGCTCAGCTCCCAGATGCTGGCGGCGCTGACATGAACAGGACTGCTGGAGTCCTGCAGCAGGCTCGCCACGGTGGGGGACAGGCGCTGCGGTTCGAACCACCACCACAGCAACCCGTGGCTGTCCAGCAGGTAGCCGTTGGTCCCGTTCACTCCGCTTGTGCGAGAGCGTCTTCCAGCGGCCCCAGGGGAGCTGCCTCCCAGTCCGCCAGCTCGTCGGCCGTGATCGGCTCCAGCAGCGCCTCGGGATCGCTGAGGGGGCCCAGGTGGCGCAGGCGTCCCGCCACCCGCCGGGGCGCCTCGGACTCCAGCGGCATCAGGCGGGCCCAGGGTTTGCCGGCCTTGGCCAGCAGGATCGTC
>JBAXXM010000042.1:0-2627 GCA_037127935.1 Synechococcaceae cyanobacterium ELA739
TTGGTGATGACCGCCTGATCAGCGGCAGGGGCGTCATCTTTCCTGGCAGTCACCGGCCAATGCCTCCAAGCACAAGGCCATGAGCCACGAGCGGATGCTCAGGGCTGAGAAGGAACTGGAGAAGGAGATCAACGCTTTGATGCGCCGGGCGGAGATCCTCGATGCCCAGGACGACAAGCGCTACGGCAAGGGGAAGCTCGGCAGCGATCTGCCCGATGAGTTACGACGGCGTCAGGACCGTCTGGCCAGGATTCGTCAGGCCCGCAAAGAGATGGAAGCGGAGACCGCTGCAGCGACGGCTCGGCAGCGGCAGGAGGAGGCAGAGGAGGCCAGAGCCAGAGCGGCGGCTGCCCGAGAGGCGGATGCACCAGATGCTGAGCAGGCCGAGCTCAACAGCAAGGCCGAGACGGCAGCAGCCAGGGCCCAAGCCGCGCGAGACCAGGCGATCGAGGCGGCCGAGAACGCCGGAGTGGAGCCCCCGGATCTGGAGCCTCTGGCCGTCGAGGCGATGCCAAGGAGAGGCCTGGCCCGGAAGGCCGATGGCACGCCAACCAGGAAGACCCAGCGCAATTTCACTGACCCCGACAGCCATCTGATGCAGTCCGGTGGGTCCTATCTGCAGGGCTACAACTGCCAGGTGGCGGTGGACAGCGACCACCAGGTGATCGTGGCGGTGGGGGTGAGCAACCAGCCGCCGGATGTCGAGCACCTGGAGCCCATGCTGCAACGCATCGCGGTCACGGCCGGTGCATCTCCGGATGTGATGACGACGGATGCGGGCTACTGGAGCGAGGACAACGCCAAGGCCTGCAGCGATCAGGGCATCGACGCCTACATCGCCACCGGGCGCCTGCCGCACGGGCAGCCACCGCCGCCAAAACGGGGGCCGTTGCGCAGAGAGGCCGATGCCAAAACCCGCATGGCCCGCAAGCTCAGAAGCAAGAAGGGATCCAAGATCTACGCCCAGCGCAAGGCGATCGTGGAACCGGTGAATGGGCAGATCAAGGAATGCCGGGGCCTGCGGCGCTTTCTGTTGCGGGGGCTGGAGAAGGTCGACGGCGAGTGGCATCTGATCGCGGCCACCCACAACCTGCTCAAGTTGTTCCGATACCGGCGATCACAGCAGCAGATGGCGGTGGCAGCCGCCCGATGAAGGGCCACGGCCATGGCGACAACAGACAGGACTGGATCGCTGATCATCTATCGACCCTCTGAGCAGAAGCGGAAAAACCGCACTCGTCCGGCTAAAAGAGGGCGGTCACCATCTCTGGTGGCCTGCTGCGCTCTATTGGCAACAAGCTCCTAGCCCCTGGTCCCTGGGTGGTGCGTGGAGCGGTCTGGGTGGAGTTGTGAAACCCCGTACCAAGGCCCTTGGCACCAGGGCCTCAGACGTCAGCCATGGCCCCTCACCAGAGGCTGCATTGCCCTTGTTGACGTAACAGGTGATCCGCGAGCACCAGGGCCACCATCGCCTCCACCATCGGCACGGCCCGCGGCAGCACGCAGGGATCGTGGCGGCCCTTGGCCGCCAGGGTGGTGGCGTTGCCCTCGGAATCGATCGTCTGCTGTTCTTTGCGGATCGTGGCGGTGGGCTTGAAGGCCACCCGCAGCATGATCTCCTCGCCGTTGCTGATGCCCCCCTGGATGCCGCCGGAGTTGTTGGTGGCGGTGTGCAGGCTGCCGTCGTCGGTGGGCAGGAAGGGATCGTTGTGTTCGCTGCCCCGCAGCAGGGTGCCGGCGAAGCCGGAGCCGATCTCGAAGCCCTTGGTGGCCGGCAGCGACATCACCGCCTTGGCCAGGTCGGCTTCGAGCTTGTCGAACACCGGCATGCCCAGCCCCACCGGTGGCCGCCGCACCACACACTCGATCACGCCACCGCAGGAGTCTCCGTCGCGGCCGATCGCCTCGATCCGCTCGATCATCCGCTCGGCGGTCTCGGCATCGGGGCAGCGCACGATGTTGGCTTCGACGGCCTCCAGATTCACCGAGGCCGGATCGATCGACGCTTCGATCGTGTGGATCCGTTTCACCCAGGCGATCACTTCGGTGCCATGGGCCTTGGTCAACAGTTGCTTGGCGATCGCGCCGGCGGCCACCCGGCCAATGGTCTCGCGGGCTGAGGCCCTGCCACCACCGCTGCGGGCCTGGATGCCGAACTTGGCCTGGTAAGTGGCGTCGGCATGGGAGGGGCGAAAGGCGACCGCCATCTCCTGGTAGTCGCCGGGGCGCTGGTCCTTGTTGCGCACCACCATGGCGATCGGCGTGCCCAGGGTGACCCCATCGAGCAGGCCGCTGAGAATCTCGACCCGGTCGTCCTCCTTGCGCGGGGTGGTGATCTTGCTCTGGCCGGGTTTGCGCCGATCGAGCTCGGCCTGAATCGCCTCCAGGTCAAGCTCCAGCCGCGGCGGACAGCCGTCGACGATCACCCCTACCCCTCCGCCGTGGGATTCGCCAAAGGTGCTGATGCGGAAGAGGTCGCCGAAACTGCTGCCCATGGCCTGGTTGCACTGGTTGGAGCCTACAAAAAAGCCCCCTCTCACGAGGGGGCTTTCTCCAGCCGGAGCTGGTGGGTGATTCCTTGAGGTGATGCCAGCTGTCGCTGGGATCAGCCGATCGCGGGGGCTGTC
>JBAXXM010000043.1:0-1902 GCA_037127935.1 Synechococcaceae cyanobacterium ELA739
GAAGCCACCCTGGAGCGGTTGCGCCAGTTCAGCCTCGATGCCTCCCATGAGCTGCGGGGCCCCCTGGCGGCGATGGCGGCGAATGCGGAGATGGGACTGGTGGAAACCCAGGTGCAGGAGCGCGCCCAGCGTCGCCGCTTTGAGGCGATCGCCAGTGCCAGCGAACAGATGCGCCAATTGGTTGACGACTTGCTGCTGTTGGCGAAAAACGAAGAGCACCGGTTGGGCCAGGCAGAGAGGCTCGATCTCTCCGAATTGTTGGAGCAGGAATTAGACCTGCAACAGGATCTTTTTGCCCAGAAACAGATCCAGCTCATCACCGACATCGTTCCAGGGATTCAACTCTCCGGCCACCGCCCCCTGCTGCATCGCTTGTTGCGCAACCTGCTGGACAATGCGCGCCGTTACACCGAACCGGGCGGCACCGTACGCGTCAGCGGTCAACAGCGTGGCCGCGTGGCCCGGATCTCCATCCACGACACGGGTGTGGGACTCAACCCCGATCAACAGGCAAGGGTGTTTGATCGCTTCTGGCGCGCCCGCCACGATCGCGCCGATGGGGGCTCCGGCCTGGGACTGACCATCGCCGCCCGTATCTGCAACCTGCACGGTGGCCGCATTCAGCTCAGCAGTGAACCGGGCGCCGGCAGTTGCTTTGAGGTGCACCTGCCCGCCCTGGCTGGCCCCAGCTATGCGGTCAGGCAGTCCAGCTGAGGGCGGCCAACCGCATCAGACCCCGCAATTTTTGCCCCAGCGCTGGTAGCAGAGGCCATCATCACGGCAATCCACCCGCTTGAGGGGGTACTGAAACTTCTCAGCCAGGGCGTCCTGAACGATCACCGAGGGGGCCGCACCGTGGAACTCCTTGCTGACCTTGCAGGCCTGGGCAGCCAGGCTGGCCCCGGGCAACAGCAGAGGACTCAGCAGAAGTCCCAACAGCAACGATCCTGGCAGTGTGCTCATGTGCCCTGGAAGGTAAAGGAAATGCGATCAATAATCTTAGCCAGTTTCGAGATCCGAAACATCGGCCAGTTCAGCCGTTGGTGATCGGGCGGCGGCGGGTGCGGAACCACATCACCAGGCCGGTGACAATCAACAGCAACAGGCAGAACCCGAGGACATAGGCGTAATAGGGCTGCAGATTGATCGGGCCGAAATGACCACTGTGAATCTGTATCAGCCAATCGGCTTCGACCCCCTTCTGATCAAGGATGCTGAAGATCACACCGGTGATTGCGGTGAGCAGCAGGGGCAGGGCTGCAATCGGCACGATGGCCCGATGGGCGGTGCGGGATGACTTGAACATGAGATCTGGGGAGACGATGGAGGGGACGATTTAGGACAGGGTGCACGCAGACCTGCGAGCTGAGATCGGCAGCCAGTGTTGGCGATCGCACTCGGTTCCGGAGGGCGGGGTCGGGGCTGCAGAGAGCTGTGAGAAGCGGAGCCTCGGACCAGGGTGCAACCTGATGCAGGCGCTTAGAACTTGAAGGTGGTCTTGACCAGGGCACCGAGGTTATCGAACGATTGACCGGCGGGGGTGAACTGACCGGCGGGGCGGCTGAGGTAACAGATGGAAGGTGTGACGGCGATGTGATCGGTGGCCTGGATCTTGTACCAGAGTTCGAAGGCGTCGTTGCCGTAGTTGGGGGACTGGCCGCCGGTGAGGCCGGTGGCGAACACGGGCTGGCCGAAGGCCAGACCCATGCTGTTGACCTCGGAGAAGGCCTTCAGCCATTGCAGACCCACATACCAGGATTGGCTGTCCTTGAGGCTGCCGGTCGGGACAGACTGGCCATAGTCGTAGGCGTTGTAGCCCCAACCGGCGCTGATCGAGGGGAACCAGCCACTGTTCTGGGGCTGCCAATAGCCACTGAGGGCGAAGGCGTTGAGATGGCCGGG